>ONIP01000001.1 GCA_900317955.1 uncultured Bacteroidales bacterium
CCCTTGGAAGTACCACTGGTACCGTAGGTATAAGCCACATTGTTCCCTGTCATGTTGCTATAACGTTTGTTCAGCACCCTGTAGTATGTGTAGTCGTAATAAATTTCCCCAAGTGGATTCTGCTCCTCTACCAGATTGCCAGCGTTGTCGTAGGTGTAGCGGCAAGTGCTGATTGCAAATCCTGTTATTCTGTTGGGCTGGATTGCAAGTCCAGTCTAAAGGTACGAAACATAACATCCTCAAAGTCTTCCCAACGTTGCGGTATCGAATATCCGCCACGAAGGATTATTCGATGGATGTATTGAAATAATATGAAGAACCCTTCTTTGAAAACAACTGTGCATCTATGCCTGATGTTGTGACAATCCATTGGTATTGCTCTAGGTCTGTTACTTTAATGTTGGAGATTACTCCTTCTTCGGACAATGAATACGACCCAATGGCTTGTCGTCCGTTGTGATCGAATTCAAGAAAACAATTGACATGAAGTCCTGGTGTTACTTCTCTTTCTATAATAAAATACTCATCCATACTCATTTCTGGAGTAGTGCATAATGAGTACTCCTCAATGCAGTATTTTATTTTGAAATCAAGACTATCATTATATGACAGGCAATATAACAGGACTGCATTGTAGGATGTCCCATTATGAACCCTTTCCCGAAACAAGATATCATTTTCTCTTATTTCCATCATCTTCCCTCTTAGAATTGGTGTATCGAAGCCCAATTCATTGTCTGCGCTCCATTTCCCATTTATTACAAATGGGCTGTTAGACAGACTATTTGATCGGGAATCATATGCCAATATGTAATACTCTTCAAATCCTATCCCAGAGTACCTTATTGAATATAATGTTACATCATTATATGACATCTCGAAAATCTGATTCCTCCCCATAAGATTGTTGGGACAAATCTTCTTGCACCATTCGATGATGACATCAGGGGCTTTTTTTAAAGGACTTATAGAATCATAATAGGTAACATACCCGTTGTCTGCTCTGACCAAAACGGAGTCGTACCAATTTGAGGCTTTCATGGGTTCGTGGAATAATACCATTCCAATAATGTGTAAAAGTATAATTTTCATTTCCTATTGTTCTTTTTTTGTGATTTTTCCTTCGGGATGGCTTTATAAAAATGTATGTATATAGGTCCCTTTTCGCCGGCATCTCCACCTCCAACGTTATAGAAAGGCCCATATGACATAACGCATTCTTGTCCATCTGGGTCTAGCGATGGTGTTGCCACTATTGGATCCGGTGACAAAAAGAAGTATTTTACATTCTCATCATTTAATATTTCCGCATCAACATCAGGAAAGTTCGATGTCAAATGATATGTTGCAAGGGTTCTTTGTAAAGTATTTTTCATATCACAATCCCCTTTATGGACTGTTGAATTCCGTTGTGTGCCTATAAGATGAATGGCGGCACGAGCTTTTAATAATTCTTCTGTCTTTTTTTCATCCCTGTTTACTGGATTATAACAAAGTTCTTTATTATTAGGATCATTGGGATTCTTCATTGGATATATTCCAGACGTTTCCCCCCAAGATATCTTGCTAAATTTTTGCCTATTGTTGCTGTTCGCGTTTTCATATTTCTTTTTCTTGGTTGGCGGAACATCCATTTCTCTTCCATCCAAATCCACCAACTTAACAGGATTCCAGGCGCAGTAGGCATACGGCGAGATGCCAGGATACTTATCCGCCATCGGGTCAACGCTCAGCCACATGGTCATCAACTCGTGGTCCATATACCTCGCACCAAAATAACCATATCCTGTCTCCTCATCGCGTTCTTTGCCCGTGAAGGTTGAGTGGTTTTGTATGCCGTGTTTTTCCATCATCAATGGTGTAACGAAGAAGTTTGTTTTTTATTGCCATCCACGCCGTTTCATCCCAGTACATTATTATGCGAATTGCAAATCCTGTTACCCCTTTGGGCTGGACTGCAAATCCAGCCCAACGAGAACTGCAAGGTATAGATTCAACCTCGAATTGCAAATTCAGCCCAACGAGAATAACAAAATGATTCCGAACATCTGCCACGACGGAAGTTCGGTATCACCTTGTTAATAACAACTACCTGAAGAGCCTTATGTTTCAAAAAAAGAAAGGCGGGACATTACGCCCCGCCCCAATTATGAAAAACCATTATTTTTTTATTTTACCGGATGGTCGGCGTGGAACTTCTCCAAACGCTCTTTCAAGTCTGGGAACTGGTCGCGCAGCACCAATGCCACACATGCACGGATACCCTGCTTGTGGCTTCCCGTAATATCGAGCGAGATGGCGCTGATACCATAACGAATCAATTCGTTCAGCAAATCAATGCCTCCCATGCCAGGATAGCAGAACGTAAAATAGAAGCCGTCGCCCACATCTTCGCCCATATCCTTGTCATAAACAATATAGAATCCGTTGTCGGTGAACATCTTCTTCATAATCTTGGCCTTCTCGCCATACTCCTTGATATCCTTCACAAAGTTGAATGTGCCGTCGTTAGCACCCTTCAGCATGGCAGCCATAGCATACTGCACCGAATGTGCCGTACCGGAACTCAGGCAATACAGCGTACCGAATATCAACGCACGGCCCAACTGAGTCTGGCTATAGAAACGTGCCAGATCCGGGCACTCCATATTGAACAACTTCGGGCTGCAAATCATCATGGCAATACGCTCACCGGCATAGCTGAACGACTTCGAACCGGAAATCATCAACACGTAATTGTCCGTATACTTTGCCACGGTGGGCTGGAACGGAGCCTGACCGGGAACGCTGTAGTCCTTGCGGAAATCCATCAGGAAGTATGCGTCGTCCTCAAGCACAACCACACCATACTTGTTGGCCATCTCGCCGATAATCTTCAACTCATACTCGGTGAAACAGAACCAAGCGGGGTTGTTGGGGCTACTGTAAATCAAGCAAGCCACATCACCGTCCTTCAACTCCTCTTCCAGCTTCTCGCGTAGTTTGTCTCCGCGATACTCGTATACGTCAAAGGTTTTCATCGGGATACCCAACACACGGCACTGCTGTTTCTGCACGGGGAAACCCGGGTCGATAAACAGCACCTTGGTCTTTTTGGCATCGTAGCGAGTCAGTGTCAGGAAACTGGCAAAACCAGCCTGCATTGAACCTACTGTCGGCACACAGCAGTCGGGGGTAACATCGATATCAAGAAAATTCTTCACAAAGCGGGCAGCCTCTTTCTTAAAGTCTGCCGTGCCGTAAATCTCGGGATAGATAGAAGCCACTCCGCTCTTCAATGCCTCAATCTGGGCTTGCACACCCACCTGCGGTGCGGGCAGGCCGGGTATTCCCATCTCCATCTTCACAAAACGAACGCCCGTCTCCTTCTCTACATCCTGTATCATCTTGCGCATCTCGCGGATCGAGGCCTTGCCGGGATTGGCAATCTTGTTTTGTTGGGCAATCTTGTCGATTGTCTCTTTCTTTATAGGTATTTGTGTCATATTGTTATTATTTTATAATTGAAACGTTTATTTCTCTTATTTCTCTTTTGTCATAATCCTTTCCTTCTACTCAACAATCATCCTACTTTGTGGCAAACCCTTTCAATTTCGAGGCATTGATGGGGCTTACATCCTTTATAATGTCATACACCTGCTTCTGCTCATCGGCAGGGGCAGGCGTGAAGATACTTACCAATTCCGAAATCTTCACATCCACAAACTGCTGAACCGACAGCAACCCCGAGCGGGTGCGATGCACCTGTTTCAATAAATCGAGAGCCCCGAGAATATTCTGCCGGGCCTGTTTCTGGTCGCTCGTCATCATGTCCAACCCCAGTCGGTGATACTGGTAATACACCGAATGGAGTGCAGCGTAGGCCGAATTGGTATGGTTCTCCATAAACCAATAACGTGCCTTCTGGCTCTCTCTCCCGCTCCAACCCTTATACTGCTGCTGCGCGTCGGCCGTCTGGCAGATGGTACGCGACATCTCGTAAAACGGTTCGCCGCCCCCCTGCCCGAAACTGTCAAAATACATCCCGAGCATGATATACACATAGTACGCCACTGCCGACGACAAATTACCATAAAACGTATTCGGGTCGTAATCCAACGGCTGGCTCTCGTTATAAACAAACATAAAATCGGGTGTCTCTATATAGTTGAACAAACCCGTCGTGTAACTCGAATTGTACACCGGCCTGCGCATCTGGACTGATATTTGACCCTTGAAATCGGTCAAACTCGTCCGCTCGTTCAAAATCAAACTGAAGGTGCAGTCTATCCGTTCCTGCTGCTGCATCTCGAGGGTTGTCCATCGACGCTGATTGATAAAATCCTCCAACGCCTGCTTCATGCTCTCAAAAATCCGCTTGTCGGTTGACTCAAACTGCTGTGTCGTTGACATCAGTTTCTGATAGTTCACCTGAACAGAACAACGGAACTCTTGAGCGCACAGAGCACCCAAGTTTAACACTATCAACACTATAAGTGCAACCCTTTTTATCATAACACCTTGCAAATATACACTTTTTTTTCGACACAAAAGTTAAATGCCCCCCACTATTCCCCTTTTTTCTAAAAAAAGTACTAACTTTGCACAAACAATAAACACCCCCTCCCTATCCATGAAACGTTATATCATATTCATTATTACCTTATTATCCATACATATCCTGTTTGCTCAATCTCCCTGCGGCACTGCTGCCGACATGGCAAAAACCGACTCACTTGCCAAAGCCGGTGCCTACTCCGACGCCTTCACCCTCTTGCAGCAGGAATACGATTGCGCCAAAACCAACGGCCAGTCATACCTTCTTCTGCGGGCGGCCTTCGGCATGGCCACTGTGGGCAAGCAACTGCCCGTGAACACCAACGCCGAAGCCCTCCTCCGCCACACCCTTCCCCACCTCGCCCCTGCCGAACAAGCTCTTTGCCACACCCTGCTGGCAGGCACTTATGCCCAAGTACTGCGCAACCGCAACCAACATAGATTTAATACAGAAGACCCCCCATGTCCCAACAACCTTGACGACACCGTTTACAGCCAATGGTGCAATGAGAAGCTGTCCACCCTCATCCTGTTCCATAGCCAAGCTGCCCTCTCCACACCTGCCACACTGCTGCAAAGCATAAAGATGAAAGACTACGACTTCCTCGCCACCCACGACACCCTGAACGACTACTCCATCCTCACGCTCTACGAAGCCGTCTCCTACGACGCCATCCACAACATCGTTGGTTCCGACCTCCTTTTCAACGGCTCCACACTTGTCTACAGCGACAGCCTCTACCACGCCCTGTGCAACCCCTTCGTGCTGGCCGCCTTGCCCAAGCCCCAAGGCAACACCACCCTGACCAAACTCGCCATATTGCAAGACGTTGCGACATATCTCATCCACAACGGCACCGACACCAGTTCCATACAATGGCGCACCCTCTGCCGCGAACTCTGCACATTCATCGACCACTACGCCAATGCATACCGCCAAAGCAACTCCATCAAATTCCGCTCACTGCCCTCTGCCAGGCTGGATGTCGGCCCCATTGTGGCCCCGGGCAGCGGGTGCTTCTTCACCTATACCGGCGACACCGACACCACCCTCTATCTCCGCATACTGCCCTCCATCAGCAAAACTTTCGACACCTTGCCCTACAACAAAAAGCTACGCTACGCCCTCTCGCAGCCCGCCTTGCATAGCCTCACCGTGCAAGTGCACAAGCCCACGGCCGGCAGCCAACACAAACAGCGCTACCATTTCCCATCACTCCCTGCAGGCGACTACTCCATGATTGTCTCCGAAATGCCCTTCCCTACCGCTCTCGACATCCCCGACAGCTGCCTGCCAGAAGTCTACCACTACACATTCTCCTGCCAAACGGCTACCATCGTACCCATCTCCCAGTCCCACGGCCAAGGTCTTGTGATGAATATTGAAACAGGCCAACCCATCCCCAACATCCCTGTCACGATGAAGGGGAAATACTATTACACTAAAAATCCCGACACCGACAGCCTTACCCTCACCACACTCACCGACACCCTCGGCCGCTTCAATTTCAGCCCCCTCATGCCCATTGGGGAGTACACCTACCCCGTCTACAGCATCACCCATCAAGGCCACCCCATCACCGTCAAACTCGGGTCCCAGTCGTATAACATTGTCAGTCGCGGGCAGATTGACCCTGACGGGGAAGACGATGACTCCGACACGCTGGTTTCCTTCTTCTTCAACGCCCATGTCTACCGCTTCTCCGACACCGTCCACTTCACCGCCATGGTGCAACGCAGCACCCCCAAAACCAACCAGCCGGTTCCCAACCACCGCGTCAGAATCACCTTGTCGACAGACTACTACTCCGATAGCATCACCTCCCTGCAACTCACCACCGACAACATGGGCTGGGCAGAAGGCAGCTTCATCCTGCCACAAGTGCTCAATGCCAACAAAAAATACGACAACCATCTGTACCTTATAGCCTACGACCACGAAGGCAACATTATGGGAACCGCCTCTTTCTCGGTCGACAACTACACCCTCCCCACCCTCTCGCTCTCGCTCAACACCACCGCCGACACCCACCTCTACGGCCAACCCGTCACCATACAAGGTCGGCTCACCTCCCGCAATGGCTCTGCGGTGGCTCCCTCCTCGGTCACCTATACCCTGACCCAGTCTTTCGGTTTCGCCCCTTGGATGAAGAATGTCGGCTCCGAACACGACGGGGGCTCGTTCGTCGTTAGCACCGGCGAACTGCCAACCCAGCCGGACAACCAAGGTGCACAGACAGGCGACTTCACCTTCCAATTCACCCCCGTCAAATACGACTTCCTCCCCTATCTCGACGGCGAATATACAGAATACCTCTTCACCGTAACCGCCACTGACCCAATGGGCGAAACGGTCAAAGAAAGCATCTCCATAGCCGTGGGAGACTATACGGGAGCTTTCTCAATCAACCAATACCGTTCTTCAACCAACAATATTACAGGCGACTATAACTCACGTTATATCGGCAGTCTCGACGAAATCTATGTCAGCTGCAAAAGCCTCGACAACAGTCCATTGTCCACTACCGCACTCCTCACCATCGAGACCGTCACAGCATCGGGAACACCCATAGACACCAACCCCTCCCACGTGTGGCAGGGCGAAATATCCATCCCCGCCACATCCAGTTTCGTGCCGCTCTCCAGCCTTGTTCCGCCCATCCATCTGCCCGACGGACACTTGCGTCTCATCCTCTCCTCTGCCAATCCTCACCTGCACCCCGACACCCTGCAAGTGTCGCACCTCGGTTTCAACGCCCCCATGCCGCTCGACAGCCTGACGCTCTTTGCCTCGACCGAGAAAAAACAATACCACCCGGGCGACACCCTGCACCTGCGTGTGGGCTCAGCCGGGAAGATTTCGGCCATGCTGCTCATCAACTGCGGTGATAACATCGTCATGCTCCGCCACCTGCGCCTCGACCATGGCTTCACCCATATCGCCCTCCCCATCCAGAAGCAATGGTCGGACAGAATATGCATCTCCATCCTTGCCTACCACCAAGGGCAACGCTTTTCCGGCTCGACCGGTGTAGACATACTGCAACTCGCACCCCAATTGAAGTTGCAATGGCTCGAACCCGAAGTCCTCAACCTTACCCCGGCCGACTCCGGCTTCCGCCTTCACAAGCTCTATGCCGGTGCCCCCGTCCACTGGCGGCTGCGTGTCACCGACAGCCTCGGCAACCCCGTGCAGTCCATCATGGCTCTCACCGCCTTCGACGAAGCCATCAACCATCTCGAACATGTTGGCCAACATAGTTTTTACCCCCAACAGGCATATCGCTATCACTACTCTCCCCAATACGAATTTTTCGGCAGTGGGTACAGCGACAATCGCAGTAGACTTACAATTGGCAACCAGACTAAAGAAAAGCAGAAACCTTTCTACCGCTTGAGTCTGTCAAACAACTACCGTCAACGTATGCAGAACGTTAGTTACCTCGACCAGCGTCGGGTCATGGCGCTTCTCTCGGTAGGCACACACGGCTACGTTGTTCTTCATTGTGCGTCAGCGTCAATTATTCCCGACATGTCTTGGGGCAAAGTGGACAACCTCTCGCAACCCCAAGGCACCATCCGAAACAACCTCTCGCCATACGGTCCCTGGTTTGGCCGCCTGCACAGCGACCGCAACGGCATTGTCGACATCCGTTTCAACGCTCCCCAACGACTCGCCCGCTGGTGGCTCAGCCTCGTTGCCATGTCTGAAGACGGCACCTTCGTCAATCGCGCCAACCTCTTCGATACCTACCGCGACATCATGCTCATGCCCAACGTGCCGCCGTTCCTATATGCAGGCGACAGCACCGCCATAGCCCTCCGCGTCGACCGCATGGACGGCTCCACCACCAACGGCCTTGCCGTCCGTATGTTCAACGGCGCCAAAATGAAAGGAAAACCGGAAGCCGAAACCCTGCTTGCCGGAGCCACCACGGCGCTATTCCCCATCCAGGCACCCCACACCCTCCTCCCGCTGGCGCCGAAGTCCCGCACCTTCACCTTCGCCATCGGCGACCCGCTGCACAACGACATAGTCCTCGATGCCCAGACCTCCACCCTCCGCCTGTTGCGCCATCCCCGCCTGCACGCCAACGCCTATCCCTCCGTCGCCAAGGACTACCGCACCCTCACTAACCGTTTCCGCGGCATGTTCTACCCCTACGACCGCGCCAAGCCCGACAACATCAACAATCTCTTCGACTCACTTTATTATGCCGTCGTCTTCAACCGCCCCAACGCCGACTCGCTGGTACAGGTACTCACCGACGCCCAACTGCCCTCTGGCGGCTGGCCCTGCATCCGAGGCCAGAAGTCCCTCTTCAACGAAAGCTCCGCCATACATAACCTCAACATCATCATGCAACTGCAACAACACTGTCCCCACTTCACCATCCCCGCCGCCTTCAACATCAAACGGGCAGTAGAGACCACCGACAGTCTGATGTTCCAATACTGGAAACGCTTCCCCAACACGACCTACAATGCCGCCCAATGGATAACCCTTCGCCGCCACTTTGCCCAATATCCTCTCGACACCGCCTACTACGCCATGCTCGACAGCCTACATGCCAATATCCTAAAGAAAAAACCCGACCAATGGGTCATCCCCTACCTTTACCGCAGCGGCGATACGGCATTGGCACGGCAAATGGCCAAGAACATCGTCCAGTCATCAGTCTACGACCCCGCCCATCCCGAACTAGGCCGCCGCTGGAAACACTTCGACCACAACTCGATGCTGATAAACCTCTACATCGACATATTCGAAGAGGTGCTGCACGACACCGCTTTAGCCGACCAAGTGCGGCAGCGCATACGCTACTTAGCCCCCACCACTCATTGGGACGACATGCACCGCGCCCGCCTTGTAGCCCGACATTTGCTGCCCGCCGGGCAACCTGGCCTTTCGTCGCTTGGGGACTATGACCAACCCTTGCAGCAGAAAGCCGAACCACTTATCACCCTCAGCCGCGAGATAATCAACACCTCGGCCAAAGCCGACACCACCTCGACTATCGGCGAACTCACCATTAGGCTGACCCTCACCCTCAGCCGCCCCATTGACCGCCTCTATCTGCGCGCCCCCATGGCCGCCTGCTTCGCCTCGCACAGCGAGGTCAGCGTAGTCGCCACTACTGCTGAAAACAGAAACTGGATAGAAGTCAAAAACCTCGATGCCAATCTCGGCTCTGTTGCCGCCACGCCCTCCGAACCCGTCAACTGCCTCGACATATACATCGAAGAACTTCCCGCCGGCACCCATACGCTGATGTACACCGTAGTAACCGACCGCCACGGACGTTTCCATCTGCCCGCCGCCACCGTGCAATGCCTGGCCGTGAACCCCTCCGACCTTGACCATCCCGCCCTCCGCGCCGCAACCCCGTCCGAAACCCTGAAGATGTAGCTCCGCCCACACGCCAGCTGCACCACATCAGTCCCAAAGCCGCTTCACACTTTTAGGGTGCAAGACCACTGCGGAGCAGTTGTAGTCCAATAGTTATTGCAGCGAAGTTAAAACATTGCTGTAGAAATAGTTGTAACAACCGCCCAAAACGGAGAAAATCAAGCGGGGAGAAGTTAGTTTTTTGTTGATTTCTTTTGACATAAAAAGTGCCGTTATGTCAGAAAAAAATCGTATCTTTGCATTTTCTTATAAAGCAATATCCAAACATAAAAACGGATAAACATATTCAACATTATATGAGCGATACAACACAAAACAAGAACGACTACAGTGCGAGTAATATTACAGTATTAGAAGGTCTCGAGGCAGTGCGGGTGCGTCCCGCCATGTATATTGGCGACGTGAATTTCCGCGGTCTCCACCATCTGGTCTATGAAGTGGTTGATAACTCCATCGACGAAGCCTTGGCGGGTTTCTGCACCAAAATCTACGTAAGCATTAACGAAGACAACAGCGTAACCGTTGAGGACAACGGCCGCGGCATACCCGTGGACATGCACGAAAAGGAGCACCGTTCGGCTCTCGAAGTGGTAATGACCGTGCTGCATGCAGGCGGCAAATTCGACAAGGGCAGCTACAAAGTGTCCGGCGGTTTGCACGGCGTGGGCGTGAGCTGCGTGAACGCCCTTAGCGAACACATGATAGTGAACGTTTACCGCAACGGCAAAATTTACCAACAGGAATACAGCAAGGGCAAACCCCTGTACGAGGTGAAGACCGTGGGCGACACCGACAAGACCGGCACCCGCATCACTTTCCTGCCTGACAGCACCATTTTCACCACCACCACCTACGACTACAACACCCTGCTGGAACGCATGCGTGAACTGGCCTATCTGAACAAAGGTATCGACATCACCATTGAAGACAAGCGTCATGAAGAGGGCAAGGATGAAAGCGAAGGCCCTGCCCATCGCGACCATTTCTATAGCGAGAAGGGTCTGCGCGACTTTATCGCCTATCTGGACGAGAACCGCGAGCGGCTGATGCCCGAAGCCATCTACATAGAGGGTGAACGCAACGGCATTCCCATCGAGATAGCCATGCAGTATAACAACACTTATAACGAGAACATCCACAGCTACGTAAACAATATCAACACCCACGAGGGCGGCACCCACCTGGCTGGTTTCCGCAGCGGTTTGACACGTACCCTGAAAGCCTACGCCGACAAGAGCGGTATGCTGGCTAAAGCAAAGGTGGAGATTAGCGGCGACGACTTCCGCGAGGGACTCACCGCCATCATCAGCGTGAAGGTGGCAGAACCCCAGTTCGAAGGACAGACGAAAACCAAACTCGGCAACAACGAGGTGCGCGGGGCTGTAGACAGCGCCGTGAGCGAGATGCTGGAGAACTACCTTGAGGAGCACCCCAACGAAGCAAAGACCATTGTGGAGAAGGTGATACTTGCCGCCCGCGCCCGTCAAGCCGCCCGCAAAGCCCGCGAGATGGTGCAGAGAGGCAACGTGTTCAGCAGTGCCGGACTGCCAGGAAAACTGGCCGACTGCCAAGACGGCGACCCGGCCATGTGCGAGATATACTTTGTGGAGGGCGACTCGGCAGGCGGAAGTGCCAAACAGGGACGCGACCGCAGATACCAGGCCATCCTTCCCTTGAGAGGTAAAATCCTCAACGTGGAGAAAGCCATGCGCCACCGTGCCTTCGAGAGCGAGGAAATACGCAACATATACACCGCCCTCGGCGTTACAGTAGGTACGCCCGAAGACAGTCAGGCACTCAATCTAACCAAGCTGCGTTACCACAAGGTCATCATTATGACGGATGCCGATGTGGACGGCGCACATATCGACACGCTGATGCTCACGTTCTTCTTCCGCTATATGCCGGAACTGATAGAGAACGGATATGTATATCTGGCCACTCCGCCGCTCTACCTCGTAAAGAAAGGAAACAAGAGTTATTACTGCTGGAGCGAGGAGGAAAGAGAGCAAGCCATGATTGCCGTAGGCGACAAGGGTGTGCACGTGCAACGCTACAAAGGTCTCGGCGAGATGAATCCAGAGCAGTTGTGGGAGACCACCATGGACCCGGAGAACCGCCAGCTGCGACAGGTGACTATCGAGAATGCCGCCAGCGCCGACCGTGTTTTCTCCATGCTCATGGGCGACGACGTACCTCCCCGCCGCGAATTCATAGAGCGCAACGCTACCTACGCGACAATTGACGCCTGAGATTTGAGTTATTGAGATTTGAGAATAAGAATTAATTAAACAACAAAAACCTGAAACACTATGGATAAACGTAATCTTCTTCTTATCAGCAACAGCACCATGCGCGGAGAAGCCTATTTGGGCTGGTGCAAGGACATGATTGCCGACTTTTGCCGTCGGCACAACGTAAAGAAAGTGCTTTTTGTTCCCTATGCCGGCGTGAGCTTAGCCGAGGGCGGACTGACCAAGAGCTACGACGCTTACGAGGCCAAGGTTGCCAAAGTTTACGCCGAGTTTGGCGTGAAATTAACGAGTGTACACCACAAAGCGTTGCCCATCAACGCAGTGTACGACACCGACTGTGTGGCCGTGGGCGGCGGGAACACGTTCCATCTGGTACGTCAGCTGCAACGAACAGGCTTGATGCAAGCCATTCGCCAACGTGCTTTCGACGGCATGCCTTATATGGGCTGGAGCGCAGGCAGCAATGTGGCTGGTCCGACATTGTGCACCACGAACGATATGCCTATCGTGATGCCCGACTCGTTCGACTGCATGGGACTGGTGCCTTTCCAGATTAACCCGCACTATACAGACTTTTTCGATCCCAAACATGGCGGAGAGACTCGCGACGACCGTTTGAAGGAATACATCATGGTGAACCCGAAGGCAACGGTGGCCGCCATACGCGAGGCAACCGCCCTGCTGCTGGAGAACGGCGACCTGAAACTGATAGGCAAACCCAACAAGATGAAGGTCTTCAAGACCAAAATGGAGAACACCAAGGAATTTGGACTGAAAGACGACCTTAATTTCCTCTTAAAAGCATAAGCCTTATGAAATGGTTTCTGAAATGCTTTAAGCAGTATGCTGACTTTGGCGGAAGAGCCCGCAGAAGCGAGTATTGGTGGTTTACGCTGATTAACTTCATCAATACTATGATTCTGATTGTGGGAACCTTCGTACCACTCATCAAACTGGGGATGAATTACTCCTCGATTGAAGACATGGACGATCTGGAATTGATAAAAGCCATTGCCAACAATCCGTTCTTCTACCTTTATATTATTTATTATCTTGCAGTTCTGATTCCAAGTATATCGGTTAGTGTTCGCCGTCTGCACGACATTGGACGAAGCGGCTACTGGTATTTCTTATTCATCGGATGTTCGATGATGAGTTCGCTCACCAATGTGACCACGGGGATTGTACGCATCATTCTGACCATTGCAGTCCTGGCACTTTCCATCCTGTTCCTCGTATGGATGTTCACCGATTCGCAGCCAGGAACAAATATATGGGGACCCAATCCCAAAGAGCCACAGCCGACAGAACAGGAGCAACTGTAAAAAGAAAAAGGCCGCACAAAGATGTACGGCCTTCTTTTTTTGGCATGCATGAGGTTAACGGCAATCGTTTTCAAGAGCCATTATAAGGCATTCGGCACCTGCAAAAATTTCGCTGATGCGGGTGCCAACCATGTAAGCGGGGGTTGTGTAGATGTGGTGTTCACTGTCGACACAGACCTCTACAACATCGCAATATTGGACTTTAGCACCCAGTTGGGCTGCAATCTTTGACGCGGAGTTTTCCATGCCAAGAGTGAGCTTGATACCTTCTTTGCCCAAGACCTTGGCCAGAACCATGGGAGCGATGCACATGGCCAGAATGGGTTTGAAAAGTTTGTAGGTGCTGAGGATAGCCTGCTCCACATCGGGACGGACGGTCATGTTGACTCCGTCGAAAGCATAGGTGGAGAGATTACGGGCGGCACCCATACCACCAGGAAGTGCCAAGGCATCGAAATTTTCGGGACGGTACTGCGTAAGGGGCTTGATGTCGCCACGTGCGATGCGAGCCGACTCGGTGAGGAGGTCTCGTTTTTCGCCGTGTTCGTTGCCATCAAGGTGGCTTACTACGGTGAACTGGCCTTCGGGGGCAAAGCACTGATAGCGCCAACCCCGGCGATCAATGGCCACAAGGAGGGAAAGGGATTCCTGCAACTCGCTACCATCGCGGTTGCCACAACCTGAAAGAATTACTGCGATGTTCATATTCCTATAATGTTTTCAATTTTATCAATGTCGGTTACATTCCACAACAAAGCATCAATGCTTGCGGCATCATTGCTCTTGGCTTTCTCCATTATGCCGTTTTGAACAGAGATAAAGGCCTCCAACTGACGGCAATAGGTGTATACTTCGGAAGAGTGGTTGATTGCTTTTATAGTGATGTAGGCTTTCTCCAGACGGCTGTATGCCTTACGCAGATTGCGGTACGGCTGGATAAGCGGAGCCAATGCGTTGTCGAGACTGCGATACTCGTCAATGAGACGAATGGCCTGAATGCATTTGACCTCAGTTTCAAGAAATTCCTTGAGCTCTGAAATGAAACGGCTTCCCTCAGGTACGCTGATAAATGAGGGAATGAGAACCACCTGCTTGCGAATTGTCTGGTAGCCGTTGTTAATCATCATATAAGACATCCAACCCCTGCTGATAGAGTCTTTGAGACGGTCAATTTCCCTGCGCAGGTAAATAACCGTGTCATATTGACGTTGAAGGGTCTCGAATTGGTCAAGTTCAATGCTGAACCGCACCGCATCGTCCAAAGAACGATAGGCCGGTTTGGGGGTTTTGGACTTAGGATAAAGGTCATCGACCATCTTGTTGTAGGCTTTTGACACGTCGGCATAACGTATTGAACAACGGCTGTCAATGCTGTCGCCATGTTCCTTGATGAGCGAAAGACGGTTGTAATCCTGAAGATAGCAGTCCTGAACCTTGACGAACTCTTGCATCCGTTCAATGAAAGCATCGGCGTTGGCCTGGGTGGTAAAGGCAGGTACTTCGTTTACACTGCCAGCCACCTCTTGATAAGTCTTCACCACTTGACGGAAACGGGAACCGTAAAGACGGTTGATACGGTCTGAATTTGCAGTTATTTTGTCACGCAAATCAACAACTGTGAGGTAGCAATCCTGAACATGGAGCACACGCTGCAGGCTGTCGATGTAGTCGTAATAGCCGTCAATTGAAGAGAAAGAGATAGGCGATGAAGGGGCGGAGGAGACACGCTGATAGGAGCGGAGCACATCGCTGTGGGCATGTCCGCACTTTATCCTCAAGGTGTTGACAAAGTTCTTAATCCTATTGCGGTAACTACCTGTTCCGATGAGATTTTCAATAAGGTGGTTCTGGAAGCGGATAAACTCGCTTAGGCCATCGATATAGGCATCGTTAACCTCCGACTTTGAAAAGTCATAACGGTTATAAACAGACAGATAAGCATAGTATATCTCCTTCAGTTCCTTCTTGCGTTCGCTGTCGCTGATACCAAAGCCCTCACAAGCGTTGACAATGGTGCGGTGAAGACGGTTGATTGTATCCTTACATGAATTGAAAGTATTCTGTTGCGCAACCCCTTTCCTATAATGCTCCTGCTCAATAAAAGAGTAGGCACGGCGAAGGAGATACGACGACAGGTCGTTCAGTTTCTGCCTATAGTAATCATAATCCATCAAGTAATGGCTACGGTCCATCCACACCGAATCGCCGGCATGGCGGTAGTCGTGCAACATAACATTTTGGAGTGCTAAAACCCTCGCATTGAAGGTAACACAGGTATCGGTAAGTACTTGGCTACTCTCAGCAAGGCTGTCAAGATACTGCGCCACAACCATAGTGTCGTCAAGAAAACGAGCTTGCAGCCCAAATGCCGGGGCTATATCTTTCACAGACATGGCAACAGTGTCCTGCGACCTGACACCCGACGACAGTGCAAACAGAGTTAAAATAGTGATTATTATAGTTTTCTTCATCAGTAAATAATGTTGTAAATGCCCGTTAAGTAACTTTCAAAATCCTTCGGGAAGCCATGTTGTGACACCTATTCGCCATAAGAGCTGCCGTCAAAGCAGTGGGTGCAAAGGTCACATTTGGGCAATCCAATGGCCTTACACACAGTGTCGAGGGTGTTGAATTTCAGTGTATCCACACCAACTGTGGAGCGGATAGTCTCAACCATGCGGGCATACTCCTTGGAGTTTTCGTCCCGGTAGGCTTCGATATTGCGCACCTCTCCACCTTCCAACTCGGCAATAACGCGCCGAGTGATAAGCTCGTTGTCGGTCTTTGATGTTGAGAAATTCAGATAGTTGCAACCATACAACAACGGGGGGCAACTAATGCGTACATGTATACGCTTCACTCCGTTGGCATAGAGCATCCTCACTTGGTCTTTCAGTTGGGTGCCACGCACAATACTGTCGTCGCAGAACACAACTTCCTTCCCTTCCAGCACTTTGTGCGAAGGTATCAGTTTCATTTTGGCCACGAGGCTGCGCGCCTCTTGGTTCACCGGCATAAAACTGCGCGACCATGTAGGCGTATACTTCAGAATGCCTCGTTTATACGGAATACCCTTCCCGGCAGCATAGCCCAACGCCATGCCGACCCCGGAATCTGGTATCCCCGACACATAATCAGCCTCCACATCATCCTTTATTCCCATCTCATGACCCAGTCTGAAACGAACCTCTTCGGCATTAATATCCTCATATTCAACAGCCGGGAAACCATAATATATCCAGAGGAACGAGCAAATTTGCATCTTGTCGTTGGGTGCAATCAACTGCTTCACCCCGTTGTGGGTAATCATTACGGCCTCACCAGGCTTTACAAAATATTCTGTTTGATAACCAAGATTTACATAACTATTTGTCTCTGAAGCTACGGCATAATCCCCTTCTCTACGCCCCACAACAAGAGGAGTACGACCGTAACGGTCGCGTGCAGCAATGATACCATCTTGAGTAAGAATCAGAAACGATACACTTCCCCGCACTCTTTCGTACACATTGGAAATACCATCGGCAAAGGTCTTCCCCTGAGTCACCAGCAAGGCAACCAACTCCGTAGGGTTGGTACGTCCCATGCTCAACTCGGTGAACTGCTGGTTCTTGTCCAGACACACCTTTTCCAGCTCAGCAATGTTGTTGATTCGCGACACCGTGCACACCGCGAAACGCCCCAAATGCGAATTACACACGATTGGCTGGGCATCCGTGTCGCTAATCACGCCAATACCTTTGTTGCCCTTCATCTCATGGATGTCGTTGGCAAATTTGGATTTAAACTGCGTGTTTTCAATGTTGTGAATGTTCAAATGCACCACCCCGTTTTCTATGGTGCTTAAGCCGGCGCGGCGGGTTCCAAGGTGCGAATGATAGTCTGTACCATAAAAAAGGTCAACTGCGCATTCCTTGTGCGAGATTACTCCAAAAAGTCCGCTCATAATAAAAAAACGATTACTAAAATATATATAATAAAAAATAAATAATTAAGTCAGCGACAAAGAGTTAAGCTCTAAAACGTTGTCGCTTTCATGCACACAAAGGTACGTCATTTTTTTCAATCTTCGCAAGCAAAGTTTTCAACAATCGTTGAACCGTCCACAACCATCCGCGTCACCATCCCAACCAAACCCCCTTCATACGGCCGTTGCAGTCGGATATAATTTTCAGTCCACCCTTGCATCATTTCCAATCCTTGCTCTGCCAACCCATTGTTGTTCAAACCATTCACAGCCACATGCCGCGTATGCTCCCACAACACCTCATGTTCCTTCCCCATCTGGCTCTGCACAAACTCATGCCTCATCCTTGCCGACAACTGCTGCAATTCAGCGGCACGGCGTCGGCGCTCCTCCACTGGAACTCTTTCGCCCAGCTTCATAGCCATCGTATTCGGGCGGTCAGAATAAGGAAACACATGCAAATACGAAATCGGCAAACGCTCTATAAATTCCTTGCCTTGAAGAAACTCCTCTTCGCCTTCACCGTTGAACCCTGCAATTACGTCTGCCGCAATGCAGGCATCTGGCATAATGCTCTTTATGTATTCTACTCGTCGGGCATACAATTCCGTGTCGTAGCGTCTATGCATCATCTTCAGCACCTTGTCCGACCCCGCCTGCAACGGTATATGGAAATGAGGGAGAAAACCATTCGACCCTGCCACAAAATCCAACAACTCTTCTGTAATCAAATTTGGCTCGATACTCGAAATCCTCCACCTCGCCACACCTTCCACCTTGTCCAGTTCACGCAGCAAGTCCACAAAACGCTCCCCTCTTCCCTGTCCGAAAGTACCGGTATTCACACCCGTCAGCACCACCTCTCGCACACCCCTTTCGGCTATTTTTTTCGCCACTGAAACAGTCTCTGCCACCGTGGCCGAACGGCTCCTTCCTCGTGCAAACGGGATGGCACAATAGGTGCAGAAATAATCGCACCCGTCCTGAACCTTGAAAAACACACGGGTACGGTCGTCCCCCGAAAAGCAAGGCACAAAACTCTTTGGCTCACCCGTATCAATCATCGGCTCACCTTCCTTTGCCTCACCTTTGTCTCTGGCCGCAAACAAGTCCTTCACGATGCCCAGCAACTCATGCTTTCTGTCGTTACCCAGCACAATACTCACCCCCGGTATGGCAGCAATCTGTTCGGCTGCATTCTGTGCATAGCAGCCTATCACGGCCACCGTCGCCGAAGGATTCTGCGACAACGCCTGCCGAATAGCTGTCCGGCACTTTTTTTCTGCCACCGAGGTCACCGTGCACGTATTGATCACATACAAATCCGCCTCTCCTTTAAAGTCAACTATGGTAAAGCCTTCCTTCGCGAACATCTCCTGCAAATAGCTGGTTTCAGCAAAGTTTAACTTACATCCAAGCGTATGCGTTGCTATTCTCATGAAAGTTAAAAACAATTAAAACAGTTACACAACCCCTAATATGTGGGAAAAAGTTAGTATTTTTGCAATCGCATTTGAGAGAGGAAAACGCATGTAAATGCAATCAATCAAGTGTTTAGGTTTTTTTGTTTTACCTAAAAAGGATTTTGTAATAGTGTTTAATGGGAAAGAGGATGCCGCGAGGCACCCTCTTTTTTTTTCATATTAATGTTCATAAAAATCGAACACTCCGTCGGCCTCGATTGTCTTCTGCTCCAATTTTAAACTTTCGAGCAGTTTCTTGCAATCCTCATCGGGGAAAATATCGAAATCCGGCTTCGGGTCGAGAGCCAGAATCTCGCGGCCTTCGCTGTCGCGGGTCGTTCCAACAATCAAATCAGTGGCCACCATAATGCGCCCCTCTTTGTTGGCAAGCGAGAACCGCTCGTCGCCCACATGGGCATACAAACGCTCTGCCTCCTCTTCGTCCACCAGCTTGGTGCCGTTGGTCAGATACACATACGTAGACTTCTTGCCCTTGGGTGCCATATAATTAATATCGTATATCGACACAAACTGTTCTTCAGGCACCATCAGGCGCACCTCACGGTCGCGCATCACACCGTTGCGCCACGTCTCGTCCACCACCTTGCGGCCTTCTTCATAATACACAAAATGACCGTGTCTGTCACCCTTCACATAATAGCCCTCGCGAACCAAACGGCCTTCATTGTCATACTCCACCAGTCGGCCTTCAATGCCACCGTTCACGTAATTGGCTGTAATATATCCTTTCAAGCCAATCCTTTTCCACCAACGCCCATGGCGATGGTTGTCATTCCAGTTACTCACCTCGGCTGTGTCACCGTCCGAATTGAACAGCACCTGTTGCCCATGGCGCACACCCATTTTATAATGGGTAATCTTCAACAATTTGCCTTTCTTCGAATAAAACTGCCACATTCCGTCGCGGTTCTTCTGGTTCAAAACGCCCTTGGCAAGCATATTGCCCTCCGAGTCATACACCGTGTGGTTGCACACCTTGCCCGGCACCGTATACTCATTGCGTATACGCACCTTCCCGTCGGGATAATAATAGGTAAAAGTACCTGTCTCCAAGCCGTCTACAAACTGGCCTTCGTACACCTTGGCCCCTTGGTTGTCGGTCTTCAGCCAATGACCCTGTCTGCGGCCTTGTCTGTCAATTTCATTCTGTGCCTGGCAGGCTAAACCGGCCATCACCAGCACTGCTAACAAGATTTTGTGTTTCATTATCTATAAATTATTTCATTTCTATCTATCTTGCCACGACGGCCAACACCCTCACTTCCCAAATCAAACAACCGTCAGCGGCAAAAGATTTTGCAAAAATACAATTTTTTTTCGAATACTCCGTTAATCAACTGCTAAAAATAATGAACAAGACACTACTCATAACCCTAATAGCCTTGCTGCCATGCTGTTTGCCCTGTCTCCACGCGCAAGGCACCCTCCACGGCAGAATTCTCTCTACTGAAGGCACCCCCGTCGAATACGCCACCATCGGCGTCGTCAGCACCACCTCGCCTTACGGCACCACCTCCGACAACCGCGGCCGTTACAACCTCACCATCACCCAGCACGACACCGTTACCCTCCGAGTCTCCTGCAACGGATTCGCCCCCCTCGAACAACGTATCATCCTCTCCAACGGGCAAACCCTGCGCCTCGACTTCGAGCTCAAACCCTCCAACACCCAACTCAACTCCGTCACCGTCACCGGCCAACGAGCTGCACCCACCTCCTTCACACATATCAACACCAAACAGATAGAACACCTCGTCGGTCCGGGCGAAAACATCGAATCCTTCATCAAAACCCTCCCCGACGTCAGCTCCAACAACGAGCTCTCCTCACAATACTCCGTCCGCGGCGGTTCCTTCGATGAAAACCTCGTCTATATCAACGGTGTCGAAATCTATCGTCCCCAACTCATCCGCAGCGGGCAACAAGAAGGTCTCAGCATCATCAACCCCGCCCTCGTCGACCACATTTTCTTCTCCCCCGGAGGCTTTGATGCCACCTACGGCGACCGCATGTCCTCTGTCCTCGACATCATCTACATCCGCCCCTCACAACCCCGCCGCCAACTCTCCCTCTCCTTCCTCGGTGGCTCCGCCTCCGCCATTGGCACCATCGGCAACCGTTTCTCCTACGCCCTCGGCTTCCGCCACCACACCAACCGCTACCTTTTCTCAAGCATGGATACCGAAGGCAACTACACCTCAGCCTACACCGACCTCCAAGGTCTATTCCGCTACAGCATCAGCGACAGCCTTGAGCTCAGCCTTCTCGCCGTCTGGACTCGCAATGCCTACGGCCTCGTCCCCTACACCCGCACCACTACCTTCGGCACCTTCGACCAAGCACTCAAATTCGACGTCTATTTCGACGGCCTCGAAAACGACCGATACCGCACCCTCCTCGGTGCCTTCACCCTCAACTACCACCCCAACGACGACATCAAACTTACCTGGACAACCTCTGCCCTCTCCAACCGCGAACAAGAAAGTTACGATATCCAAAGCCAATACTGGCTCTATGCCGTCGGTGTGGGCGAAAACGCCACCGACACTGTCCAGTTCGACCAAGGCGTCGGCACCTTCCTCGAACACGCCCGCAACCGCCAGAACATGACCATCTACTCTTCCGAACTCAACCTTGTCCGCTATGCACTCCTTGGCTCCTGGAATCTTGGTGTCAAAGCCCAGCTCGAACAAATCTCCGGCCATCTGCGCGAATGGAAACTCGTCGACAGTGCCGACTACTCCTACCCCACCACCCACCCCATACCAGGCATCAACGACACCGCAGTCCTCAACCCCGTACTCCAACTCTATTACAACGCCTCCAACAGCATCCAGACCCTCCGCGGCATAGCCTATGCCCAGCGCGACATCAACCTCTTCACCCGCCACGACGACATCATTAAACTCACCGCAGGTCTACGCGGCCAATACTACACCACCCACACGCTACATCCCTCCGCACCCCTCGCCTCTCAAATCCTCCTCTCCCCTCGCTTGTCGGCAAGCTACAAATCCCACTCCGCACCCAACCTCCTCTACCGCTTTGCCGCAGGCATCTACCAGCAACCCTCCCTCTACCGCGAAATACGACGCCTCGACGGCACCCTCTGCCACGACATCCCCGCGCAGCAATCCTACCAAGCCACCGCCTCACTCGACTGGGACCTCCACCTCTGGAACAAACCCTTCCGCCTCACCGCCGACATCTACTACAAATACCTCTCACACCTCATTCCCTACACCATCGACAACATGCGCATCCGCTACAACCCCGACCAACAAGCAGTAGGTTATGCCACGGGGCTCTCCCTCCGCATCAACGGCGACTTCGTACCCGGACTCGAATCATGGGCAAGCATCTCGCTCATGAAAACACAAGAAGACATCCTCAACGACAACATAGGCTGGATCAACCGACCCACCGACCAACGTCTCAGTTTCAAAATATTCCTGCAAGACTACCTCCCCACATTCCCCTGGTGGCGCATGAACCTCAGCTTCATCTTCGGCACCCGCACTCCCACCACCCATCCCTACCAAAACGACCGCTCTATTGAGAACTACCACCTCCCGCCCTACTTCCGCGCCGACTGGGGCAACACCATCCAACTCACACGCTTCGAAAGCATACGCCGCTCGGCCATCGGACGCATTTTCGACGACCTCTCCATCGGCATCGAAGTCTTCAACCTTTTCGACTACCACAACGTAGTCTCCTTCATCTGGGTAGCCGACTACACCAACATCTACTACCCCGTCCCAAACTACCTCACCGCCCGCCAAATCAACATCAAAATCAACGCCTCATTTTAATCTGTTGATATGTTGATAAGTTGATATGTAAATCCACAAAAAACAACTTTAAACGTATCAACATTAAACCTATCAATATTTCAACAAAAAAACTTCAACATTTTACCATGCTCCAGCCCCCCTCAATCCAACCTCTCATCCCGCAACAACACACCCTGCCCAACGGCAACACGCTCCACCTCTTCCCCAACGACGCCATCGGCATCGTCAAACTTGACATCACCCTCGAAGCCGGCAGTGCCTATCAAACCCTCAAAAGCCAGGCCCACGCCGCCAACCAACTCTTCGGCGAAGCCACAGCTATCCACTCCGCCGAACAAATCGCCCAATTCCTCGACTTCCATGGCATCGTCGTAGAACGCTCCGCCGACGTATGCCAAAGCAACATCTCCTACTATTTCCTCCGCAAATTCGCCGACCAGCTCCTCCCCCTCATAGCCGAATCCTTCCAGCAACCCCTCGTCACTCCCCAACTGTTCCAATCCTACCTCAGCCGACGCACCAACCAAATAAGCACCAACCTGCAAAAAACCAGCTACCAAGCCCGCAACCGCTACTACCAACTCCTCTACGGATTCCAACACCCCATTGGCACCTACGCACTCCCCGCCGACCTCCAGCACCTCACCCTCCAATCCGTCCAAGACTTTATCCACCTCCACTACCACCTCGCTCACGCCCACCTCATCCTCAGCGGCCCCATCGACGACCAACTCCTCGCCCTTGCCGACAACCACCTTGCTCCCACCTCTGCCTCTGCCCCCACCGCTCCTCTACCCCTCACCGTCACCCCCCAGCCCTACGTCCCCACATCACACATCTCCCTTCCCAACAACGTCCAGTCAACCATACGCATAGGCCGCCTTCTCCCCTTTCCTTGGCACAGCCTCGACTACACCCGCTTTATGGTGCTCAACACCCTGCTCGGCGGTTACTTCGGCTCCCGTCTCATGAGCAACCTGCGCGAAGACAAAGGCTACACCTACGGCATTTACAGCCAAACCCAAATCTTCCGCAACAGCATAGCACTATACATCACCGCCGACGTCGCCGCTCAATCCACCCCCGACGCCGTGCACCAAATATTCCAAGAAATAAACCGTCTGCAGCAGGAACCCGTCACCGACGCCGAACTCGACCGCGTCCGCAACTACATGATGGGCGACTTCATACGCAGCATCGACGGCACCTTCGAAATCTCCGAACGCTACCGCCAGATGGTCTCCACCCAAGTCGACGAACGCCTCTCCACCAACCTGATGCAAACCCTCGCCGACGTCACTCCCGCCCAACTCCAAACCCTCGCCCAATCCACTCTGACCGACCTCCTGACAGTAACCGCCGGCCCCGACCCCAATCAACAATAACAAAAACACCAACCGCCCCAAGCCACATCCTTGGGCAATTGGACAACAATTGTTCCGCCTTTGCCTTCCATTTCACAAATGCCAAACAAAAGCAGAACAATGGTAATTTTACCAGTGAACCCTTGGGCATAGAGAATCCTTTTCGTTAATAAAAAATATATATATCAAAAAAAAAATGTAAATTTGCAATTCCAATTACTTTATATAATTAGACGTAACATTATAAAAACTAACAATATATATACGAAATGAGAAAACTCGCTGTAGTGGCTTTTGGCGGCAATGCATTGCTCCGCAGTGGCCAAAAGGGCACTTATCAGGAACAAATAGAAAACGTTGAACAAACATGTGAATCGCTCTGCAACTTGTTAAAGCGCAATTACAACATCGTTATCGGACACGGTAACGGCCCTCAGGTGGGAAATGTAATGCTGCAACACGAAGAGGGCAAGCGCGCCGGCATCGAGGCTATGCCGATGGATTTTTGCGTGGCCGAAACCCAAGGCTCTATTGCCTATCTTATCGAGATGGGTCTCCGCAACGTGATGGCCCGCCACGACATTCAGCGCGACGTGGTGACACTGGTTACCCAGGTGGCCGTTAACAAGTTCGACCCCATGTTCCAGAACCCTACCAAGCCTGTGGGACCGTACTATACCAAAGAGCAGGCCGAAGAGCTGGCAAAGACCACCGGTGCCGTCTATAAGGAAGACCCCAAGGGCCGCGGCTGGCGCAAGGTGGTGGCTTCGCCCAAACCCACCCGTATCAACAACATCAAAATAGTGCAGAAACTGGCCAGCGCAGGCAACATTGTGGTTACCGTTGGCGGCGGTGGAATCCCCGTGGTTGAAGAGAGCGACTACGTTAGAGGTATCGAAGCCGTTATCGACAAAGACCTTGCCAGTGCCCTTTGCGCCATCGAAATCGGTGCCGACGAGTTCTATATCCTCACCGACGTACCCAAGGTCTACATCAATTTCCGCAAGGAGAACGAGCAGGCTCTTGACACCATTACCGTGGACGAGGCAAAGAAACTTCTCGAAGAAGGCCACTTTGCCGAAGGCAGCATGGCTCCGAAGATTCGCGCAGCCATCATGTTTGTTGAGAACGGCGGCAAGGAGTGCATCATCACCGAGGCTGGCCAACTGGACAACCCCAACTGCGGCACCCGCATAGTGCGGTAATAATCCTGAATATTCTGATTTTTCCGAATAACCTGAATATTGCACAATCATGAACCAATTCACAAACTTACCAAATTTCAGACCTTTCATGCTGAAGGTGGCCATCATGGGCGGAGTGCTGCTGCTGGTTGCCTTGGTTCTGAAAGTGGCTGGAGTGCATTACAACGATGCCCTGCTCTCGGTAGGCTTCGGCACATTGGCAGTAGTAGCTTTCTGTTTAGGAAAGTTGTTTCCCGGCACCCATCGCATCGGTGCACCCCTCTGGAAGTTTGCGATGACACTCACCGGTTACTCGCTGGCGGCTGCCCTGATAGGACTGCTGTTTATCATTATGCATTGGCCTGGCAGCGATAAGTTGACGATTATCGGTGTCGGCTGTTTGGCCGTCTGTGCAATCGCATGGTTGGTGTATTTACTCTACTATAAGAAAAACAAAGACAATCAAATATTTGAAGAAGAAAACAATTAATTATTTAAAACAACAATAACATGGCTTACAATTTAAGAAACCGCAATTTTCTGAAGATTTTAGACTTCAGCCCCAAGGAACTCAACTATCTGCTTGACCTGGCTCGCGACCTGAAACGCGCCAAGTATACCGGTACCGAGCAGCCCACACTTAAAGGCAAGAACATCGCTTTGATTTTCGAGAAGACCTCCACCCGCACCCGCTGCGCTTTCGAGGTCGGTGCCAAAGACCAAGGTGCACACGTCACCTATCTGGGTCCCACCGGCAGCCAGATCGGCGTTAAAGAGAGCATGAAGGACACCGCCCGCGTGCTGGGTCGCATGTTCGACGGCATCGAGTATCGTGGCTTCAAGCAGGAGACCGTCGAGGAGTTGGCTAAATACGCTGGCGTTCCCGTGTGGAACGGCCTTACCAACGAGAGCCACCCCACTCAGATTCTCGCTGACTTCCTCACCATGCAGGAGCATGTTGACAAACCCCTCAACCAAGTGACCTTTGCCTACGTTGGCGACGCCCGCTTCAACATGGGTAACAGCCTGATGGTTGGTGGCGCCAAGATGGGCATGGATGTCCGCATCATCGCTCCCAAGAAACTTCAGCCGGATGCCAAGCTGGTGAAGACCTGCAAAGAGATTGCCAAAGAGACTGGCGCCAAAGTGACCGTCACCGACGACCCCGTGAAGGGTGTGAAGGGCTGCGACTTTATCTATACCGACGTTTGGGTCTCCATGGGTGAACCCGCCGAGGTGTGGAAAGAGCGTATCGACATGCTGATGCCCTATCAGGTGAACGCCCAGATGATGAAGAACACTGGCAACCCCAAATGCAAATTCATGCACTGCCTGCCCGCATACCACAATCTGGAGACCCAGGTTGGCCGCGATGTCAACAAACAGTTCGGTCTCGACGGTATCGAGGTGACCGAAGAGGTGTTTGAGAGCGAGAACAGCATCGTATTCGACGAGGCTGAGAACCGTATGCACACCATCAAGGCCGTTATGGTTGCCACCCTTGGTGACTAAGCGAATTGAAAGGTGAAAATTGAAAATTGAAATGTGGCGACCATGCTGGCCACCCATTTCAATTTTCAATTTTTAATTTTTGTTTTTCATTTTAATTCAATCTATGTGGTTTACTAATTTACTTACAAATGGTGGCGTAGGAACAACAGTTCTTATGCTATCTGTCGCTATCTTTGCCGGTCTACTGTTAGGAAAAATCAAGGTTAAAGGCATCACGCTGGGCATAACCTGGGTACTCTTTGTGGGTATCGGGCTGAGTGCCATCGGAGTTACCTGCAACCACGACATGCTCCACATCATCAAAGAGTTCGGCCTCATTCTCTTTGTTACCGCAGTGGGTTTGCAAGTGGGTCCCGGATTTTTCCGTTCGTTCAAGAAAGGCGGCCTGGCCATGAACCTGATGGCCGTGGTCAACGTTGCTTTGGGCGTGGGCATTACAATTATTATTGCCAAACTTGCCAATCAAGAACTCACCGACATGGCAGGTGTTTACACCGGTGCCATCACCAACACTCCCGGACTCTCAGCCGCACAACAAGCCGTGGGCGACCTGGGCTTGGAAGGTGCTGCCGACCGCTTGGCAGCGGGCTATGCCGTGGCCTATCCCCTGGCTGTGGTGGGCATGATTGTATCTTGCCTGCTTTTACGCTGGTTCTGCCGCATTGACCTCAAGAAAGAGCCCACAGAAGAACTCCTGACCAGTCAGACGAGTCCGACCAGTCCGACAACGAGTCAGACCACCAAGAAAGGAGGCATTCTCCTCATCCCAATCTTCGTTATCATTGCTTTGGGCATAATGCTTGGCTCTATTCCTATTCCCGTGGGCATGAAAGCCCCCGTTAAACTGGGACTGGCCGGTGGCCCGTTGGTAGTTGCCCTTATTGCCGGATGGCTCGGTGTGAAAAAAGGCTGGTATAGTACTGAATTCACCGACGGACAAGGTGTCCACATGCTCCGCGAGATCGGTATAGCACTTTTCCTTGCAGGCGTTGGTCTGGGTGCCGGACAAGCATTTGTCGCCACCGTACAAACACACTACATGTGGGTAGTCTACGGCGTCATTATCACCATGGTGCCGCCCATCCTCGTGACACTTTTCGGCCGTTTGGTGCTCCACATCAACTACTATACCCTTATGGGTTTCATTGGTGGCTCTCACACCGACCCGCCTACACTCGCCTTTGCCAACAACGTGGCTCCCGAAGGCTGCAAACTGCCCAACATGGGCTATGCCACGGTCTACCCGCTCACTATGTTCCTCCGTATTTTCACGGCACAGTTGCTGGTGTTGATGGCTTTATAATTGCAACAAGGTTGTCGCTCAATTCCATACTATCGACAAACAGAGAATTCACAAATCCACAATAATAAACAATATGAAAAGAATCCTCACCCTATTTGTAATGTTGTGTCTCACAATGCCCTTGTGGGCACAGACGCCGGTTTTCACCACCTCCAAGGAAGCTCCTGCAAAGGGTAAGAAAGACGAGGCAAAAGTTCCTGTGAAAATCTATGACGAGAAAATAAACGCCATGACCCAGATTGACAGAGCCATCGAGGAAGCACGTAACTCCAACCGATTGGTAATGTGCCAAGTTGGCGGTAACTGGTGCCCATGGTGCATCAAATTCTCCCAATTCATCACCGAGGATAAAGATTTGGCCGAGATAGTGAAGAAAAATTTCGTCTACATCCACGTCAACACGTCGAAAGCCAACAAAAACACCGAAGCACTGAAACGGTTGGGCAATCCCGGTCGCTTTGGATACCCGGTGTTGGTCATTCTCGACACCGACGGCCGCGTCCTTCACATCCAAAACAGTTCTTATCTTGAAGAGGACAAAAGCTACAACTACAAGAAGGTCAAAGAGTTCTTCTTAAACTGGACCCGCGAGGCCATCGAGAACCTGAAGTAGTCATGCCAATGTGTCAATACGGAAATGCCCCAAGGCACTACCGTATCCGCATTTGAACATCGAATCCCTGCCGCCTTCGGGCTGGCAGGGATTTCTTTTTCTTGCCATGTCAGGAAAAAAGTGTATCTTTGCAAACTGAAAGAGGGAATATTTATGCTAAGCACACAGGACATAATAACACTACTGGATGGTTTCTTGCCTTACGCAAAAGACCGATATGGCATTACACGTCTGGTCGTGTTTGGCTCTGTGGCAAGAGGGGAACAGACCGAGGGTAGTGATGTAGATGTATGCTATGAGGGACGTGCCCTTTCGTTGCTCACTCTCGACAGGCTGCAATGTGAGCTCGAAGAGCTATTAAAATGTCCTGTTGATGCTGTGAGGATACGTGAAAATATGAATCCTGCACTCCTTGCCCAAATAAGAAAGGAGGGTCTATATGTACAATAAGGACAAGTTCACCATTATTTTGAAGTTGATGCCGAAGTGGTTTTACTGACCGTAAAAGAAGACATCCCCTTTGTAAAGACAGTTGTTGACAAAATGGCATCAGACCTATAATAACCTTTCACGGTGTCATCTCCCATGAATTAGCATAACTCGTTATAGTATTATAGTACCATCCTACCCTGCCGCCTTCGGGCCGGCGGGGATTTCTTTTTCTTGCCATGTCAGGAAAAATGGGTATCTTTGCAACGTCAAACACTCCGAAGCCCACAAGGGCGAGGGTGGGCGACAGGACATATAGATAAGACATAAAAACAAAAGGAGAAAACACCATGTGTACATATAGCATTACATTGAACGACATGTTGATTGAAAAGGCGCGTCCTGCGTTTGCCGATGAGAATGCATTGCAACAATGGTTGCAAGAACAGGTATCTATCGCATTGGAAAAGTTTATCGAAAATACCGAATCTGAGCAACATGTGATGGTGAAAGAAAGTCTGACGAAGGCCTTCAATGAGTTGCATACGGGTCAGGCAAAGAGGAACGCGCGCCAGTTGTTTTCATAAATCATCATTGGCAATGTCTGTAACATTCGACTATCTGCCCGAATTCGAAAGGCGGGCAAAATCGTTGTAAAAGAAATACAAATCTTTCAAATCTGACTACCTGGCCTTTCTTGATGCTTTAGAAGAAAAACCTTATAGTGGAGAGCCGCTAGGGGACAACACATACAAATATCGAATGTCCATTGCCTCAAAGGGAAAAGGTAAAAGTGGAGGCGCAAGAGTGATAACATACAATATTCAGCAAGCCAACGAAGATATTTTTATTACGCTGATGTCCATCTATGACAAGTCCGAAATTAGCAATGTGTCTGATGCCTACTTGCGACAACTAATACAAACAATCGAAAAGGAATGATTACTAAACAGAAAAGTATGAGTAACATGTCATAAAGGAACATAATAAACATACTTTGAGCTAACTGCTCATTTCTTCACCCCCATTCCCTGCTGGTCTATGCTGGCGGGGATTTCTTTTTCTTGTTATGTCGAGAAAAATGTGTATCTTTGCAACGTCAAACACCCCGAAGTCCGCAAGGGTGAGGGGTGGGCGACAGGACATATAGATAAGACGTTGTAACGCGTTTATCTGCGGCTTGTTTGAATCTCGCAAGTTCTACTTGACTCCGCAATAACGCAATGTTCAATGTCCATGGTTGGGCATATAGTGTTCTACTATATACCGTCAGCGTGGGCTTCGGCATTGCTTATTCTGAGTCAAAGGCAATGCGAGAGCCTAAACAAGCGGGATAAGCAAAGTAGCAGATTCCCGCGCTCTTTTTATATGCTCCCTCCAACACAATTATCACTCCAACGTCAAGGGAATCGCGCTGGGAAGAAGTTGCACCCGACACGGATTAGGGATATAGGAATGACAAAATCGTATCAAATTTATGATGGAAAGATTCGTTCTCTAAATCAGCATTTGCAATTAATGGATATTGCTCTTAATGTTGCTAACAAAAAATGTAAAGAGCAGGCAGAGGACACTATGACAATAGCAAAAGCATTGAGTTCAGACGTGAATATCCATCCTCAACTCAATGCTCCGGCCAGAGCAAAAGATATTAACAGAACTTTTACAACGTCGAGAATCAAAATAAATGAACAGGCAATAATAGAATTATATGCAGCATTTTCAGACTATTGTTTGTCATTAATTAAAGAATTGGCACATTCTAATTCAAAAAAAAGAATTCTTGGATTGTACTATAGTACAAATCAAAAATCTCAAGATTCATTATCCTATAAAGATATACTTGACTTGGGCTCATATGATAATGTTATTAACGAAATCGCAAGTAAGGTATTTCGTAGAATAGAAAATATAAAGAGTACTACCTTTCAGGTAGAGGTGTTCATTAAAAATTTAGGTATTGATGTACCTGGTGATTTAAAGAATGACGCTATTTTATATTTGGTTGTCAGACATTTAATTATTCACAATAATTCAAAAGTAGACGATGACTTTAACGGCAAGAATAAAAAGGGATTAGTTGAGACTAATGCTAATGGGAAAATAAAAATAAACTACGCACTTTCAAGTGCAGCAATAACAAAAGTTACCGAATTATGTAAGATGATTGATGAAGAAATTATCAAAAAAGGACTACTTAATAAATAAGGGGAATGAAACGCATTATTCTATTTGTTTTTGCAATTGTTGCAATACTTCAAAAAACTTTTGCATACGATTTTAGTGCCATTGCGCCTACTGGACAGACTTTGTATTATTACATAATTGGTGGGAATGAAGTAGTTGTAACTTATCCTTCGTATTATTGGGGTAGCTACTCCCAGCCTACAGGCAGTCTAACGATTCCAAATAGTGTATCTTGTTGGGGAAACTCCTATTCCGTCACCCAAATTGGACATGATGCATTCCATGGCTGTAGCGGACTGACCTCTGTCACTATACCTAACTCTGTCACCCAAATTGGAAGTTATGCATTCTATGGCTGTAGTGGAATGACCTCTGTCACTATTGGTAGTTCGGTCACCCAGATTGGACAAGAAGCATTCTATGGTTGTAGCGGACTGACCTCTGTCACTATTCCCAATTCTGTCACCAACATTGGAGGCGGAGTATTCTATGGCTGTAGCGGACTGACCTCTGTCACTATCCCCAATTCCGTTACCACCATTGGAAATTCTGCGTTCTATGGCTGTAGTGGACTGTCATCAGTTACTATTCCCAATTCGGTCACCCAGATTGGATACCGGGCATTCGCTGGATGTGGTGGGCTGACAACGGTGTATTTCAATGCTGATAGTTGTAGCGCAGGGTCGTTTGAAGCTAATCCTTTTTATGGGGACACAAACATATCAACCATAAACTTTGGAAATAGTGTTTCAGTAATACCGTCATATCTCTGTTATGGTCTAAGCGGACTGACCTCGGTTACCATTCCCAATTCGGTCACCCATATTGGAAACCGGGCATTCGCTGGTTGCAGTGGGCTGACGACGCTGAATTTCAATGCTGATAGTTGCTACAGCGTATGTACGTCGTATTATAATAATAGTGCTTTTTATGGAGACACTAACATCTCAACTATAAACTTTGGAAATAGTGTGACTATAATACCGTCATATCTCTGTCGTGGTCTAAGCGGACTGACATCGGTTACTATTCCCAATTCAGTTACCCATATTGGAGACGATGCATTCACTGGTTGCAGCGGTCTGACGACGGTGAATTTCAATGCTAATAGTTGCTACAGCGCAGGGGAGTATTATAATACTAGGGCTTTTGATGGAGACACCAACATTTCAACAATAAATATTGGAAATAGTGTGACCATAATTCCGTCATATCTCTGTTATGGTCTAAGCGGACTGACCTCGGTTACTATTCCCAATTCGGTTACCCGTATTGGAGAAGATGCATTCACTGGTTGCAGCGGTCTGACGACGGTGAATTTCAATGCTGATAGTTGCAGTACATCGGGGTCTGGTAATAGTCCTTTTATGGGGGACACAAATATCTCAACTATAAACTTTGGAAATAGTGTGACTATAATACCGTCATATCTCTGTCGTGGTCTAAGCGGACTGACAACTGTCACTATCCCCAATTCCGTTACCACCATTGGAAGTTCTGTGTTCTATGGCTGTACTAGATTAGATACAGTTTGGCTTTTGCCCAATGTGCCTCCGTTGATAAGTTATGTTTATAATTTGTTTCCTTCGACTGTTGATTGCTTTTTTGTCAGTTGTGAAGCGTATAGCGCATACTATAGTACTTCGGGATGGATCGGGTACAGGAATCGTCTTCAGATTTATAATTTGCCAAACTTTATTGTAAATGTTTTAGTTAACAATACAGCATTTGGTACAGCTACTATAATACAGCAGGTAAATAACAATGTTTCTTGTGATTCGTTATGCATTATTAGAGCAATGAGTAACTATGGCTTTCATTTCGACCATTGGAGCAATGGAAGAACGTCGAATCCGGATACGCTTCACATAGTGGGAGACAGCACAATAGTAGCTTATTTCGCGCCTAATCAATATAGTGTTGAGGGTATGTCATATTATTTTGATAGAGGGTATGTATCGGGTAGTGACACAGTGGACTACCTTGATACGGTTGTACTAACAGCAACTGCTTATTATGGCTACAGGTTCGACCATTGGAGTGACGGGGCATACGAGAACCCACATTCAGTTGTCGCAATTGGAGACAGTATCATTTGGGCATATTTTACCCCTGTGCAGTTCTCGTTATCAGTCGCCTCGGCTGATGAGAATATGGGTATAGTGTATGGTGGGGGTTTTTTTGGCTATCAGAGTAATAGAACGATTCGTGCAACCGCTAATTATGGTTATCATTTTGCATATTGGAATGATGGAGATGCTAATAGTACCCGTACAATCACTTTGACTCAGGATACTTCATTCACGGCTTATTTTGCCCCTAATCGGTACACCCTATCATTGCAAAGCGCAGACGAGACACTCGGAATTGTGAATGGGGGCGGAGAATATAACTATCATGACACGGTTACAATATCAGCGACAGCAATAGCATCGCATTACCATTTTGAATCATGGAGCGACAATAACACTGACAATCCAAGGCAAGTAGTCGTTTCAGGAGACATAGCACTAACAGCCGATTTTTCGATTAATGTGTATGATGTAGTTCTGGAGGTAGACAGCCTTATTCATGGCACAGTTTCTGGAGACGGTAGCTATACGTATGGTACAGCAGCAACGGTAACTGCTACGCCATATAGCGGATGGGAATTCTCACATTGGAGTGATGGGGCTACTTACAATCCCTATACTTTTGCAGTCCTGCAAGATACTGTGTTGACTGCCTTTTTTGTTGTGGAAGGGTCTCAGAATGGTATTGACGGCGTAGACACAATAGCAGCCAATATATACGTAACCAATGGTCAGATTGTAGTGGAGGGTGCAGAGGGCTACCCTGTCTGTCTCTACGACGTGGTGGGGCGGTTGCTGGCCACCAGACGTGAGACGGCACAGGAGGTGCTGCTCGATGTGCCTGCCTCGGGTGCCTATCTGGTGAAGATTGGCGACGCTCCCGCACGGCGCATTGTCGTGCGACGGTAACGTTTGAATGCGTTAATGTGTGAACGTGTTAATTCTTTAATCAGACTAACTGAATACTTTATTAACGGATTGAAAAACACGAATTGCCTTGAATTAACCATTAATGGATAGTTCATGGAAATTCGTGTTTTTCATACACACTTGTGTGCAATTCATTTTTTTTGTGTATCTTTGCAATGTGAAATAAATTCTTACAAAGATGAAGAGACTATGTATTATCGCACTTTTTGCGACTTTGGTCATGGGTTGCACCAATACCCCGAAAGATTTGAAATTTATGTCGTTTAATATACGCAACGGCAGCCAGTGGGCCGAGAACGAGGACGGTCCCTACGCATGGTCGCAACGCAAAGAGGCTGTGGTAGCCATGATTTTGAAAGAGGCTCCCGACGCCATCGGGATGCAGGAGGTGCTTCCCCACCAGTTCCTTTACCTTGACAGCGCCCTGGCAGGGATGTATAAGGGCATCGGCGTGGGCCGCGACAACGGACTGCCCGCCACCGATAGCACCTGCGACGGCGAAATCATGTGCATCTTCTACCGCATAGACCGCCTCGAACTCCTCGACCAGCACACCTACTGGCTGAGCGAGACCCCCGACAGTGTCAGCTTCGGATGGGATGCCGCCTGCCGCCGTACCGTCACAATGGGCCTGTTCCACGACCTCATGACCGATAGCAATTTTGCCTTCCTCAACACCCACCTAGACCACGTAGGTCCCGTTGCCCGCCGCAACTCCATCCTCGAACTCTGTACCTTAAGCGACACCTACCCCAGCCGCGTCATCCTTGGCGGCGACATGAACTCCACTTTGGAGGACAGCATCTTTCTCCCCTTGTCCGCTGCCAAACTCATCTCTGCCCGCGACATTGCCGACACCACCGACAACGCCATCACCTACAATGCCTTTGGCAAAGCCGAAGGCAAACAAATCGACCACTTCTTCGTCCGCGGATGGTCGAAGGTGCCGCTCTTCCGCACCCTCGACGGCGACTACGATGTACCTTATATTTCCGACCATTATCCCATTATAACAACCCTCAGATATTAATCAGGCCATGAATAAAAGAATTATCCTCTTCCTGGCACTTGCCATGCTGATGGCCGGCAGTGCCTTTGCCCAGAACAGCCAGAGCGGCAAAACCCACGCCAAGGCTGACAAAAAATCCATTCCGTTCCATCTTGCCTCGGCAAGCATCGACTCCTCAGCCGATTCAGCCGCCATCGCCCGCATGAAGCACAAGATGGACTCCATTCGCCGCCACCGTCCCACTGTGGCCCTTGTACTGGCCGGCGGTGGAGCCAAGGGGGCAGCCCATGTCGGTGCCCTCGAGTATATCGAAGAACTGGGCATTCCCATCGACATGGTGCTCGGCACCAGCATGGGCGGCCTGGTAGGCGGTCTGGTGGCCATGGGCTACTCCAGCAAAGAAATCGACACCATCCTCACCACCACCAACTGGGGCGTGATGCTCAGCGACCAAGTGCCCGTCAACAAGATGTCTTACATGCGGCGCAAGTACAACGAGACCTACTTCATCCGCTCCCCCTTCCGCTACGAGAGCGAAGAATGGGAACGCCGGCAGCGCGAAGACTATATCACCCGCAAGGCCAACGAGACCGCCAATCCCCTCACCTCTTCAGAGATGGGACAGGTTTACACCGCCAACTTCATAGCCAACCTTCCAGACGGCTACATCTACGGCTACAATGTCAACAACACCATCAACAGCCTCACCGTGGGCTACCAAGACTCGATGGACTTCTGCGACCTGCCCATCCCCTACTGCTGCGTAGCCACCGACCTGGTCACAATGAAAGCCAAATACTGGACACATGGACACCTGGCTGATGCCATGCGCTCCACCATGTCCATCCCCTTCTTCTTCACGCCCGTCCGTCGAGATGGACGCATCTACATCGACGGCGGCACCCGCAATAACTTCCCCACCGACATGGCTCGCGCCATGGGAGCCGACTACATCATCGGCGTCGACCTCAGTCAGCCCCGCACCTATTCCGAAATCAGCGGCATGGCCAACCTCCTCATGCAGTGCATCGCACTGATGGGCAAAGACGCCTTCGACAACAACCTCCCCCTGGCCGACGTCTATATCCATCCCGACATGTCGGGCATGAACATGATGAGCTTCGACTCCGCCTCCATTGCCGAATGTCTCCACCGCGGCTATGTCGCCGCACAGAGCCAAGCCGAAGGTCTTGACGCCATCTTGCAAAAGGTCGGTCCCATCAAAAGCCGCCCCCTCAACAACACCCCCGGCATCAATATCCACAACCGCAAAGTGGTCATCGGCAACATCGTTTATAACGGTATTGCCCCCGACATTGTATCCTATTTCGAGAAAAACAGCAGCATTCAAAAAGGCCATGCCTACAGCAGCGACGACATCGAGGAAGAGCTCGCACTCATGTACGGCTCAGGACTCTTCGACCAAGTATCCTACAGCCTCTACGGCGACAAGGAACCCTTCACCCTCGCCTTCCACTGCAAGCGCGGCCCCATCCATCAGTTCGGTCTCGGACTGCGGTTCGACACCAAAACCATGCTCTCAGCAGCCTTCAACATCGGTTTCAACCGGCGCAAACTCTCCGGATTCAAAGCCGACATTTCGGCCGTCATCGGCAACAACCCCTCCGCCACCCTCAACTTCCAATATGCTTTCCTCAACGGTCCTTCGGTGGGACTCAACATCCACACCCGCTACCAGACCATCGAGCAGTACTCGGCCCAGACCCATCTCGAAGAAGGATTCAACACACTGACATCTTGGTACAACACTGCCGACCTCTACAGCCTCACCCACTCTTGGCGCCACGGTGCCATACGGTTGGGTGTCAAATTCCACGTATCACCCTTCGAGCGGAAAACCTCTTTCAGCCCCATCTATATATGGCGTGAGAAATACGACACAATCCAAGAAGGCGATACCTACATCATAGATACCAGCAACTATATCTCCGACACCATCAAAAATTCGTGGTACGGCATGCGTGCCGACTCTGTAAACAACTGGGACCACTTCGTCGTCGCTCCCTACTTCGAAGCCACCTACGACAACACCGACGACAGCTACTTCCCCACCAAGGGCATCAACGCCCACTTCCGCTACGACTATTACATCTACCACTACTGCTACCCTGACTTATGGGAACAGAAGACCCTGCATTTTTTCGATAAATCCAGCAACATCAATGCCCACATCAAGGCCGCCATCCCTGTTGCCAAAGCATTCACCATCCTGCCCTTGCTCTGGCTCCACTCCAACCTCTCGCTATACGAAGGCAGAATCTACGGAGGCATAGTCCCTTCATGGATGGAAAGCTATATCGGCGGCATAACGCCCGGACGATTCTACGAGAACCAGATTCCCTACATCGGCTACAATATGCCTCACTTCTTCTCCTATTCCTATGCCGAAGCCGTGGCAAATATCGATTTCCGCTGGCAAATCGCCCCAAAAGACTACATCTCCTTCACCGCTGCGGGATTCAGCACATTTGCCGGTAATCTCGATGATGAGGAAGCCTCCTCGTATCGCTTGAACGCCCTTACCGACTATGCCTTTGCCATACAATACGGCCACAAATCATTCATCGGCCCCATATTGTTCAACGTTCACTGGTCCCGCTACAACCAACCCTCACATTGGGGTGTCTACCTCAGTGCCGGTTTCGACTTCTAACCCTACATAGGGCAATCCTATCCAAAACAATTATAGGTTAAAAAGTTTCGTACTTTTTAACCTATTTTTTATCGGAGTCAAAAAAAATGCTTTTCGACGCAGCATTCAGGCAGCAGCCTACTTCTTCTTTTTCACGCTGAATCCAAATCCGCCCAACTTCTCACCAAGTGAGTAGTATTTCCCATGCGAAAACGCTATCGGCCGTGCATGGTTCAGCTGGAATGCACCCGTCGACTTGTCTATCAAACCCTCTTCTGCATTCACTGCAACCACATTGGCCAAAAACATGTCATGACTTCCTAATCGTTGGATCCCTGCCACCTTGCACTCTATATTCAGCGGACTCTCGGCTATCAGGGGAGCCTTCACCACTTGTCCCGCCTCAGGCGTTAGATGCATCTCTTTGAATTTCTTCACATCCTTCCCGCTCCGCACCCCGCACCAGTCGGTGGCTCTTGCCAAATCAACCGTCGACAAGTTAATCACAAACTCCCCCGTGCACTTGATTATCTCATACGAATGACGCTGTGGCCTCACTGAAATATAACACATCGGGGGCTCGGTGCATACCGTTCCCGTCCACGCCACTGTGATGATGTTGTAATTCTGCGGCTCATCGCCACAACTCACCATCACCACAGGCAACGGATAAATCAACGTACCCGGTTTAAACGGAACTTTCATAACCTGTCACTAATACTGCCTACAAGTCCGTACACTTGTCAAACAACAGCTGTACCGGACTTTCTGCGCTTACTCCTTAAACTTCTTGTCCAAGTCTTCCACCCAACAACGGAACTGCTTGTCGGTGTCGGCAAGGTTGGCAACCGTCTTGCATGCGTGAAGCACCGTGGCGTGGTCTTTGTTGCCACACTGCAATCCGATTATGGCAAGCGACGACTTGGTGAGTTTCTTCGCATAATACATCGTCAACTGTCTTGCCTGAACAATCTCACGTTTGCGGGTGCGCGACTGTATACTCTCTATCGGTATATTGAAGTAATCGCAAACCACCTTCTGGATATAATCTATCGTCACCTCGCGATTTGTGCTCTTCACAAACTTGTCCACCATCTGGCGAGCCAAGTCAATCGTAATGTCGCGGTGGTTCAGCGACGACTGCGCCATCAGCGAAATCAATGCCCCTTCCAGCTCTCTCACATTGGTGTTGATATTATAGGCTATATACTCCACCACCTCGGCGGGCATCTCTACACCGTCGTTGGCAAGTTTCTGTCGCAATATTCCCATGCGTGTCTCCACATCGGGAGGCAGCAGCTCGGCGGCCAAACCCCATTTCAAACGCGAGGTAAGTCTCGTTTCCAGACCCTGCAACTCGCTCGGAGCCTTGTCGCTCGTTATAATCAACTGTTTTCCCGACTGGTGCAGTGTATTGAAAATATGGAAGAAAGCTTCTTGGGTTCTACCGGCTTTGTTTGCCCAGAACTGGATATCGTCTACTATCAGCACGTCCACCATCTCGTAGAAATGAACAAAATCCGATGTCGTGCCGTTGCGTCCGGCATCCATATACTGCTGCATAAACTGTTCCGATGTAACGTACAACACAGTCAGCTCGGGATTCAGCTCCTTAGTTTTCAAACCAATGGCATTAGCCAAGTGCGTCTTTCCCAACCCAACGCCGCCATGCAGCATCAACGGGTTGAAAGCCGTCTTGCCAGGCTTCTCTGCCACTGCATAACCGGCCGCTCTTGCCAACTGGTTGCACTCACCCTCAACAAAATTATGCAATGTATACGAACCGCTCAATTGTGAATTGATACGAACCTTCTGTATGCCCGGTATCACAAACGGGTTGGGCAGCACACGGCCTCCCTGTCCGATGTCCATCGGGGCATCGCGCGGCACATTCATCGTCGACTGACCGCCCACGGCCGGTATTCGCGTGGTGATGGGCTGTTCAGCTATGCTTGTATCCATCACGATGCTATACTGCAAACATCCCTGCGGACCAAGCGTCAACTGTATCGCCTGCTTCAACAAGTCGGCATAATTATGCTCAAGCCACTCATAGAAGAACGGACTCGGCACCTGTATTATCAGCGTACCGCCGTCAAGCTTCACAGGCACTATAGGCTTAAACCATGTGTCAAACACCTTCTCGTTCTCTCGCCCTGGCAAATTATCCTTGATAAATGCCAGACAAGCGTCCCACACGCTCTGGTAATCCTTTTCAGCAACTCGTGCATTTGCTTCGTTCATACTATTCATTCTTGTCATTTTTTCACATTCAACTTTCGGTCTCGGCACCCCTGCCGTAAACCGTTTTTTTATCGAACCGGACACCTCTCAACTCTTCCACCTCCTCTGTCTCTGTTTCACTTACGCAATCCCTCCTGTCCGACGTTCTCAATGCAAAAATGCAACAAAAATATCACCCACCAAGGTGAAAAATAAATTTGCACATTTCAAAAAAATTTTATAAAGCACAACGGCCTATCCACCCCACACTATAATCTTTCCCCCTTCAAAAAAACTGAAAAATAAATCATTTAATTAAAAACACCCCTTTTAAAACCCCTATAATATACGAAAAAAAATCCACAATCCAACATTTTTTTTCGAGATTTTACCCTCTACAAGCAAAAATGTTGATAACATCATCAACCGTCTGTCCAATAATAAACTATCAACCAATAACCATTTCAACACATTGATTACATATTAGTTACACACAAATATCTGAAAATCACACACCCATTCGACACCCTTCAAACATTAACTCATTAATCCTCAAACCTATCTATTTTTATTCACATAATCCAGTTCAAAAGTATATTTTTTTTCGACACCATTTTCCGTTAGAAAAATCAAACACCACCCACCTCCAAGGCAACCACCAGTTAATTTACACCCACCATCCCCCACATAACCCTCATCCCAAAACCTCCACATCACCCCCACCCTCCCTCCACCCCGCTTTCAACACTCCCCACAACCTCTTTTAACAGCCAAAAAAAATTTTTATTGAAAAAAGTATCAATATTTTAAATAAAAAGAGTAACTTTGCAAACAGAAATCTAACGACAAAAAATAAGAAATTAAGTATAACACTTTTAAATTCAAATCAAATGAAAACAGCTTATAATTTCAATGCAGGTCCCTGCGTCCTGCCAAAAGAGGCCATTGAGTCCACCATCAATGCCATCCGCGACTTCGACAACACCGGTATCGGTCTGCTCGAAATCTCTCACCGTACCCCCGGTTGGGAGCGCACCATGGAAGAAACCCGTCAGCTCTGGCGCGACCTGTTGAACATCCCCGCCGAATACGAAATCCTTTTCCTCGGTGGTGGTGCCAGCACCGGCTTCATGGATGTCCCCGCCAACCTCCTCAACAAAAAAGCTGCTTATCTGCAGACCGGCGTGTGGGCTAAAAAGGCTGCCAAAGAAGCCAAGAACTTCGGCGAAACCGTTATCGTTGCTTCCTCCGAAGACAAGACCTACAGCTACATCCCCAAGGGTTGGACTGTCCCCGCTGATGCCGACTACTTCCACATCACTACCAACAACACCATCTATGGTACCGAAATCCGCAAAGACTTCGCCGCCAACGAGATCAACAATGTCATGCTCGTTGCTGATATGAGCTCCGACATCATGAGCCGTCCCGTCGACGTTAAGAAATACGGTCTCATCTACGGTGGTGCCCAGAAGAACGTCGGCCCTGCCGGTGTCACCTTCTACATCGTCCGCAAAGACATCCTCGGCAAAATCACCGACCGCACCTACATGAACCCCCTGCCCACCATGGTTGACTTCCGCACCCACGCTGCCGAAGAGGCCAAGAACATCTCCATGTTCAACACTCCTCCTGTCAGCGCCATCTTCGTCATGCACGAGACCCTCAAGTGGGTTAAGAACACCATCGGCGGCGTTGAGAACATGAACAAAATCAACCTCAAGAAGAGCGCCATGCTTTACGAGGAAATCGACCGCAACAGCATGTTCCGTGGTACTGCCGAGAAGGAAGACCGTTCCATCATGAACCACTGCTGGGTCATGGCCGAAGGTCGCGAGAACCTGCAGGATGCCTTCATGGCCTTCGCCAAAGAGCGTGGCATGGTTGGTATCAAGGGTCACCGCAGCGTAGGCGGCTTCCGCGCCAGCCTCTACAACGCTTGCCCCATCAAGGCCGTCGAGGCTCTCGTCCAGTGCATGCAGGACTTCGAGAAAGCCAACAAATAGTAATCAATCATATAGGAAATCCTAACACCCTTAGGATTTCCTATTGTTAAAAGCAAAAAAAAGAATGAAAGTATTAGTTGCTACCGAGAAACCCTTCGCCAAAGTTGCCGTCGACGGTATCCGCGAAGTTGTTGAGAAAAACGGCCACACCCTGGCCCTCCTCGAGAAATATACCGACGTGAACGACTTTTACGAAGCCGTTGCCGATGCCGACGCCCTCATCGTCCGCTCCGACAAGGTTACCAAAGAAGTCATCGACCACGCCAAAAACCTTAAAATCGTCGTCCGCGCTGGTGCCGGTTACGACAACCTCGACCTCGAGGCTTGCACCGCTCGCGGCATTGTTGCCATGAACACCCCCGGCCAGAACAGCAACGCCGTTGCCGAACTCGTCATGGGCATGCTCGTCTACGCCGTCCGTAACTTCTATAACGGAAAATCCGGCTCCGAACTCATGGGCAAGAAACTCGGCATCCTCGCCTTCGGTAACGTGGGACGCAACGTCGCCCGCATCGCCAAAGGCTTCGGTATGGATGTTTATGCCTACGATGCATTCCTCACCGCCGACCAAATCAACGAGTCTGGCATGGCCAAAGCCGTCGCCAACCAGGAAGCTCTCTTCGAGACCTGCGACGTGGTTTCTCTCCACATCCCCGCTACCCCCGAGACCAAACAGAGCATCAACTATGCCCTCGTCAACAAAATGCACAAGGGTGGTATCCTCGTCAACAGCGCACGTAAGGAAGTCATCAACGAGCCCGAACTCCTCAAGCTCATGGCCGAACGTACCGACCTCAAATACATCACCGACATCATGCCCGATGCCGATGCCGAATTCAAGGCTTTCGAAGGCCGTTACTTCGCCACTCCCAAAAAGATGGGTGCCCAGACCGAAGAGGCCAACATCAACGCCGGTATCGCTGCCGCCAACCAAATCAGCAACTTCTTTGCTACTGGCTGCACCAAATTCCAGGTCAACAAATAAGCCGCCTTTCGGCTGTCATTCCATAGAGGGGAAGCCAAAAACTTCCCCTCTTCCATTTCCACCCTACGACCTATGCTCTGCATCTTCAACCCCGAACACGACCTCTGCCTTGCAAACGGCAGCCCTCATTTTGTACCCCCTGCATCGGCGCTCCTCTTTGCCCGGCTCGGCTCCTCCATCATGCAGACCCTCTACCCCGACGCACTTACCCTCTCCACCGAGCAAATCACCCCCTCTTTCGTGCAGCAATGGCTGCAAAGTGGCGACAACACCATCGTGCCCTGGGGATGGAACACCACCCTTGTCGCTCAACTCCTCAAAAACGGAATTCCACGGCACCTTATGCCCGACGACCAGACTCTCGACTGCTATCGCTCGCTTCAGCACCGCACCACCCTCCTCCCCCTTCAGCCCGACAGCATCGCCGTACAAAATCCCCGTCAAATCGAGCAACTGCTCTCCACCACACCGCACCTTGTACTCAAAGCCCCCTGGTCTGGCTCCGGAAGAGGCTTGCGTTTCATTTCCTTCGCTCTAACTCCACTCGACCTCCAGTGGCTCAAAAAAATCATCGCCTCCCAACGCTGCGTTATCGCCGAACCTCGGCGTCAAGTACAAGCCGACTTCGCCCTCGAATACAACATCCACGACCACGCCCTTCAATTCATCGGCTATTCCCTCTTCCAATCCGAACAAGGGGTTTACCGTGCCAACCTTTTGCTTCCCGACCCTGAAATCGAGCAAATCGTCGGCTACACCCCTGCCATGAAATCCGCCCTCGAAAACTGGATTCTCTCCCACATCGCACCCCACTACAACGGTCCCCTCGGGGTCGACCACATCCTCACCACTCAGGGCACCATCCACATCAGCGAGCTGAACCTGCGCCACACCATGGGACTCGTGGCGCACCAATACCTTGCCCTCCACCCCGAGTCCAACGGCATGCTAATCACCCTCCGCAACCACACCCTCGCACTCATCCCTTAACACTCCCTACGCTCCCCACTCCTCTCCTCTTCCCTCTCTATCCTTTTATAATTATATGCCAACGGAACGCCTTTCCCACCCACTTTTTGTCTGATTCTGCTCGCACAGACAAGATATTTTTTCACTAATTTCAAAAAAAATCGTATTTTTGCAATCGCTATTATGAGGGAGTAATTGGCGACAAAGGTCGTGAGCATCATCAACAAATCACTGGCTACTAATAGCTTGGTGTTGCTTGTAAGCAATGAGACTCATAGGTGCGTACTCACGCCTCTATGGGCTTTTTTCTTTTTCGGCCACGCCTGTTCTCACAACAGCGAAGCATTTTTATGAACATAATAATATTACAACACTAAAATACCAATTATGACATCACGATTCATATTCTTTGCCGCTTTCATGGTCTTTATCATCTTCATGCTTGCCATGGACCTTGGCCTGTTCCACAAAAAAGACCATGTCATCAAAATAAAAGAAGCCGCCATCTGGACCGGCGTATGGGTAACCCTCGCCATGCTCTTCGGCCTCCTTCTCCTCTTTAAAGCCGAATGGGTACACGGCATCACCAACATGGACGAACTGCTGGAATATGCCAAAGGTGGCATCCTGGCTCAAAAAATCCTGCCCGACATGGACTATCTCCAGTCTCTTGAAATCTACCGCAAAGAAATCTTCTCCCAATACCTTGCCGGCTATTTCCTTGAAGAAACGCTCTCCATTGACAACATCTTCGTCATGATTATGATTTTCACTAGTTTCGGCATCGACAAACGCTACTACCACCGCATTCTCTTCTGGGGCATTCTTGGCGCCATCGTCATGCGATTCCTCTTCATCTTCCTCCTGGGTGCCGTAATCGAACGCTTCTCATGGGTCTTGGCCGTCTTTGGTGTCATACTCATCTACAGCGGTATCAAAATGTTCCGCAACAAAGGCGACGAAAAAATCGATACCGCCAACCACCCCGTCGTCAAACTCGCCAGCCGATTCCTTCCCCTCAGCCGCCATGTCGAAGGCCACAACTTCTTTGTCAAGAAAGACGGCCGCCGCTACATGACACCCCTCTTCCTCGTCCTCCTCGTCATCGAATTCTCCGACATTATCTTCGCCGTCGACAGCATCCCCGCTGTTTTCTCTGTCACCTCCGACACCTTCATCGTCTACTTCTCCAACATCTTTGCCATCATGGGTCTCCGTTCCCTCTTCTTCCTCCTCAGCAACGTAACCGACATGTTTTGGCTCCTCAAATACGGTCTCGGCATTCTTCTCTGCTTCATCGGTGTCAAAATGATTGGCCACGAATTCTTCGGACTTGAAATCGGTACCATAACCTCCCTCCTCGTCATCCTGGGCATCCTGATAGGCTCCATCGCCCTCTCTCTCGCCATCCCTCACAAAAAGAAAGCAGCCACTTTATAACCCATTCCATCAACAATAAAACCTCATCGTTATGAACATCGTTTGCGTAGAACCCATCGGTATAAACCAATCCCAATTCGAAAAACTGAAAAGCAAATTCGCCTCTCTCGGCCACAACTTCACCTACTATCTCGACCGTAAGGAAGACCCCTCTACCCTCGTCAGCCGACTCTCCTCCGCCCACATGGCTGTCATATCCAACATCCCCCTGCCGCAAGAAGTGCTATGCCAATGCCCCAACCTCAAATTACTCTCCGTGGCTTTCACCGGCCTTGACCACATAGACCTCTCCTACTGCAAACAACACGGTATCGAAGTCCAGAATGCCGCAGGCTATTCCACCATCGCCGTCAGCGAACTCGCCATCGGTCTTATGCTCGACGTACTGCGCCGTATCACCCCACTTCACAACTCCACCCTCCAAGGCGGAAGCCGTGGCTCCTTCCTCGGACGTGAACTCTTCGGCAAAACTGTCGGTGTCGTTGGCACCGGAGCCATCGGCACTGCCACCATTCGGCTCCTCATTACCTTCGGCTGCCATGTGATGGCCTACAACCGCTCCGAGCATCAAAAAGTCAAAGATATGGGCGTCTCCTACACCGACCTCGACACCCTCATGCGCAATTGCGACATCGTAACGCTCCACGTCCCCCTCACCCCCGACACCTACCACCTCATCAGCAGCGAGCGCATCGCTCTAATGAAGCCCTCCGCCATCCTTATCAACACCGCTCGTGGCAACGTCGTCGACATCGACGCCCTCGCCCTCGCCCTTCAGCAAGGCCGCATCGCCGGTGCTGGCATAGATGTCTACGAGCAAGAACCGCCCCTTCCCAACCAACACCCGCTCACCACTGCTCCCAACTGCATCTGCCTCCCCCACATAGGCTATGCCACTCGCGAAGCCTTCGACATTCGCGCCGACATCGTTTTTAACCACATCTTTGACAAACTGAAAGAATTCTCCGCCTGAACCCCGGAGGCAACACCCCTCGCACCGCTACCTCACAAGCGTCACTGTACCCGTCACCACCCTCGGCTCACCGTCGAGCGTGGTGTATCGGCACAAATAGGCGTATGCCGACTCCGGACTCTTCACACCCCGGTATGTGCCGTTCCATGCCTCATCTATATTCCTGGTATGGAAAATACAATCACCCCAACGCGTAAAAATCATCAACTCGTAATCCCTCACATTCACCCCATACCCCCTGAAAACATTATTCCCCGACTCATCAGGCGTGAAAACATTGGGGAACCACAACGCTTGCTGCTTCACGGCAATTACCCCGTATGCTGTGTCCGAACAAGTGCTGTTGCTTGCCACAAGCATCACCACAGCGCTGTCCCGTTCGGCATCCACACTGAATGCCAAACTCCTGCCCGTATCCGCTTGCAGCACACCGTCCACATACCATTGCCTCTCGGTGCCGTTAACGCTCCCGTCCCTCGCCGTCACATGGCGCTGCTGCTCTGTTAAAAAGTCAGGATTAAAATACACAAACGCCTTCACAGGAACGGACGGAGCCAATAGCACCGTGTCCTCCACCGCACATGAAACCGTGTCGCAATAATCAACAAGTATGCGATACATCGTCACCGTGTCCGGTACCATTCTCAACCAATCCCTCTCGTCCAATTGAATGCGACCTTCCGGCAACGACCCGTCGTGCGGCAACGAAAGCACCTCGTAACACAGTGTGTCGGAAAGGTTCAACGCATACCCTCCGGCACTGTCGCACAAGGGTTCTATCTCAAACCTTGACTCCGGAACACTCCTCACTCCCAAATGGAGTACCACAAGGCTGTCGCCCCCATTCTGCGGTGTAAAATGCAGCGTATCTGTTCCTGCCCCATAAAAAAAACATCCCATCCAACTGAAAGGCAAGTCCCTCTCGCACACCACGCGATAACGATGCTCCCGGCTGCACAAATATAGCACCTCCACACTGTCACACCCGCTTACGCTACTGTACGTCTTCCGATACTTGACCGGCCCGTCAAACACAAGGCCACCAAAACTATACGTCTCGCCCAATTCAATGGTATCATTAATCTCATTATAATATACCGGGTTGTGCTCCAACACAAGCACATGTTCTACGCAGGTGTCGATAACATTGTAAACTCCAGGCTCAACTATCTCTTCCCCATAAAAGTAATACACTGTGCGGGAACAAACCGTATCGAATACCGTGTCGTGAGGAATATCTAAATAGAAAGTGTCCGTCAGCGAGTCGACACAACTGCCCCCGGCCAACATGGCATAGAGGGTCACCCTGTGCAACCCGCCTGTTGTAAAACGGTGCAGGACATGCTCTTCTCTCGATGTAGTCCCGTCGTCAAAACGCCAAAATATCTCTTCGCAAGGGTAGGAAGTCAACTGGGTGTGGGCACTGTCGCGAGCAATCATACTATGGTTGTCAAAGCGCACCACAGCCCTGCAGCTGTCCATACTCTCACGGTCAAAGGCGGCCACTGGGTAGCGTGTGCCCATATAGGTAGACATAACGAAACTACACTCATGCCCTGACAAATGATGACTCACCTCGCAGCAATACACCCCAGTATCGGCCACATGGAATGTGTCGGCCTGCGACAATGTCACCCCACTATTGGCGGCGGCATACCATCGATACGAAAACCCTTCGGGTGCAAAAAAAGTATTCTCCACGGCCTCACTGCACGACGTGGAACGGAAATGCTTGTGTCCACCCTCTAAAGTAAAATAGCCATAGCCATAATGACCCGTCTGGGCACAGTCCTTGCTGGTTAGTACCACCTTGACAGTACGTCCGTGCAAAGGGGAAAGGTCCACACCCGCCACATCCCAGTCGCGCCATACTGCCTCTCCATACCCCTGCTGCCAACCCGAGGTATCGCCCGTCACAAAATAGCCGTGATAGCAATCGTTTATATGTCCTCCTGCCGAATCGGTAATATCAAATTCAAACTGGGGATTGTTGGCAAGTTCATGCCCGGGACTCTCAGCCACCACTGCATAACGTAGCAGAAGTAAGTCGTAATTGTTCGTGTCGACATGCAGGGTATAGATGCACATCTCCTTCTCGGCATTGTTTAACCAATTGCCAAGCCGCACCGACACACAATGGTTCTCCGGCACTGTACGGAGCACCCCCTTGGTACGGAAGTCGCGCTCCTCGCGGTTTGAATGCACCGTATGGCGTGAATAAGGTGAAAGGCTGCCTGCATCCAACACACCAATACTCTCACTCCACAGACCAACAATGCCATATTTGCAAACCACATTAGAAGCATTCAAGTCGTAAAAAACAAGGGAATTGTCTTCAATAGGACTGCACGGCATACGGAACGAAACCCGTGCAGTTTCGCACCAAGTACTGTCCGTGCACAATGGAGTGATGTACGCGTCATATCTCTCGCCAGGGATAAGCCCCGAGATGGATACCTCCGTGTCGGCGACGGCAACCAACGTCCCCGTGCCGAGGATAAAATCCCTTGGTCCATATTCCACACTGTAGCTTTGATACCGGTCACACCCTTGCCACACTATCCTTGCACTGTCAGGGACATCCCAGTAGGTCTCCACCCCATCCACCATAGGTGGAAGGCACACCGTGTCGATAGGTGTAAAGCAATAATACCGACCTATCTCGGGCCATCCACTACCAAAAACAGATTCGTCGTAATCCATCGTAGGGGTATTTGTCTGAAGAGGGATTGCTACACTCTGTCCAGGATGAAACTGCACACCCACAAAGCGGAGGTCATACAACAGAAAATAATACAAATTATAAGCCATGACCACCGAACCATCGCGCTCGTGCAACTGCACCTGCCACCACGTTCCCCCCGATGGAGAATAAAGACCCATCGGCTTGAACTGCATCACAAACACCCTGTATCCGTCAGTGTCGGGAGCTGTGCAATAAGTAAAAAAACCTGCAACCATATTCATACAAAAGCCCCAAATGCCAGATATATCGAAACCATCGGAATATGGCAATTGTGGGTTCCTAGTACCTTCCTGATACTGTGGAGTACTGCCAAATATCACCGCACCATTTCTATAAATCTTAACTGAAGTATACGTACGGTTATGAAAAGTAAAACGGAAAGGCAGTTGTACATTTTGGGAATATAGGGGATATGTCAAATCAGGCTGCGGCTGAATATCTATCCATTTGGCAGTGTCCAATCCTGTGGTGAAAGCGTAGCCACAAAACACGTTCGACTGAGCCCTGAGCCCCGCCGCCGCAATCAACATTACCGTCAGAAAAAGTAACCGCTTCATATCCCATATCATTATACTACTACGCTACAACATATTGCCGCATTAACGAACCAACGAATTGAGCCACACAATCTCCTCGGGCCAGCGGGCGGGGTCGGGGGTTTCGAGAATAATTGGCATGTTGTCGAAACGCCCATCGTTCATAAAACGTACAAAGAAGTCGCGTCCCAAAGCCCCGTTGCCAAGCGTCTCGTGGCGGTCCACATGGCTGCCCGCCCCTTTCTTGCTGTCGTTCAAATGCACAGCCCTGAGGTAATGCAGCCCTATAACGCGCTCAAACTCCTCCATACAGAAATCATACCCCTTCGAAGTAGATAAGTCGTAGCCAGCGGCAAGGGTATGGCAAGTGTCGATGCAGACACCCACACGGTTCTTGTCGTCCACCCCATCTATAATGCGGGCAATGTGCTCAAACCTCCATCCGAGGTTGGTACCCTGCCCTGCGGTATTCTCTATCACGGCGGTCACACCCTCGGTCTGCTCAAGTGCAAGATTTATTTCGCGGGCTATCTGGTCAAGGCACTCCTCCTCGCTGATTTTGTTGAGGTGCGAACCGGGATGGAAATTGAGCATGGTAAGCCCCAGCTGCTGTGCGCGACTCATCTCGTCGAGAAACGCCGCACGGCTTTTAGCCAGCGTCTCCTCATCGGGGGAACCAAGGTTAATTAAATAACTGTCGTGCGGCAACACAAAACGCGGGTCGAATCCTCGTTCGGCAAGAAGTGCTTTGAAATGCTCCACCTCGCCGTCGCCGAGTGGTTTGCTGACCCAGCTACGCTGGTTGCGGGTAAAAAGGGCAAAAGCCGTTGCCCCGATAGCCTCGGCGTTCAGAACGGCGTTCCCCACACCGCCCGACGCACTGACATGAGCTCCGATATATTTAGTCATAGTATTATTAATAGGATAGAATTCGTTTTGCAAAAATACATATTTTTGCCGAAACAAAAAGAAAAAAAACACCCAAAAGGCAAAAACCTCTTCAGCATTCAGAAATTCCATCCCTTTTAGGCCAAAGCCAAATACAATAGAAAGCCACTGAACAAACAATAATTCCAGGGTAGATTCACACCATGAAACTGAAAAACCAAAGCTGAACAAATGTTATACTAATGCAAAGGCATTGGTGGAGGATAGAGCGCGGGAGGTCAGAAGGGGATGGTAACGGCTATGACCGGGGGAGTATAGGCATAGGGGGCAGCGTTGGCAATGCGCTGGCCGATATAGTGGGCAAGGAGGGCACTGCCAGTGCCTATCAATGCGCCGACGGCGACATCGGTGGGGTAATGGGCACCGACATAGAGGCGGCTAAAAGCCACGGAACCCGCCCAAAGGTAGGCCGGAAGGATGACATACCACTGTGGGAAAAGCAGCGAGAGGGAGGTGGCGGCAGTGAAGGTAAAGGAGGTGTGTCCGGAGGGAAACGAGGCACTGGAGACATGTTGCAGGCAAACAAGGTCGCCATGATGCGACACCCAGGGACGCGGACGGTTGACCATTTGCTTGATGCCCATGGTGAAGGCGGCGTTGATGGTGAGGGCGAGAGCCGACTCGCAGGCGTAGTCAAGACTCAGCCTGTGGTTCTCGAATGTTGGGGAGACCGGAGCAGCACATGCAGCGACCACGGGGACGGCAAAGGAGAGGACAAAGGTGTTGCTGACGCCTACCCAGAAGCGGTTGGCCGCAGTGGTACGGCGGTGCTGCAGGGTGTTGAGCACACGGTAGTCGACTGTGGGGGTGTCGGCTACGAGGAGCGTAGCCAAGACCGAGGGGGTCTTTACAGCGACAGGTGCGGCGGGCTCGACCTGCCCCACAACGGTGCGGGGGCAGGCGAGTATCACCACTAAAAGGTATGGCAGCAGATGTTTCATGGCATTTTGTGACTGTTAACTTGGTTGGCAGTGTAACGGTTGCTCATATTGAAGATTTTGTCGATAGGCTGCGAGAGGGTTTCGACAAGGATGTGGGTGTTGTCCTGATGTTCCATTTTTTCGAGTTCGGCGGCTACTTGAGACCAGTTGTGGATGGAATAGAGCAGCGGTACGAAGTTGTAGAGGTCGAAGTTGCGGATGGTCATGTTGTCGATGCCTTCGGTCTCGATGCGGCTGTGGGCACGGGCCAGACGGATTTCGCCCACTTCGGCAAGCACCTGCTGGTACTTCTCGTAAAGCACATATTCGTTGAGGAGGAAGGCAACAATGCGGTCGCTGAGACGGTTCCACACGGAGGTGGCTATGGGGCGGGAGACAAAACGACCAATCATGAACGAGCCTGCCTTGAGGCCGCTGAGTCTCTGAGAGAGACAGATGTCGGAGACGGTCTGGAAGAAATGAACCTTGCGACTGGTGTTGAGGAGCAGGAAGACGCGCGACTGGTCGAGATGGGAGCCCATCTTGCTCTCAAGCACTTGGCGCACATATTGGTCGGAGTGGTCGGCATACCAGTTGTTGACAATGCCCTTGGCGGTGTCGGGACGGTCTTGGAGTTCGCACCGGATGAGGCGGGCGAGTTTGTCAAGGTCGTCGATTACAGAGGCTTGCTGGCTGGTGACGATTTCCTGATAGTCCTCGTAAGCGCTCTTCATCTCGCTGAAGAATTCCACCTCGTCGGGCGAGAGGTCAACAGGCTCGCCGCGAAGATATTTTGTGAAGCGGGCGGGTTTGAAGTCAGCGGTGCCTTTGTAGATGGTTTGCTGGCGGCTGGAGACGGTGACGGGGTCGAGCTCGTGAAGCACAAGGCCGTCGCGGTTGACGACGACTGTTTCGCCGTCGATTTGTTCAAAGCGGATGCCGTAGTTGTGAAGGTGGAGGAGCGCGGGGATGCCGTAGCCGCGGCAAGCGGTAACAACATGGATGGCGGCGGGGGTCATACTGAGGATGGCGTGAACCTCGTTGAGGGTGATGGTGTCTTCGGGAACGAAGCGTTCCTGACAGAGACACACCTGGGAGCCCTTGGCGGCCTCCTCGCGAGCCTTGGTGGCCGAGAAGCACAGCACTGCGGAGATGGCGGTGCGGGGCAGGACGCTGACGCCTTTGCCGAAGAACTGGAGCCGTTTCATGGAGCGGTCGTCAATGGCGGCGGAGACTATCTGGCGCAGGTGGTAGGGTTTGATGATGTCCATGACCTGGGAACGTGAGATGCGGTGCTCGCGCAGGAGGTCGATGGCGGAGATGAGGGCGGCACGGCCGGTCATCTCGCTCATGTTGAGTTGCAGCACCGAGAAGAGACTTACCTGGTGACGACGGGTTTCGACGGCAAACTCGATGGTGACGGGCGAATGGTAGCGTTCCTCGAGTTTGACGAGGAGAGGATGGAAGTGGTAGACAGCAGGGAACTCACGTTTAATGGAGTCGCGGTTGGTGTAGGCGCGGTCGTCGGATTTGACATCGCCGGTCATAATTTCCTCGCCAAAGATGTTGCGGTAGCTTTCAATCTGGCTGCCTTTACCAGTGCGGCTGTGACGGCTGTAGAGAACGCCGGGATAGGAGGCGTTGTTGCCGATGGTCCACACCATGCGCTGGAGGATGAGCGAAGGAGAAGCCTGCTTGCCCTGCATGAAGGTGAGGATGAGATCCTGGTTTTCGGTATAGAAGGAATAGACGTGGCGGGTGAGCTGCAGTGCCTGGAAGAAAGCGTCGGTGAGGAGACGGTCGCCGTCAGTGCAGCGACGGATGCTGTCTTCCATTTCGATAATGCGCTTGTGCTGCATGTCGGGGGGGAGGGAGACATCGGAGGTGTCGTATTTGCGTTCTATGCCAAGCATCTCGCAAAGTGTATGGAGCGTGGAGAGATAGACACGGTTGGCCATAGTCTCGTCGAAGGAACGACGGAGGGCGTTGTAGGCAGTGCGGGTGACACCAATGTTGAGGAGGGTTGGCATGAGACCGGGGATGTACTGCGGCATGGCGCAGCGGATGGCGAAGACGAGGGGATGCTCGGAATCGCCAAGACGCAGACGGGTCATGACTTCAAGATGGTGTATGGCCTGGGCAAGCCGTTCCTCGAGGTGTTCGGGATGGCGGGAAAGCTCGGCGGTGAGGATGACGAAGTCGGGGACAGGATAGCAGTTCTGGGTGAGCTCGACAAGCATGCGGCCTTTGTAGCTGATTTGGTCGTCGGTGAAGGGGGTCGGTGCAAGGGGTGTGATAAGTTCGTCGTTTACAGGCAGTGGGTTGGCCTCTACATAGTCGATTATGGATTGGCGAAGATGCTGTCGGTGGGAGGCGAGCTGTGAGAGTTGCTCAGGGGTGGCGGTGCCGTCGCGTTCGGCGAGGAGCAGGCGGAGGTATTGCTCTTTCTGCGAACCACGGGTTTTGAGCAGCAGGTACATATCGTACCATCGGGGAGGGATTTCGTAAAGGGTGTCATCGCCGTCGAATGAGTAGATTACTGTGCCGGGCTTGTTGCCTTCAAGGGTATTTTGGGCATCGTCGACGTCGCAATTGAAGACTTCAGGGCCGCTCTGGGCGTAACGGCAGACCATGTGGTAGTTTGGGTAACTGGCACGGATTAGAATTTTCATTGATTGTTAGGATTAATGGCATTATGTAATGAATTTAGATTATTGCAGAATATGTTGACTATACTTGATTCATTTAATGGTTGCTGAGGAGGAGGGCGCAGGCAGAGTCGATGATGTTGTCGCGATGAAGAGTGTAGGCGGCTTGTCGGTCGAACTTGAGAAGGATGTCGGGAGGAACTCCGTTTTCATAGTTCTTGCCGTCGAGTGCGATTGTGCGGGTGACAGAGAAGCGATAGACCCAACCATTGGGGAGGACACCGGAGGCCGGGAGACCAAGGCCGCCGCCGGTGGTGTCGCCCATGAGGCGGATGTTGTCGTAGGCCTGTGTGGAGATGGCGAAGGCACTGGCCGCGCTGAAGCAGCCGCGGTCGGTGAGGACGAGGACGGGCTTGGTGTAGACATTGGTTCCGGACTCAGGAGCGTAGGTGGGTTGGAGGGGAGTGAAATCGTTGTGGCCGGGACCGGATTTTATCTGACTGTAATATAGTACCTGTCCGTGGGAGGGCATAACGGAGAGCAAGCGGTGGACGTTGAGAAGGGCACCACCGCCATTGCCTCGGATGTCGAATATCATGCCCACGGCGTCGGGATAGCAGGTAATAACATAGCGGAAATCGTTGGGGTCGACAGAGTTGGAGAAACTACTGTAGCGAATATAGATAACTTTGCCATTGCAGAGGGAGGTATGGACGATGCCGCCCGAGGTGCGGAAAGAGGTGCCAAGGTAGGTCGTTACCAAGAGGTTGATATCGATGCCGCTCTCTGAGAAGAAGCGGTAGTAGACGGTGTCGTCGTGGGATACGTCGTGGGGACCGTAGAGGTTGACATGACCGTCGCGGAGGGTGCCAAGCATGGAGGCACAGAGGGTGAAGAGGCTGTCGGATGACATGCCATCGCGCACTTGGGGACGAAGGGTGTCGTAGACGGTGTTCCAATCGACGTTTTTGACATCGAACATAGAGTATTGCTGGTCGACGATGTGCCAGAGATAGTCGAAAGTGCGGGTGGCAGTGGGCTCGGTTTGGTGCATGAAAGCCTTCTCACAGCCGGAGAATAACAAGGCCGCGGAGAGGGAGAGAAAAAGGAGGAGGGATTGTTTCATAATTGGAAAAGGAGTTGAAGGATTAAAGAATGGGAGGCTTGCTGGAAACGCCACGGGGCAACGGCGCCCGAAGTGCGGGAAGTGAGATAACGCCAATCATATAGCAGGCCTAACTGGTTGCCACTGCGTAGGGTGAGGCGGGCTCCGAGTTGGGTGGCAACGCCGGTGAGAGCCGCAGGGTAGAGCCTGTATTGGTCGAAGGTGGCAGTGACGGGCGAGGCTATGTCGCGGTCGTAGTTGCTGACGTAGGAGTAGCCTGGGCGGTAGAGAAGAGCGAGGGGGTCAGCCCATATCTGGCCGAAGAAGCACCAGCGGGAGAGACGATATTCGCCCACAAGAGTGAGGCGGAGCCGTGTGAAGTCGGAGATGCCAACAGCGGAATTTTCAAGTTGGGGGTTGACACGGATGTCGAAGAGGTTGCCAAGTGCGGCACCCGCCCAAAGGGAGAGGCTGGGAGCAGTGTGTACAAGGTGCATGGCCTGGAAACCCAAGGTGGCCTGAAGACCGAAGGTGTGGATAGAGGGAATGCGGATTTTATATCCGTAGGCTCCTAAACGGATGGAGATGGCAGCTTCGTAACGCCAATTTGGAGTGTTGATACTGACTTTTATCTCCGGAGGCAGTTCAAGTCCCTTATAAACGATGGGCGAGGAGCCGAGTTCGCGGTAGTAACCGAGTCCCGCACCCCCTTCAAGCGTGAGGAAAAGTTGCTTCCCGTCTGGCTGCTGAGCCATGAGGAAAGCCGATGGAAGGAGTGTGATTAGAAGCGTTATAAACAGCCGTTTCATAAATTTTTTGTCGAAAATCTGTCTATTCAAAAAAAAAGATTTATCTTTGCAATTCGATTACAAAAGTACAAAATATTTTTCAAATAGATAAATTTAAATACATAAATACAATGAAGACAATGAGAAAGGTATCTATTTTCAAGGTAGCTACGGTTGCAATTTTGGCTATGGGCTGCCTTGTTTCCTGTAACCAAAACAACCAAAACGGACCAACGGTTAACGAAATGCAGACCCGGTTGAACGACATCATGAAAGAGTATCAGGAGATGCAGAGCACATGCGACAACTACAGCCGCCAGCTTGCCGAGAAAGACAGCTCTATTCAGGCACAGGCCGCCGAGATTCAGCGTTTGATTGACCAAGTGAGCAACGCTCCCGCCCAAGGCAAGGGTACGAAGGTGGTCCGCGGAGGCTCGAAGGTCAGCTCTGCCAAGCTGAAAAAACTGGATGCCGAACGCACAAAGCTGAAAGCCGAGATTGCTCGCCTGCAAGAGCTTTTGAATCAACAGACTGCTGAACTGAACGCCCTGAAGGCCGCTCCCGACTATGCCGACCGCGAGGCCATCGCCCGTCTGAGAGCCCTTGTGAAAGAACAGGAGAACCGCATCATATCGCTGACTAACGACAAAGTGTCGTTGACTTGTATTAACGACTCGCTGGTGGCACATGTGGCCTACCTGCTGGGTCAACGCACTGACAACGAGAGCAACCCCGGTGCAGAATATGCCGCACAGGTGACGATGCTGCAAGGCCAGGTGTCACAGCAACAGGCTGAGATTGCCCGCCTGCGCGAAGAGCTTGCCAAGCAGACCGCCCTTGCCGAAGAGGCCGCCAAGAGCAACGTTGACAGCAAAGCCAACATTGCCAAGACCAAAGGTTCCATCAACAAGAAACTTGCCCAGTTGCAGGCTCAGTGCGACGAATACTACGAAGAGTTGGAGCGTCTCCGCGCCGAGAACCTTATGTTGAAGAACGAGAACGACAGTTTGCGCAGCGAAGTGGTTACGATGAAGAAGAGTGTGGAAAATGTAGCTGTTGAGAACGCCAAGATGGCCGCCAAAGTTAGCCGCGCCTCCATCCTTTCCACTTCCGACCTTACTGTTACTCCGCTCAAACGCCTCTCCAACGGTACCGGCAAGCCCACCTCACGCGCTTCCGCAACCCATGCGTTCCGCATTGAAGGTTACTTGATGGGTAACTCTGTGGTAGAACCCGGCACAGTTACAGTTTATGCCATGATTGTGGCTCCCACCGGCGAAGTTCTCCACAACGGCACCGTGGAACAGAAGTTTGAAGCCGACGGCGTTCGTTCCACCTACACCATGGTTCAGGCATACGAGTTTACCGGTCAGACCCGTCCCTTTGACATGAGCTGGAGCTATGACGAAGAGGAAGAACTAGAGAGCGGCGTTTACAAACTGAAACTTTATGCCAACGGAAATCTGATTGGCGTGACAGAATTCAAATTGAAATAAAATACCCCAACCCGGCCCATCACGATAACGGCCGGAGGTGTGACCAATATGTCGAATCAGACAAAATACAATTCCTTCCGCCGCACCTATCCCGAAATGGTGTATGCAGGGTATGAATACGGTGTGCAGCCCGACGGGCTGCACATCGTTTTTACTTTCCGAATAGGCGAGGACATTGTATTTTCTCCCACCGCTATGATTCCCAACCGCCCATTCCTGAAATGGGACAACCTCCAGAAACGGATCGACAGGCTGGTGTTTAACATCGGCATGATAGAACTTGTCAGCTACTGGAAATGTTACTGTCCCCCAAGGGTTAGGGTGCTGTGCGGAAGTCTTGAGACCGACGAGGTGGAGTTTTGGAAAAAGACGTACTTTAACGGACTCGGGGAGTTTTTCTACGTGAACGGCATTGAAGCCACACAAGAGGATTTCATGGAAATAGTGTCAGAAGGCAAGGCAAAGGATTGTAGCCCCGAAAAGGGCTCAACACATCTTGCCCAAGACGCCACGCTGGTACCCGTTGGGGGCGGCAAAGACTCGGTTGTGACGCTGTCGCTGCTTGGCGAGGCCACACGCGTAGTGCCGTTGATAATGAATCCCCGCGGAGCAACAACGAATTGTGTTACAGCCGCCGGCCTCACAATGGAGGATACGCTGGTGATTCAACGCACCATACATCCCAGACTGCTGGAACTGAACCGAGAAGGTTGCCTGAACGGACATACGCCCTTCAGCGCAATGCTGGCGTTCTATACACTGCTCGCCGCCGAGCTAAGCGGCATAGGCAATATTGCCCTCTCCAACGAAAGCAGCGCAAACGAACCGACGGTGCTTGCCGGCAAAGACGGTGCAAATGTCAACCACCAGTACTCCAAGAGCCTTGAATTTGAGAACGATTTCCGCAGTTTTGTGTCTCGTTTTGTGTGCGGGGAATATAATTACTATAGTTTTCTCCGACCGCTGACCGAGTTGCAGATTGCCATGTTGTTCAGCAAGGAGGAAGTTTTCTTCGATGTGTTCAGAAGCTGCAACGCAGGCAGCAAGGAGGACATCTGGTGCGGTAAATGTGCCAAATGCCTTTTTGCATTTATCATTCTCTCACCTTTTATTGCCCCCGAGCGACTGACCTCCATCTTTGGCAAGAACCTGCTTGAGGATGAAGGACTAAGACTCTTTTTCGAACAACTTACCGGCAATGCCCCCACCAAGCCTTTTGAATGTGTTGGCACCGTCGACGAGGTGAACAGCGCGCTCAGTATGGCCATAACCCGTTGGTACAAGGACAGACGTCCGCGACTGCTGACAAATTACCAGCCGTTGCCGCCGAACACTCCTCTCGCCACGTTGCAAGCCAGTCATAACCTTACACCCCAGTTATTCAACCTATTGGCAAAACATGTACAAGCAGCAGCAATTGATTGACCTACTGTCCGGCCGCCGCATTCTCATTGCTGGATATGGCCGCGAAGGCAGGAGTTCACGCTCTCTGCTGCAACGCTTTGTACCCTCTGCCGAGGTTACCATTGCTTCCAACGACGAGGAAATTTTCGCCTGCCTTGAGAAGGCGGAAAGAGATAACACCCCGTTTGATTTTATCCTCAAATCGCCTGGCATCCCCTCAATGAAGTTCGAGGGTCGATGCAACCTTGACACGATTACTTCCCAAACCGATATTTTCCTACAACTATTCGGTTCCCAGACAATTGCCGTAACGGGCACTAAAGGCAAGAGCACCACAACAACACTGATTTGGCATATACTCAACAACGCCTTTGGCCACCGTCGTCATGTACTTCTTGCCGGAAATATGGGCATCCCACTGTTCGACATCTTGCCCGACATAGACAGCGACACCCTCATCGTCGCCGAATTTTCCTGCCATCAGTTGGAAAACATCCACGTCGGCCCCCATATCGGCATCATACTCAACCTTTACCAAGAGCATCTCGACCACTACCACAACTATCTTGATTACCAGATGGCCAAAATGCAGATGATGCTTTGTCAACAAAAAAACGACCACTGTTTCTATTGTACAGACAGTCAAGAACTCGACAATCTCGCGAACAAGCTGCGTCCTAACGTAGTATCAACGCTCCACCCATATTCGCTTTCCGACGCTAAGAACAGTATTGTTGCCCGCATGGAGACATCCCTTCGAGGCGACCACAATCTGAGCAACATATACGCCGTATGGCAGGCAACCTCGCTTGTCGGCATTACCAAAGATATTTTTGCCCAAGGGCTTGCCACCTTCAAAGGGTTGCCGCACCGCCTTGAATGCGTTGGAAACGTTGCCGGTGTAACCTTCTACAACGATTCCATCAGCACCATACCCGAAGCCACCATTGCCGCCGTGGAAGCTATTGGCAACGTCAACACCCTCATTCTTGGAGGTTTTGACCGCGGCATTGACTATTCTCCTCTTGGCTCCTACCTTGCCAATCCCGACAAAGCCGGTGCAAAAATCCGCAACATCGTCTATGTTGGCAAAGCAGGAAGACGCATGTTTTCCGAATGGAGCAACAACCCTGTCCTCTCTGTCAAAAACTCACTGATCGAAGACGACTACAACATCATAGTTCCGTGGTGTCTGCACAATACACAACAAGGCACCGTGTGTCTCCTCTCCCCCGCTGCCGCAAGCTACGACGCCTTTACCAATTTCGAACACCGTGGTAACACATATAAACAACTAATCCATTCACTGTCATGACTCCCATTGAAATCCGCCAATCACTCCACCAACATCCAGGCATATCCGGTGACGAACACTATGCCCATGACCTCATCATGCAAGAACTGGAACCGTGCCACCCCGACAAAGTCTATCACCATGTCGGTGGATACGGCATCGTTGCAGTGTGGGGAAAAGAACTCTCCCACCCTACCATAGCCATCCGCGGAGACATCGACGCCCTGCCCATCGGGCACCGCTGCGGCCACGACGGCCACACAGCCATATTGCTGCAACTGGCACAATCTCTGGGCAAAGAGCAAATCAACCCCAATTGGAACATCATCCTCATTTTCCAACACGAAGAAGAAACGGGAACCGGCTCACAGAAAATCCTCGATTCCGGTATCCTGCAGCAGTATAACATCAAAGCCATCTTTGGATTCCACAACCTCCCCGGGTTCCCGTTGGGCACAGCCGTTCTCAACTACCACACCTTTGCTGCCGCCTCATCAGGAGTTATTTACCACCTTACCGGTCGCAACACTCACGCTTCCACACCCGAAAAAGGCATCAATCCCGGTATGGCAATTGCCGAAATCATTCAAAACTTCAATAATCTGAACAGCAATCCCAATGCCGACAACGACCACTTCCGCCAATCCACACTCATCTGTATACACCTTGGCGAAGAGGCCTTCGGCACCTCGGCAGGCGACGCCGAAATCATGTTCACCCTGAGAGCCTTCACCAACAGCACCATGCAGCAACTTCTTTCCGAAGCAAACAGTATGGTCGCCCAGATTGCCTCCCGCCATAAATTGAGACTTTCCCACACCCTACGCGACCCGTTCCGTGCCACCGAGAACCAATCCCAAATGGTCGAACACATCGAGCAAGCCCTAAGCGATGACGGCCTACCCTTCCGACATATCCTCACACCTTTCCGCTGGTCAGAAGACTTTGCCAACTATTTGCTCTCCTTCCCAGGTGCCATGCTCGGTATCGGCTCTGGCGAAAAACAACCCGAACTCCACCACCCCGACTACAACTTCCCCGACGTCCTCATCTCCCCTGCCGCAAACATACTGCTTTCAATCATCCGTCATTTTACCTTGAAATAAGAACAAAAAATATAACAAATACGAATAACACGCTACACTATGAAAAAGTTTTTATTCTCAATCGTTTTGTCAACCCTGTTCCTCACCGGTTACGGCCAGGAACTAAGCCAACCTGAATTCGATGGCCAAAGTTGCACCAGCATCATGGTAGGCAAACGCGCCTCTCGCGACGGCAGCGTTATCACCTCCCATACCTGCGACGGCCGCTACCGCACCTGGATGCACATGGAACCTGCCGTCGACCACGAACCCGGCACCGTCCATCCCGTTCATAAAGGCACCCTCCACACTACCTTCAGAGGCGACACCACTGGCGTTCGCCTTGTCGGTGCCATCCCCGAAGTGGCTCACACCTTCGCCTACCTCAACACCGCTTACCCCTGTCTCAACGAGCATCAGCTTGCCATTGGCGAAAGCACATTCTCCGGTCCCGACACCTTGAGAAACCCTGCCGGCATGTTCCTTATCGAAGAACTTGAACGCGTTGCTCTACAGCGTTGCACCACAGCCCGCGACGCCATCCGCCTCATTGGCGACCTTGTCAAAGTATACGGTTACGCCGATGGTGGCGAATGTATCACTATCGCCGACACCAAAGAAGTATGGCAAATGGAAATCCTTGGCGAAGGCAAGGACAACATCGGTGGTGTATGGGCTGCTCAGCGTATCCCCGACGACCATGTAGGTGTCAGCTGTAACATCCCGCGCATCGGCCGCCTGCAACGTGGCAACACCGAATACTTTATGTGCTCCGACAACATCGAGGCTGTTGCCCGTCGCTACGGTCTCTGGGACGGCAAAGGCGAATTCATCTTCTGGAAAGCCTTCAATAGCTCCTATGCCAACGGCAAAAACTTCCGCGAACGCGAATACTTCATCCTCAACGCCCTCGCTCCCTCACTGGGTCTCACCATGGATACCACAGAACTCCCCTTCTCTGTCCGCCCCGACAGCAAAGTCGACGTCCGCCAAGTCATGGCTCTCTTGCGCAGCACCTATGAAGGAACCGACATGAACATGTGCAAAAACCTTAAAATGCCTGTCACCCAGAAAGACAAAAATGGCAAAGAATACACCGACACCATTATCAGCCCCATAGCCAATCCCTGGCTCACCTCTGCCATGCAGCGCACACTCAACTACATCGCCCCTGGCACCATCGAATTCCGTCGCACCGTTAGCGTGGCGTGGTGCTCCTACTCCTTTGTGGCTCAGTTGCGTGATTGGCTTCCCGACTGCGTCGGTGGTGTCTGCTGGATGTCAGTTGACAACCCCGGACAATCTCCTCGTGTACCTATCTTCTGCGGCAACAGCCAGCTGCCCCAACCCTACAGCATCTGTGGCCAGAAGGAGTACAACCCCAACGCCATCATCTGGAAATATCGTCGCGCCAACAAACTGGCCACCGTCGCATGGCAACGCACCAAAGGCTCCATGGAAACCGAACTCAAGAAACTCGAAGACAACGCCTTCAACCGTCTTGAGTCTATTGAGCGTGAAGCCACCCGCTACAACCGTCTCGGCCGCACTGACGATGTCCACGCCACCCTCGACAACTTCACTCGCGACCAGTACGAGAACACCTCCTACGCTTGGAGCAAACTTGAAGCCAAATACTGGAACATGTTTGGCATGGGATTCTAATTCCTTGTCCAATTCCAAGATTTAAGAATTAGGATTTTGCTCTCCACCATTCTTAATTCTTAATCCACTCTGCCCTTGGCCGATCTCGAATCAAAATACCAAGAAATGACGCAAACACCAGTCCCACGGCTGGTGTTGCGTCTTGCTATCCCCTCCATGGTCAGCATGGTGGTCACTGCTCTCTACAATGTTGTCGACGCCGCTTTCATCGGCCGACTCTCCACCGAGGCCACTGCCGGAATTGGCATCGCCTTTGCCTACATGACCTTCATCCAAGCCGTTGGTTTTTTCTTCGGACACGGCTCCGGCAACTTCATTTCTCGTGCGCTTGGTGCCCGCAGCTACGACGACGCTGGCCGCATGGCTGCTGTCGGATTCTTCTCCCCCCTTCTCATCGGACTTCTCTCCGCGGTTGTCGGGCTCCCCTTGCTGCCGCAACTCGTTGTACTTTTGGGTGCGCCACCAGCAGTCGTCCCCCACGCCTGCAACTATCTCCGCTTCATCCTCCTTGCCTCACCCTTCATGATGTCAGCCCTCACCCTCAACAACCAGTTGCGCCTGCAAGGGAACGCCCGTTTCGGCATGATTGGCATCGTCAGCGGAGCCATACTCAACATACTTCTCGACCCCATTCTCATCTTCACCCTCAACCTCGGCGTCACAGGTGCCTCCATCGCCACCGCCGTCAGCCAACTCTTCGCGTGGTGTCTGCTTTTGCATGGAACCATGAGGGGCGAATCCGTCCACATCCGCTTCTCCAATTTCAAACCCTCTTGGGCTGCCTACCGCGAAATCGTCGCGGGCGGTCTTCCCTCCCTCTTCCGGCAAGCATTCAATTGTGCCTCCGCCGTCATGCTAAACTATGCTGCCGCCCGTTTTGCCTCACCGGGTCAAGAAGCCTCCTCCGTTGCTGCCTTCGCCGTCGTCTCGCGCACCACTATGTTTGCCTTCTCCCTCATACTCGGCTTCACACAAGGATTCCAGCCCGTATGCGGATTCAACTATGGAGCACACCTCTATCGCCGCGTACGCCAGTCCTACCTCTTCACTCTCAGTGTTTCCACTGCAATGCTCACCCTTCTCTCCACTTTAGGCTACATATTTGCGCCACAAATCATAGCCGTCTTCCGCAGTGAGGACCCAACACTCATCCAAATCGGTGCCAATGCCCTAAGGTGGCAATGCGTCGTCTTCCCCCTCTGCACCCTCGCCACCACCACTGGCATGCTCTTCCAAAACATCAGGCTCACCTTTCCCGCCACCCTACTTTCTATTGGGCGACAGGGGCTTTTCTTCATACCTGCCATCCTCATCCTCCCGCAATTCCTTGGTCTCCAAGGCGTCGAAATGGCTCAAGCCACTGCCGATCTCTGCACCTTCCTCCTCACCATCCCCTTCGCCGTATGGATAACGCGCAAACTCGGTGCAGCCGCCCGCCAGCCCTGATAAAAGAGTGACCAATTTATCGACACGTCTATCCCTCAACATGTTGTCATTCATATCCTCTCTTTGCAACCTCCCTATCCAAATACAAAAAAACATAATAAAACAATAAAAACACCTTCCAAATCAGATATTTTTTGTATTTTTGCATTTATAAAAACAAAAAAAAACACCTACCATGAAAAAGTCATTAATCATTGTAGCAGTTGCATGTAGCCTTTCTTTCACCTCATGCACCTTCCTGGACAATCTGGCAAACAACCTGTCCAGCATAGCCAATTTGGCCAACTGTGAATACTCACTCCAAAACGTCTCCAACGTCTCCGTTGCAGGCGTCAATGTTCGCAACATAACCAAAGGCCAAATCTCCGCCACCGATGTCGTCATGCTCGCTTCCGCCATCACTTCCAAACGCATCCCCCTCGCCCTCGACGTCAACATCGGAGTCAAAAACCCAACCGACCGCAGTGCGCTTCTTACCACCATGGATTGGGCACTCGACATAGCCACCCAAGAATTCGCTACCGGCACCACCAACCAAAACTACACCATCAACGCCAAGAAAACCACCACCGTTCCCCTGGGTGTCAGCACCGACCTCTACAAACTCTTCTCCAGCACCGGAATCGAAGCCCTCAAAACCTTTGCTGGCAGCTTCACCAAAGAAGGTACCTCCTCTCAACTCGGCCTCCGCGTACGTCCCTCCGTCTCCGTAGCAGGCCAAACCATCAAATCCCCCTCCTACATACAAATCATGAAACCCGCCACCGCTACCTCCACCTCCGGCAACAACACAGGCAACAACAACAGCGGCAACAATAACAATGGCAACAAACCCAGCGTTGGCCGTATAGGTCTCTAAACTGCCACCCCGACCCTCTCCTATTTGAAATAACCCCATAAACATTATCATTATGACCAAAATAATCAGAATTCTCGCCCTCGTCGTTGCCATCACATCAGCAGGCACCCTTGCAGCACAAACCTCTATCAACGGTGGCATCTCTGCACTCGGCATCAAATCCGGCGACCAAGACACCAAAACATACCTTGGTTTCTACGCTGGTCTCACCCAAAACATGAAACTCTCCGACCACACCGGCTTCGCCTTCAGCATATACTACAACCAATTCTCCGGCGATGTCAAAACCACCGTCCTCGGTGCCAACCACCACAGCGAATACTTCGAAAACAACATCAACCCCTCCCTCGCCTTCAACTACAGATTCATTCTCACCGAAAAATCCTGCATCTACCTCTTCCTCGGTCCTGAAGCCAATGTCGTTCTAAGTGCAAAACGCGACAACTGGGTTGACGGTATCGACCTCCACAACAAGACCAATCTCCTCAACCAAGACGAAGCCGGCAACGCACTCCTCCGACGTTTCAACCTCAGCGGAATAGGTGGCATCGGCGCCAAAATCGACTTCCTCAACATCACCCTCGGAGCAGCTATCCCCATTTTCAGCCGCTACGAAAACAACGCCTCTGGCGAAAAAATAGCCCGTGTCTTCCTCGGCGTCGGGCTTGTATTCTAACCATTTGAAAAATAACTATTTAATAACAACAAAATATCATTCAAAATGAAAAAAGTAACTTCTTTCCTCGTCCTCGCCGCCGCTCTTCTCGTGGCCGGCAACGCCCATGCTCAATTAGGCATCAACATCGGCTATGCTCCCGACAACATCACCACAACGGCTAAAAACGGCAACTCCAACCTCCCCATGACCGGCTTCTTCGCCGGTGTGAATTACAACCACACCCTTTCTGGCAACATCGGCATCTCCTTTGGTGCTCAACTTCGCTACAACACCAAGAAATCCACCACCACCGTCCTCTCCGCTAGCGAAACCACTACTCACACCCAGCTCCTCCTCGACATCCCCTTACTCCTCAACTTCGCCATCCCCTTCGGCAACGACGCCAGTCTTGCACTCTATGCCGGCCCCACACTCACCTATGCACTCAAAGGCAACACCAACATCTCCGAAAACGTGCTTAACACCAGCAACAACATCAACTGGTACGGTGAAAACTCCAACCGTAAGCAATTCGACCTTCTCGGCACATTCGGCGCTGCCTTCAACTACAAAAACATCCGCCTCTTCGGCGGCTATCGCCTCGGCCTCCTCGACCTTGACAAGAGCGACAACGTCACCGTCAAAACCTCAGGCCTCTTCTTCGGCCTCGGCTACAAACTCTAAACACCTCGCGCCATGACTAAGAAAATAACCACATTCATCGTCATTGCCATGGCACTACTCCTCTCTAAAGGGGTTCAGGCTCAAGGACTGGGCATTAACTTCGGCTATGCTTCCGAAACCTTACCCACACCTTCTCCCATCCTCAAAATCACCCTCCCGCAGTCCAATCTCAATGGCTTCTACCTCGGAGCCAACTACAACTTCCAACTCTCTAACGTTTTCGGTATATCCGTAGGCCTTCAAGGACGCTACAACACCCGTAACTACGACTTTACACTCCTCGAGGTCGACTCCCACGTCAAAGAAACACAAATACTCGTCGACCTCCCCGTCCTCATCAACATCGGTGCCGACCTTAGCGACGACACCCGCCTCACCTTCTACATTGGCCCTGTAGTCTCCTATGCCGTCAACGGCAACTCCGAAATTAGCAACACCTTAACTGCCTCCCCCACCAAAATGGAGTGGTACACCGGCGACGACACCTACAAACCCCTCAACATCCAAGCCTCCGCAGGTGTCTCACTCACCGTGCAGCACATCCGTTTCTTCGGCGGCTACGCCATGGGATTCTCCGACCTCGACAAGAACGAAAAAACCAAGACCACCACATCAACCATGTACTTAGGTCTCGGCTACGTTTTCTAAACGGAGACCACACCCCGACGGTTCCACACCCTTGCCTCGCGCCTCCAGCGCAGCAAAGTTGTGGAACCGCCTTTTTTTTACCCCTCCACCATAACCACATCGAAACTACAACATCGCTCTATCTCCTCTAATCCCTCAGTCCCAACCTTGTATACAACCGCAACTGAACCGAACTTCTACTAATCAACCAGAAAGGGAGGATATGAATAACACCCTACGCAGTGCGGTGATTATCTGTGGGAACTACGTGCGTCCTGTAGGTGCGCGACAATGAGAACAAATAAATAGAAACCTCCTAAATTGAACAAAAAGTTTGAAAACATAGATTTTTTTTGTATTTTTGTAGATTAATGCTCACTGGGCTATATATTATAATTAATACATAATGAATATTTTATAAAGATGGAAGAAAATCTGTCACTTAATTTTTTGGAAGAAATCATCGAACAGGGCCTAAAAGACGGCTCTTACAAATCCATCCTGACGCGCTTCCCGCCAGAACCCAACGGCTACCTCCACATTGGCCACGCCAAATCTATCTGCCTTAATTTCGGCCTCGCTCAAAAATACGGCGGAAAAACAAACTTGCGCTTCGACGACACCAACCCCGTAAAAGAAGACACCGAATACGTTGACTCCATCCAACAAGACATCCGTTGGCTTGGCTTCAACTGGGCTGGAGTCCACTATGCCAGCGACTACTTCGAACAACTATACGAATGGGCTATAGTCCTAATCAAAAAAGGACTCGCCTACGTTGACGACCAAACCCAGGAAGAAATCCGCGCCGGTCGCGGAACCGTAACCGAACCGGGCAAAAACAGTCCCTACCGCAACCGCTCTGTAGAGGAAAACCTTGACCTCTTCCAACGCATGCGTAACGGCGAATTCGCCGACGGAGAAAAAGTCCTCCGCGCCAAAATAGACATGGCCCACCCAAACATGCAGTTGCGCGACCCCATCATGTACCGCATCCTCCACGCCAACCATCACCGCACAGGCGACAAATGGTGCATCTACCCCATGTACGACTACGCCCACGGCCAAAGCGATTCTATCGAAAACATCACTCATAGCATCTGCACTCTCGAATTCGACATCCACCGCCCACTCTACGACTGGTTCATCCAACAACTCGGCATTTTCCCCAGCCACCAATACGAGTTCGCCCGCCTCAACATCAACTACACTGTTATGAGCAAGCGCAAACTCTTGCAACTTGTCAAGGAGCACTACGTCAGCGGCTGGGACGACCCACGAATGCCTACCATCTGCGGTTTCCGCCGTCGTGGCTATACCCCAGAGAGCATCCGAAACTTCTGCGAGGACATCGGAGTTGCCAAACGCGACAATGTAATTGACTATGTGCGTTTGGAGAACAGCCTCCGCGACCATTTGAACAAAGTGGCTCCACGCCGCATGGCCGTCCTGAACCCCGTAAAACTTGTCATCGACAACTATCCCGAGGAGCAAACCGAAATGCTCACCGCCGTGAACAATCCCGAAAACGAAGCCGACGGCACTCGCCAAGTCCCGTTCTGCCGCGAACTGTATATCGAGCGCGAGGACTTTATGGAAGAGGCTCCCAAGAAATATTTCCGTTTGAGCCTTGGTCGCGAAGTGCGTTTACGTTATGCTTACTTCGTCACCGCCCAAAGCGTGGAAAAGGACGCAGAAGGCAACATCACTTGCATCCATTGCACCTACGACCCTGCCACTCGTGGCGGCGACGCCCCCGACGGCCGCAAGGTGAAAGGCACTCTGCACTGGGTCAGCGCCCGCCATGCCGTGAACGCCGAAGTGCGCATGTTCGACCGTCTCTTTGCCACCGAAACTCCCGACGAGGCTCCCGAGGGTAAAACTTTCCTCGACAACCTCAACCCCAATTCTCTCCAAGTGCTGCAGAACTGCAAACTGGAACCTTCCCTGGCCGACGCCCGCATGGTAGTCAACGAGCAAGGTATCGAAGAACCCATGCGTTTCCAGTTCGAACGTATGGGATATTTCTGCACCGACCGCGACGGCTCCCCCGACCATCTGGTTTTCAACCGTTCCTGTTCCTTGAAGGACACCTGGGCCAAAATCAGCAACGCTTGATAGCTAACCCCTTGTTATGAAAAAGAGCCTTCCTTTATACCTGCTCGTTGCATCGGTCTTTCTGATGATGATCAGCGGTTCTCTGCTGACCACGGGCATGTTTATGGACGGCTTGATATATGGTAACGTGGCCGACAACATGGCATCGGGAGTCTGTTCTTTCTGGCACCCGACGCACTCGCCATCATTACTTGCCGACTTCTACGAGCACCCACCCTTGGCAATGGGTCTGCTGGCTGTGTTCTACAAAGTTTTCGGCACCCATTTATGGGTAACCCGCCTTTTCACCATGGTGACCGCTGTTCTGACGGCATGGCTCATCGTGAGGCTGTGGAAGAGAATGGGATACTCCACTAAAACGGGATGGCTTCCTCTTCTGCTTTGGATATTGGTACCTGCCATGTCGCGCAATGCCCACGACAACATGCTTGAATGCACAATGGCCGTGTTTGTCATGGCCTCGGCTCTGTGTTTGCTCCATCGCGACTCAAGCCGACGGCTCCTGTGGTCAGCGTTGGGAGGAATCTTTCTCTACTTGGCATTCCTTTGCAAAGGGTTCACAGGGCTCTATCCTTTAGCCCTCCCGATAATTGTGTGGGTTGTGGAACTGCTGACCGGCAACAAACAGCAATGGAAGCACTCGCTTCTGACTGCCCTTTCAGACACACTCATGGCCCTGGGCGCTTTTGCTTTATGCGTGGCTGCCACAGGTTTGATTTTCCCCGAATCCGTCACCTACTTCAAAACGTATCTGTCCAACCAGGTACTCGGCAATCTCAACACCCCAGTTGTAAATAACCGCTGGACTATACTATGGAATTTTGTAGAACAGACAGTTATAGTTTGGGGTGTCGTCCTGCTTACGCTGGGCATAATGCGCGCCAAGAACCATACAAGTCCTGAGCGAAGCGATTGGCGTAATTTCTTGACATGCCTTTTGCTGGCACTTTCCGGCGTTATTCCCATCTCCATAAGCCTTAAACAGCACGGATTTTATATTCTTACAGTCTACCCCTTCGTGGCCGTTGGTGCCGGTGCTCTGATTCAAAGTGCCGTGGCTCATTGGACAGAAAAGGGCGGACGCACGTTCCACATCTCCATGACATTGGCAGCACTTCTGGCACTGACAGGTGCCGTGGTTCTCAACGCCATGCATTACGGCAAACCGGGTCGCGACATAACCATGCAGGAAGACATGCGCACCATAGTGCCCTTGCTTGATGAAGGCGAACAGGTGGGCATACCGATGTCCATGGCTCAGGAATGGAGCCTTTACGCCTACTACTACCGCGAAAAGCACATCGACCTCACAAGGGTGGACTTCGAACAACAGTCTAATCCTGAGTTATTGCCACAGCATCTCATAACTGACGGAAACACAGCAGTACCCAACCAACTGTACCGCGAAACTGGGGTGAAAACCCAACACTATAAACTATACAAGTTGAATCAATAAAAAACATCATAAATGAAAATATCGTACAAATGGCTGCGTGAGTATGTCGACACCGACCTCACCCCCAACGAACTTGACGAGTTACTAACCTTCAGTGGTTTGGAAATTGAAGGCATTGAGAAAGTTGAAAGCATCAAAGGCGGACTGGAGCATGTGGTCATAGCACAAGTGCTTACCTGCGAGCCCCATCCCGACAGCGACCACTTGCACCTCACCACAGTAGATGTAGGTACAGGCACCCCGCTCAATATTGTCTGCGGAGCCCCCAATGTGGCTGCCGGACAAAAAGTAGTTTGCGCCCAGATTGGTACCAAGATCTATACTTCCGACACCGAGTTCTACGAAATCAAAAAAGGCAAACTGCGCGGAGCTGTGAGCGAAGGTATGCTTTGTGCTGCCGACGAGCTTCAACTGGGCTCTGACCACGCAGGCATTATGGTGCTTCCCGACGACGCTCCTGTCGGAATGCCTGCCAAAGAATATTTCCATCTCGAAGAGGACTACACCCTCGAAGTGGCAATTACCGCCAACCGCAGCGATGCCACCAGCCATATCGGCGTAGCCCGCGATGTGGTGGCCGTACTCAATACCCGCAACCACGAAGACAAGCATATTCAATGGCCCCAGGTAGCCGACCTTTCCGATGCCACTGGCAAGAACGGCATCCGCGTCACCGTCGAGGAACCCGGTCTGTGCCCTCGCTACACTGGCATTACCCTTGAGAACGTACACGTGGCCGACTCCCCCGATTGGCTTCAGAACAAACTCCGCACGGTGGGCATACGTCCTATCAACAACGTGGTCGACGTCACCAATTATGTCCTTATGGAAGTGGGACAACCCCTTCATGCTTTCAATGCCGACATGATTACTGGCAATCACGTCGTAGTGCGCACCCTGCCACAGGGCACACCTTTTGTCACGCTCGACGGCGTAGAACGCAAATTAGACAGTCGCGACCTGATGATTTGCAACGAGAAAGAAGGCATGTGCATTGCCGGTGTTTTCGGCGGCGAGAAAAGCGGCGTAACCCACAACACCACCCGCGTATTCTTGGAGAGCGCTTATTTCAATCCTGTCAGCATCCGCAAAACCAGCAAACGCCACGGGTTAAAAACCGACGCCTCCTTCCGTTACGAACGCGGCTGCGACCCCAACATCACCCGCTGGGCCCTCCAACGCGCCGTGTACCTGATTAAAGAACTGGCAGGGGCTACCGTGGCTTCCGAAATGGTCGACATTTACCCCGAACCCATCAACCGCGCCAGCGTCGACATCAACTACAACCGCATCTACAGCCTCGTGGGGCAGCCCATACCTGTCGAGGCCATTCGCACCGCACTCACCTCGCTCGACATCGAGATTGTTTCGGAGAACGAAGAAGGCATGTCATTGCTCATACCCACCTGCAAAGTTGATGTAACTCGCGAATGCGATGTGGTCGAAGAAATTCTCCGCATCTATGGATACAACAATATTCAAATCAACGATAGTGTCAACAGCTGCCTCAGTTTCGGAGCCAAACCCAACCCCAACAAACTCCAAAACATAGTCAGCGACCTTCTTACCAACAACGGATTCAGCGAGATAATGAACAATTCGCTAACCAAGTCCGAATATTTCGAGAACAATCCCGATTTCGACTCCGCTCGAAGCGTCCGCATCCTGAACCCCTTGAGCAAAGAGCTCAACGTCATGCGCCAAACCCTGCTCTACAGTGGTTTGGAGTGCATTGTCCGCAACATCAACTATAAGATTCACGACCAGAAACTCTACGAATTCGGCCGCACCTACCAACTCTCACCCGAAGCTCTGTCTCCAAACTCCGACCAGGAAATGCCCGTCACAAAGAAATACATCGAGACTCCCCATCTGTCCATCTTTATGACCGGCAACATGCAGCCCGAAAACTGGAAAATCCCCGCCGTCGCCACCGACTTCTACTATCTCAAGGCGCATGTACTTAACATCTTGCGCCGTATGCGTGTCAACATGACCCGCCTCCAGACCGTTCCTGCAACCCAGAAATATTTCTCCGAAGGCATAAGTCTTGAGTACCGCGACAGCCACAAGACCCTCTGCACCCTTGGCCGCATCAGCCGCGACACCCTCCGCCGCATGGACTGCAAACAGGAGGTCTTCTATGCCGACATCGACTGGTCCTTGATTCTCAAGAACTATCCCGCCAAAGAAGTACAGTACGCCGAAGTGCCTAAATACCCTGAGGTGCGCCGCGACCTCGCTCTCGTTCTCGACAACAACATCACCTTTGCCCAGATTGAACAAGTAGCCTACGCCACCGAGAAGAAACTCCTCAAACGCGTCAGCCTCTTCGATGTCTACAACGGCAAAGGCATTGCCGAAGGAATGAAGTCCTATGCCGTCAGTTTCATCTTGCAAGACAAGGACAAAACCCTTACCGACAAGCAGATTGACACCGTCATGACCAAACTTCAGCAGAACCTCGAAAAACAATTGCAAGCCAAAATAAGGCAATAACCACCCATGCCCACCAACCGCCAAACCACACCCGCTCCGTTGCGCAAAGGACTGTTAGCCTACAGTCCACGGGTGTTGTTGGCTCTCGAACAAGCCATCGGAGGAAGCAAAGAATTCTTCCAATGGCTTGTCTCTGCAGGTTATACCGAACTGGCGGCCTTCAGCAATTTTCTCCAGGACGATGTCGAAGCCGAGCAATGGCTCGTCCAGCACAACTACCACTGGCTTGGTCTCCTGAGCCATGCCATCGACGGTGACAGCCGTGCGCGCCAATGGTTCCAGCAGAACTTCCACGAGGCCAACCTCATGTTCGCACTTGCATGCCGTCGCGACGACAAAGCCGTCTCGTGGCTCAAATTCATGAAACTCGACATTCTCCTGCGCCTGGCCAACCAAGTGGCTGCGCTCCGCAACAAACAAGAATTAGACGCCAGTTACCCCTACAAAATGCGATTCTGACAACATTATGGAACACAACAACAATAACCCCAAAAATCGCCGTCGTCCCTCCGGTGACGACAGCCGTCCCGGCAAAAACCGTCGTCCGGGCAAACCCGCTTTCGACAAAAAAAATGCCGCTCAAGGTAAACCCGCTTTCGACAAAAAAAGTGCTTCGCAGGGAAAACCCGCTTACGGCAAAAAGGGCTCGGACAAAGCATCCGACAGCCGTCCCGAACGTGAGTCCAGCCGTCCCGCACGCCCAAGCCGTTTCTCCAAAACACCCAAAGCCGCACCAGGCAGAAAGGCAGCCGCCCCTTCTGAAAAGAAACCCTCGCCCGCTCCCAAATCCAACAAAGACACCATCCGTCTCAACAAATACATTGCCAATGCCGGCATCTGCTCCCGCCGCGAAGCCGATAACCTCATCGCCGCAGGAAGCATCTCCGTCAACGGGAAAGTGGTCACCGAGATGGGATTCCAGGTCCACGAAGGCGACGTTGTGAACTACGGCGGCGAAACGCTCCGCTCCGAACGTAAACGCTACTTCCTCCTCAACAAACCCAAAGGCTACATCACCACCCTCGACGACCCGCAGGAACGCCAAACCGTCATGATGCTCATCGACAGTGCCTGCCCTGAACGCATCTATCCCGTCGGCCGACTCGACCGCAACACTACCGGACTCCTTCTCTTCACCAACGACGGAGACCTCGCCCGCCGTCTCACTCATCCCTCCACCGGAGTATACAAAATATACCAAGTGGAACTCGACAAAGCGGTAACCCGCGAAGACATGCGCCGCATGCTCGAAGGCATCGAACTCGAAGACGGCCCCATACACGTCGACGATATTCAATATGTTCAAGGCGCCAACGACAAACGCATTGTCGGTGTGGAGCTGCACTCCGGCAAAAACCGCATCGTCCGCCGCATATTCGAACACCTCGGCTACAACATTCACAAACTCGACCGTGTAGTCTTCGCCGGACTCACTAAAAAAGACCTCCCCCGGGGACGCTACCGCGAACTCACCGAAAAAGAAGTTGGATACTTAAAAATGATCTAATGGCTGCAAAGCTCATACTCTTTCCTGTGCCCATCGGCGACGGCGACATCGACATCGCCATCCCGCCCTACAACCGTCAGTTGCTCAACACCTGCCGTACTTTCATCGTTGAAGACATCCGCACCGCCCGGCGCAACCTCAAACGCATGGGCTACGAGCACCCCATCGACGAAACTCAATTCTTAGAACTCGACGAGCACACACCCGAAACCTCCATCACCCACTACCTCGACCCCATAGCCAACGGCGAAAACATCGGTCTCATGAGCGAAGCCGGGCTCCCCTGCATTGCCGATCCCGGCAACCTCATCACCGCAATGGCACACCGCCAAGGCATCGAAATCATCCCCCTTGTCGGCCCCAGCAGCATCATGCTCGCCCTCATGGCGTCGGGATTCAATGGCCAGAATTTTGCCTTCAACGGCTATCCCCCTATCGACTCCCACAAACTCTCCGCGCTCCTCAAAACCCTCGAGCCCCGCATCTATCGCGACAGCCAGACCCAGATATTCATCGAGGCTCCCTACCGCAACGACAAGCTGCTTGAAAACCTCGCGCGCAGCCTCATGCCCACCACTCGCATCTGCGTGGCCTGCGACATCACGCTCCCCACCCAATACATCCGCACCCGCATGGCGCGGCTCTGGCTCAACGACCCCCCGCTCCTCCACAAACGCCCCGCCATATTCCTGCTCTACAAATAACCTCCACCCTTTCGAAAAATACAAAGAAAATCAATCAATAAACAAACAAACTTAAAACAATAAACAACATGAAAAAATTCGATCCCGCCACAGCAATCCAGCGCCACGATGGTCGCGACGCCAACCGCGGTGTAAACCCCGCCATCTGCGACAGCGCAACCTTCACATTCCCCGAGGCACACCTCATGACCGAGACCTTCCACGGCGAAACCGAAGGCTTCTTCCTCTACAGCCGTCACTGGAACCCCTCCAACCTCTCCCTTTGCCAGAACCTCGCCGCCATGGAAGGCACCGAGGCAGCCTGGGTCACCGGCTCCGGCCTTGCCGCCATCACCAGCGCCCTCATCCACGAAGTCAAAGCAGGCGACCACATCGTCAGCTCCATGACCACCTACGGCGGCACCTTCGCCTTCCTGGCCAACTACCTGCCTAAATTCGGCGTCGAAACCACCTTCGTCAACATGCAGGACCTCAACGCCGTCCAGAAAGCCCTCGACGAGCACCCCAACACCAAGGTCGTCTACACCGAGACCATGAACAACCCCCTGCTCCGCATCGCCAACGTGCCCGAGCTGAGCAAGATGGCCCACGCCCACGGTGCCAAGCTCATCGTCGACAACACCTTCACCCCCATGATTTTCAGCCCCTGCCAACTCGGAGCCGATGTCACCGTCTACTCCATGACCAAATACGTCAACGGCACCAACGACTGCGTCGCCGGCGCCATCTGCGGCTCTGCTGAATACATCAACAGCCTCATCGACGTCAACAACGGCACCTGCATGCTCCTCGGCCCCGTGCTCGACCCCATGCGCTCCGCCTCCATCAACAAAAACCTCCACACTCTCCACATCCGCATGAAAAAACACGGCGAAAACGCCATGTACCTTGCCAAACGCTTCAAAGAAGTCGGCTTCAAATACAACTACCCCGGCCTGCCTGAACATCCCGACTACGAGCTCTTCAACTCCATGTGCAACGAAGGCTACGGCTACGGCGGCATGATCTCCATCGACATGGGCACTGCCGAAAAAGCCAGCCGCATCATGGAAATCATGCAGCAAAAGGGCGTCGGCTACCTCGCCGTCAGCCTCGGCTACTTCAAGACCCTCTTCTCCAACAGCGGCAAGAGCACCAGCTCCGAAGTCCCCGAAGACATCCAGAAAGAGATGGGCATGAGCGAAGGCCTCATCCGTTTCAGCATGGGTCTCGACAACGACATCGAAGCCACCTTCCAACTCATCAAAGAATCCGTCGAAGAAAGCAACCGCTAATCTCCGGCCATTCATACAAAAAAGCGAGGGTACAGTCTGTCTGTATCCTCGCTTTCCTTTCGCTCCATCCACGCAGTATTAGAATTTCTTTCCCCACCCCTCTCGGCGCTTCGTTTCGTCTGGGTTAATGGGATTAAATGCTCCCAGCACGTTAACGTACACCAATGGTATTTTACAAATAAAGTTAAACCATAAACGCATACTTCTTTTTCTGAATAATTTTTCGTACCTTTGCAAATTCGGTCTTGCACTATGCAAACCGAACAATCAATTGTAATTCAAAACCCTATCGTAACAAAAAGCAAACACAATAATGGCAAACTTTCTCTCCAAATTATTTGGCACAAAATCCGACCGCGACCTCAAAGAAGTAAAACCCTTCCTCGACGCAACCCTTAAAGCATATCCCGAAATCCAAAAACTCGACAACGACCAGCTGCGCGCCAAGACCCTCGAATTCAAAGAACGCATCCGCAAAGAAGTAGAACAAGAAGAACAGCAACTCTCCGACCTCCGCCTCCGTATCGAGGAAGAGTACGACATGCCCATCGACGAAAAAGAAGGCATCTACAAACAAATCGACAAGCTCGAAAAAGACTCTTACGAGAAAACCCAGAAAGTCCTCAACGACATCCTCCCCGAAGCCTTCAGCGTGGTCAAGGAAACCGCCCGCCGCTTCGCCGAGAATACCGAAGTCGTCGTAACCGCCACCGACCACGACCGCGAACTCGCCGTCAGACGCGACAACGTCAACATCATCCCCGGCAGCGACGGCAACGACAAAGCCGTCTACCTCAACCACTGGATGGCTGGCGGCAACATGATTACCTGGGACATGGTCCACTACGACGTCCAGCTCATCGGCGGTGTCGTCCTCCACAGCGGCAAAATCGCCGAGATGGCCACCGGTGAAGGTAAAACCCTCGTCGCCACCCTCCCTGTCTACCTCAACGCCCTTCCCGGCAAAGGCGTCCACGTCGTCACCGTCAACGACTACCTCGCACGGCGTGACTCCGAGTGGATGGGCATGCTCTTCGAGTTCCACGGCCTCTCCGTCGACTGCATCGACAAGCACGAACCCCACAGCGAAGAACGCAAAGCCGCCTATCGCGCCGACATCACCTACGGCACCAACAACGAATTCGGTTTCGACTACCTCCGCGACAATATGAGCCGCAACCCCGAAGAACTCGTCCAGCGCGGCCACAACTACGCCATCGTCGACGAGGTCGACTCCGTCCTCATCGACGACGCCCGTACCCCCCTCATCATCTCCGGTCCCACCGGCAAGGACGACGAAGACCAGGAATTCGACCGTTTCAAACCCGTCATCGAAAAGCTCTACAACGCCCAGAAAAACCTCGTCACCAAAATACTTGCCGACGCCAAAAACGGCATGGCTCAGAACCCCGACCCCAAACCCGAGGAAGAGCCTGCCAAACTCCTCCTGCGCGCCTACCGCGGCCTTCCCAAAAACAAAGCCCTCATCAAATTCCTCAGCGAAACCGGCGTCAAGGCCATCCTCCAGCGCACCGAGAACTACTACATGCAGGAGCAGAACAAGCTCATGCCCATCATCGACGACGAGCTCTACTTCACCATCGACGAGAAGAACCGCACTGTCGACCTCACCGAACGCGGCATGGACTTCCTCACCGCCCTCGGCGAGGACCGCAATTTCTACCAGCTCCCCGACATCGGCAGCATGATTGCCGAGCTCGAGCACGAGAACCTCACCCCTGAAGAGAAAGCCGCCCGCAAAGAAAAAATCTACAACGACTTCGCCATCCAGAGCGACCGCGTCCACACCGTCGACCAGCTCCTCAAGGCCTACACCCTCTTCGAAAAAGACATCGACTATATCGTCGACGAAAACCGTCAGGTCAAGATTGTCGACGAGCAGACCGGACGTATCATGGAAGGCCGCCGCTGGAGCGACGGACTCCACCAGGCCGTCGAAGCCAAAGAAAACGCCAAAGTCGAAGCCGCCACCCAGACCTACGCCACCATCACTCTCCAGAACTACTTCCGCATGTACAAGAAACTCGCCGGTATGACCGGTACCGCCGAGACCGAGGCCGGTGAGTTCTGGGACATCTACAAACTCGATGTCGTCGTCATCCCCACCAACCGTCCCATCGCCCGTATCGACATGGACGATATGATTTACAAAACCAAACGCGAGAAATACAAAGCCGTCATCGACGAAGTCGAACGCCTCATCGGCATCGGCCGTCCCGTCCTCGTCGGCACCACCAGCGTCGAGACCTCCGAGCTCCTCAGCAAGATGCTCAAGATGAAACATATCGAGCACAGCGTCCTCAACGCCAAGCTCCACCAGAAAGAGGCCGAGATTGTTGCCCACGCCGGTGAGCCCGGCCACGTCACCATCGCCACCAACATGGCAGGCCGTGGTACCGACATCAAGCTCAAGGGGGGTGTGCGCGAAGCCGGCGGTCTCGCCATCATCGGCACCGAACGTCACGAAAGCCGCCGTGTCGACCGTCAGCTCCGCGGCCGTGCCGGCCGTCAGGGCGACCCCGGCAGCAGCCTCTTCTTCGTCTCCCTCGAAGACGACCTCATGCGCATCTTCGGCTCCGACCGCATCGCCTCCGTCATGGACCGCATGGGTCTCCAGGAAGGTGAAGTCATCCAGCACAGCATGATCACCAAACAAATCGAGAAGGCACAGAAAAAAGTCGAAGAAAACAACTTCGGCATGCGTAAACGCCTCCTCGAATACGACGACGTCATGAACAACCAGCGCACCGTCATCTACAACAAACGTCGCAACGCCCTCTACGGCGACCGCCTCAGCATCGACATCAGCAACATGTTCTACGACACCTGCGCACTCATCTACGACGACGCCCTCCAGAACCGCGACTGGGAAGGCTTCAAGATGGAGATGATCAAGGTCTTCGCCCTCGAAGTCCCCTTCACCGAACGCGAACTCTTCAACGCCCGCCGCGACGACGCCGTCCAGAAACTCTTCGACATCGTCTACACCACCTACAAAGAACGCATGCAGCGCATCTCCGAACTCGCCTACCCCTTCATCAAGCGCATCTACGAGAACACCCGCTACATCAACGTCGCCTTCCCCATCACCGACGGCAAGAAGACCCTCAACGTCGTCACCCCCGTCAAGAAATCCTACGACAACAAAGGCCGCGAAGTCCAGCTCAGCATCGAGAAAGGCATCACCCTCGCCATCATCGACGACCTCTGGAAAGACCACCTGCGCGAACTCGACGAACTCAAGACCAGCGTCCAGAACGCCTCCTACGAGCAGAAAGACCCCTTGCTCATCTACAAATTCGAGAGCTTCAACCTCTTCGAGAAGATGCTCCTCGAAATCAACCGCGAAATCTCCTCGTTCCTCATCCGTGCCAGCCTGCCCATGCGCGAGGAAGACGACATGAAAGAAGCCCGTCAGCCCCGCCGCGACAACCGCAACCTCAAAGCCTCCCACGACAGCGCTGCCACCGACACCCAGCGCGCCATGGATCGCGCCGCCAGCCAGCAGACCGGCGAGCGTCCTAAGCCCCAGCCCGTCCATGTCGAGAAGAAGGTGGGCCGCAACGACCCCTGTCCCTGTGGCAGTGGCAAGAAATACAAAAACTGCTGCGGCCGCAACGAAGACTGAGGAAAATTCGCTTAGTCGCTTAATCGCTTAATAGCTTAATAGCTTAGTCGTTTAATAGCTTAGTCGTTTAATAGCTTAATCGCTTAATCGTTTAATCGCTTAATAGCTTAGTCGTTTAATAGCTTAGTCGTTTAATAGCTTAGTCGTTTAATAGCTTAATCGCTTAATAGCTTAGTTGTTTAATGGCTTTATAGAGTAATAGAGAGACAAAGACTAACACATTAACACATTCACACATTAACACATTCAAAAACCCATGACCACAGTAACATTAGGCAAATCCGGCCTCGTTGTCCCCAAGAACGGCTTCGGTGCCCTTCCCATCCAGCGCATCACCGTTTCCGACTGCACGCACCTCCTCCGCAAAGCCCTCGACAACGGCCTCTACTACTTCGACACCGCCCGGTTCTACACCGACAGTGAGGAAAAACTCGGCACAGCCCTTGCCGACCGTCGTCACGACATAATCATCAGTACCAAGACCGGGGCCACCACTGTCGACGGTTTCTGGCGCGACCTGGAAACCAGTCTCCGTCTGCTGCGCACCGACTACATCGACCTCTACCAGTTCCACAACCCCGCCTTCTGTCCCCTGCCCGGCGACGGCACCGGCCTTTACGAAGCCATGCTCCAAGCCCGTGAGCAAGGCAAAATCCGCCATATCGGCATCACCAACCACCGCCTCGCCGTGGCGCAGCAAGCCATCGACAGCGGCCTTTATGAAACCCTCCAGTTCCCCTTCTCCTACCTGGCATCCGACAAAGAGCTTGCCCTTGTCCAGCAGTGCCAAGAACACAACATCGGCTTCATCGCCATGAAAAGCCTTGCGGGCGGACTCATCAACCATGCCGCCACCGCCTATGCCTACCTTGCCCAGTTCCCCCATGTCGAACCCATCTGGGGCATCCAGCGCGAAAGCGAGCTCGACGAATTCATCTCCTTCCAGAACAACCCGCCCGTCCTCACCGACGACATGCGCGCCCGCATCGAGAAAGACCGTCAGGAACTCTGCGGCGACTTCTGCCGTGGCTGCGGCTACTGCCAGCCCTGCCCCGCAGGCATCGAGATCGAGAGCTGCAACCGCATGTACCTCTTCCTCCGCCGCGCCCCCTACAGCGTCTACCTCACCGATGAATTCTACGAGAAGATGCAGCAAGTCAAGCAATGCCTCCGTTGTGGACAGTGCCGTGACAAATGCCCCTACAACCTCGACACCCCCAACCTCCTCCAGCGCAACTACGACGACTTCATGCAGCACTGGGCGCGCAAATCCGAACTAAACCCCGAAAACGAAAAGAAGTAGCAAGTGGAAAATTGAAAATAAATCAATAAAATCCATCAACTACATTAATTTAAGGGGACTTCCATTAATCACCTCAAAGAGGTGAGACCTACATAAACACGGAACAAGCCGTAAGGCGCAGTGCCGTGACAATCAGCGGAGAATAGGCAAAGCGTCCTGTCGGGGACGCGACACAGAAACAAATAAAGGGGACTTCTATAAATCACCCAGAAGGGGTGAGACTATTAATAACGTTGCGGAAGTCGAGAGCAGAGCCGAACTTGTTCGAGCTTTGCCGAGATGTAGCAACGTCTCGGAGAAACACGGTACAAGCCGAAGGCGCAGTGCCGTGATACTCAGATGTCAGTAAACTGCGTCCCGAAGTGAAGAAGTGCCAGTGGCACTTCGATAGCGTCAGCGGAGTGAAGAAGTGCCAGTGGCACTTCGATAGCGTCAGCGGAGAAGAAAAAACGACAATGGAAACAAATAAATAGAACACACCTAAATAGAACACTTCATAATAGATACAATCAATCATATTAAATCCATTAAACCGATCAATCCCATGAAACACCTATTACCCCTCCTCCTCCTGACCCTCCTACTACTGACAACCTCCTCCTGCAAGAAAGACGACACCATCAACTGCACCATCACCTGGCAGACCTACACCCACGCCAAGCAGATCACCGCCGACCAGATCCAGAAAGCCTTCCAGCAGACCTTCTTCGGCTACTACCCGCCCCTCAACGACAACACCGTCCGGGCCAGCAACACCACGCGGCGTGAAGTCCGTTCCCTCACGATGAAACTCATCTCCATGGCCGATGCCCTCATCGAAGGAGAGCCCAACCCCGAAGGGCAGCAAATCGAAATCAGAGTATTCATAAACTACGGCACCACCATAGAAGAAATCTGGTCCAAAGACTACTAACCCAAACCGATTAAGCAATTAACCGACGAACCGACAAGCCGACTAAGCGATTAACCGACTAAGCGACTAAGCGATTAAGCTACTAAGCAATTAACCGATAAACCAACGAACCGACGAACCGATTAACCGACTAACCGATTAAGCGATTAAGCGACTAACCGACTAACCGATTAAGCTACTAAGCGATTAAACGATTAAGCTACTAAGCGATTAAGCGATTAAGCTACTAAGCGATTAACCGATTAAGCGAAAACCCGACTAAGCGAAAAAAAATCATGCCAATCCATTCCAACCTACTAACCCTCCTGCCGTTACTCTTACTCGCCACGCAAGCCCTCGCCATCCCAACCCCCTACCCACCGCCGGACAACGTCACACCCGACACCCTTGTCGTAACAACCCACCTCGACAACATGGATGCCACCGACGGCCTCACCTCCCTGCGCGAAGTGAAGAAGGACATCCAGTGGATGCCCTTCGATAGCGAAGCGGAGAAAGCAACCCTCAGCGGTTGCTAAAGCACCAGCTTTTCTTCAAAAGTCCCTCACTTTTGAAGTGAAGTTCCCCTAAAAACTATGGATGATACTTTGCTACTTTGATACTTTCCCCACTTGCCACACAAGGGATGAAAAAAAATCCGCTTGCCATCACTGACAAGCGGACAACCCTATTATAAACAACATGAAAAGCTTACATGAGGGAAAGTGTTTGAGTCACTGCAAAAATACCGTAGCCTGTAAGGAATAGGCAATTGCATAGCAAATCACCTTCAGCACGATAATGAGTCATTTGGGGATAACACCTTTCATGGTGGACAACTTCATGGCTTGGGATTATTATAGCCATACGCTTTTGTCTTAGTATTTTTACCTTTGCTTCGTTCTGCCATATCTGTAGGTGCCGAATGCCGCCGTTGTATCACCGTCTATAGAATCGAACCTACAACGACTCTTCAACGACGCTACAACGAGCAAAAAACGACACTTTTTTTGAATAAATGACGGTGCAAAAATACACACTTTTCTATACGTAATGCATTTTTGAGGATGTTTTTTCGTCTTTTTGTTTGTTATTTTTGAAAGATATATATGTTCTGTAATTTGCTAATATATATACAATAGAAGTATCAAAGTATCAAAGTTTCATCGGTATATTTTCTGTTTACGCGCGGTATATATATATAATAATAAATACCTTATAATCTAAGAATTCTTTTTTTCTCAACCATTGATTTTGTGCTACTTTGCTACTTTGCTACTTTATATATATATACATTTTAAAAAACATATATATATCATTTTTTCAAGCCAAAAGAAAATACATTTGATTTTCAGATACTTAACATTTTTTAACAATTAACTTTTTTGATATGTGGTTTTTTTTTTTATAGTTTTCTTATTAGAAAAAAAAAAAAAAAACAACATGGAAAAACAATCTTATGCTCACATTGTGAGGGAAGAAACCGCAGAAGTGAATGTCTATGCACAAGACATGGAAGCAATCACTTTTAACTATCAGAAGGACGGAAACGCCTTGAAAAAGGTTTCACGCTTCCGTGGCAGAGTTCAAGTAACAGAACGGCAAGAGAAAAACAATTGGGACGTTTATGTCGAGCCTCGCCCAAAGAAAAACAAATGCCTATACCGAGACATTCCGTTTAAGGTTATGAAACGAAAAAACGGTGGTGCATTGCTCAGTATGGAATTACGGGAATGTACTCCCGAATCAATCAATGCCGAACTTGACGAAATGGTGCGTAAATTCAAGGCTGCCTATCTTTCAGGCTCTTTATCCCTTTATCGCGAAAACCTTAAAAGCCAAAAATCATGAATTCCTTACACCAACCTATAGGACGTACAATCGTGTACAAAGATCACTTGCTTGGAAAAAACAATACCGTACAAGTCTGCATTTCAGACTCACCTTGTAAAGGATGTACTTTTCTAAGCAACATAAACGGTAAATGCACACAACCGCCTATGAATGTCTTTGGCGAGTGTGATGGACGACTGAGAACAGACAAAACAGACATCATCTATAAACAAGTATAACGCATGAAATTCAGCCTATTTGAAAACGTAAAAACCGCCAAGGGCGAGATATGCACCTGGCCCAGATTCTTAGACATGACGGAAAGCAAGTCCGTCGAAGCAAAAGCAAATGCCATTGCACACGGCAGTGCAAACAAAGACAAGTTGAAATCGTCGTTGCCCGCCGTCACTTGGCAGGCATATTTCCCAAATGGCAAACGTGTCAGCTCCGAAGCCATCCCAAGTGGATTGTACATGCTCGACATCGACCACCTGACCGAACCACCCGCCGAGATCTATGCAAAAAAGATTGCAGGAAGGCTCGAAACACTTGAAATCGTTGCAGTACACATGACAATATCGACACACGGTCTGCGTATTGTAGCACAGTGCCAGAGTTTTCTACCCTCCATCGAAGCAAACCAACGTTGGTTGGCAAATGAACTGGGACTGGAATATGACGGAGTGTGCAAAGATTGGGCAAGAGCCAGTTTTCTTGTACCGTTCTCCTACTTCTACCACATCAACGGAGCAATATTCGATGAGGCATACAAAGCCAAATATGTACTTCCCAACGATGTGCAACAAACTGACTTGAAACAACCCATAACAGAAAATGATGCACCACCTACGCATGACACACAAAAAAACGACACACCTCAAGACATACAAACCGAGTATAAAGGCATTGCCCTGTATGACATCGCAATGGAGTGGCTGAAATCCCAAGGCGGATTGCCAGAGGAAGGAGAACGGAATGCCAAGTTATACAAACTGGCTCTCCGAATGCGGTATATCTGCGACTTCAACGCTCAGGTTATTGCCGAAAACATACCACGCTGTGGACTGCAAAAAGCCGAAGTATTGCAGTTATGCACTTCGGCTTGTGGGGGCAACCGCTCAGGGGATATGCCAGCAGATATGCAGATTGTTTTGCGACGAATGAGGACAGAAAACGCCACACCCGAAGAGATTGACGACGAGGAACAGCCGAAAGAGATTCCATTTCTGCCACCACTGCCCCCTGTTTTCGAGGAATATGCCAACATAGCCCCACAAGACTTCAAGCAAGCGACAGTTCTATGCCTATTGCCTATCCTCGGGACACTGTGCAGCAAGGTACGTGCAGAATATCTTAACAAGAAACTGGAAACACCGTCTTTTATGGTTACACTCGAAGCACCACAGGCAAGCGGTAAGTCGTTCATCGAGGTACTGACAAACCAATGCCTGAAGCCTTTGATCGAAAAAGATGAGGAGGAACGACAAAAAGAACGTGCGTTTGAGGAAGCAATCAAGGTAATCAAGATGCAAGGTGCAAAAAACACCAAGGCAGAACGTCAAGAAATCAAAGAAATGATGGAGAACAAGCCAGAGCCGTTAATCAGAAAAATGCCCGCTACAGCATCGATAACGAAACTACTTATACGTATGGAACAGGCACAGGGCTTGCATTTGTTCGCATTAGCCGTTGAAATCGACACTGTGGCTAAGGCTTTCAAACGTAGCTTCACCAATCTCAGCGACTTGCTGCGCTGTGCATTCGACAACAGCGAATACGGACAAGACTACGCCAGTGAAACCAGTTTCAGCGGAAATGTAAAGGTTTTCTACAACACACTATATAGCGGAACTCCAGCCGCTGTAAAACATTTCTACAGCAATTCAGAGGATGGCACATTAAGCCGTACATTATTCGTTACATTGCCCGACCAATTCGGCAAAGTAATGCCAGTATGGGGTGAGTTTGACAAGAAACAGCAACTTATAGTTGATTCAGCTCTTATCCGACTGTACGAAACATCCATAGAGGGTGACGACGTAAAGAGTGAGCATATCATGAAAATGGATTTTCTCAACAATGCGTTGGCAAAGTGGATAGAGGAACAACGACAGTTATCAATCAAAAACAACGACAGAACACGCAACACCTTCTATCGACGTTGTGCCGAAGTGGCTTTCCGCGCCGGCATGGTTGCCTTCTGTCTCTATAGCGAACAAGCCAACAATTCCATACGCCGCAAGGTGTCGGCCTTTGCTGTATGGGTTGCCGATATGATGTTGCGACAATTCATGATTCGCGTCGTCCTAAGTGACGATATTGCGGACAACCTGTTCGCACGTGGTGTCTACAACTCTCTACCCGACGAATTCACACGACAGCAGTTGCAACTGAAATTGGATGAATTCGGTTTTAAGTCAACCGTCAAACTGGTTTTGAGCCGTTGGAGGCAAGCGGGTAAAATCAAGACAACTAAATACGGTGAAAACTCTATCAAAAAGCAAAAACAATGAACACAAAAATCAGATACAAAATTATTGAGTGTGTATACAGAAACACACGTGGATATGCAGGACTTAGATACAGGACAGTACTACTCACCAACGGCAAACTGAGCGAAGATGAAGTGATAGAGCAACTGAGTAAACAAACTGGCGTGAAAGAGACCAAGTTGGGTTTCATACTTGACGAACTGAGGGATATTATCACCCGCAAATGCTTGGAAGGATATATCGTAAGTGTGCCACGGATAGGCTCGTTTCGTATCTCTTCAAAAAGCGTTGCCGTCACTGACGAGAAAAAAGCGGGTAAATCGGCAATACGTTCTCTGTCGATAAACTATCTGCCCGACACTCGCATTGCAAAGGATGTCCATGTTCAAAACGTTATTTTCAAGGAGGAGAAAGATGGCCAATAGGAGAAAGGACACAGACTATCTGGACACAAAACCGCTAACAAGACCAGTAGATAGTATGTTCTATTACGAGGGGAAAAGAATTGCTGTTCATCGAATGGCAACAGCCACTTGCTCAGCTTGTGTGTTCAAAAATGACATCTGCTTAAAAACCATTCCAGTACACGGGTTGTGTACCGCAGCGACACGTTCCGACAAACAAAACGTGATATTCATCTGGTCGGAAGCTCAAATGTTATACCACGCTATGGGAGGGGAGTGACAACAAAGCATTGAGAAAACATAAAGGAGCAAAGTATCACTCTATTTATAATGTATTATTAATTAAATTAATAATGAGTGCGAAAAGAATACATATGGATGAAATTTTTGAACCCTTTTTCATGCACAAATGGCACTTTTTAAGAAAAATACAGGTGTTTTTTGAAAAAAGTGCCCAAAAAGGCTTTTTGTTCCGCCAAAATTATCATATTTCGGTATTTCAGTGTACTTTTGCATCGTCGAAAGTTGATAATCATGCTTGTTTTAGCCTCGTTGTATCGTCGTTGAAGAGCCTACACAGGCACGTTCCCGGGAGCGAAGTTACGACAGCTGCACAGCAGGGATACAACCAAGACGCAAAAAAAAAGTATTAACTTCAAAACTTCAAACAAATGGCTATCCTAACTGGTATTAACACCAAACTCCGTGGCAGCATCGGGAAATATACTTTCTCGCGTCTGAACGGTCAGACCGTTGCCAAAGAAAAAGTTGACAAAAAGGAAATCCCTGTGCGTACCATGACACAAATGCTCCGTCGTGTGCGTTGGGCTAATCTCGTGAACATGTACCGTGCTTTCGAGGGTACTCTGCACCCCAGTTTCGAAAGCAAAGATCCTCGCGTCAGCGACTACAACATGTTCATGCAAGCCAATATCGGCAGCTCAAATGTGGCTCTCCCCAAGGATGTGGCTGTGCAAGGTGGTTGCGTTGTCGCTCCCTATCAAATCACCCGCGGTCAGCTGCCTGGCGTCTTGGTTTCAATTGACTCCTCGCATCAAGTCGTAACTGACATTTCTGTAGGCGGTCTGTCAATTGGTGCCTCCACCACCCTCAAGGCGTTCAGCGATGCAATCATCCAGAACAACGACACTTGGCACGACGGTGACCAGATTAGTCTCTATGTCGCCACCCAAGAGGTTGACAGTACAACGGGTATCCCCCGCGTCAACATGAAAGCTATTGAGGTGACTCTTGACACCTCCGACGAAGACACCCTTCTGGAAGACCTCACTGGCCAGAACTGCTACGACGTCCAAGACGGCATGCTGAAATACAAGGTCGCTGTCATTGGCGGTATCGCCTGTGTCCACAGCCGCAAGGTGAACGGCAAAACCCTTGTCAGCACTCAGCGTTTTGTGGTCGACAACCCCTCTCTCGCACCGTACACATCGCAGGCAGCCTTCGACACTGCCATCCAGAGCTACGGCGGTGTGAACAAGGAACAGTTCCTGACTCCGAACGTCGACAATGTCTATGCACCAACTAACCCCTAAGCCATGAAAGACAAGAAGATAACCCTTAAAGATGCTCAGAACGTTCTTAAAGACAAGAACGTCGACCCCGAAACTGCCAACGCAATACTTGAAGCTCTCACGGCTGCATCTAAGAATCCTTCCCCTTGGTGGGTTATTGCCTTGAAAGTTGTGGTCTACCTCATAGGGCTGGTGCTTGCAGGGTACGGCACTTCAGCAGCTGCACAAACCTTCCTCCCTATCGTGTAAATGTCCTTTTGTCTCCGATAGTAGTATTATTTTGATTGGGTACTGCCTTCCACAAAGAAGGCAGTATTTTTTTTTTGCATTTAATGTGTTACACAAAAGTAGCAAAGTAGCAAAGTATCATCGCTGCACTGGAGAGTGACTTATGCAATATATAAACCTCGAACCTAAATTATTTCATTGAGTACCACACTCTACCGCTGTGGCATAAAGAAAACAATTTACTCCGACAAAAGAGATAATCATTACAAAAAGAGAAAGCGCTGAAAATAATCAGCACTTTCTCTTATTAATATCAATCATTTCATGCTATTGGTATTCTTTCCTTGACTTTCTTACCTGGGACCATTATATAGTCCATCTTGCTGGCCAAAGCAATCTGACTTGCGTACTCTTTTTTTGCTAGTACCACAGCGTTGTCAATCATGTTTTCTCCTTTAACCTCTATGATGACATATGAGCCATCTTCTTTCTGGACAAGGAAGTCTGGGTAGTAGGAACGCACAGTATTAGATTCAGGGTCAATGTAGTTAATAACAAAATCCGTTTGGCCAGCTGTAAGCATCCCTGTAAACCAAACTTTTGTAAGTCGTTCATCATTTAGAAGTGTCCAAAACATATCAAATTCAGGCCGCGAGTCAAAGCAGTAGTTATCGACATTGAACGACTTTTCACGATAATCTGCATATTCGTCAGAACGACAAGAGGCAAGGAGCCCGTGTTTGTACTTAACGCTATAGTAGTCTAGTCCTTTATCTTTAGGGGCTTTCACAAGTTCAAGTTCAACTTCTTCTTCTTTCGTGTACTCTTCCACATCGTACATTTCTTTGAATAAACGTGGTATCACTTCATCGTAAAGTATATCGTTGTATTGATTAACACGTTCAACTATTTTTTCGATGCTTTCTGTAGAAGTCTGTAGAATGTGTTTTATTTCAATAGGGGAAACGTTGATATATCTGGCAATCTCCCCCACCAGCGTTAGAGGTGAAAAAACATGTTGGTACTTTGAAGATGAAACTTCTTCCCTCAACCCCACCACTTTATTCAAATCGTAGATGGAACGTTGCGACATAGTAATCCTGTATCTTTCCACATCTACATCGTCAAGATTCAAATTGACTTCCTTACCCAACTTTTTCTTTCTCAGCTGGCAGAGTTTGTGGATTTTCTTCATCTTCACTTTGATAGGAGGTGGCACAATGCGAACTTCAGCAATTTTTGATTCTTCACCAGCGCCACTCATATCTTCAAGTGTGATGTTGAAGTTCTCTTGCAGCTCCTTGTTAAGAATGTCCAAGTTCTCCTGAGAGAAATAGAGATAGGCTGTATGTTGGTAGTCACCAATCTGACGCAAACAACGCATTGTGGCCTGAAGCACAAAAACAGTAGATTTAGCCTTTCTATACATGGCAACAGAAAACAGAGACCTGCAATTCCAACCTTCTTTTCCCTTTCCGACGAGAATGATAAATTGTTTTTCGGAGCGAGGAGTGTCAAGAATGTTGAATTCTCGAAGGTCATCATTTGTCGTGACAGTGGCATCTCCGACATTCACAAGTATCCGCGATGTGGGAATACCAAGAGAAACCAAGACATCTTCAATAACAGGTTTTAATTCAGCTACGGCTTCTTCTATAGATGATGCAAAGAAAGCCATCTTGGGAAGCAACCCTTCAACTCGTTTTTCTCCACATTTTTTCCAGAATTGCGAAATGGCCTCTTGGCAAAAGATTTTGGTGTTTGCTTGGATATTCTCAAAGGCGAAAGGCTCAACTTTTTTCAAATAGCCCTTATCTATGGCCTCTCTAAGACCGTATGAATATACAACCTCGGGAAGTAGTCGGTTCTTAACGTAAGGTGTGCCAGTGTAGTTGTAACAGCCAACCACTCTCGACCCTGCTTTGGCAAGATTGGCAGCAAGCTCATTAATGGTTACACGTAGGCTGGTGGCATTAGTAGTGGACATGAGGTCGTCCGATAGTTTTGTACCGAAAACGTGGTGAGCCTCGTCAACGTAGATTCCCAACTGTTTGAGCCTGGATAGTTTAGTAAAGCGGTGGTTTGTCACCAATTGGAGTTCCTCTTCCATATTCTCGATGCCTACCTCTTTACCCATTTCCGCTAATCTGTTCATAAGAGAAAGTGCCGTATATTTGCCAGTTTCCTCTCCAAAGAGTTTTTGCTGGGCGGACTTTTCTTTGTGCTCTTTCTTAAGGATAATCTTCTGATTGTTCGAAATAATAATATTGAAATCAGAGTTGTCTATAGTGGACAACTGAGAGGCATTGTCGTCAAGGAAATGAAACTTCAGATTTGCATCGAGCCAAGAGATATATTCCTTGGGAACAACTTTTGATTTGTCTAAATGCTGCACATCCTGAATCACACTTTCACGGACTGTCCTGTCTGGCACAAAGATGATGGCGTTGTGGCAGTAATGTGGGTCACGAGGGTACTTGTTGGCTAGTAAAAATTCATAGAAGATGGAGGTGGCCATCAGAACAGTCTTACCCAAACCCATGGTCAGAGCAAAAATATAGTTGGGGTACTGCTGACCCATGGATTTGATTTGGGAGAAAATCTGATTAAAATAGCCCTTGGTTTCATCTTGGTCATACTCAGTAATCTCCTCAAACATTGAAGTCTGACCTTTCTTGTCGAGCCCTGCTGTTGTGCGATTTTCAAACGGTCCCTCTTTCCGATACCACTGCTCGAAAATCTCCCATAGTCTTTTGTTATCGCAAAACTCTTTCAAGAAGACATACACTTCAAGAGCCTCGAATTGAGGCACACGGAGATATGCCTTTGAATTCTCCTTTGGATTGTTGTAGTTAAGAAACTTTTTTGAGAGCGGTTTGAATGTAGAATAGACCTTCTTATGTTCAGTCCGCAGAAAGTATTGCAGATATTGAAAAAAGGGGAATTCAATTGTTTCTGTTCTTTTTTTTGTTCTTGGAGGCATAGGGCTGTCAAGCATTAATGGTTGTTTCACAAGATTCGCTCAGCACATCTGTAATCTTCACTTTGATAGTTCCGGCATCTGGAGGTATGGCGTAGATGCCTGAAACGGTGTTGTTGCCTTCTGGTATATCTATCAAAGTAGGTGAGAACACAGAGCCATCGAAATTAAAATCAATTTTTATTGAATCAACAAGCACACGCCAGTCATCCACTGCCGTTTTCTCCATGGATAGTTTTTGCAGCAGGTTCATCGGATAGAATTCGCGTATAACCAGCTTGTCGCCTTCGATAACGACTTCAGCTTCCGAGTCGCGACGGAATTCCAGATTGACTTTGTCCCGTAGAATGTCTATCACTTCCACATCGATATTATACTCCTCAGTCTTCATGGCCATCTTGAGGTTTGCAGCAAGGTCAGGTTCGTGTCCCATGCAGACGAGAGTAACCAGCTCAACAGGTTTGTTCGGAGATTCATTCTTTGCTTTGTCAAACTTATCTCGTGGGAAACCTGTAATCAATTCATTAAGGTCAGCTCTAGTTGCGATACGGTTGATGGGCATAATCTTAACCATGCGGCCATCCTTTTCGCCATCATAAAGGTTATTACCTGGAAGAGCTTGAATTTCAAGAGCCTCAATCAATATTTCCTTTGCTTGGACAGGATTGCGGAACACATCGTAGTTGTTGACGTTGTACAGTTCAAAACCCGTATATTTTTTTTTATCTGATGGCAACTCACTCTTCATATCCTCAGCTATCTTACAAAGTCTCTTCACGGTAGTATCGATAGAGCCAAGATTAATATCAGCACCAATAAAACGACGGCCAAGTTTCATGGCAACAGCTTGCGTTGTCCCACTACCCATAAAGCAATCAAAAACCAGATCGCCAGGATTCGATGAGGCTTTAATAATACGTTCCAATAAAGCTTCTGGTTTCTGCGTTGGATATGAGGTTCTTTCTGATGCTGCTTGATTAAGAATAGGTAACTTAAACCAATCACGAGGAAGAGTGCCACTTTCTTCATCCAAATATTGTCTATATGTATTTTCATTCTCTACACTCGGATCATTTGTACCATCTTTACCACGCAATCTATATCGTTTTCCTTTTTCATCTATATATTTAAATTTTCTTAGAGTTACTTCTGAATACTCTTCAGTGATAGAATAAGGATTAAATGTGAACAAGTTCCGCCCCTTACTTTTTACATAATATAAAATATCATCATGCTTTCTATTATAAAAACGAGTTGAAGTTTCTCTTTCTTGGTAGCACCATATTATTTCATTTTGAAAATTTGAACTACCAAAAACTTCGTCCATAATATTCTTTAAGTATGCATTTTGGTGCCAGTCGCAATGTAAGTAAATAGAACCATCCGAGGATAACAATTCTCTCATAATAATTAATCGTTCATACATAAATTGTAAATACTCGTCGTTACTCCAAATATCAGTATATTGTTTTTCTTCAAAGGCAGTCTTGTCGTTTTCTACTTTTTTTCCATGGAGTTCTATCTTCTTCTTATAGTCGGCCTTGGAGTCGAAAGGAGGGTCAATATATATCAAATCAACCATACCACGATATTCTTTGAGAAGGTGGCTCATTACTTGGAGGTTGTCGCCCCAAAAGATTTTGTTCATCCAGCCCTCGGTTTCCTCACCGAAAGTCTCTTTCAGTTGAGCCGGATAAAACTGAGTGGAAGTGAAAGGACGTTTGCCCCTCCAATTCAACATCGGTTGGCCTTTGAGGGGTTCAAACTCGAATTTCTCTACGGATTCCATTTTTTGATCAGGTGTAAATAACATGTCACTCATGGTCTGTATTGTTCTATTGTGGAATAATATTATAGTTTTTATATAATTGCTTGGTTTGGTAGTCTGAATATTTTACACTTAAGTCTATCTCAATTAAACACTCATACATAAGATCGATGTATTCAATAATCATTGTAGCTAATGTATTTAATTCACCATCTTTAAATATATTTTGTATTTTTTCTTCAAGATTAGCACGATTCTCCTCAGTAGCTTTAATTTTATCAATTTCTTTTATGTGTGAAATAACTTTATTCAAACAATTTTGTCCTGTTAAAATAATGTGATTTGTTTGAGATATAATACGAGGTCCGTAAAAAAAGAAAATATTCTGTGATTCAGGAATTTTAGAACTTTGAAGATACGTAAGGGTTCTTTTTGTAAAATTACTAAAGTGGTTTATAAACTCCATATATTCATAACACATTGTTATTCCACAACTTTTCACCATCATAGCACTATCCAATGCAGACAACTGCATATCTTGGTAATAGTCAAGTTGAAAGAGCAATTGGGTAGAGAGCAATTTTGCTTCTCCTCTAAGCTTTATATTTTGTGAAAGAGAATCCTTAAAAGTGAAATTATTACTAGTTAAGTATTCCAATTCTTCCATTCGACTAAACGAATGAGATACTTTCTTCTCCAAATTAGATATATCGGTCGATGAACTCCCCCATATAACACCAGAAAAAGAGCCAATTAAGGTAACAAGAACAGAGATAATACCTACTATACCATTACTTCGTCTTTCCTTGTTTCTAAGTGATGTGTCATTTTCAATATATTGCTTTGGCCGTTTCCTGAAATACCAAATGAAATAACCAATGTTACGCATGACTTTGCCAAGCCAAAGGACAATTTTGTAAAGTGGTATAAAAATATGTTTCATATCGGTATATTAACAATTAAAGTTACAATAAAAACGTAAGTCGCAGTCAGAGCAATGCTTTTCGTTACGCCGAACTTTCTCCATCGAGAAATCTTTCTTCTCTATCTTGTGAACCACTTCCTCAAACGATTCGATAGTGTTGTCCACATTTTTCTTCTGGTATTTAAAAGTAATACGAGGATTTCCTTCTTCTTCTTTCGGGTAATAAATATGCATCGAACTGACCTTAAGTCCATACCGCTGTTCAACTAGATAGGCGTATATTTCCAATTGCCGTCGATATTGATTGAGTATTTCTTTTTTATGTGGGTCGCGAGTATTTACATCGGGTTTGTCGCCGGATTTGAAATCAACCAGTTCGACAGTCCCCTCTTCACCCTCCACAAGATCAATCTGGCCTTTCAAAATATAATCCTTTTTTACCAGAGACACCTCCACTTCCGCCTCTTTGATACGATTCCAAGTCTCTGCGTTCTTATCCCTATATCGTAGAACTTGGCGCAAGATGGCCTCACGCTGTGGTTCGTTAAGATAGGTGTGCATCTGTTTGACCAGTAACTGGTAGTTGGAGTTAAACCACGCTTCAATGTTTTCGTTCGTCAAAGTGCTCTGTTCTCCCTTTAGCACAGCCTTGTGAATATCCTCTATGGTTTGGTGCAACAGAGAGCCGCCCATGGTAGAACCTTTTCGCTCTTCGACAAATTGCAATTCCTTATAGAATTCATACTGACGAGGGCAATTCTCGTAAAGGAGAATATGGGACGTGAACGAATACTCGTGCTTCACCGAGACAGGTTTCACATCAGCAAGAGTTACTAATCTTAAATTCACACGTGGGTCGGTCCAATGAGGTAGTTCGTTCCAGTATTTCGCAAAATAGGCAGAAGGCGTTTTTCGTCCTGACCCTCTTTCGCAACCAGTGAGCAAGAGAAGATTTTGAGCACGGGAAAAGGCCGTGTAGTAAAGACGTGCGAAATCGAAAAATTTCATAGCATCGAACGGCTCATAGACAGGTTTGTGGTAGTAGTTCTCCTGTAGAGTCTGGTCAAGTGCCGAATAACTTTTTCTTGGCACATCGCCCATGCTGCCAACAATAGTAACGGGGAACTCCAGGCCTTTTGACTGATGGATGGTCATAAAGGATACGCAACCAGAAGGAAGTGTCTCGTCAAAATCCTCAAACTCGCTCATACCTCCCTGAACGAGGAAGCGAAAGTAGTATTGGAAAAAGTTCTTTAGAGTATATTCGATATTCTTCGGCGTGAACACTGTGAAGTTATAGAGGTATTCGAACTTAGAAATGAGGTTTGACAAAGTGCCTAGATTGTATGCTGCTCTTAAGTCCGTTTTGTTGGCTTTTAAATCAACCTTCAAATATTGGGCAAACAAGGGGAACTGGAACATCTGGTATAGCAACGAGGTAAAACCATAGTCAGTTCCCTTTCTGAGAGAATTGTGTTTCTTAAATTTATCAGCACACCAAAGAATTAGTTCTTTATTCGATTCTTTCTCCTTGTCTAAAGCTTCCATAAAAGTGTCAAGCCAGCCTTGGCAAAGAATGGACATTGAAGACCCCTCTTCAAACAATTCTAATACCTTCGGAAAAATCATGACATAGCACCCAAGGATACGCCTTATCTCCTCTCTCGCAAAAAACATATCGGAACGAGGAGAGAAGACACGGATGCCGTTCCTCTCAAGAAAGTCGGCAAGGTTCTTTGCCTTGTCAGACTTCACCGATTTGAACAGAAAGGCTATTTGGTTGTAATCTTTTACAATACCATTGTCTTCAAGATAGCGGATAAAACGCAATACCTCCTCATGGTACTCGTCATCATCTCCGGAGGAAGATAGCCGCATAACAGCAGGGGTATTTGGAAAATCATCTTCTCTAGCTCTTATAGTTTTATCGAATCGGAATGTCTCTCCGTCATAAGTCCATCGCTGGTCACCCATCCATCTATTATAGAATCGAATGATATCAGGATGGGAACGATAGTTGATTTGTAAATAGAATGTCTTACACTCACCTTCAGGAAAATTCTTTGGGAACTCCAAGATGTTACGAATTGTAGCCCCACGGAAACGATACAGACCTTGGTCGTCATCTCCAACGACACACAAGTTGTTGCTCTTTGAGGCCAACAGCAACAATATTCGTTCCTGTATGGTGTTCGTATCTTGGTATTCGTCCACCATGAAATATTGGATTTTGTCTTGCACCTTTTCCAATACTTCTGGATGCTCAGTAAGCAATCTATAGGCAGCTAATTGTATAGTGGAAAAATCTAGTGCGTTTTCCTCTTCCAGAATTGACACATATAAATCATAGCATTCTGCAAGTGCTCTTACAGAAATGTCGTCAGATTCACGCAACTCATCAACATCAAGGACTTCTTCCGACACAATGTTTAACTTTTCCGCTAGCGATTGCGCCCTCATCCACGTAGAACTCCGTCCACCAACAACCAAGGTTTCTGCTCCTTCTATATCAAGAAATTCGCTGAAATGCCTAAATATAATAAAACTTTGCTCAAACTGGTCAAATAAACGATATGACCTTTTTAGTCTAGTGTATTCCCTGTTTTCTTCAAGGAATCGCAGAAATATAGAGTGCAAAGTGCCAATATACATTTCATTAAGGTTGGCACTGATGCCTATTTCCAATAATTGGTTGGAAATACGGGTTACAAGCTCCTTTGCCGCTTTTTCTGTGAACGTACCAACCATTATAGATTCTGGTTGTATACCTTTTTTGACGAGAGCCACAATCCGATCAACTAACGTCTTAGTTTTGCCAGAGCCAGGACCTGCAATTACCAAAACAGGGCCTTCAGTTTGAGCAACAATTTTCTTTTGGTCTTCGTTGAGAGTTGACGCCATTGCGTATATATATATTAATAATACAATTTTTTCATAAAGTCGTTATAGTAATAAATTTACTATAATTAATAAATAATAACGTAAAAACACTAATAATATTGTATTCACAAAAACATTTATGGTCAATATCCAAACCGACCACAACGGATGCGACTCTATCGTAACTGCACACCTCACCATACAACCCACACCCTTGGCCGCCATGGCCCTCTCCCACTACTATCTCACCGAGGACAGACTTTGGACTACCGTAACGGACACCACGTCTCAGCCCCACTCCCGTAGGTGGCTGATAAACGGAGTGTTCACCGACACTGTAAAAAGCCTGCGGTGCCACGCGGACCTCCTTGACGACTCGATGAGGATAGTTCTTGTTGTTTGCAACGGGGTATGCTGCGACACGCTTGGGCTGACCATCCCGGTGCAGCATGGGTTTGTCATGTTTCCAAATGTCTTCACTCCGGTGGCGGAGGATGTGAACGCGAGGTTCTGCCCGCGCGGCAGCGGGGTCGAGCGGTTTGAGTTGAGGGTTTTCAACCGTCAGGGGCTGGAGGTTTTCCACAGCAGGAGCATGGAGGATTGCTGGGACGGCACCTGCAAGGGGGTTCCGTGCCCCCAGGGCAGTTATGTCTACATTGTCCGCTACACTTTGCACTATTCGCCCGAACGATGGCTCTCTTCGTCGGGCAGTGTGCTCCTTCTCCGATGACCGGAGAGGGATGTTTTGCGGCTCTTGCATCTTGTTGTTTTTGAAGTGGGGGCTGCTTTTGTTTGTTTTTCGTTTTACGGAGTCTGAAAAAAACAGGTTTTTAATGTCCGTGCATGGTTTTTCAATGTGCGGTAAAGGGGTGATATTTCGGGCGGTAGGTTATTTTTTCGCGTGTATGAGTGTTTATGTCGGGGATTTTGTGTATTTTTGCACTTTGAAAACGGATTTAGTTCTTTGAAAAGCAACGGCAACGGGCTCTATCGCCGGCAGCCCCCGTCAGGGGTCTGCGGGAGGAAAGTCCGGGCAACACGAGCCACCATACTTCCTAACGGGAAGGCGGCGGGGAGGCAAGGGCCCCGCCGACAGCGAGTGCCACAGAAAGATAAACCGCCTGGCAACAGGTAAGGGTGCAAGCGCGAGGCAAGAGCTCACGACGGGCGACAGCGATGCCGCCCGATGGCAAACCTTATGGGTTGAAAGACCAAATATACCGGCTACACGGGGCAGGCTCGCCCTTGCCGGGGGGTAGGTTGATAGAGGCCGTCGGCGACGACGGCAGTAGATTGATGATAGAGGCCGCCCAAGCGTTGAGCAAGGGCGGAACAGAACCCGGCTTACCACGTTGCCGTTTTTTTATTTTTGACTACTATGAAGAAAAGTAACATAATCATCGCCTCCGCCCTCTTGTCGGGATGCCTCCTCTCCTCGGCATGCATCCACCAAGGGGCTCTTGTGGAGGTCCCCGCCACCCTGATGCAGTACCAGCACCAGCCCACCGAGGCCAAGCTCCTCGCGCTGGCCAAGTCGTACGCCCAGGCCATCAATTCCAACCTCGAACAGCAGTCGCTCTTCCCCGGACAGTATGCCGACTACGGCGTGGCGCTGGCCAAACTCGGCTGCCGCAGCCAGGCCAACGTCATGTTCAACAACGAGAAGGCTATGTTCCCCAACAGTTCGCTCTATGTGGACATGCTGAAGCAGACCCTCGTGCCGGAGCTGTGCAACGACAACCGTTTCGACACCGCCAAGATAGACCTCAAGACCCTCGACACCATCGCCGTGACCTACACCCCCGAGGAGGAGGCTTTGCTCCGCCAGCAGGCCGAGGACCCCGAGTATAAACGCCTGATGAAACTACAGGCGCAGCAGGAACGGCAGCAGCAGGCCGACGCCAAACGCAAGGCCAAGAAGGCCGAACAGCAAGCCCGCAAGGAGGCCTTGGAGGCACAGAAGAGAGCCAAACAAGAACAACAACGCGCCGAGAGGGAAGCCAGGAAGAAGGCCGCCGCAACGCCCGACACCGCCTCCACCCAGCCGACACAACCCGTGAACCAATAGCCCCTACAGCCATGCCACGCATCATTTATACAATAGTACTCGCAGCCATCGTCCTCCTCGCCTCGTGCAAGAGCGAGAAGAAGGCTACCGCCTACAGCGACCTATACAAGGAAAAGCCTGTTACCATCCTCATTGCCCCGGTGCAGGACAACGCGAAGCGTATGCTCGAGAAGAACACGCAGGACCGTGTCTTCAACGAGGAGCTCACCGCCGCCGCCCACTACCTGCGCCAGACCCTTGCCGCCCCCTTGGCCTCGCAGGGCTACTACACCATCGCCCCCCTTGCCTCCGACATCATACTGCAGAAGACTGGCCTCGACTACCGCCAGCTGATGATGGGCAATATGGCAAGCCTCAACTCAGCCTACGGCATCGACGCCGTACTGCTTGTTGCCATTCACAAATGGCAGCAGCCGGAGATAAACGAGGTGGTCGTCTATACGGAGTATACCCTCCGTTCGACCAAGAGCGGCCTCGAGCTGATGCATACCTGGGTGCGCGGCGACAAGATACAACCTGTCGACATCAAGGGCGAACCCATCGAACTGTCGACCGACGTCGACTTCATAGTCCGCAACCAGCTCAACATACCCTTGGCCCACAAATGCATACTGCTGCAGCAGATGAGCGACTTTGCCCTGCGCAACCTGCCCACCAGCGTGAGCCAGTGGCATTTTCAGCACGACCGCTACATCACCTCCAACCCGGTGTTCTACAATTTCATCATCTACCCCGACGGCAGCATAGAACGCACCAATTATTCAGAAGACGCTTTCGGCAATGAATGTTTCACAGATTGAGCTCAGCCTCACGCCAGCCCTCTACCCCTACCGCACCTTGAAGGAGGGGCACACCACCGTGGCGGTGGACATACTGCGCGCCACGACCTCGATATGTGCCGCCTTTGCCGCGGGAGCCGAAGAGATCGTGCCCCTTGAGAGTCTCGAAGTCCTGGACGACTACCACGCCCGCGGCTATCTTCGCGCTGCCGAACGCGGCGGCCGCAAGATCGGCGACGCCGAATTCGGCAATTCCCCCACCGAATACCTCGCCAACGACCTCCACGGCCAACGCCTGGCCTACAGCACTACCAACGGCACCGTCTCGATACGGAAAGGCAGCGACGCCGACCGCACCCTTGTGGGCTCGTTTGCCAACATCGACGCCCTCGCACGGCTTCTCCTCTCCTCCCCCCAGAACCTCGTCATACTGTGCAGCGGGTGGGAGAACGACTTCTCGATAGAGGACACCCTCTTTGCCGGGGCTTTGTGCCGCCGCCTGATGGACAGCGGCCTTTACTCAAGCCGCCACGACGCCGTGCAGATGGCTCTTGCGCTATGGGACGCCTGCCACGGCGACCCCTACGAATACTCACTGCGAACTGCCAGCCATGTGAAGCGGCTGCAAGGCTTCGGCGCCGACGCCGACATCGCCTTCGCCTTCCGGATGAACACCTGCGGCGTGGTGCCATGCCTCAAAGAAGGCACCCTGCACTGTATTGAAACACCCCAATAATAAACAATCATTCTTGATGAAACATTTAATCGGTCCAATCCTGCTGCTGCTATGCTGCCTTCCTACGGGGATTTACGCCCAGAAGGGGGACACGCTGACGTGCCATTACGACCACTCGTTCACGTGGCAGCAGTCGGTCAGCCCCTCGGTGCTGGTAGGCTCGGGCATCATCCTCTCTTTCACGCCCGAACTGCACAAAGGGTTCGACATAAAGATTCGCGACTGGTCGCAGCTCGACCGGCACGACCGCAACGAGATAGAGGATTATATCCAATATGCCCCCATCGCATCGGTGGCCGTTCTCAAGGCCTGCGGTCTGAAAAGCAAGCACAACTGGCGCGACATAGTCAACCTGGGCGGCGGCGCCGCCATACTCTGCTTTGCCATCAGCAACAGCCTTAAATATTCCCTCGCTGTGGAACGCCCCTACTCCGGCGTTTACAACAGTTTCCCCTCAGGGCATACCATGACGGCCTTTTTCGGAGCCGAGATGCTGAGACGCGAATACGGCGAGGAGTACCCCGGCATAGCGGTTGCGGGCTATGCCGTGGCCACGGGCGTAGGACTACTGCGCATTTACAACAACCGCCACTGGGCCAGCGATGTCCTTGCAGGTGCCGGTCTCGGCATACTCAGCACGTCGCTCATGTACTGGCTTGCCCCCTATCTGCGTTTTTAGCTTCCGCCCCATGCAACCCATTGCCCACATTGCTTCCTGCTTCCCCACCAAATTCGGCATCCCGCGCCAGGCAGGCATTGTCGACACCCCCGCCACCGTCATTTTCGAACCTCCCTACCGCATAGCCGAAGCCGTGCGGGGACTGGAGGAGTTCGACTATATCTGGCTAATCTGGCAATTTCACGAGGCCATACGGCAGGACTGGTCTCCCACGGTGCGCCCGCCGCGTTTAGGCGGCAACCGCCGCATGGGGGTATTCGCCACCCGCAGCCCTTTCCGTCCCAACGCCATAGGACTCTCTTCCGTCCGCCTCGAGGGCATAGAGTACAGCTCAGCCGAAGGTCCGCTGCTGCATATCTCGGGCGCCGACTTGATGGACGGCACACCTATCTTCGACATCAAGCCTTACCTCCCCTATACCGACAGCCATCCCGGGGCGCGCAGCGGTTTCGCCCCCCTTGCCGCCGAAAGGCTCCTCACCGTGGAGTGCCCTCCCGCACTCCTCGAACGCATCCCGCAGGGGCAACGCCAAAGCCTGCTCGACCTGCTGTCCCACGACCCCAGACCGCAATACCACCACGACCCGCAACGCCTTTATGGCATGGCATTTGCAGGGTTTGAAATCAAATTCAAGGTAAATCAGGATTCGCTCGTTGTAAGCGACATCGTGCCGCTTGCCTGACGGTTGCCGCCCTCGCCGTAATGCACTTCGTACCGCCCACCGTCGGCGGCTATCATCGTGTCGGGGAACAGGGCCTGCGCCTCGGCAAGCAACGGCTCCGGCTCCTTGAAACGGGCGCTGATATGGGTGAGCAGCAGCTGATGCACATGCGCTTTCTGAGCCAGGGCGGCCGCCATCGAGGCGGTGCAGTGCAGTTTCTCGTTGGCTATCTGGGTATAGGCATTGGTAAAGGTACTCTCCATGCAGAGCAGATTCACCCCCTCGATATAAGGAATTATTTTCTCGCAATAGGCTGTGTCGGAGCAATAGGCATAGCGTCGCGGAGGATTGTTGCCGCGGGGTTTCTCTTCCACCAAATAGCCATAGGTGGGGACAGAATGCACCAAGGGGAACGCCCACACTTTGCAGAGGCCGTTCTCGAACAGCAGCTCGATGCCCTCTTCGAACGAGAGTTCATGATAGTTCACCTCAAAGCCCACATGACTGCCCGACACCCGCATCAGCAATTCCATTGCCTCGCGGATGCCCGCGGGAGCAAAGACTTCCAGCGGCTGTGTCCGCCCGCAGAGATGCATGCTGCTTATCAATCCGGGCAAGCCGAAAAAATGGTCGCCGTGCAGGTGCGTCAAGCAGATATGGCCTACGCCCTGCATCTTCTGATGATAGACCCGCAACTGGGTCTGGGTATTCTCGCCGCAGTCCAACAGCAGGCGGAAACCGTTCACATTCACCACCTGCCCGCTGCAATGGCGCGCCACCGTGGGCAACGCTGCCCCAGAGCCTAATATTGTAGTGTAGAAATTCAAGACTCGTTAGTTCTCATAATAAACGATCGCCCCGGAAGCAGGGTCGAACAGGGCTTTGAAATGCTTGTGGGGGAGGTCGATGACGGGACCGTACTGCGCTACGGGGACAGTCACCCTGTAGTCGAACAGCTCGCACTCGAGGGTCAACTCAGCCTGTGAGGGGAGGCGGTATTGGAAATTGCGTCCCGAGAGGATGGGGAGCCTTTTCTGCTTGCGGCTGAAATTGCGCACACGCTGCAGCGACTTGTCGGGCCGCAAAGTGCACACCACTGGCATGGCGTCGTAGTCGTCGCTTTCGCAAATGCCCTCGCTGCGCGAGAAATAGAACAGCACCGACCGCTGGACGGTGTCGTTGCTACCCGTGGTGGGCTTGGGCGTGACAAAGAAATGCACCGTCTCCACCACCGGCTTGCCAATAAACTGGGCCATCAGGATGGCCTCTTTCTCTTCCAACTGCTGGAGCAGCTCGCGCTTTCCTTCAGGGGTGTAGCGGTCGGACAAGGCAATGTCGGCACGGGTGTCTTCCAGTTCGGCAATCTCTTCGGCGGCAGCCTGTGCCCGCTGACGCAACGAACGGGGTGCCTTTTTTGTCGACATCCCCGTGGGCTTGCCGGGCTTGTCGCCACGCACATAGAAAGTGTCAGTCTTATCGTAAAGATTGTAGGTAGGCAGCATCTTGTCGGCGGTGGCATTGTGTAGCACCAGCTTGGCATCTCCGGCAACGGGGTGAGCCGAAGTCTCTCCGGTTCCCATCTGGGCGGCAACCTCCTGCGGAGTCATCCCCACGGCGCGCAACAAGTGACGGCTGTCAACCTGCACCGAGATACCGTTGGGGGTAACCAGATAGTAATTCTCGGGGTCGGCGTTCACGGTATAGGAGGTCGACACATTCACAATCCTATAGGGTTTGTCCACATCGAAATTATCCAACGCCAGCATCTCCGACGCGTAGGCACCGTACACGGCATCCGTCAAGTCGTAATACTGGTAGGTTACATCCACACAAATCTGTGTACTCGGCAAGGCATAGAACAAGCCCTCGCCCATAGCGGCGTCGCCGTTTCCAACCGGCGTCACCGAATAACATCCTGCCATCGCAAACGACACGGCTATTATTATTGCAATTCTGCGAAACATTTTTTTATATTTTTTATTCTACTTTATTATTCGTTTTTTTCTACAATGGTTCCACGCTTTTCCCTTATGGCCAGCAATCCCACAAAGGTCAGCAATCCGTTAATCAGCAATATTTCAAATCCGAAATGGTATCCAAACCACTCCGGTGCATATCTTTTCAGTACATACGATACCACGGGAGCCACGACGGCCACCACAGGCACCCATCTGTCACGCACTTTGTGCTTGGTGAAAAGTCCGAAGGTGTACAATCCCAGCAAAGGCCCGTAGGTGAAACCTGCAATGTCGAACAACGTGTCAATCAACGATTGTCTGTGGAACGGTCTGAAAGCCAGTATCACCACCAAATAGAGCAGAGCGAAACCCACATGCACCCAACGGCGCATCTTCACGGTGGACTTGTCGTCGGCTCTCCGTTCAAAACCCAGAAAGTCGTAGCACAACGTGGTAGTAAGAGCCGTCAACGTGCCGTCGGCACTGGAATAGCCCGCGGCCACCATGCCGATGATAAACAGCACGGCCGTGAATGTGTTGAGGTGGAACGCCACCGAGGGGAAGATTTTGTCCCCCATCACATGGCCTTCAGCATCCAAAGGCAAGGCAAACCCCGTGCTTTGGGCATAGGCTATCAACGCCGCGCCCAGACTCAGGAATATCAGGTTCACTATGATAAACAGCCCGCTGCTGGTCATCACATTTTTCTGTGCGTCGCGGAGCGTCTTGCAGGTCAAATTCTTCTGCATCATGTCCTGGTCCAGTCCTGTCATCGTGATGGTGATAAACATACCGCTCAGGATCTGTTTCCAGTAATATTTCCCTGCGGTCGGGTCGGTCTCAAACACACGCGTATACCCCGCCTCTGCCGAACGCCGCAGCAACTGTCCCAACGATATGTCAAGCTCGCTGAGTATTGCCACCACGGTGGCCACCGCCGCCAAAATCAGGAAGGTAGTCTGGAGCGTGTCGGTCCACACCACCGTCTTCACTCCCCCGCGGAACGTATACAATAATATGATGCAAATAAACACCACGGCAATAGCCCAGAACGGTATTCCCCAGCCCTTGAACACAAACTCATACAGCACAAAAACCACCAGGTACATCCGCAACGCCGACCCCATCAGCCTCGAGATGATAAAGAACAAGGCACCGGTACGCTCCGACGTTACGCCGAATCGCTGTTCGAGATAACTGTATATCGAAGTCAAATTCAATTTATAATACAATGGCAGCAACACCAACGCTATCACCGCATAGCCCAACACATACCCGAACACCAGCGGCATATATGTGAACTGCCCGTAGTACACACCCCCCGGCACCGACAGAAAGGTCACGCCCGAAAGCGATGCCCCTATCATGCCGTAAGCCACAACCGGCCATGGCGACTTCCTCTGCCCTCTGAAAAAGGCATCGTTCCCCGCCGTCTTGCGCGACGACAGCCACATCACACCGAACAACAGCACGGTATACGCCACAAAACAGATTAATACAACGGTTTCCATCCGCACTTTTAAATTTTTTTTGGTGTGCAAAGATACTAAATTTTTTCCATTTCCGTTTTTTTTTGTAACTTTGAACTCGCAAATTAGCGTTCAAATCAACCGAAAAGTAAGTACAACATATTAGTATAGAGTATATTATGAAAATTAAGCAGATTCTTATAACAGCCCTATTCTTAAGTTTTGCGGGCTGCTTGGCTGCACAAAACAACGACAATCTACGCGGTCGCATCAACGACCGCCCCAACCAGGCCGTGCAACGTCGACCCAACGCTCCTCAGAAAAATGACCAGCGCATGCCCGACCAACTCTCCGACTGCCAGCGCGACGGTCTCCACGGTGAAGTGAAAAACGTCATGTCGGTGATGTACGAGGCCGACGACCGTGCCAACAACGCCGGCCGCGGCAGCATCCTCGAACGCCTCAAAACCGTCTACAACCAGAAGGGGCAACGCCGCAGCCAGTCCTACCTCTCCAACGAGGAGGACATGATTTTCCGCACAAAATATAAACACGACGACTTCGGTCTCGTCACCCTCGAGCATATCCTCGACCCTGACGAAAACGTCATCGGCCGCACCTACTACCTCTACGATGCCGACCTTATCCTCACCGAGGTATACATCGAGGACGAAGAACGCCAGATCGAAAGCCGCGTCCTTTACAAATACGACGCCCAGGGCCGTCTCAGCCAACTCAGCTACAACGACCATGAGAACAACGTCTTCCGCCGCGAACTCTTCATCTATGGCGAAAACGACAACATCTACAAAACCGTTGTCTTCAACGCCAAGGGAGACAAAGTGCAGGAAATCCGTTACGAGTATGACGAACACAACGAACCCATCAGCTCCACCCTCTTCGACTATTACGAGGATCCCAACGAACCCGAACTCACCATCACCCTCTACGAATATCGCTATGACGAGGAAGGCAACTGGGTCACCCGCTACGAATACCAAGTAGAAAACGACAAGAAAATCCCGACCTACATCGTCGAACGGGATATTAAGTACTACTAAACCCCTCGCAATCATACAGTCTTTCTTACCTATTTAAAATAGAAACAAATAACTCACCTTTTCTTGGTGAGTTTTTTTTTATGTCAACCCATATTGCACCGCGACGGTCTGACGCCCCCAATCACGCATTCCTCTTTAAAATATTGCACATTGGGGAACAATCCATTCTACCAACACCTTTCTTTCCTCGCAATCCATACAAATAAGAACAATTCCCCTGAAAAGGCTGGAATTGGAAGGAGTGTCCGCATTGTCCACATTGCCCAATAACACCCATCACATTACACAATAAATATAAAAAAGTGTCGTATTAACGACACTTTTTTTTTGTTCCATAAAAGTATTCCCTCATAACCACTATCATTTCTATCCACGCTTTCGCTCCTCTAAAAACAAAAATAGCACCGAAATACTTTTCAGTGCTATTTTGTACCCCGGGGGGGACTTGAACCCCCACGCCATTGCTGACAGCAGATTTTGAGTCTACCGCGTCTACCATTCCGCCACCAGGGCAATTTTGGCTATTTCATGAAAGTTTCAAAAACATGTCTTTCAACATCTTTATGCTTTCCTTCTCTGTTGAAACCGATTGCAAAATTACACACTTTTTTTGACATGACAAATTTTTTTTTGAAAAAAGTGATTATTCAAGAAAAATGTTGTATCTTTGCAGTCTCAAAATCAACATAAAATGGGCGAAAAAAAATCTGATAAAGTATTCATTTTCGCGGGTCGTGCAACCGCTGACTTGGCACACCGCGTGGCCGATATTTACGGTATCCCCCTGGGAAATTCCACCGTTTTCCAATATGCCGACGGCGAATTCCAGCCGTCCTATGAGGAAACTATCCGCGGCGGTATTGTCTTCATCATCCAGTCCACTCTCCCCCCAACCGACAACCTCTTCGAGCTCCTTATGATGATCGACGCAGCCAAGCGCGCCTCGGCTGAAAAAATCGTCGCCGTCATCCCCTACTATGGCTTCGCTCGTCAGGACAGAAAAGACAAGCCCCATGTCCCCATCGCTTCCAAGCTCATCGCCGACATGATTCAGGCCTCGGGTGTGGACCGCGTCATCTGCATGGATCTCCACGCCGACCAGATACAGGGCTTCTTCAACATCCCCGTCGACCACCTTTATGGCTCCTCGCTGTTCATGCCCTACATCCGCGAAAAATTCGACATCGAAGATGTCATGTTCGCCAGCCCCGACATGGGTGGCAGCAAACGCGCCGGCATGTATGCCAAAACCCTCAACAACAGTTTTGTCATCTGCTACAAACACCGCAACAAACCCAACGAGATTGGTGAGATGCGCCTCATCGGCGATGTCAAAGACAAACATGTCATTCTCCTCGACGACATCATCGACACGGGTTCCACCATCTGCAAAGCCGCCGGTATCATTATGGAAAGCGGTGCCAAGAGCGTCCGTGCCATGATTACCCACCCCGTCCTCAGCGGCAACGCTATCGAGAAAGTCGAGAATTCCGCCCTCGAAGAACTTGTCACCACCGACACCATCCCCATGAAACGCCCCAGCGACAAAATCCGCGTCCTCAGCTGCGACTGGCTCCTCGCCGAAGCCATCCGCCGCGTGGTCTGCTACGAGTCTCTCGACAACCTCTACGAGACCACCATCCACCACAAGGGCGTTATCCATCGTATGTAATCAATTCTTTTATCAATAATAATTATTAACCCGGCCCTTTAGGCCACTAAAAACAAAAAATCATGAGAATAGTATCATTGAGCGGTTCTCTCCGCGAGAACGTAGGGAAAAAAGATGCTAAGGCTCTCCGTCGCGAAGACAAAGTGCCCTGTGTTATGTATGGTAAAGGCGAACAATATCTCTTTGCCGTCCCCCAGACCCAGTTCCAACGCATCCTCTTCAATCCCGAACCCTGTTTCGTCGAAATCGACCTCAACGGCACCAAACACCAAGCCATGTTGAAGGACATCGACTTCCACCCCGTTACCGAGATTGTCTACCACTGCGACTTCTATGAGCTCAGCGACGACAAGCCCATCGTCATGTCCATCCCCGTCCACACCTCCGGCACTTCCGTCGGCGTGATGAAGGGCGGCAAACTCGTTTACAAGCAGAAGAGACTTAACGTCAAGGCCATCCCCGCCAACATGCCCAGCGAGATTATGATCGACATCACCAATCTCGACGTTGCCCAGCGCTGCAAAGTCCAGGACATCGCCACCAACAACTACGAAATCCTCAACCCCAAGAGCAGCGAGGTCGTCGTTATTGCCAGCACCCGTGCCGCCGCTACCGGCGCCAACGAGGTTGTCGAGGCCGAATAATTTATAATGCTAACTAAAAAAACTAAAAACTAAAACCGGCTCTGCCCTTTTTAGTTTTTAGTTTTTTTTCTTTATCTACATCCCAATTTTTCTTTATCCCATGCACAAAGCAGGTTTCGTAAACATCATCGGCAACCCCAACGTGGGCAAATCCACTCTCATGAACGCCTTGGTAGGCGAACGCCTCAGCATCATCACAAGCAAAGCCCAGACCACCCGCCACCGCATCATGGGCATCGTCAACGGCGACGACTTCCAAATCGTCTACACCGACACCCCCGGTATTGTCAACCCTCACTACAAGCTCCACGAGCAGATGATGGGGGTAATCTACAACGCATTAGAGGATGCCGACCTCTTCCTACTCGTCACCGAAGTCGGCGAAACCTTCAAGAACCAGGAACTCCTCGCCAAAATCATCCGCTCCAACACCCCCGTCATCCTGGTCATCAACAAAATCGACCTCTCCAACCAACTGGAAGTGTCACAAAAAATCGCCTACTGGCAAAACCAAATCCCCCGCGCCATCATCATCCCTGCCTCCGCCACCGAGAAATTCAACATCGACACCATCTTCGACCACATCCTCCAACTCCTGCCCGAAAACCCGCCCTATTTCCCCAAAGACGAACTCACCGACCGCTCCATGCGTTTCTTCGTCAGCGAAATCATCCGCGAAAAACTCCTCCTCTATTACCAGAAAGAAATCCCCTACAGTTGCGAAGTGTCTGTTGAAAGCTACGAGGAAAAAGACGGAGTCGACAGCATCCGCGCCATCATCTATGTCGAACGCGAGTCTCAACGCGCCATTCTCATCGGCCACAAAGGTCTCTCCATCAAAAAAGTCGGTGTGGAAGCCCGCAAAGACATCGAGGAATTCACTGGCAAGAAATGCTTCCTCAACCTTTATGTCAAGGTACTCAAGGACTGGCGCAACAGCGACCGCGCGCTCAAACAGTTCGGCTACGAAACCGAATAACCTCCCCATGACTTCCCGCCGGCCTGCCACCCTGTTACTCGTAGCACTCGTCTTGCTCCTCTGCTCCTGCCGTCAGCAAGCCTCCGTGCCCGAGGCCGACAACGAAGCTGATACAGTAGTCACGGCACCGCCGCCACCCCCACAGAATCCAAACCCTGCCGACACCCCCACAGAATCCAAACTCCGCGCCCTCGGTCTGGTCGACATCCACGACCTCGACTCCTCCATTCTGGTAAACCTCGCCTACGCCTCACCCGACAACTTTCTGGGCTGCGTGCTTTATCACGACCTTCACAAAGCCTTCTTCCTTCCCCAGCTGGCAACCAAAATCGCCGCTGCCCAATCCTCCCTCCGTCGCTACCGGCCCGATCTCACCTTGGTCATACTCGATGCCGCCCGTCCCCTTTCCGTGCAACGCCTCATGTTCCACAAAGTGCAAAGCACACCCCTCAACATCTATGTCGCCAACCCTGTCAAAGGTCCTGGACTCCACAACTATGGTGCCGCCGTCGATGCCACCCTTGCCGACACCAATGGCAACTTCCTCCCCATGGGAAGCGATTTCGACCATTTCGGCCCCGAATCACACACCAACAACGAACAGGAACTACTTTCTTCCGGCCGCATCACACAGCAAGAATTCGACAATCGCCGCCTCCTCCGCAGCATCATGCGCCAACAAGGCTTGCTCCACCTCCACAGCGAATGGTGGCACTTCAGCCTAATGTCCCGCCAAAAAGCCAACCAGACCTTGACCCCCATTGACATTTAGCCCCACAAAAACAACTGACCGTATAAACAGCCTCGGAGAGGCTGAATCTCAATAACCCCTGACAAACGTAGTGCAGTCTGGGGTCCTTGCGTCCCGGAGGGACGCGATTTCAAACCCCTCCTATAAGCATCAGCAATATATAGCGGCAGGCTCCCAAACCCACCGATTATTACCTACAGCCCTCGGGCAATCCACCGAGCCACACGCAGCTCCAAATAACTGTACTTCCCGTCAAAATGGTCATAAACATCCTTTAGCTTCACATCATCCTCCGACATCAGATACGCCACTATCTCCTCCTGTGCCTCCATCGGCAATATCAAGTCGGCATCCATAGCCCCCTGTTCCACGGCGGTAAGCATATACGTCTCCACGGTACTCTTAGCCCGGTTCAGCATCTGGGCGACCTCCTCCAAGCTCTTTCCTTCGGCCATCAACTGCACCGCCTTCTTCCATGTCGGCTCAGGCTTCTTTTTGGGTTCGACCTCTTCGGGGGTACGCCGTTCATTCGATTCACGCAGATAGTCGTCTACAATCTGCAAAATCTCCTTTCCATAACGCCCTATGCTCACCTTTCCCATCCCCGGCACATTCAGCAGTTCCTCCTCGTTGGTAGGCAAGGCATTCACAATAGCCAGCAACGAACGCTGCCAAAGAACGACAAATGCTGACACCCCCAACTCCTCGGCCTTCTGTCTGCGCCAAGCCGTAAGCATAGCCTGCAACCGTTCTTTGCCTGTCAATGTCTCCGGCTTCTTAGCGCGGCTCTTGCGCGCCTTCTCCGGCTTATCCAGTGCTGCATCCACTTTCGCCTGTTGGTAGTCCTTCACCGTAAAGCCGTGCGCTGCCACATGGTCCAGAACCTTTATCTTCAGCAAAGCCACGCTGCTGTACCGTTCTCCCTGCTCCTTCAATCGGCGTGACGTCTCCTTATTGTCAATCTCAACAGCCAGGCAAGGCCTCACCTGCTCGTCCATAGCCTTCACCACCTGTCCGAAATAGGCCGCCCCTTTCTGCACCCGCTCCAACAGCAACGCCCTTGACGAAGAGCCAGCTCCTATCGCGTCCAACTGTCTGTGGAAACGTTCTGCCACCGACACCAACTCCGTCAACTCCTTGCTGCAAAGGGCTGTCAACGTCGTTGCCTGTTCGGGATAAAGGCCTCGCAGCGACTCTTGATACAATCGGTTCAACCCCTCCAGCGCATGTTGCAATCCGCTGAAGTCTATCAACTCATACAGCACATCAAAATAATACTGCGAGCGGTACCCGTCAAGCATCTCTTCGGCCTGCTCTATAGGCGTCATCGTTCCATTGAACTGTTCAATATCCTTGTTCTCGAAAGCGTTTTGCGGAGTAATAGGCGACAACAATGTCAACCCCTCCAGACTACGGCAACGGCTCAAAGCCACATACACCTGCCCATACGTGAACGCTGCAGAGGCATCCACTTGCAAACGGTCGAACGTTAGTCCCTGGGCCTTGTGGATGGTGACAGCCCAAGCGGTTTTGAGGGGATACTGCACAAAGACACCATCTAAGATAGGCTTTATCTGATTGTCGGTGCTGTCAATCTCATATTTCCATGTATCCCATCTCTCCTGTCCTACATCGATACGTTCTCCCTCACTGTTCACCACAACGATATGCTTCTGCCCATCGGACGTGCCGTCGGTCTCCACACTCTCCACCACACCTATCATGCCGTTATAATAGCGGTGTCCCAAGCTGTCGTTTTTTACAAACATCACCTGAGCACCCACTTTCAGTTCCAAATGCCGCTCGGTAGGGGCAGCACTGTCGGGGAAATTGCCCTCCACGACAGCATCGAAAATCTGGACAGGCGTGTCCAGGGCTTCCAAATTGCGACGGTTGACTTCGTCGGCCTGCCAGTTGTGGGTAGTGAGCAGGATAGGCTCCTGTCCATCGGCAAAAACTGCAGGGTCTCCCGGTTTCCTCACACGGGAGTTGAGGGCTGCCAGCGTAGCTTCGTCGAATTTGCTGTCGCGGATATTGTTGAGCAGACGCAGAAAGAGAGGATCCTGCTGACGGTATACTGTCGTCAATTGAATGGTTATATACTGCAACCGTTGCAAGGCCTTGCTGTGGAAAAAGAATGGCGACGCATACACGCGTTCAATATAGGGGCGTTCCTCGTCGGTAACTACAGGAGCCAACTGCTGCACATCTCCTATCATCAACAGCTGCACTCCCCCAAAGGGGCGCCCGCTGCGCCGATAACGCCTCATCACCGCGTCCACGGCATCCAGCAAGTCTGCCCGCACCATACTTATCTCGTCTATTATCAGCAAATCGAGTGTACGTATGATGTCTATCTTCGACTTCCTCATCTGCCGTTGGCTCTCCGGCAGCTGATACTCCGTCACGAGCTCCTTCACGTCGGGCAGATAGGGGCAAAAAGGCAGTTGGAAGAAACTGTGTATTGTCACCCCTCCGGCATTCACTGCCGCCACCCCCGTGGGTGCCACCACAATAGAACGTTTTCGGCACCTCTCTACTATGTGATGCAGGAACGTAGTCTTTCCCGTGCCTGCCTTTCCTGTCAAGAAGATAGAAACACCTGTTTCGGTGATATACTTCTCGGCCAACTCAATCTCTGGGTTATACACCATCATCCAATCCTCATTTTTTTAAAGCAAGAAAGGGTGCGGAAACGCCCGCACCCGGATGCTGTCAAAACAATAATAACCATGTTCAAGAAATAGGCACCCGCCTGTCGATGCCGAAACTCATCGGCGACACCTTCAATACGGGAGCGAACTGAAGCCGTTTCCATTCGTTGATACGAACCTTGCGCAGCACCTCGGCCACCAACTTCGCATCATATCCTTCGGCCACTATCTCATCTAAGCAAAGCTGCTCCTCGATATGCAGGTTCAATATGCCGTCCAACACACTGTAGTCTGGCAGCGAATCGCTGTCCTTCTGGCCGGGACGCAACTCCGCCGACGGTGCCTTCTGAATCGTGTTCAGTGGTATTCTTATGCCGTTGCGGTTTACATACTCGCCCAGCTCATAAACCTCGGTCTTATACAAATCGCCAATAACGCTGAGTCCTCCGCAGCTGTCGCCGTACAACGTGCCGTAACCCATGGCCGCCTCCGACTTGTTGGTGGTGTTCAGTGCCATGGCTCCGAACTTGTTGGCATAGCTCATCACTATCGTTCCGCGGATTCGTGCCTGCATATTCTCCTCTGTCACATCCTCCTGACGGTCGCCAAACACCGGCTTCATCGTCTCTCTCAGCAGGTCGAACATCGGCTTTATCGGCACTATGTCGTAGCTTACACCAAGATTCTCGGCCAAATCGACGGCATCCTTCACCGAATGGTCTGTCGAATACTGCGACGGCATCAACAATCCGTGCACGTTCTCCGGACCCAACGCGTCGGCGGCTATCAGGCACACCATGGCCGAATCCATGCCGCCCGACAGTCCCAGCACAGCCCGTTGTATACCGTTCTTTCTGAAATAGTCGCGCAAGCCTGTCACCAACGCCTTGTACACCAATGCCACTGCCTCGGGCTTCTCGTCCTCGCACTCTTCCATCAGCTGCAAATCCACACTCCCCGCGTGGTTCTCGAAATAGGGGAACTGGCACAACACCGTCCCTGCTGCGTTCAAGGCCATCGAGCCGCCTGCAAACAACAGGTTGCCCTCCCCGCCCGTACGGTTCGAAAATACCAGCGCGGCATTCAAATTCTCCACTATCTTGTGCATCCTGTAGCGGATACGGTACGGCTTGTTATAGTCAAACACATTGCACCCGCAACAAATCACCATATCCGGCTGCTCGGCATGCGACTTCGACAATTCCTTCAAATCCTCGTAGAACCCTATCGCCAACAGCTGGTCCTGATACTGTATCATCTGCACCCCTTCGCCGCGTACAAAATACCGCTGCTCGTCGGGGGCGAGATACTTCTTGGTGACAATACCCCTGATGGCGCAATTCTGCACAAAGACTATTGCGTTGCAGAGCCCTCGATCCTGAATCTGCAACGGCATCCCTACAAGGAACGCTCTGTGCTCCGAACGCTGCACCAACTCCTGAAGCACTGCCTGCGCCCGTTTCTGCAAATCGGTGTAGGCTACCAATCCGTACAGCGGTGCTCCGCACAACGTGCAAGCCGGAAACACCGTCAGCAACGATTCTTTGCTTTCCGGCGTCTCAAGTTCCTCTAATATCCATTTCAGATTTTCCTCGGGATTACCCGACACAATGTCGTGTTGTACTATATGTATATTCATGTCTTTAACTTGTTTACAGTTATTCTTCGGCCACCTGGACCTGATAAATAGAGTGCAAAAATACAAAAAAAAAATCAAAAGTTCTGTTTTTTTTGTACTTTTGCATTTCAAAAGAATATCAAACGACAATTGAATCTTTTATTTATAAACTTAAAAACAACAACATTATGAAAAAATTTATCCTTGTCTTAGTGGCTGTCGTTGCCCTCGGCTTTGCCGGCAACGCCCAGAACGCAATCGGTGTCCGCGGTGCCTTCGGTAACAGCACCTCCGCCGAACTCTCCTACCTCCATGGCCTTGGCTCCGCCAACCGCCTCGAACTCGACCTCGGATGGCACAACTTCAAAGATTGGGGTTCCTACATCAACCTCACCGGTATCTACCAGTGGAACTTCAACATCAGTGGCGGTCTTGGCTGGTTTGCCGGTCTCGGTGCCAACGTTGGTCTCTACACCGGCAGAAATGACAACAACATCGGTCTCGGCTTCGACGCTCAGATTGGTCTCGAATACAAATTCAATATCCCACTCCAAGTCTCTATCGATTTCCGTCCCCAGTGGGATATTCTTGGTGCCGGTAGCGGCTTCGGCTATGGCGTTGCCCTCGGCATTCGTTACTGCTTCTGATCTTCAGCATCCTCCCTTAACGAGGGTGTCCCTTCTATCATCAAGGGACACCCTTGTTTTTTGTTCCCCTGACAACTCCCCAAAATCCTCCGGCCATCTTTTTCAACTTTTATGCATTATCTCTCTTAAGGAGACTTCTATAAAAGGTGGAACCCTTAATGACGTTGCGGAAGTCGAGCGCAGAACCGAACTTGTTCGAGCTTTGCCGAGATGCAGCAACGTCTCGAAGATATAAGACACATGCCGTTAGGCGCGGTACCGTCATAAATAATAGAACCCTCATTAATTATCTGTATCCGATAAAACGTGCCAACGGCACGTAATCCTATTAACCCCACACTGCGGGACGTTGGGTCACGACCGAAAGGGAGCTGCCCCAACTCCGCAGTGTGGGGTATAATGTGAGATTAGCCAGCGTACTGAAGGTACGCTACACTAACATCACTCATTCAGC
>ONIP01000021.1 GCA_900317955.1 uncultured Bacteroidales bacterium
AATCCTCAAATTACAACTCACGAAATGGCTGCTATCATTGGAATAGACAGGCGCAATATCCACAGAAACATCAAGAAGCTCCGAGAACAAGGTGTCCTTCGCCGCGTCGGCCCAGACAAAGGAGGCCATTGGGAGATACAACGATAATCTTGACAACTGGGAAAACCCAAATCAGAAAAAAGGGGCAGATGAAAGGAGAAACAAAGGTAAACAAATTAATTAATAGAATTATGTTGAAGATGAAAATTTTAAACGACGCATATGCAAACAATCAGCTTATTGCGTTTCGAACTCCAAAGGAGGAATGGGGAGAAACAATAGTGGGTCATATCAAGAAGTTGACGCCAGAAAATATTACAGTAAAGGAAATTAGCGAATACGGAGAGTCCATTGGAACTACGACATTTAAGGTGGATGATCTTATTAACATTGTGGTTGAAGACAAAACTCTGAGGTGTTTAGAATATACGGAGAAGATGAGCAAACGTCTTTCTGCTGCAAAATGCACTACGATTTGGGGGAATGGATTTGAGACAAAAGAACAAATCCTCGACAGAATGAAGGAGAGAAAAATAATTACTCTTTTTGTGGAGGATGGAGAGGACGATGACACCAACGTTATTGGTTTTGTTGAGGATGTTGACGATAAGAGTGTGTTGGTTGAAATGATTGACGAATATGGGGAAAAAAATGGGAAGATACTCGTTCCATTAGAAACAATAACTGGTGTGAGATGGGAAAGTTTAGAAGACAATTCAAGATGGTTGCTATATCAAAATAGTCAAACGGTAATGAAAAAATAAGGTGAGCCGCATGCTGAAGGATGTCCACTTCGAACTTGAACCTGCGGGCAATATCACCGATACCCGGAGCGAGATGATATCCTTTGGACCAGATGGAATGGAATTATGGAAACCAGAAGTTTATAGGAATGGGGATGTTTCGTATAAAAAAGAGGATGGGAAAGAAGTGTATGCAAAAAATGCTTCATTGTCAGTAACTAAAGAAACGTCTAGAATTGGATGCCCGCAACCACCCAAACAAATTGATCCTAATAGAGCTGATTCTGATTTAACACAGTAGTATATGCAAATTCCAGGCAACCTACCGAGGATGCACATACGAATAGATAACGATAACTTTGAAAGGTATAGCCGTGATTACTACCAATAGGGTATCCATTCAATTCTGCACAGAAATACATTATTTCTATCTAAACGAAACTCAAAACAACATCAAATGAAAGAAACAACTGGTTTTATTTCAATTGCAATCGTTATTACAATCCTAACCGTAATGACTTCTTGTATGTACCAAGGGAATGGATCAAAGAAGATATCCATAAGTGAGTTTTCCTCGGATGATATTCCTATCAGTTGTGGGTTTGATTCGTTAGCGAGATTATACGGCATTCCAGACTCGTCGTATATCTATCATGACATGAAGAAAATAGTATTCGACTCTATGGGGAAAGCCATTGAGAGATATTACTTCGATATATATAAATTTCCTAATCGCCACTTGATGTATACAGTCTGTAATGATTCTGCCCAGCTATTGATGGTTGACCTTAGGCGCAACAATATCCGTATACGTTTCCGCGACACATTCTTGGACAAAAATACAACAATTAGGCAATTAAACAGGCTATTGCAGGTAAATAACTGTGACTATGCCATCCTTTATGACGAAGTACAACTGTTGGGATATAGTGATTATGGTTACTTATTAATGTATTTTGGAGAAGAATATCCCCTTTTAGGTAGTGTGGATTTTTATTTTGACAAAAATAAAAAACTGATTTACATTTATTTCAATTGTCCTCCAGGAAGTATTGTTTATCATTCGAAGTAGAAATAGTTGGTTCAATGAACTCTTGTTGGATTGGATCTGCACTTCAGCCCAATAAGGAAAGATGATTTCCTATCCGCAACAACATAATTCAGGAGCTAAATAGCATGGATGGCAATAAAACACACACCTCTTCGTTATCCAATTGATAATGGCAAAACACAGCATACAAGACCACTCTACCTTCACGGGGAAAGAACGCGACGAGGAGACGGGGTATGGTTATTTCGGTGCCAGATACATGGATCATGAGTTAATGACCATGTGGCTGAGCGTTGACCCGATGGCGGATAAGTATCCTTGCATCTCGCCGTATGCCTATTGTGCCTGGAATCCACTAAAGTTGACTGATTCAAATGGAAAGGAAGTCATGGAGAATGATGATTGGTATAGGAACAAAAAAACAGGAGACGTATTCTGGCATGAAGGACATGCTAAACATGTTAATCTTAGTAGTTAGAGATTGTAAAACTTAAATAAAATATGGTTATTTTTATCGTTCTGCTTGTCTTTCTGGTAGTTTGGATCTCATTGGTCATTTATGCAAAGCAAGAAGCGAAATCTATACTCAGCAAATGTGGAACACCATTACCCTGGATTAGGTCAAATAATATAATTATTATGGTTCGCAAATTGCAACAATTAAAAGAGCAAGGAATTATTGAAGAGAAAGAAGATGTTGGAGAATGTAAATTTGTCATATTTATTCTTAAAGGTACTTTGATTCTTTTTCCCATTATCATGATATTGACAATTACAGTAACATTTTTTATAAAATGAATCTATTTGGAATTGGGATAGAATAATGGTAAATAATACAGCAAATAACTAAATATTAGTTGCACCAACAAATCCATAAAACCGAAGGGGTAAAACCGCATGTTTTGTGTGCGGTTTACGTGTCGTTGGGATTGTTTACTTTGGCTGGACAAACTTACGAAGGTGGAGATTATATTGATGAGGCTTCAAAGAGAACCAATGTATTGGGTGTAGGTGTCGGCCAAAGCAAAGGACAATGGAATATTACTTTGGGTGTTGCTGCAATATTAGGAATTCAAATTAGTATTTCTTCAAAGATAAAAAAATGAAAAAAACAATAGAATGTGAGTGTACGTTTGAAAGACTCCGTCCGAGAATTAGATTTGTTCCGGGACAAGGAATCGAGGCTTCTGTACATTTGTTTCAAATAATAAACTGTCTCTGTAAAGGCCGCAAGATTGCCAGGAGAAAGACCATCCGACAATGCCAGAAGTGTGGAAAATACTCAGTGGAATGCCCCTACTGTCACCAAAACAGTGTGACGACACAACTGCCAGATATCATTCAATGTCCTCATTGCGGCAAAGTTTATCAGGTTCGACTTTTTGAACTATAGGGTATGGGAATTGAAGACAATAGTGCCAAAGGTGACCGAGACAAATATCTTCGTTGTGTCGGGCCAGACAAAGGTAGATTCTGGGAAGTTATTGTGAATTGATATTGATGAAAAACTTATATTCCCCGACTGGAATGGTACTTTCGAATACATAAAAGATAGTAAAGGATTCATCAATCATCGTTTCCTTAAAAATTAAAATAATGGATTCATCACCTATTTCTATTTTTTTGAAGCAACATGGAATATCTCTTTTTAATGACTATGGGATTAATGATTATGTATTGAGTTCCAGAGACTCATTAACGCTTATAGAACTTGCCAAAAAAAAAATAATTCCTATTATCGGAGGAGATGTGTATTCTATAGATGATAATAACAACTTGTTATTGGGGGATTATTATTGGCTTTCCTGGTCATGCAATCGAAACCAAGACGAAACCGTTGAAACTAAATCGTATTTTGAAAGAAGCATCGAAATGGCAGAAAAACAAATAGTCAAAGTGGAGAGAACTGCTCGAAAAAAAAACGTTCTCTTGTATATAAACTTTGTATTCTAGTTACTTTATAATATCAAAACCTTAATAACTATAGTTTGACATGTGAAATCAAGTTCTTGATTCAAACAGATAGAGTTCCGCTACTGCAAGGTATTTCTTTTGCTTTCGCTATCGATGAACATCCACTGGATGTTCATCTTCACATCCGTCGTGACGGAACATCATAATGAAATCAAATCGGATTACAAATCCTGATAATAATAAGTGTCTGATTGCAAATCCGACACAACGAGGCATGTTGTGGCGTGTCTTCGACACGCATGGAGATGAGCACAGTTTCCCCACACTGCACACCTACGGTGTTCAGTGCGGGGTTAATAGGATTGTGTGCCTTTGGCACACGCAAGCCTTCGCAAATCAATGCATGACATATAATGTTGATATTATATAACTTACCAATAATAAAATTCCTTTTGTCGGACAGCAATGATTATATTAGTGAAAAAGAGCATCCAGTGGATGCTCTTTTTCACATTTTTTGATTCTATAAAGTTTGGCGAAGATACTCAATAGGCGCGGGCGAAGATTACGCGGCGGTGGGAGGGTTTGCCGGTGAGGATGCACCGGCCTTCTTCTTCGGGGGAGTTGTAGGGGATGCAGCGGATGGTGGCCTTGGTGAGTTCTTTGATTTTCTCTTCGGTCTCGGTCCCATGTGTCGACGGGGCGGGTGTTGGCCTCGCGGAAGTCGGCAGCGCGTTTCAAGAGGCTGCGCTGAATTTCGTCCATAAGTTGGTGGACGTGGTCGGCGATGCCCTCGATGGGCATGGTGATCTTCTCGAGCGTGTCGCGGCGGCAGACCTCGCAAGTGCCGTTCTGCAAGTCGCGCGGACCTATAGCCAGGCGCACCGGCACACCTTTAAACTCATACTCGTTGAACTTCCAGCCGGGTTTGTACTCGGTACGGTTGTCGTATTTCACGGTGAGACCCTTAGCCTTGAGGGCGTCGATGATGGGCGCGATATGGGCGTCGAGCTCTGCCATCTGCTCGTCATTTTTGCAAATAGGGACAATGGCCACCTGCAAGGGAGCCAACTTGGGCGGCAATACCAAACCGTTGTCGTCGCTGTGGGTCATGATAAGGGCACCCATCAGCCGGGTGGAAACGCCCCACGAGGTTGCCCAGACGTATTCCAACTGGTTCTGCTTGTTAAGGAACTGCACATCGAAGGCATGGGCGAAATTCTGTCCGAGGAAATGCGATGTACCGGCCTGCAAAGCCTTACCGTCCTGCATCATGGCCTCGATGCAATAGGTGTCGAGGGCACCGGCGAAACGCTCGTTGGGCGATTTCACACCTTTCACAACGGGCACTGCCATCCAGTTCTCGGCAAAGTCGGCATAGACATCCAGCATCTTGCGGGCTTCCTCTTCGGCCTCTTCGCGGGTGGCATGGGCGGTGTGGCCTTCCTGCCAGAGGAACTCGGCCGTGCGGAGGAACATGCGCGTACGCATTTCCCAACGAACCACATTGGCCCACTGATTGCAGAGAATAGGCAGGTCGCGGTACGACTTAATCCAGTTCTTATAGGTACTCCAGATGATAGTCTCCGAAGTGGGACGCACAATAAGCTCCTCTTCCAGACGGGCGTCGGGGTCGACCACAACGCCGGTGCCGTCGGGGTTGTTCATGAGACGGTGGTGAGTCACCACGGCGCACTCTTTGGCGAACCCTTCCACATGCTCGGCCTCGCGGCTGAGGAACGACTTGGGGATAAAGAGTGGGAAGTACGCATTTTGGTGACCTGTTGCCTTGAACATGTCATCCAGGGCACGTTGCATTTTCTCCCAGATGGCATAACCGTAAGGTTTAATAACCATACATCCGCGCACTGCCGAATTCTCGGCCAAGTCGGCACGAACAACCAATTCATTGTACCATTCTGAGTAGTTTTCTGAGCGCTTTACGAAATCTTTTGCCATTGTATCAGAAAGTTTTTTATTTATTTTTTCGTTGTTATCAAATAATTTGCGTAATTTTGCATCTTGAAAAGACCCCTGCCTTTCGAGGTTGCAAAATTACGAAATTAATATCATATTAATGAATATCAGAGAAAAAATATTTCACAGCCTGCTGTTGACGGCCATCTTGACCCTTGCCACGAACAACCCCGCCCATGCCCAACTCGACCTCACCGTCGACACTTTGCAATGCCATATCATCGGTTTCAACGTCGGTCCCCTCATCCCCTCGACACAGTTCTCATTCGAAAGAGCCCCCGACGGCACCGTCAGCCAAAACGCCACCATGGCCAGTCTCTACAAAGGCCCCTACCTCAATTTCGGCCTCGACGCATTCTACAAATACAAGTCCAACTGGCTCGTCTCCCTCGAAGGCGACATCTGGTTCGGCACCAACAACCTACAGCACCGAATTGAACGCATGGGCGACATCTACTCTCGCGACAGCATCATCATAGGCGGCAACGGCACCGACGCCAACATCACCTGCTACAACCGCGGCATCAGTTTCCAAGCCGGTCTCGGCAAAATCTTTCCCCTCTCCCCTGCCAAGAATCCCAACTCGGGCCTCATGGCCCGTGCCAGTGCAGGCTACATGCGCCAGCAAACCATTTTTATGATCAACGATGTCAAAGCCCCGCAACTGACCGACGACTACGCTCTCATCTACGACCACCAACGCCACGGCATCATCCTTACCGAAGGCTTCGGCTACTGGTTCATGAGCAGCCACTCCGACATCATCAATATCTACCTCTCCTTCGAAATATCACAATGCTGGTCATGGTCCACCCGCGAATACCTCATCGACCATTACCTCGGTGTACAAGGCAAAGACAACAACCGCTACTTCGACCTCCTCTACAGCATCAAACTCTGCTGGATGTTCCCCCTCCGGGGCAAAGTTGTCCACGACTACTATTTCTATTAATACCCTTCTCCACCGCCACCCTCAAACACCCGCACCCCATGAGAAAACTTTACACATTAGGCATCCTCCTCTACACCTTGGGAGTCCATATCGCCGCCCTCTTCAACAGCAAGGCCCGTCAAATGACAAAGGGCTGGAAACACACCTTCGGGCGACTCTCGATAGCCCCCGTGGGCAAAGAAAAGACCGCCTGGTTCCATGCCTCCTCCCTTGGCGAATTCGAACAAGCCCGCCCCGTTCTCGAGGCCTTCCGTATACAGCACCCCGACTTCAAAATCTGCGTCACCTTCTTCTCCCCTTCCGGCTACGAAGTGCGCAAAGACTACCCTCAAGCCGACTTTGTCTGCTACCTCCCCATGGACACCCCCTCCAACGCCGCCCGCTTTGTCAACCTCCTCCGTCCCACCGTGGTCTTCTTTGCCAAATACGACTTCTGGTTCAACTACCTCGAACAACTGCGCCTACGCGAAATCCCCACCTACATCTTCTCCTCCATCTTCCGCCCCAACCAGTACTTCTTCAAATGGTACGGCATCTGGTTCCTCCGCCACCTGCAACGCTGCTTTTCCCACATCTTTGTCCAAAACCAGGAATCACTTGAACTACTCCAGTCCCACGGCGTCCAACACGTCTCCATTGCCGGAGACACCCGCTTCGACCGCGTCCACGCCATAGCCCTCAACGCTCAACCCAACCCCGCCGTACAAACCTTCCTCTCCCGCCGTCCTGAAGGCAAAACCATCCTCGCAGGCAGTTCCTGGGAGCCCGACGAAACCAACCTCAAGCACTACCTCGACTACGCCTCTCCCTCCACCACCCTCATCCTTGCACCGCACGTTATCTCCAGCACCCATCTCGACCACATCCAGTCCCTCTTCGGTCGCGACAACTGCACCCTGTATTCACAACTACCCGCCACCAACAACGCCACCCAAGTACTTATTATCGACAATATCGGCATGCTCGCCTCCCTCTACCAATACGCCGACATCGCCTACATAGGCGGTGGCTTCGGCAAAGGCATACACAACATACTCGAAGCCGTCACCTTCGGCAAACCCGTCGTTTTCGGTCCCAACTACCATAAATTTAAAGAAGCCCTCGACATCATCAGCCTGCAAGGCGGCTACTCCTACACCGACTACTCCCAGCTCCAGACCATCCTCGACACCCTCCTCACCGACCCCGACCGCTACCATGCCGCCTCCCTCACCTGCACCCAATACCTCAACGACAATCTGGGCTCCACCCAGCGCATCCTCGCCCTTGTCCAAACCCAACTCACCAAATACACCATTTTGTAGCCTTGAAACAACCCCGCACCATACTCCTACTTCTCATCCTCTCTGCGCTCAGCCTCTCCTCCTGCAGCGTAGACAAATACCTGCAACCCGGGCAAAAAGTACTATATCGCAACCAAATCGACCTGCGCATGGCCGACAGCACCGACGCCCCGCCCGAGATAACCCAGACGCTCGCCAACATGCAGCAATACTACCACCAACTCCCCAACAAACGTTTCCTCTTCATGCGTCTCAAGATGCGTCTCTACTGCTCCACCAACCCCACCGACTCCAGCGCCTGGGCACGCTTCTGGCGCAACCAAGGCGAACCTCCCGTCATCTACGACCCCTACGCCGCGCAGCGCACTGCCACACAAATAGCCACCCTTCTCAAAACCAAAGGCTGCTTCAACTCCACCGTCACCACCGACACCATCCACTACGGCGACAACTCCCTTATTGCCCGCTATAACATCACTGCCACCCCGCGCCGCAAAATCGACGACATCACCTTCTCCTGCCGTCAGCCCGACGTCGACTCCATCCTCAAATCATGGAAAGACGAATCCCTTCTCAAAGTTGGCGACTACTACGACCAACAAATCATGACCCAAGAGCAAAACCGCATTGCCTCCCGTCTCAAAGACTCAGGCTACTACCACGTCACCCCCGACCTTGTCCGCTTCTATGTAGACACCACCTACGACAACCAACTCCTGAGCATAGCCGTCCGTCTGCGCCTGCCTCAACTCCAAAAAGGCGACTCCATCATCCGCAATGCCCCCCTCCTGCGCTACACCATCGACAACATATACCTCTACCCAAACATAAGCACCGCACTCAACGGCCCCGCCCGCCAATTCGACACCCTCATCCTCCCCTACCGCTTCCGCGACAGTTCCATCACCAACTACCGTTTCATCTACGACAAAACCATCACCCCCTCCCCTCGCACCATTCGCAGCTCGGTCTTCTTCCGCACCGGCCAAACCTACCGACCCCTCATTTCCACCATCACTTCCAACTCCCTCTTTGGCCTCCATAATTTTAAATACGTCGACATCAGCTACGAGGAATCGCCCTGCAGCAACGACACCACTCCCCTCCTCGACGTCCGCATCCGCCTCCTCAACAACACCCGCCACCGTCTCTCCCTCTCCTTCGAAGTCACCAATGCCTCCAACTTCAGCCAATCCGGCAACTTCATCACCTCCGGCAACCTCGGCCTTGGAACCTCTATAGGCTATCGAAACAACAACCTTTTCGGTGGGGCTGAAGCTCTAAATGTTGAAGGAAGCCTTCTCTTCGACCTACCAAAAAACGCCTTCACCGCCAAGCAAAGCGACTTCTATACCATCTTCTCCACTTTCGAAAACTCGCTCAACCTCACCCTCGACCTCCCCAAATTTGTTCTCCCCTTCGCCGACCGTCTCCCCTGGCAATACAACCGCCCGCACACACTTGTCGGCCTCAACGCCGCCTACATCCTCAGAAACACCGTCCTCCCCGGCAACGAGAACACTCCCGTCAAAGTAACCCTCGAGCGCATCCTCTTTGGCGGCTCCTTCGGCTACACATGGTCCCACCGCCGCAGCCATCAGCACAAGCTCATGCCTTTCAACCTTACTTACACCCATATCATCAAAGGCAACGAATACTACGGATACATCCATGCCGCCACCAACGACTTGGTACGTCTCCTTTTCCAATCCTACGACTACATTCTCCTCAACACCCACTACGAATACACCTACACCAACCAAGTCATCGGCTCCCGCCAAAACTTCAGCTACCTCAACATCTCTGTCGAGACCGCAGGCAACCTCCTTTCAGCCATCTCCAGCCTCCGTCCCTCCAACCACACCATCGACAGCCACTACTACCAGTACTTCCGTTTCGAAGGCGAATACAAGCGATACATCTACTGGGGCGACAAAAACACACTCGTCCTCCGCGCACTCGCAGGCATAGGCATCCCCTACGGACACTCCCAATTCATCCCCTACGAAAAAATGTTTGTCGGTGGCGGTCCCACCACCATGCGCGGCTGGGGACTTCGCCAACTCGGCGGCTATGGCCTCTACATACCGGGACTTGAAGAAAACCCCTTCGGCATCGGCGAAATACTCTTTGTCGGCAACATCGAACAACGATTCCCCATCATCAGCATCTTCGAAGGAGCACTCTTCACCGACATCGGCAACGTATGGTGCTATTCTGACTGGGGGCTTGACAGCCAACACAAAATCGACACCCGCGCCATCTTCAAAAACATCGCCCTCGACGCCGGTGTCGGCATCCGCGCCAATATCTCTGTCATCACCCTCCGCCTTGATTTCGCCATACCCCTCTACGACCCCAACTACTCCCCCGGCAACCGTTGGATAACCTCCAATTGGGGCTGGAACAAGCTCACACTCAACTTCGGCATCAACTACCCATTCTGAAAACAAACACCAAACATAAAAACAAACACCATGCAAACACTCCTCAACCAAGTAAAAGAAATCTTCGACAACGAACAATTCATCTTCCCCCCAGAACACCTCTACCAACCTATTGACTACACCCTCCGTCTCGGCGGCAAACGCATCCGCCCGCTCCTCCTTCTTGCCGCCAACCAAATGTTCGGTGGCAATCCCGCGCAGGTACACAACGCCGCCCTCGGCATCGAAACCTTCCATAACTTCACGCTCCTCCACGACGACCTCATGGACAAATCTCCCCTTCGCCGCGGACAGCCCACCGTCTACCGCAAATGGGACGAAAACACCGCCATCCTTTCAGGCGACACTATGTTCGCTCTCGCTTGGCGTTATTTCCTCCGTCAGCCCCACCCCCGCCTCCACGACATCCTCAACTGCTTCAACGAGACAGCCATCCAAGTCTGCGAAGGCCAGCAATACGACATGGACTTCGAGCAACGCCAAAACGTCACCCTCGATGAATACATGTTGATGATTCGCTACAAAACCGCTGTCCTCCTCGCCGCCGCACTCAAAATCGGCGCCCTCTACGCCTCCGCCCCTGACACCGACATCGACAACCTCTTCCAATTCGGCATCCACCTCGGCCTTGCCTTCCAACTCCAGGACGACCTCCTCGACGCTTTCGGCAACACCGACACCTTTGGCAAACAAACCGGACAAGACATCCGCGACAATAAAAAAACATACCTTATACTCACAGCCCTCCAGACAGCACCCCAGCCCCTCCGCGACGAACTCACCGCACTCTTCTCCTCCACTCCCGCCGACACCAACCCCAAAGTCCAGCGTGTACTGCAAATTTACTCCGACCTCGGCATACGCAGCCAAGTGGAACAAGCCATCGACCAGCAATTCCTCCAAGCTGCCTCCTGCCTCGACCAGATTCAGGTGCCAGACCAAAACAAAACCCCTCTCCGCGACCTTGCCGGCACCCTTTCTGGACGGAAAAAATAAAAAAAAATAAATTAAAATCTTTTATTTCCGAAAAATAGCGTATATTTGCAGAAATATTACACATGTGAAGTAACAAATTAACTAATTAATAATTAACTCATTAAATTAAATCATGAAAAAAGTAATCACTTTGATGTCAATCATTGGCTTATTGACATTCACCAATCTCAATGGTGTCATGGCTCAGGACAATGCTGCCCAGGCCGCACAGCCCGCAACCGAACAAGTCGACGAGCAGACCGCTGACAGCACCGTCGCCGAAGCACCCGTCGCTGAAGAACCCGAAACCGTTGCCCCCGTTGAAGAGAGCAAATCTTTCCACCAGGTTCTGAAAGAAAAGTACATCCAAGGTGGTGCAGGCTGGATGACCCCCGTGCTCCTCTGCCTCATTTTCGGTATGGCTCTTGTCATTGAGCGTATCCTCTACCTGAACATGGCCACCACCAATGTCCAGAAACTTCTCGAAGACATTGAAGGCTACGTCCAGAAAGGCGACTACAACGGCGCCAAAGAACTCTGCCGCGACACCCGTGGTCCCGTCGCTTCCATCTTCTACCAAGGTCTTGACCGTATCGACGAAGGTCTCGACAATGTAGAAAAAGCTGTCACCTCCTATGGTGGTGTCCAGATGGCTCGCCTCGAGAACAACATGACCTGGATTGCCCTGTTCATTGCATTGGCTCCCTCCTTCGGATTCCTCGGCACCGTCGTTGGTATGGTCCAGGCATTCGACAACATCGAAGTTCAGGGTGACATCAGCCCCACCATCGTCGCTGGCGGTATGAAAGTGGCTCTGTTAACCACCATCTTCGGTCTTATCGTCGCTATCATTCTTCAGATTTTCTATAACTACATCCTCACCAAAATCGAGAGCCTCGTTGCCCAGATGGAAGATGGTTCCATCACCTTCATGGACATCCTCGTCAAGAACAAGAAATAATAGTTATAAGGAGTCCTTTTCATTATTTACAAACTAAAAAATCCTTAAACTGTTATGAAAGAAAAAACTGATAAAATACTAACCCTGGCGCTTCTCGGCCTGGCAATCATCGCAACAGTCTTTGCCGTTGTCTTCGCCCTGAACACCGTCAACAACACGGCCATGTTCGACCTCGCTTTCTGGCTGTTGATCCTCATGATTGGCGTATCACTCTGCGCCATCGTGGTCTTCCTCTGCAAAAAGCTCATCGAACGCTTCAAAACCGAAAAAGGCTACCTCAAGAAATTCCTGTTCCTTATAGTCCTTATCGTCGTCCTCCTTGTCGTCTCCTTCTTGCTCGCCAAGGGCGGTGATGTCGACCTCATCAAATACGGAATCTCCGAAGGCACCTCCAAACTCATCGGTGCTGCCTGCATCCTTTGCTACATCATCGTTATCGGTGCCGCACTGGCCATTTTGGTTACAGAAATAATGCCCAAATCTAACAAGAAAAAATAATAACTATGGGAAGAAAAACACCTGGCTTAAACACCAGTTCAATGTCCGACATCTCGTTCCTGTTGTTGGCCTTCTTCCTATTGGTCTCCAACATCAACACAGATCAGGGTATTGCACGCCGTTTGCCGCCTCCCTTACCCCCAAACCAGCCTAAACCGCCAGAGGTAAAGGAACGTAATATCTTCGTGGTAAAAATCAACAGCAAGGACCGTCTGCTCTTCAACGGTGAAGTCGGCGACATCAGAGACTTGAGAGATCGTGCCAAGGAATTCCTCGGCAACCCCTCCAACTCGCCTGAACTCCCCGAGAAGATCTCCATGGACATCCCCCTGCTCGGTTCGATGGAAGTCTCGAAAGGTATTATCTCGCTGCAAAACGACCGCGGTACATCCTACGACATGTATGTCGCTGTGCAAAACGAACTGACCGCCGCCATCAACGAGATGCGCAACGAACTCTCGGTAACAAAATTCGGTCGCAGATATGCTGACCTTACTAAATCCCAGGCTGAAGCCGTCGACCAGGCAATACCTATTGCCATCTCCGAGGCCGAGCCTACAAAGATAGGAGAACAAAAATAATGGCAAGATTCACTGGTAAAAAAGCAAAAGAGACACCCGCCCTTAATATGGGTTCCATGTCTGACATTATTTTCATGCTCCTGTTCTTCTTCATGACCATCACTACGATGCGTGAAAGCTCTCTCTATGTCTCCATCACGGTCCCCAAGGCCACCGAAATCGTCAAACTTGAGAAGAAAAGCCTCGTGAGCTACATCAACGTGGGTACCCCCATGGCTGGTGAATGGCAGAAAAAATACGGTACCGAATCCCGTATCCAGCTCAACGACCAAATCTCCGAGGTCTCTTCCATCCCCCTGTTTGTCGAAAGCGAAATCTCCGCCCGTGCCGAAGCCGACCGTCCCTTTGTCACCTTCTCTATCAAGGCCGACAAAAACACCAAGATGGGTCTCATCAGCGACATTAAACAGGAGCTCCGCAACTCCGGCGCATTCAAGATTTTCTACAATGCCGCCCACGGAGAACGCAAATAAGCGTCCATCCGACTCTATAAACAAAGAAGGCTGCCGAATGGCAGCCTTCTTTGTTATGGAGGACGCTGAGCTATCGAAGCTTCGTCAATTCAAGCCTTCCAATTTTAGGCACATCCAGCACATACCTGCAATCATTCCTCTGCCTGAGAACCAACCGCTCGCCTCTCTCACAGCCGAACACCCAGCTGTCGCTCTTGCCGTTAGTGGAAGCCTCAGTGGTCACTGTCGTGAACGTCCGCACCGTGTCGCCGATTTCGGTGGTGAACACAATACGTTCCGCAGTGATTTCAACGCGCTGCGGAACTCCCGTTCCGGCAGTCAGCTCCGTCGGAGAGACATTTTCCATCAGATACGCCGCCAGCACATTTGCCATCTCCTCAGTCTCCACCTCGGTTCGCTCCGGGCTCAAGCCCATCCGCTCATCCTCCTCCGAAATCATTGTTGAAGTCGAAGTAATCTTCTCTACCAGTTTCTCCGATGCCAGATTCTCGGCATTCGTCACCTTGTACAGACCCTCCTGGGCAGCAGCGCCATTCATTACGCATACTGCAAGCACAATCCATGTGCAAAAAACAACTCTTTTCTTCATCTTACTTCATTAATTGTTAATCAATCGTCCTCCTCCAGCTGGAACAACTCTTCCACACTCTTGCCGAACAGTTGAGCCATCTTCAATGCCAGCACTGTCGAGGGTACGTACTTGCCTAATTCTATTGAATTGACCGCTTGGCGGGTCACCCCTATCTTTTCGGCCAACTCGCCTTGCGTGATATTCAATTCGGCGCGAGCCACTTTCAACCTATTCTTCATTACGCAGCCTCCTTTTTGCAATAAACAACCGCGTGTAGAAACAGACCAAGAACACAATCAGCGTCGAGAACATGTTGTACATCATCACACTCAGGAAATCCAGCCCCCACACCAGCACCAAACTCAGCACCAACAGTGCACTGTTCACATACAAGGCCACCACCAACGACTCGTAGCGCAGATGTCCTATATACTCGTCCTCATCTTTCATTCGCGAGAAACCAACCAGCACACCGCCTGCCACCAGCAACACCCCGATTAATGTATTCACCAAGTTACTTTCAGGGCAAAAACCTGAAAAAGAGTTCATAGTTGCCGGCAACCGTTCCAAACCGAACAGCACGCGGAAATCGTTCCAACTCTCGCACAGCGCCCCATCCGGCGCAATGCCATAAACCAGTGAAAGTACAATTCCGATGGCAATCATCCACCAGCCAACCTTTTTTACCCCATTGGGTAACAACAACTTTGTCGTTTTCATAATATAAATTTTTAAATGTTTTGACACTGCAAAAGTAATCAAAAGTTTCCATTTAGCAAGTATAAATTACATTTTGAAATGTTTATTTTACATAAGCCGTCCATAAGTCAGACGCAAACAACTCACTCATAATGCAGTACACCATCTGTTAAAAATGTATAATTAAACCGTTTTGCTACGTTTGTTCCACATTGGAATCACATTTTTAAAATGCGAAACAGGTGAGAATGATTTGTATTCCTATTGTTTTTCGATTGGGAAAGTGAGGATAACTGGAAAAAACCATCTTAGAAGATGAATAATGAAACATGGGGCATAAAAACGATGTGCGATTTAACTTATACGGAAAAAAAAATGTATCTTTGCAATCGGAACATTGAAAGGTTCCGACAATATAATAGTTTCATAATAAAACAAATACTGACAATCGTCCTTTTAACAACCGACTACAATCGAATCTAAAAAGCATTATCTATATGAGAAGAATCTTTTTAATTGCAGCTTTCACCTTGCTTTTACCCGTTCTGGCCATGGGGCAGAAAAACATACGTTTTTGGGAAAAGGGTCCTTTGACCTGGAGCGATTTTTCGTTGGTAAACGAGAGCATCGGCCGTGAGCACTCCTATCTTGAATTCGGACTGACTGTTATTACTCGCGATCAGGATATCAACAACATGACCATACCTGTAAAGACAGCCGTTGCCTTCGCCAATAAAGAGATGTCGTGGGTGGACAGCAATTATCGCACTCCGGCTCAACTGCGTTACAACCAAGTTGTTTTCAATATAGTGGAGCTGCACCGCCGCAGGCTTCAAGTGGTAGTTGACACCGGCGGCAATGTGAATATGGACTATTATATGAAGTTGCTCACCTACGAAGTGGACAGTTTCTGCCTGCAAAGCGACTACGGCAACGATACCGCCGAGGTGTTGTGGTGGGAACAGGAAATTCGCCGTCAGATGGACACCATCACCCCAATCATGGTTGAGCGGCACCAGAAAGCCAACGAAATAACGGGGTTCCGTCCCAAGATGCGCTTGGGAATGTATTTTGGCGGTGGAGCCAAATTCTTCACCGGCGACATCCATCGGTATTTTGCACCGAGCGGGGGATTTTACTTCGACGTGGACGGGGGCTCTTGGCGACATGTCTTCAACTTCGGTTTTTATATTGGCGGAGGTCGCTGCAAAGTGGATACTTTGTTTGCCACAAACCCCGACAACGACTTGTACAGTGATGATAAAATCTCCACTCTCGACATGCATTTTGACTACGGTTTTGCCGTCATCGACGGTAACAGGCTTACCGTTACTCCCTTTGTAGGCTATGGATTGCAAGGGTTCTACTTCAACGAAGACGGCAACAAGACTGCCGGAGGTCCTTCGGAAGGATGCTGGCGGTTGGGCATAGATGCCAAGTACGATGTTGGGCTGACCAGTTCATCTTACGACGATATTGTCTCGCTGTGGGGTTGTACCGTCCACGGCAAAGTATATGTGAGTTTCGACAAGTTCAAGAGCATTGAAGGAACGCCGCGAGGCTGCACCATCAACGCCCAGTTGGGCATCGGAATCCGCTACCGCGACCAGCAGGTACTGCGCAAGGCTGTGAAGAAATAATTGAATGAAGATATAAAAAGCCAATCATTTTAAGATTCAGATTTTTAAACTATTAACTGCATTGATTGTTGTAAGCTGATTATTTGGTAGCAGGAAATGGGGAAAAACAAATTGCGAGAATGAAAAAAAAGTTGTACTTTTGCAGATAAATAAAAAAAACAATACTCGAATGTAGAAAATTGATTACCAGCTATTTTTGAATTCATTAGCGTGCTATTGAATGTGTTAATTCGTTAATGTGTTAATGTGTTAGTCCTTGGCGCATCAAAAAGATTCACGAATTCACGAATTTACGAATTTACGAATTCAGAAAGTGTTAGTCTTTGACTCCCGACTAACCGATTAACGAATTAACGAATTAACGAATTAACGAATTCAGAACACCCTCTGCTGGCACAAAAAAAAGGAGGACCCAAGTATGGTAGAGACAATCGAATACCAGTCGCTGAAATGGCTGCACATCACCAATCCGAGTGAAGAAGAGTACCGCTTCCTGTTGGATGAATACCATTTCCACCCGTTGGACATAGAGGACTGCCGCGGCAGCAACCAACGACCAAAAATTGACGAATACGACGATTATTATTTCCTCATACTCCATTTCCCCTATTTTGACAAAGGGAACAAGATTATCCGTATACGCGAAGTAAAGATATTCTGGGGTAAGGACTTTATTATCACCATCGGCAAATCGCACTGGGTGGTGAAGAAACTGTTCGAGGAGATGCAGGAAGATTTGAAAGACGGGGACGACGATGTGAAAGAGCAACTGTCGTCGAGCGACTTGCTGCTGTACCATATATTGGACCGCTTGATGCTGGAGACGTACACGCTTATCATGCGTGTCGGGTCGGAAGTGGATTTGATAAACTACGACATCTTCAATCGAAAGGCTCGGAGCATCATTGAATTGATTTCTATAACGCGAAGAAACATCATTCTGCTGAACACCACGTTCAAGCCGCAGTTGCGAGTGTTGCACATGTTTGAGGGCGGTGCCATCAAGGGATTTGTCGACCCGGATGTGTTGGACATGGAAGACTACTGGGGCGATATTCTGGACAAGTACCAGAAGATGTTCGACTCGATTGAAGACTACGGAGAGTTGATTGAAGGTTTGTCGAAGACGTTTGACTCTTTGCAGGCAAATCGGACAAACGAAATAATGAAGCTGCTCACTATATTCTCTACCATCATGCTGCCGTTGACAGTTGTAACCGGTATGTTTGGTATGAATGTCGACTTTCCCTTCATAACGAATGTAACGGCCTTCTGGTGCATTACGGGAGTGATGGCAACCATAACAGGCTTTCTAATCTTTTATTTCTTCCACCGCACCAACCAATAGAGTTCGGCGGTAACAGCAGCCAATAAGGTGTGAACGGACTCTCTAATCAGAGCCCGATGGTAAGATAATACATTACAAAATAAAACATTAAGCACTATGAATCAATTTATTAAAGCAATAATCCCAGGATTGTTGCTATGTCTTACAACGGCATTGAAAGCGCAGACAGGATGCGACATCACGTTGCCGTACAGCACGGGCTTTGAGAGCGATGTGTCGGAACAGGCACCGATGTGCTGGACCACCTTGAGCGGAGAGGCGTATGCCTATAATTTTGTTTATTATGCCCATTCGGGCAGCCAGGTCCTGGCCCTTAACTCAAGTTCGGGAGAGGCACGGATAGCTACGCCCTACATACCTTTGCCATTGAATCAGATTGGGGTGAATCTATGGTATGCCGACCTTGCATGGTCTACGTCAGGGCTGATGCGGGTGGGATTCATCACCAGTCTGAGCGGGACGGTACAGTGGATTGATACCATTCCAACGAGTTCGGACTATGCCTATTACGAGTTGGATTTCTCCCACTTGACCATTACTGACACAGGATACCTTGTCTTTTCATACACTAACTCGATGGGCGTGGGAGCCGGTCTGGTGGATGATATAATGATATTCCGCAACAGTTCATGCAGTCCGGTGACCAACCTGCACGTGACAGACCTTAGCAACAACGAGGCAAGCATTGAATGGAGCAACGATGACAACAGTGTATTGGGATATTGGTGCTATATAGGTGATACCAACAGTCGCAGTGCGGCCTTTGACAGTGTATTTGTTTCATCGGACATAAACTGGCACACTTTCACTGGCTTGAACGGCAACACACTATATTATGTATGGGTGGTGAGTGACTGCGGCAGCGACCAAGGATTGGAGATGGTGGTTAGTTTTGTGACCAATCCCGACTGCGGAGGGGTGCGTGAGCTGGAAGCCAGAAGCGGATACCGGCAGATAGGACTGAACTGGGAACGCCCCGCCGCCGCCGATTCGGTAACGGCCTACCGTGTGGAATACCGGATGGCAGGCAGTACGCTCTGGACTATGGCGGAGACGGGCAACCGTTACTATTTCTGTACAGGGTTAATGCCGAATATGTGCTATGAATACCGTGTGACCACGCTGTGCGACGACAGCACGGGCATAACGGTGAGCGGAACAGCTTATACTCTCGGTTGCACCACCACTGTGATAGATTCCACCGGAACGCATAGTTATCTCCCTGTAGCTTACAGCAGTGGCAACAGCTATAGCCAGCAACTGTACCTTGCATCGGAACTAGGCGGTGTCGACACCATTACCGGGTTTACCTTCTTCCTTGGCGGAGACTATAATCTTGACACCACCCCCGTAGTGGTATACTTCGGCAATACCGCGCGCACCCAGTTCAACTCAAGCACCGACTATGTGCCCCCTACACAATTGACTCAGGTATATAACGGCACGATATATAACACAGGACGTGAGGTGAACGTACGACTAAGCAACGCTTTTGTAAGAAATACCGACAGCAACTTGGTAGTTGCCATCGACAACAACCTGAACGATTTTGCCATGACTACACCTTCATTTGTTGTGGGCAATGGACATTACCGTTCCATCTATAGGACAAGCATTAGCGACGTGAATCCCTCGTCGCCGGGTTATGGCACACGCATCAACTATGTGAACCGAATGCGTTTCAACACAACAGGGTGTGCCCTGCCCCAGTGCGACATACCAGTGGTTTGCGTATCGGGCATAGGCACAGACTATGTAGATATAGCATGGGGCGCCGACTCGGAGAGCAGTTATACCTGTTCATTCCGTACCTTGGGCGGGAACGGGTGGCAGGTGGCTGACAGCGGAGTTGTTTCTGGAAACTACCGATACAGCAATCTTGAAGCCGGATATGTGTATGAACTGCGTGTGAGTAACGTGTGCGGAAACGATACCGTTGCCGGAACCACTGCCGCCACACTGCCCTGTTCAAGCGTCGGGGTGCCCTACGGGGAGAATTTCGAGAATTCTCTGCTCAATGCTGTATATGCCCGTGCATGCTGGAACGTCGGAACACTTTCTACCAGCTATTTTACGATGTATCCTACTGTGACAACCCTTTCGGGAAGCACGAACAGAGTATGCCAGATGACGGAAGCATACTTAGTGCTGCCACGTATAAACCAGCCACTGACACAGTTGCAGGTGCGGTTTGACTTGTACCAAACCACCGACAACGATGTGCTGGTGCTGGGTGTGCTGGAGCACGATGACGACCCTATCAATACAGCCACCACAATAGACAGTTTTGCCATCAACATAGGGACTGTCATGGCCGATACCACCTTCGTGTATCGTTTGAACAACCAGAGTATAACAGACGGACATCTTGTTTTTTACGCTCCTCAAGGCGGGGCATCACAATATATAGACAATATCGTGGTGGAGACCATACCCGACTGTAGGCCTGTGGAGATGTGCAACGTGACAGGGGTGACCGCCACAAGTGCGACCCTGAACTGGAGCGGGACCGACGGTCTATCGGCCGCCACGGGTTATGTAATTGAATACGGACCGCGGTTCTTCACTCCCGGCTCGGGAACAAGCGAGACGGTTTACACAACACCCTATTTGCTGAACGGGTTGGAACACAGTAGCGACTACGACCTGTACATTTGGGCGGTATGCGGCAACGACACCTCAACAGCCTTCGGCCCAGTACGTTTCAGTACACTATGTGACGCCTACAATGTGCTGCCCTACGTAATGGACTTTGAGGGCATACAGGGGCCTGACTACAACGTGCAGAGTCTTCCCACATGCTGGTATGGAGGAACGACAGTTAATTCACCAACGTTGATGTATACCACCAACACGGCTATGGCAACCACGGGTGGATACTGCCTGCATTTCCATGGGCAAAGCATTGTGGCATTGCCGACGTTCAACGAGAGTTTGAGCGACTTGAAATTGCAGTTTCACCTGTACCGAGGAAACCCTGGAACCTCGACCATGATAATCGGGACTGTGGACAGTGTTACACCCGGTTTTGAAGTCAGTTTCAGTCCCATTGACACGATACCCTATCGGGACGGTGAGAACGAGCAAGAGGTAACATTATACCTTGCAGACTATAACGGAACTGGAACGAATCTGGCCTTACGCACTATCGGGCCGACTTATGCCGAACAGTATATAGACCACGTGGTAATAGACCGTATAAGTGAATGTATTCCCCCGCAACATGTGGCCTTGACATGGCGTTCGGCCACTGCCGCCACGCTTTCATGGCGGGTGAGCCAGTCAACAAGATACAGGGTTGAGTACGGAGTGCAGGGCTTTACGCCGGGCAGCGGCACGGCCGACACCACAACAATACGACAGATAACCCTTACCAACCTACAGCCCGCTACGACCTACGATGTACATATAGCCGGACTGTGCGACACAAGCAACAGCGAAAGCACTTTGTTTACCTTCAGCACCCTGCGCGGCATAGCCGTTGACAGTTACCCCTACCATTGCACGTTTGCCGACCTGACAGAAAGCCAAGCCTGGGAGCTGGACAACGGCAACCAGACAAACAAATGGTGCATAGACACGGCTGCACATAGCGGGAACGACAACATGCGGGGGCTGTATATTAGCGACAACAACGGAGTGGAGAACCACTATACCCGCCAGAATGTGACACATGCCTACGCATATCGTGCGTTCAACATGCTATATACTACCTACCATATACACTACGATTGGAGAGCCATGGGCGAAAGCAGTTCCGACTACCTGCGTGTGTTTATGGTACCTGCAAGCGAAACTTTTACACCGGGGTACAATCCTACCGGCACAACCACCACGAGCTCTTTCTACCAGAGTACTCCAGCAGGATGGATAGCCTTGGACGGTGGACACGGACTGTGGAATGAAACTGACTGGCAGACGTTTGACGCCGACTTTGCAGTGCCGGAGCCGGGCGAGTACTTCCTGCTGTTCTACTGGCTGAATGACGGAATGAGCGGCACCCAGCCGCCGGCGGCTGTGGACAACATCAGCATAGCATTGAGAGGTTGCCCGATGGCCGAAGACCTTAGTCAGAACGAGATAACTCAGAACTCGGTTAGTCTGACCTGGCATGTAGAGTCGTTGGCGCAGTATTATCTGGTAGAGCATGGCATTAGCGGCTTTGCCTACGGGACAGGAGATGTGGACACGGCTTATGGGTCGACGTACACCGTGAGAGGGCTTGAGCCAGGGACGACGTATGACTTCTATGTGACTACCGTATGCGGAGAGGCGTGGTATGGCGACAGCGTGGCTGTTCTGATGGGCATCAGTACAATGGAGATACCCGAATACACGGTTACCGTACTGTCCAACAACAATGCCTTTGGCAGCGTGGAAGGTGGCGGAATCTATAGCGAAGGGACGGAGATTACCCTCATGGCCATACCCGCTGAGGGATACCATTTTGAGCAGTGGGACGATGGCAATGCCGAGAATCCGCGCAGTTATTTAGTTACAGCCGATGTGACGCTGACTGCAATCTTTGCTCCTGATGTGGACATAGAAGAGGCGGACGCTGGGGCGAGCAGGATAGCCCTGTATCCCAACCCTGCAACGAACATGGTGACAGTGAACTGCGGCCGACCTTGCACTGTGAAGGTGATAGACGTTGCCGGACGGACAGTGATTCGCCAACACTGCAACGAAAGCGTTGTCACGATTGACATCAGCGCGTTGACCCCTGGAACCTACTTTGTGAGCATAGAGGGCGGCACGTTGATGGCGACGCAAAAACTTGTCAAACAGTTGCCAAAGGAAGAATGAATGGGTCTGCGGAAAATGGATTAATCAAAAAAAAGTTTCGGTATGGTTTTTTTTTCTTATCTTTGTAATTTGCTACAGCCCACAGAGGGATGGCACAAACAATTGATAATTAAATAACACAATACAGCATACTATGGAAATATCAGGTAGATTAATCAAGATTTTGCAGGAAGTGCGCGGCGAAAGCCAGCGCGGACCGTGGGTAAGAGGTGGTTTTGTCATCGAGACCGATGGCGACTATCCCCGTCAGGTGGCATTCACCACTTTTGGAGAAGACCGTTTGGCCATGGTGAAATCCATCGCGCTGAATTCGCCCGTGGTGGTGAATTTCAACCCCGAGTCGAGAGAGTATGAAGGCCGCTGGTACACTGACCTGCGTTGTTCCCGCATACAGAACTATGTTCCTGGCCAGATGCCTCCCGCAGCCACCGGATACGCATGGCCTGCTTCTGCTCCCGCTGCCGCTCCTGTACAGCCTCAGGCTCAGGCTCCCGCAGCCCCTGCCGCCCCTGCCGCTCCCGCCCCGCAGAATCCTCCTTTTGCATCGCAGATGAATCCTGAAGAGGACCTGCCTTTCTAAATTCGACAACCGTAAAGGGGCATGGCTGGGAATGCTGGTCAAGCCCCCAACAGTATTACTGCAATGGACAAACAAGAACTACGCAAACAAATAAGGGCGGCTAAAAAAGCCGTCCCTTTTTGTGAAAAGTTGCAACGCTCGGAGAGCATCATGCAGCGGGTGGAGGAACTGGATTGTTTCCAACAGGCCGGCACCGTGCTGCTGTATTGGTCGATGGAAGATGAAGTGCAGACACATGATTTCGTGAACCGCTGGTATGAAAAGAAACGGCTACTGCTGCCTTGCGTTGACGGCGACGACCTGCGGCTGCGCCAATATACAGGGCCGGAGTGCCTCAAAGCCGGGGAACAATTCGGAATAGGCGAACCTACAGGACCGGAGTTTACAGAGCTGGAGCAGGTGGAACTCATCATTGTGCCAGGCGTGGCTTTTGACCGGAAAGGCAACCGCATGGGACGCGGGCGGGGTTTTTACGACAGACTTTTGAAGAGTACCCCCAAAGCGTTCAAGGTGGGCGTAGGTTTCGATTTCCAGCTGCTCGATACGATTCCTACCGAGCCGTTCGATGTGCCGATGGATGTTGTGATATCGGAATTTGAATGTGTGAATGTGTGAATTCTTTAATGTGTTAATGTGTTAGTCCTTGGCGCATCAAAAAGATTCACGAATTTACGAATTAACGAATTAACGAATTCTAATGTGTTAGTCCTTGGCGCATCAAAAAGATTCACGAATTTACGAATTAACGAGTTAACGAATTCTAATGCGTTAGTCCTTGACTCCCGATTAAACTATTAAGCGATTAAACGAATTCAAAATGATTTACGAATTAACGAATTTACGAGTTTATATAAACTTATAAACAATCTAACGAACTATTTTGCCGTATGTTTGAAGTAGAGAAACCCCGAAAATTCCATTATGAGCCAAGGTTCTACGACCCCGAAAAGGAGAAGTGGGAGGCGTTGAAGAAAAAATATGCAATAGAACAGGAGCGGAAGGAGAAGTTGCAGAACAGCGAGGAGACCAACGGGGAAAGCAACGGGGAGAAAGACGATCTGGCCTATTTCGAGGAGCGGCTGCGCACCCTTGACCGGCAGAAACGCCAGCAATCGTCGCGGCTATCGTGGAAAGACCTGTTCCGAAAAAGGGAGATGCCCACGTTCAACTACCAGCCCCGTTTTTCGGGACAAGGAGCCGTGCGCCAATCTGAAACGTCTGACACTGCCGCCACGGGACAAGGGGAAGCCGCAAACGACGAACTGACACAGAAATACAGCCAGCCCAAGCACCGAATAAAGATACACCGGCGGTTCGACATCAGCGACCCTGACTACATGAAACCCATATCGGGCACCAAGATTATATTCTACTGTTTTCTTGTTTTCATATTGCTGACATTTATCTTTGCATTCTGAACCGACAGAGCTGATAGAATTCGTTTAGTAGCTTATTCGCTTAATAGTTTAATCGCTTAATCGGGAGTCTAAGACTAACACATTAACACATTCAAATTGCTTGATTGTCTGATTGCTTGATTGTTTGAGTAATTTGACTGCGCCAGCCACTCAAGCATTAACACATTAACACATTAACACATTCAAACACATCAACAGGAGAAACAAGATGTGACAAACATTTTGAATAATGAATAGTTTTACGTATCTTTGCAAAAATTTCAGGCAATGCTTGTAAACGTATTAAAATCTAAGATTCACAGAGTTACAGTTACCGAGGCCAATCTTGACTATATCGGAAGTATCACGATTGACGAAGACCTCATGGAGGCCTGCAACATAATTGAGAACGAAAAAGTCGACATATACAATATAACCAACGGAGAGAGACTGAGCACCTACGCCATAAAAGGCGAACGCGGGAGCGGAGTGATAGGACTCAACGGAGCTGCAGCCCACAAGGCACCCGTCGGCTCACTGATTATCATAGCCTCGTATGCCATGATGGACTTTGAAGAGGCCAAGGAATGGCATCCCATTGTTATATTTCCAGAGAACAACAAACTACGATAAGCCCCGCCATGCCCGACGATAGCACAACGCCTGTGAAAAAGAAAAACCGGTTGGCCGACATCGTGAAGATGGCAGTCTTCCTTGGTATTGGTATTTTCTTTATATACTGGTTTTTGCTGAAACTGGAGCCGGAGCAGAAGGCGGCCATCTGGCAATCGTTCGAGGATGCCAACTATGCATGGGTTGCCGTGGCGATGGGAGTATGCCTGCTGAGCCATTTTGTGCGGGCACTGCGTTGGCGGTTGCTTTTCCGTCCGATAGGACATACGCCCAGCATCAACAATACTTTCGGGTCGGTGGTGGTGGCCTATCTGGCCAATCTGGCTTTCCCCCGTGCGGGCGAGGTGATGCGATGCGCCACCCTGCGCACCAGCGAGAAAATACCCATTGAGAAATCGCTCGGCACGGTGGTGACTGAACGCCTGATAGACACACTGGCCTTTGGCATTGTGGTGTTGATTGGGATGCTGGTGATGTTTGGACAGGCTAAGGACTGGCTCTACAACACCCTGTCGGAGAAGTATGACAACATACCCAACATGACCTTCATCATCAGTGTGCTTGTGGCGATGGGCTTGTTGGCATTTATCGGTTACAAACTATTGTGGAAACGTCTGCTGCACATTGCATTCTTTAAGAAGATTGACGACATGGTGCGCGGGATGATTGAAGGGGTGAAAAGTATATTCCACCTTGGCAAACGGCGTACACTGATGTTTATTGTATACAGCGTCATCATCTACCTGCTCTATATTCTGGGCGGACTTATCATCTTCCAGGCTTTTGACGAGACCCAATGGTTAGGAATGCGGGCAGCCTTTGTGCTATACCTGTTCGGCACCGTTGGTATGACCTTTTCGCAGGGCGGCATAGGGGTGTATCCCGTATTGGTACAGGTTGCGCTGTCGATATACGGAATCAGCATGGAGGTCGGCACAGCCTGCGGATGGCTGTTGTGGGCAAGCCAGCAGGCCGCAGTGATAGTGGTTGGTGCAGCCTACCTCATCTACTTCAGTACCAAGAAATCATCCCAAAGAAAGCGATAAAAACCTTATTAGACACTTTATAACACGACATCATTATGGAAAAGACCCGTTGTTTGATTATTGGTTCCGGCCCTGCCGGGTATACCGCAGGCATATACACCAGCCGCGCTGACATCCACCCCATTCTTTACGAAGGAATGCAGCCTGGCGGACAACTGACTATTACCACCGAGATAGAGAATTTCCCCGGTTACCCTGAGGGCATATCCGGCACCGACATGATGGCCGACCTGAAGAAACAGGCGCAGCGTTTCGGCACCGATGTGCGCCCGGGATATATTGTCAAGGCCGATTTCTCACAGCGTCCTTTCCGCTGTGTCGACGACCACGACAACGTTATCGAGGCCGAAACCGTTATCATAGCCACTGGTGCATCGGCCCGTTGGTTGGGATTAGACAGCGAGAAGAAACTCTACGGACAGGGTGTGAGTGCCTGTGCCACATGCGACGGCTACTTTTACAAGGGGCTGGATGTGGCTGTTGTAGGCGGCGGCGACACTGCTTGCGAAGAGGCCAACTACCTTGCCACCCTCTGCAACAAAGTTTATCTTATCCATCGCCGCAACGAGTTACGCGCTTCGAAGTCGATGCAGCACCGCGTTCTCACCAATCCAAAGATTGAGATGATTTGGGATTCCACAACCAAAGAGATTTGTGGAGACGACCTTGACGGAGTGACGGGTGCTAATATTCAAAATGTCAAAACGGGTGAAATCCGCCATATCGACATCGCGGGGTTCTTTGTGGCCATTGGACACAAACCCAACACCGATTTTGTCAAAGACCAGATAGAGCTGGACGAACAGGGATACATCAAAGTAAAGAATCCCGGAAGCGCAACCAATATACCCGGAGTGTTCGCCGCAGGCGATGTCTGCGACCCGAACTACCGTCAGGCCATCGTTGCTGCCGGCAAAGGATGTATTGCCGCCATGGATGTAGAACGTTTCCTGCAAAGCCAGAACTAATTGCCACAAGGTGATTGCCAGGAGAGCCATACCATTTCTGTTGCTGTTGCTCATGGCCGCCGCGTCGTGGGGACAGGTGGATTTGAACAACCTCAATACCCTGCGCAATAATATTCCGACGGGGGCGAACAACACGTTCAACAGACCCAACAACATGCCGGATACGGCCTCGTCTGCCGACACCAACAATGGACCGAAGGGGATAATATATCACGTCGACATTCCTGACAGTGTGTTGCAAGCTTCTGTTTTCATGTTTAACAAGCTTGCACGAAACATTAAGATCATGGCTGTAGAGCACCCAAAGCTCTCCCCTACCGGGGCTCAATTCTCCGATTGCCTCGATGCCTTCAACGGCAATTACTACTTGACGGTTACCGAATTGGGACATCCACACCTGTCGATTGTGCCGATATTCGATGCCACCCCGGGACTGGTATACAAGAGCAACATCTATCCGGGTTATTACAAAACACCCGAGAACCTTACGTTCTACCAAGTGCAGAAGCCTTACACGCTACTCTCCTACAACAGTTCGCTCGACAAGGACTACCAAATTCATGTGACGCATACCCAGAACATCAACGAACGCTGGAACGTAGCCCTTGATTATCACCTTTTAAGTCCGACCGGAGTATTTGCCAACAGTTCTGCAACCGACCACATCTTCGACCTGAACACGAACTACTATTCGCGCGATGCCCGTTATCAACTCTCGGCAGGACTGATATGGCAGCGCATGGTCTTGGGCGAGAACGGAGGCCTTTCCAACGAGGATATTTTTATCAACAAACGCATCTCCAACATGGGAGGTGTGCCGGTAAAAGAAAACAGGCGTTTCAGTAACAACAACGACCGGACAGTTTTTGTCCGTCAGTCGTACAATACCGTACGTCAATTTGAATGGTACCGTCCCATCGATTCAACTTACATTGACACCGTACCTGTATACGACACATTGCCAATCACTGTGTTCGACACCGTGATAGGCGACAGCATCACGCGCGATTCGGTCAACATTTCCTACAAATATGAGGTGCGCGACACCATTGTCGGCTACGACACCATCCAGCCCCACGACCCGCACGTATACAATACCGGCGTTCTTGGGCTTGAAATCCAGTGGGACAAACAGAAATACCGTTGCATTGACTCCACCCTTTACAACCGTATTGCGGGTTCTGTTTTCTGGACCAACGATGCCTATATGGACCACCGTTGGCATAATCCGTTGAAACTGTATGGCGGTGTCCGGCCTGAAATATCGTGGCTGCAACTCAACGACAGCCTCTATTCCCAGTCCAACCTGCGCCGTGTGGCACTATACCCTTTTGCAAGGGTTGAAATCAGCCCATGGCCTGCCACCGAACTTAATGTCTACGCCGAGGCTGCGCCCAATCTGGCAGAATACAACCTCGACGCACGTCTTGTTTTCCCATTCCGCGACAGCATTGGAAACTCCAAGCACAACATAACGCTTCGCGCACAAATCAAAGCCTACAATCCCGAACTCATCTACGAAGCACAAAACCTCCTTGTGAAGAGCCCCTCCGCAGTAACCCCTCTCAAGCCCATAGGAGTACGCAAAATTGAAGCCGACTACACACGCAAAGACCTTTTCCAGATCCACCTTGCTGCCAGCCACGTAAGTCATAACATCTGGTTCGAGCAATTTGGCGACAGTTCCTCTTCCGCCCTGCTTCCCCGGCAGGCCGAAGGCAGCGCACTTCTGCTGCAAGGCCGTGTAAACCTCTACCTCACCATCAACTCATGGCTGCACTACGACATGCAGCAACATCTTCAATTCAGCTCCGACCAAGAACAAATCCGCGTCCCACTCTTTGCAAGCAAAAACTCATTCTATACCGATTTCAAACTATTCCACAACGCCCTGCGCACCCAGATAGGTTTCGACATCCGCTACCACACACCCTACAAAGCCGATGCCTACGACCCCCTCATGGGTGTCTTCTACCGCCAAAACGACACCAAAGTGGGCAACTACCTGTGGGCAGACTTCTTCATCAACCTGCAAATCAAACGTGCCAGCGTCTATGCCAAGGCCGCGCACCTCAACTCCTTCATCGAAGACCACTCCTTCTGCATTCTGCCCCATTACCCGTCCAAACAGTTTGGCTTCTTCTTCGGCATCACATGGAAATTTTTCGACTAAGTATTAATTTATTATCATTAACAATATAATATTTTCAATCATGACACTCTTAGAACAAATCCACGCAAAAGCAAAAGCCGCCAACAAGACCATCGTTCTTGCCGAAGGTACTGAAGAACGCACCCTTAAAGCAGCCGACATCATCCTGAAAGAAGGCATTGCCCGCCTAATTCTCCTCGGCAACGAATCGGAAATCAAGAATCTCGCCAACCAGTGGGGCTTGAAAAATATCGACAAGGCCACCATCATCGACCCCGAAACCAACCCCAAACGCGAATACTACGCCCAAATGCTCTGCGAAATCCGCAAAAAGAAAGGCATGCAGATGGACGAAGCAATGAAACTTGTTGCCGACCCGCTCTATCTGGCTTGCATGCTCATCAAGAACGGCGATGCCGACGGTGAAGTGGCAGGTGCCCGCAACGCCACTGGCGATGTGCTCCGTCCCGCCTTCCAGATTGTCAAGACCCTCCCCGGTGTCAGCGTCGTCAGCGGTGCTTTCATCATGATTCTCAAAGACACCACCTACGGTGAGAACGGCATGTTTGTCTTTGCCGACTGTGCCGCTACCCCCTGCCCCACTGCTGAAGAATTGGGTCAGATAGCCGTTGTTTCCGCACAGACCGCCAAGGCAATAGCAGGATTTGAAGACCCCCGTGTCGCCATCCTCAGTTTCTCCACCAAAGGCAGTGCCAAACACGAACTGGTTGACAAAGTCATTGAGGCCACCCGTGTAGCCCACGAACTTGACCCCAACGTCCATCTCGACGGCGAACTCCAGGCCGATGCCGCCATCGTTCCCAAAGTGGGTGCCAGCAAAGCCCCCGGCAGCGACATCGCAGGCAAGGCCAACGTCCTTGTCTTCCCCGACCTTCAGAGCGGCAACATCTGCTACAAACTCGTCCAGCGTCTCGCAGGTGCCGAGGCTGTAGGTCCCGTCATGCAGGGCATGGCCGCTCCCATCAACGACCTTAGCCGTGGCTGCAGTGTCGAGGATGTGGTCAACGTCGTAGCCATCACCGCCACCCAGGCAGCTTCCAAGAAGTAATCTTTCTAATTCGTTAATGTGTGAATGTGTTAACTCGCAAATCGACTAACACATTCACATGTTAACATTAACGAATTAAAGCATTAACGCATTAACACATTCAAAAGACATGCGTATCAGGTACATCAAACTTAAACACTGGATTATTGCAGTCGCCGCTGCTGCCTTGGGCATGAATGTCAGTTGTGAAATGCCAGTCGAATACGGCACTCCCGAAGCGAAGTATCATGTAAAGGGAACCATCACCGCTCCCGATGGCAATCCTATCCCCGGCATTGAGGTATCGCAGCATTGGGGTGCAGATTCCCGTCACCCTTTCGACACCACCGATGCCCAAGGGAATTTCAAGACCACCATCAGGTCTTTCCCCGGGGAGCCAATCCAACTCACTTTCACCGACATCGACAGTACTGAGAATGGCAGCTACCTCGACACTACGGTGCATGTTGCCACCCGCGACGTCCCCTTGTCGGGTGGTGATGGACACTGGTACAGAGGCGAAGGCACGGTGAATGTGGATGTCACACTTACTGCTAAATCATAATTTCTAATATATGGCAAATCAAGAAGAATTCTTCAAAAAAGTAGTATCCCACGCCAAGGAGTACGGCTTCATATTCCCCTCCAGCGAGATATACGACGGCCTCGCCGCCGTGTATGACTACGGCCAGCTGGGAACCGAACTCAAAAACAACATCAAGCAATACTGGTGGCGCAGCATGGTGCAGTACCACGAGAACATCGTCGGCATCGACTCCGCCATCTTCATGCACCCACGCATCTGGAAAGCCTCCGGCCATGTGGATGCCTTCAACGACCCCCTGATTGACAACAAGGACTCCAAGAAACGCTATCGTGCCGATGTGCTCATCGAGGACCACATAGCCAAAATCGAAGAGAAAATCAACAAGGAATGCGAGAAGGCCCACAAACGCTTCGGCGACGCCTTCGACCGCCAACAGTTCGTCACCACCAACGCCCGTGTGCTGGAGCACCAGAAACAGATTGACGAAATCCGCGCCAAGTATGCCGAACTGATGAACGCCAACGACCTTGCCGGTCTCAAGCAGCTCATCCTCGACCTCGGCATCGTCTGCCCCGTCAGCGGCACCCGCAACTGGACCGACGTGCGCCAGTTCAACCTCATGTTCGCCACCAAGATGGGCTCCGTCATCGACGACAGCGACACCCTTTATCTCCGTCCCGAAACGGCTCAGGGCATCTTCGTCAACTTCCTCAACGTGCAGAAGTCCGGCCGCATGAAGATTCCCTTCGGCATCGCCCAGATTGGCAAAGCCTTCCGCAACGAAATCGTCGCCCGTCAGTTCATTTTCCGCATGCGCGAATTCGAGCAGATGGAAATGCAGTTCTTTGTACGTCCCGGCACCGAGATGGAGTGGTTCCGCTACTGGAAAGAGGAACGCCTCAAATGGCACCTCGCCTTAGGCATCCCGGCCGAAAACTACCGCTACCACGACCACGAGAAACTGGCCCACTACGCCAATGCCGCCACCGACATCGAATTCAACTTCCCCTTCGGATTCAAAGAACTTGAAGGCATCCACAGCCGCACCGACTTCGACCTCAGCCGTCACAGCGAGTTCAGTGGCAAGAAACTCCAGTATTTCGACTCCGAACTCAACGAAAGCTACACCCCCTACGTCATCGAAACCTCCATCGGTGTCGACCGTACCTTTCTCGCCATCTTCAGCCATGCGCTGAAAGACGAAACCCTCCCCGACGGTTCCACCCGCACTGTCCTCAGCCTGCCCGCCATGCTGGCACCCTACAAGGCTGCCGTGCTGCCTCTGGTCAAGAAAGACGGCCTTCCCGAAAAAGCCCGCGAGATCATGGACATGCTCAAGCCGCACTACATGCTCCAATACGACGAAAAAGACGCCATCGGCCGTCGCTATCGCCGTCAGGATGCCATCGGCACCCCCTTCTGCATCACCGTCGACAACGATACCCTCAACGACAACAGCGTCACTGTCCGCCACCGCGACACCATGCAGCAGGAGCGCATCGCCATAGACAATCTCCCCGCCTATCTTCACAACAACCTCAGATAATCCATCTCTTTGGGGCAAAAACAGCGAGATATTGCTTGAATGAATGTGTTAATGCGTGAATGTGGTAACGTGTGAGTCCTTGGTGCATCAAAGACTCACGAATTGACGAATTAACACATCAACGCAATCAGAATCACTCGCTGTTTTTGTCCCTTTTATTTAGAAAACGCCATGAATAAACAACTCTCACGCTATCTCGTCATTTTCACCATTGCGCAACTCTTTGTCTTAATCATTGCCGCAATCTATCCTTTTTTTCAAAGCCAAGTCAACTTGAGTCCACGGTTTCACATTGCGTGCCGCACACTTCTTGACTACATCCCCGGCATCGTCCTCGCCGGATTTCTCCTTTACAACATGTCACATACCGGCACTGTAAAACTATTCTCACTGATTCTCACATTATTTGGAGGAATGACTGGACTGCTTATGCACCTCAGCCAACTGCCTATTGTCCGCAAATACGGCGCCATAACCATCATCTATTCCCTGCTTCTAATCGTTTTTTCTATCTTCTTCCCCTATTTGCTCAATGCATTAAAATACATCTTATATGCCACTGTTCTCGTCTCTGTCCTCTACGACCTATGGTACATCCATCTGCCTCAATGCAGCCAGACCTATTGGCTACAGGCAATCATCTTCATTCTCTCCTTCACCCACCCCTGGACAGCCATACTCTCCATCTTCATCCTCTCTCTTCCCGCCGCACTTCCCGCTGAGAGGATAAAACCCCTGCTCAGATACCTCATCCCCATCGTCATCTTCACTTTCGCCAATAAAATCTGCACAGCCATCCCCGGCAATATTTCACTTTTTGGAATACCCGCTTCTGTCACCATCCCTACCATATTATCCCTTATCCTATTCTGCATTATCGTAGTAATGCTCTACCACGATGCCCCTCGCACTCGGTTGCCGCGTTTCTGGCTCTGTGCATCGGCCATCGGCTCTGCGCCCGTCGCCGCCATGTGCTGCATCTTCGCCCAGCAAGAACACGATGCCAACCAACCCACAATGAATGAAAAAACTTCCGACAAGTCGACAAATGAATAAGTATAACGCCCCGCAACAAATAAACCGATAAACGAATCAACCCATCAACATATAAACGAATAAACAAATAAACAAATAAACAAATCAACGCATTATGAAACGATTTGCCCTTTTCTGCATGGCATTATTTGCCGTCCTCGCTGTCTCGGCACAAAACAGCCTGCCCGTCGAGACCTTCCGTCTCGACAACGGCCTTAAAGTCATTCTTTGCGAAGAACACAGCCAGCCCAAAATCTACGGCTGCGTAGTAGTCCATGCCGGCAGCAAGAACGAAAACCCCAACGCCACCGGCGTTGCCCACTACTTCGAGCACATCATGTTCAAAGGCACCGACCGCATCGGCACCACCAATTGGGCAAAGGAAAAGCCCTACCTCGACAGCATCAGCCAGGCTTACGACCGTCTGCAAGCCGCCGAAAACGATAAAGAACGTCACGACATACAGCTCGAAATCAACCGGCTCAGCATTGCCGCCTCGCAATATGCCATCCCCAACGAGGTGGACGCCATCCTCCAAAACATGGGTTGCACAGGTCTCAACGCCGGCACCTCCTACGACTACACCGTCTACTACAACACCCTCCCCTCCAACCAGCTCGCCAACTGGATGGATGTCTATGTAGAGCGTTTCCGCAACCCCGTCTTTCGCCTCTTCCAGAGTGAACTCGAAACCATCTACGAGGAGAAGAACCGTGGCGATAACAAGATTGCACAGAAATTTGCCCGGAATATTCTCACCGAATCTTACGGCGACCATCCCTACAGCCGCCCGGTCATCGGTCTTGCCAAGCACCTCAAAAACCCGCAGCCCAGCGAGATGCAAAAATTCTTCGACACCTACTATGTGGCCAACAACATGACGCTCATCCTCGTGGGAGACTTCAAGTCCGAGGAGGCCAAACAACTCATCCGCGACAAATTCAGCGTGTGGCGCAGCGGCAAACTGCCCCAAGAACCCACCTACCAGCTTCCCGACTTCGCCAGTCAGAAAATCGTCAAAGTCCGTCAAACTCCCATTAAAATGGGTATGATGATTTTCCCCGGCGTACCCAAGAGCCACCCCGACAAACTGGCTCTCGACATGCTCAGCCAAATCCTTGGCGGCAATACCGGCCTCCTTACCGAAGCCGCCACCGATGGCCGTTTCCTCATGGCCTTGAACCTCGACGTATCGCTCAACGACGCCGGCACCAACACCATACTTTATATGCCAAATCTCCTTTTCCAGAGCCATGCCAAAGCCGAAGAGGCCATCTGGGAATGCATCGACAGCATCAAGCAAGGTCGTTTCAGCGACGAAATTATCGAAGGCATCAAAGCCCAATCCCTCGTCAGCCGCCAACGACAACTCGAAGGGCTGAACAAAATCTCTTCCCTCCTCCTCTCACTCGAGACCGAAGGCAGCAGCTACGAACAATGGCTCAAAGACGGGAAACAGTGGGCCGCCCTTACCCGCGAAGATATCATGGCCGTAGCCAACAAATACTTCAACCGCGACCACTGCACCCTTGTGCGTTCCAAAATGGGCTTCCCCTCCGGCGAACCTGCCGTAAAACCCGACTGGGACCACCTCGAACCCGCCAACAAAGATGCCCAGTCTCCCTTCGCCAAGATGATAGCCTCCAACCAGCCCGACCCCATCCGTCCGCAAGTCATCGACTTCAAAAAAGATGTCAACATCCAGCCCATCAACTCCCACTACAACCTCTACAGCACCCAGAACCCCTTCAACGACATCTTCGAACTGGAAATCACCTACAACTACGGCAACCTCGACAACCCCGACCTCAACCGCGCCATCAGCTATATGGAACTGCTCGGAGCCGACAGCCTCAAATACCAGCAACTCCAACAACAGCTTAACCTCTACGGAGCCTATTTCTCACTCATTAACAACGACGACAACACAAGCCTGACCATTAGCGGACTCGAAAGCAACCTCGACAGCATTCTCTCCCTCTGCCAGCACTGGCTCTACCATCCCCGCCACGACAAACGGCAGCTCGACAAACTCCTCGACGGACTGAAAGCCGACAAGAAATCCTCCAAAAACGACGCCGACAGCTGGTTCAACGCCCTTGAAGACTATGTCACACTCGGCGACCAATCCGCCTACCTGCGGCAAACACCCTATTCGGAATGGGGCAAACGCACCGGAGAGGAACTCCACGCCGAAGTCCTGCAAATCCTCACCCGCAACGGCCATGTCACCTTCTCGGGCAACACCGACCCCTCAACCCTTGCCGACAAACTGCAGCAATACAACCTTGTCTGCAACTCACTTAACACCCCTGGCGGTACGCCGGTCACCGACATGCCCCGCCGTGCATACAAAGAAAAACAATACACCACACCCCAGCTCTTCTACTCCACCAACAAGAAATTCCTCCAGTCGAAAATCGGCATCTATGTCCCCAGCACCTACCTCGACACCAACATGTTCACCCCCGACGGCTCACCCTGCGACCGTGTCGCCTCAGTGCTATTCGATGAATACTTCGGCAACGGCATGAACAGCGTCATGTTCCAGGAAATACGCGAATTCCGCTCCCTTGGCTACAGCACCTACGCCTACTTCTCCGCCACCCTCCTGCGCCACAACCCCGCCTACACCTACGCCTTCCTCGGCACCCAGTGCGACAAGACTCAGGAAGGGGTAGAAGCCATCCGCGACCTCCTCGTCACCCTCCCCGAGCGGCCCGAAAAACTCCAGCCCGCCATCCAGCAACTCGTCAGCACACAAAACAGCAACTACTATACCTTCCGCAGAATCCCTGGCAACGTGCAGTTCTGGGTTGAAAACCTCGGATGGCAGCGCGACCACCGTGCCGAAATCACCGAACAAATCTCACGCCTCACCATGGACGACCTCCGTGCCTTCCACAACAAATACATCAAAAACCGTCCGCTCATAGTCGTCATCTCCGGCAACGCCAAGAAGTTCGACCCCAAAGCCGTCGCCAACCTCCTCGGTCCCAACGTCAAACCCATCCAAGTCGACTTCGACCAACTGTTCCGCTTCTAACGCAGGATGCACCCCATCCTCCCCGCTTCATAGAAAGCAATAAACAAAAAGTGATTGGTGAAAAGACGATTCCCTGTCCAACCACCAATCACTTCTTTTTATGAAAAAAGCATGAACAAGGAAAAATAACTATCGAGTCAACACATTAACGCATTAACAAGAAAAAAGACTAACGAATTAACGAATTAACACATTAACGAATTAAAAAAGTAAAAAGACTAACGAATTAACGAATTAACACATTAACGAATTAATAAAGTAAAAAGACTAAAGAATTAACGCATTAACACATTAACGAATTAATAATAACGAGTTAACACATTAACGAATTAAAATAACGAATTAAAGGAGTCAAAAGACTAACGAATTAACAAGTTAACACATTAACACATTATTAGATTCACCCTTCTTATCCTGTAGCTTTGCACAAATAAAATGCAATACTGCCATTAATCAAATGTAACATAACAGTCATAAGGGCGAAACAAGGACGTTTCATCATCCCCGCCCGAAACAACAAACGCTCATCCAACTAAGGCACAATTTTTCATCCAATTGAAAAAAAAAGCGTATCTTTGCACAATCAAAACCCAACATGGGCAAAACATAAAAGAAACGTATAACAACAAACATATTAACAACTAAAAAAAGGACAAACAAAAAGAATAAAGAGCTAACGTAAAGAATAATAAATAGATAAAAGGCGTTTTTGCTTTTCAAGTGGACCGAAATCTGGACAATTTCGATTCCCCCATCGAGAAGGCAGAAATGCTCACGGTGTTATCCGTGGGCTTTCTCGTTTTGGGGGAATGGCAGTCCAGAGCCTCGGTCCAGACAGAAGTTCACGGATTCTTTTTTTGTGATGCTTGGGAAAGGCAAAAAGCCCAAAACCGATGGCATCATGAGCACCAAATTCTTCAACAATATAGAGACGACGCTGATGGACAAGTTCCACGGCATCTCAACATCGATGGCCAACTTCGACATCTTCCATGCCGTGGTTGGCTTTTTTCGTTCTTCGGGTTATTTCAAACTGCGTAAAGAACTGGAGCATGTACAGGAGATACGCATCCTCGTCGGAATCAATATCGACAACCTTTTCCGTCAGTCGCAGGCTGCAGGTCGAATATTCTTCGGCGACCACGATGCCACTCTTGAGAAGTATGCCGAAATCTTTCTGCGCGATGTAAAAGAGTCGGAATACGACACTGAAGTAGACAAGGGCATTCGCCAATTCTGCACCGATATAGCCGAGGGACGGCTACAACTGCGCATCCATCCCACGCGCGACCTTCATGCCAAGTTCTATCTTTGTCTGCCACAACAGCATAACGAGCACAGTGACGGATGGGTCATCATGGGCAGCAGCAACCTCAGTGCACAGGGGCTTGGCACATCCGAACCTCCGCAATATGAGTTGAATGTGGCCATGAAAGACTACGACGATGTGAGCTATTGCGAATCAGAATTCCAACGGTTGTGGACAGAGGGAATTCCCGTCACTTTCGACGATGTGTCGCATATCGTGGCCAAGACCCACTTGGCACCAGAGAATCAGCAGCCTACCCCCTACGAACTGTATATGCGGATGCTGATTGACCATTTCGGCACACAGGTGGAGGATGATTTCGTCCCCCAACTGCCAGATGGCTATGACAACCTCACCTACCAGCGAGATGCAGTGGTGCAGGGCTACGACATTATGATGCAACATGGAGGATGCTTCATTGCCGATGTGGTGGGCTTGGGCAAAACGGTGGTCGCAGCCATGATTGCACAGCGTTTCATTGCCGCCAATGGCGACAGTACCCGCATTCTGGTCATCTTCCCGCCCGCAGTGCGATCCAACTGGGAGGAAACGTTCAAGGACTTCAATATCCGCAACAAATACAGTCACTTTGTCAGCAATGGCAGTCTGGATAAGGTCATCGCTGGCGCCGACAATCTCAGCCAACCAGGCTACTACGACCTCGTCATTGTAGATGAGGCGCATAACTTCCGCCACGACAGCACAGGAAACTACGACCTCTTGCAACGTATATGCAAATCGGCACGACTGAACGGCGGCAATGTGAAAGGCGAAAAGCGGGTGCTGCTGCTTTCGGCCACGCCGTTGAATAATACCCCCGAGGACATCAAGAACCAGTTGCTGCTGTTTCAGGACACAGCTCATTGCACCTTGGACGGCATAAGTAACATAGCCGACACCTTTGCCCCATGGATTAAGGAACACAAGACCCTGATGTCACAACGTCGAGTGCTCAACTCGGAAGTGCTCAGGACACGTATCGATGCCATCAATCAGGAAATGCGGCATGTTGTTCTGGAGAAAGTGATGGTGCGCCGCACCCGCAGTAACATCCAGCACGAACCGCGCTATTGTAGCGAGATCCATTTCCCCGAACTGCTTGACCCCACGGTGCGCACCTACGAAATGTCGCCCAAAGTGCAAGAATTGTTCTATGAGACCTATCGGGCATTGGTAGCCGGGAGGTCAGAGAAGGGGGGTGAATCGGGTCGATCTGAAGAACCCACGGCAGGGCTGCAATATGCCCGCTACCGCTCTGTGGAGTATTGTCCCAAGTATATCAGAGCCAACGGTAACAAAGCCAAACAGGTGGCAGACCAGCTGGCAGCTATCTACCAGACGCACATGGTCAAGCGGTTGGAGAGCAGTTTCTTTGCCTTCAAACGGTCGTTGCATACGCTGTTAGAAGCTACAAAGGGCATGATAAAGATGTTTGAAGAGGACAAGGTAATCATTGCGCCCGAATTGAATGTGAAGAAACTACAAGCTGACGGAATGGAACTGGATGCCATCATCGAACTGGCTATGAAGAAGGGGTACGAACAAGGGGATATTGTATATCAGGCAGCGGATTTCAAGCCCGAGTTCCTGCCCATGCTACAGGACGATGCCGACCTGTTGGGTTCGCTTTGCCGACAGTGGGATGCCGTGACCGAAGACTCAAAGCTGGAGCGTTTTGTAGAGATGTTGCAGGGCGAGCTGTTTGAGAAGAGCACAAATCCGTCGGGCAAACTGGTGGTCTTTTCCGAGAGTGTGGACACGGTGAATTACTTGGAGAAAGAGTTGAAGTCAATGCTGCACCGCGATGATATACTGGCAGTTTATTCTACAAACAGAAATAGGTTGCGCGAGACCATCAGGGCAAACTTCGATGCCAACTACAAAGGCACGTCATCCGATGACTACAATATAATCATCACCAGCGATGTGCTGGCCGAGGGCGTAAACCTGCACCGGGCAAATGTGATAGTGAACTACGACAGCCCTTGGAACGCTACGCGACTGATGCAGCGCATTGGACGCGTGAACCGTATAGGCTCCACCGCCCCTGTAATTTATAACTATATGTTCTACCCCTCCGATCCGGGCGACAAGATTATCAGTTTGAAGAAGAATTCACTTATCAAACTGCAAAGTTTCCATTCGGCATTGGGCGAGGACACCCGCATCTATTCACACGATGAGATTGTTCATGAATTCCATCTCTTCAACTCCGAAATGCCAGACGATACCGACCGCTGTTTGGAACTGTTGCGCGAGGTGCGAAAACTCCACGACAGCAACCCCATTCTTTACCGTCGTATCAAACAACTGCCCTGCAAAAGCCGTTGTGGGAGAAACGCGGACACGAATACATCACCGCAATCACCCATCTACACAATCACGTATCTTTCTTCTCCGCAGAAGAAAGCATTCTATCTTGTTGGGGAACATACTCGTGAACTCTCGTTCTTAGAAACTGCAAACATTATGAAAGCAGAGCCGGAGGAACGGGCAGTACCTTTCGGCAACAGCGAAGAACTACACTATGAACAGGTGCGAAAGGCTCTGGCTCAATATGCGATTGAACAGCAACGACAGAGTCAGGAAGACAAACCCAAAATTGGCAGCAAGGACAACGACGCTAAAAAGGCGGCGGCTTTCCTGCGTGACGTGCGTCCTTCCCTACCCGACGATGATGCCCGCCAGACAGTGGATGCCCTGAAGTCACTGGTTGAGAGAGGTAAGTATAACCAGTTGGCTGACAGTCTAAACCGCTTGTCAAGGAAGCACAAGAAAACACCGCTGCCTATAATCGAGATAGTGGAGCAGTTGGAAGCTCTGAAAGCCCGATATGGCCAACCCGACAATGAGACTCCAACCCAAACAAGTGCCGGTATCACTGTCGACATAATACTAAGTGAGACATTCTATTAATATTTCCTGAATGCTTGATTGTGTTAATGCCTGAATGAAAAAAACTCAAACAATCAAGCAATCAAAAATCAATCAAGTAATCAAGCAATCAGACAATATATCAACATTAACACATTCTATAAACCAACTTCTTATGAACACAGATACATTAAAAAAGATTTTCCAGTCACCTTTCAACTATCCCATATACAGCCGAGAGATAGTGCACAGTCTTTTCGGATGCAACGACGTGCTAACACAGCCGGAACTGATTGACACCTCCTCCCTTGGCGACAGCAGCCATTATGTCGGGCAGATGGAGGATGCCGAGGGGCGGTTGCTGGGTTTCTTCTACACCCGAGTGGCAGAAGGCAGCGACGTGCGCCGCAAGCGTGTAGGATTGCGAAAACTGATACAGCCGTATCTGCGGTATGAGGTGGATGCCGCCATTGCGGTGTTCGACGATGGGCAGCACTGGCGGCTGTCCTATATCTGCGACCATAAAGAGGGAACAACGTCAGCCAAACGATTTTCTTACGTGTTGGGTGACAGGCAGGGACAGTACAAGACCCCTTTGGAGCGGTTGGACAAAGTGGCGGCAAAGGCAGGACGTTTTAAGCTTGAGGACCTGAAGGAGGCTTTCTCGGTGGATGCACTTAGCAAAGAGTTCTTCGACGAATACCATCGCCATTATGACCGCATTCTCAAGACAACCGTTGAGCTGATAAGCAAAGACCCCACTTTATACAGCGGGCTGTCCAAACTTTTTGCTGATTACATTAAAAAGATGATGGGACGCATTGTCTTCTTGCATTTCTTGCAGAAGAAAGGCTGGCTGAATGGCGACCCGGAGTTTCTGAAGAACCTCTTCTTCATGCAGCCGCCTGACCGCAGGGAAGACTTTTTGGAACAGGTGTTGGAACCGCTCTTCTTTGGAATCTTCAATACCGAACCACAGAACCGCGAGAAGCTGTTCCGCGACGAAGGATGGGATGTGCAGCTATTAGAGCAGTGGAAAGGACTGCCTTATTTGAATGGCGGTCTATTTGAGCGGGATGTGATGGATACGGCGAAGTTGAAATTGCCAGCCTCGTTGTTTGAGAGGTTGTTTGATTTCATGGCCTCGTACAACTTCACCGTCGACGAGAACGACCCCGACGATGCGGATATTGGCGTTGACCCTGAGATGTTGGGCAAGATTTTTGAGAGCCTGCTGGAAGACAATAAAGCCAAAGGTGCCTTCTACACACCTAAGGAAATAGTGCGGTATATGTGCAAAGAGAGTCTAATAGCCTACCTGGAGACACAGGCCACTGGCCTGTCAAAAGAATCAGGAGTAAAGGCCACCAGCCTGTCAAAAGAATCAGGAGTACAGGCTACCAGCCTGTCAAAAGAACCAGGAGTACAGGCTACCAGCCTGTCAAAAGAATCAGGGGTAAAGGCCACCAGCCTGTCAAAAGAATCAGGAGTACAGGCTTCCAGCCTGTCAAAAGAATCAGGGGTAAAGGCCACCGCCCTGTCAAAAGAGCCAGGAGTAAAGGCTTCCAGCCTGTCAAAAGAATCGGGGGAAAAGGCCACCGGCATGTCGAAAGAGCCAGGAGTACAAGCTTCCAGCCTGTTAAAAGAACCAGGGGTAAAAGCCGCTGGCCTGTCAAAAAAACCAGAAGTACTGGCCACCGGCCTGTCAAAAGAACCAGGGGTAAAAGCCACAGGCCTGTCAGATTATATCCGTAAGTTTGTAGAGCAGCATGAGTTTCCCGAGGAGTTAGAGCCTTATCGCGAGGTGATAGATACCGCCTTGAGGAATGTGAAGATTTGCGACCCAGCCATTGGCAGCGGGGCCTTTCCGATGGGCTTGCTGAATGAGCTTTGGCGTTGCCGTGAAGCATTGGAAGAACGAGCTGCCTGTCCGTCACAGATGGGAACACAGGCCCAAGGCCTGTCACAGGCTGGAAGCCTGTACTCCAAAGAAGGACAAGCTGGGAGCTTGAACCCCTATTCTCGCGCTGCCCTTAAACGAGAGATTATCGAGAACAATATCTACGGCGTAGACATTGAGCGTGGAGCCATTGACATTGCCCGCCTGCGTTTCTGGCTGAGTATCGTGGTGGATGCAGAAAAGCCAGAGCCGTTGCCTAATTTCGACTACAAGTTTATGCAGGGCAACAGCCTTATAGAGAGTTTCGACGGCCACGACCTCAGTCATATCATGGAAAGCGGCAGCCGTCCCCTCCCAGGGAGGGGTGTCCGTAGGGCGGGGTGGGCCGAGAACCAGACAGGTATGGAATTTGCCTCGGAAGAAACCAAGCAGAACCTCCACAACTGGCTTAAACGGTACTTTTCAGAGACTGACCACAAAGAGAAAGCCATCATGCGAGAGAACATCAATACCAGCGTCAAAAACTATATCTTGCAGCAAGGCATCAGTCCTGCTACCGAAGCCAAACTGAAACAGATGGACCCCTCCGCCAACCAAGAGTTCTTCCTCTGGCACACCTGGTTCAAAGACATCTTCGACAACGGCGGGTTTGATATAGTTATCGGTAATCCACCATATGTTGTAGTGCCAATTGGAACATACCCTCATTATGAGTGGAATAGTGACCTCTACAAGATGTTCTTTGAACTCTCATTAAAAGAAATATGTCGTCAAGATGGTGTTGTTTCATTGATTACACCGAAATTCTATCTTCTTAATAAAGAGGATTCTAAAATACGCTTATATTTCATGAACAAAGTAGACTTGTTGTCACTTAATACATGCAATCCATTTGACGCTGTCACGGAGAATGTTATTACAATTATTAAATGTGGCAATCCACGCAATAATATCATACCATATTTTGACTTCAATACCAGTACTAAGACATTTGTGAGGTTAAATAACATCAATAAAGAATATTGTAAGACAAATAAATACAATGAGATAATATATGGATTAGATGAGAATATTAGGTGTAATGGACAAAATTAATGGTTTTTTAGCGGACATGCTCTCTAATGGACAAAATTAATGGTCGAATTTCATCCGAAATTTTGCCATATGGAAAATA
>ONIP01000003.1 GCA_900317955.1 uncultured Bacteroidales bacterium
GAAGCGTGGAAAATCAAGATGGTAGAACCCATTAAGAAATCCACCCGCGAACAACGCGAAAAATGGCTCAACGAAGCACACCAGAACGTGTTTATGCTGAAGAGCGACTACGTCTACATCGACCTTCTGACCGACTCCGGCACCGGCGCCATGAGCGACCGCCAGTGGGCAGCTATGATGATGGGCGACGAGAGCTACGGCGGTGCCCGCAGCTTCTATCACATGAAGGACACCATCACCGAGCTGACTGGTTTCGACTATGTCATCCCCACCCACCAGGGCCGTGCAGCCGAGAACGTGCTGTTCAGCTACCTCGTGAAACCCGGCATGATTGTCCCCGGCAACGCCCACTTCGACACCACCAAGGGTCACATCGAGAGCCGCAAGGCTTTCGCCATCGACGTTACTGTCCGCGAGGCTTACGACACCCAGCTTGAAGTCCCCTTCAAAGGCAATGTCGATCTGGAGAAACTGGAGAAGATTCTGAAGGAGAACAAGGGCAACGTACCTTTCATGGTACTTACCGTTACCAACAACACCGTGGGTGGCCAGCCCGTCAGCATGAAGAACATCCGCGAGACTTGCGAACTCTGCCACAAATACGGTGTGCCCGTCAACGTCGACAGTGCCCGCTTCATCGAGAACGCCTACTTCATCAAGACCCGCGAGGAAGGCTATGCCGACAAAACCCTGCGCGAGATCTGCAAGGAGATGTTCTCCTATGCCGATAGCATGACCATGAGCGCCAAGAAGGACGGCCTCGTGAACATGGGCGGTTTCATCGCTACCAATAAGAAAGAGTGGTACGAAGGAGCCAAGATGTTCTGCATCCCCTTCGAAGGCTTCCTCACCTATGGTGGTATGAACGGCCGCGATATGGACGCTCTCGCCGTTGGTCTGAAAGAGAACATTGAGTTCGAGATGGTCGAGACCCGCATCAAGCAGGTTCACTACCTTGCTGCCAAACTTGATGAGTATGGTATCCCCTATCAGCGTCCCGCCGGTGGCCACGCCATCTTCGTCGATGCCGACAAGGTGCTCACCAACATTCCCAAAGAGGAATTCCCCGCCCAGACCCTCACCTGCGAACTCTATCTTGAGGCCGGTATCCGTGCCTGCGAGATTGGCTACGTCCTGGCCGACCGCGACCCCGTGACCCGCGAGAACCGCTTCGGTGGCAACGATTTCGTCCGCCTCTGCATCCCGCGCCGCGTTTACACCAACAACCACATGGACGTCATCGCCGCTGCCCTGAAGAACGTCTACGACCGCCGCAACGAAATCAAACGCGGTCTTGAGATCACTTGGGAAGCCGAACTGATGCGCCACTTCACTTGCCAGTTCAAGCGCCTCGGCTAAGAACACTTCTAATCCGAAACACTAAGGAGTTGGACGACACTACGTCCAACTCTTTTTTTTCTTTCAAAAGGGCAGCGAAGATTGAACCACCTGAGACTCGTGCGCAGCCGCACAACTGCAATCCCTCCATATTATCGTTAGGCAAGTTGCCTTATGAATCCAGCATATCAACGATATTTCAACACTGCTCCGGCAATATTTCAACTGTGGTCCGACACTTTTATAGAGTTAATCTAACGTGTATGTATTGTTGAAATAGCGACTAATAGATGAAGCCATACCGAGATAAGAGATAGAGTTTAGATGTGCAGACCGTCGGCAGCGACGATATGGTAGAGATAAGAATCCCCCGCAGTGATGACAACACGCTATATTCCATACGCGACAATATGTTCTACGAGCCTTACGACGAGCAGCGTTTCACTATAGGCGAAGGACAACACTTCCTAATAATCCTACCCGTCATGACCGAACTCAAATACCCCAAGGAGAAAGAGAGCCACCGCATCCAGATAGGCTTCACCGTTGCCGCTACAAAATAAAAAACTTTTGGTTTTTGTGCCATTATACTTTGGTTTTTTGTGCTACCTATTTGCAACATGTGGGGAAAAAATCGACATGTCGATAAATTTGCTTATCTTTGCAGCGTGAAAAAGTGAAACAACTAAAGAAAATGTCGCCAGAGAATCGAGACCTATTATTGCAACTGCTTGAACGGCACCGAGCGTTAGGCATCGCTGAGCAGATAGACTATGACAAGTTCTATCTGTACTCTATCATTGTGCATTCCACCGCCATAGAGGGCAGTACGGTAACCGAGGTGGAGGCGCAACTGCTCTTCGACGAGGGCATCACCTCTAGCAAACGCACCCTATTGGAGCAACAGATGAACCTCGATCTCAAGGTGGCATACGAATATGGTCGCGAATGGATTAAGCTACACCAACCCATCACTATCGACTGGCTTATCTTGCTAGCCTCGAAAGTGATGGCACGCACTGGGAGCGAGTATAGTTCTATGGGTGGTAACTTCTCCGCTTCAAAAGGAGAACTGCGAAAGTTGAATGTTTCAGCTGGAATCGGCGGTAAGTCCTACATGTCCTATCTGAAAGTCCCTGAGCGTTTGGCAGCCTTTTGTGAAGAACTTAATAATCGTCGGAAAGCTATTGACACTACAGATGTCTGTTCTGTTTATGACCTCAGTTTCTGGGCACATTACGAGTTGGTTACCATCCACCCTTGGGCAGATGGCAATGGCCGCACCAGCCGCCTGTTGATGAACCTCCTACAAATGGAGTTCGGGGTTTTGCCCACCAAAGTGTTGAAAGAAGACAAAGCCACCTATATCCAGGCTCTAATTGACACCCGCGAGAAAGAGGACATCACCATCTTCCAAAACTGCATGGCAAGCCTGCACATTCAGCACCTGAAGAACGATATTGACCAGTACTTAAATTCAACAACAGATACTACCCAAAAGACGCCAACGACTACCCAAAAGACACTAACAGCTACCCAAAAGGCGATTCTCGACTACCTGAAAGAGCATCCGAAAGCCACAAGACAAGAGGTGGCAGAATCCCTCGGCATTATCACCGAAAATGGTATCAAATACCATTTCAGCCGCTTACAGAAAATGGGCTACCTAATGCGCGAAGGCGGACGCAAACTTGGTCATTGGGTAGTGGCAGATTGAGATGGAGCATCAATATAGCGCAGTACATGACCGAGTTGCCATCCAAGGAGCTGCTGCAACGCCAGCTGCACAAAGGCCTGGAGGCCGCCCGCCAACACTGGGAGAATCGCACTGACAGTTAATTTCAGAATAAGATTTGATTGATTCGGATTTAATTCGTAAATTTGCAAACAAAAAAATAGCTAACAACTATCTAATGGCAGACAGCATAACTATACAGAACAACAATATTATGCCGTTGGTTGACGACTTGCGGCAGATAATCAATCAGACGCGCAACCGCGTGGCCGTCAATGTCAATGCCGAACTCACCCTGATGTATTGGCATATCGGTGAACGCATCAATAGAGAGGTACTTGGAAACGAACGCGCTGAATACGGAAAGCAAATTGTGTCGGCTGTGTCGGCACAATTGCAGTCAGAATTTGGGAAAAAGGGATTTGAACCCCGTAGCATCTGGCGGATGATGCAATTCGCTCAAGAGTTTCCAGAGTTTGAAATAGTGTCGACAGTGTCGGCACAATTGACGTGGTCACATATAACAGAGATATTACCCTTAAAGAACGACCTTCAACGGGAATTCTACCTGACGTTGGCAGCCTCCGAAAGATGGTCTATTCGGCAGCTGCGCAAAGAGATTGACGGCATGCTCTATGAGCGTACCGCCATAGCGACAAAGCCCGACGAGCTTATCAAACAGGAGCTGACGGAACTGCGGGAGAACAACGTCCTCACCCCCGACCTAGTCTTTAAGAGTCCTTATTTCTTGGAGTTCACAGGGCTGAAAGGAATGTACAGCGAGAAAAGCCTTGAAGACAGCCTTGTGGCGCACTTGGAGCAGTTTATATTGGAGTTGGGTAATGGGTTCACCTTCGTCGAGCGGCAGAAACGGATGATTATCGACGGCGAGGATTTCTACCTCGACTTGCTTTTCTATCATCGCAGGTTGCACCGCCTGATAGCCATCGACTTGAAACTTGGCAAATTCAAGTCGCAGTACAAAGGCCAGATGGAGTTGTATCTGCGTTGGCTCGAAGCCCACGAGATGGAGCCTGGCGAGGAGCAGCCCCTTGGGTTGTTGCTCTGCACCGAAGGTGGCGACGAGCAGAGAGCTGCTGCAACGCCAGATACACAAAGGCTTGGAGGCCGCCCGCCAGCGTTGGGAAAACCGCACGGAGGGCTGACTGCTAAAGATTGTTTTGATGAATAAGAAAAGATTCGTATCTTTGCAAATGAAATAACAACTAAAAAGACAACATATCGAAACAAAGAAAAAAGAAGATAGATAACATATTATAAAGCGTTTTCGCTCTAAACTGCCATCTTGAAGTTCCACAATCAAGCCCCAGTGTAGTAAAGCGTAACGCTCACGAGAAATCGTGGGCTTTACTTACATGCTGGGCAGGTCGTGGAACACCTAAGATGGCGTAAGATAAAGTTCCACGTTTTTCTTATGTATTTTGCAAAAAGAAAGCAACAGCAAAACAAAAACACAATAAAATAAGGAGTTGCACCAGATCTTGGGTGCATTTTTTGTTGCTTGTTTTCTGTTGTTTATGCTTTTTTACTACATTTTTTGTTACTATTTTGTTACTCATTCAGAAAAATGTTGTATATTTGCACTTGGTAACAAATCAAAATAGTGACATTATGGCAAAGACACCCAAGAAAGCAAAGGAACCCATTAGGCTGCGGTTTAAGGAACTGGCAGACGGCAACAGGAGCATTTACCTTGACACATACAGGAACGGCAAAAGAAAGTATGAGTTTCTGAAACTCTACCTTGTACCTGAAACAACCCCCTTGCAGAAGAAATTGAACGCTGATACCATGAAAGCGGCAAACGCTATAAAGGCACAGCGTATTATTGAACTGGCCAACGATGAGGCGGGTATTAAGAACACCCAGCGTGGAAAGATGTTGCTTGTTGACTGGCTAAACCACTACAAGGAACTGAAAGAGGACAAAAGCGAGGGCTTGCAGCAGCAAATAAACTATACTATTACACTGGTAAAGGAGTATGAGGGCGACAAAACCCGCCTATGCGACATTGACAAAGAATATTGCAGGGGCTTTTTGCACTATATAACAGGAGTGTATGAAACCACCACTGGAAAGCATTTAGAGCCGACCACGGCACATAATTATTACACAGTGCTAAATAGTGCCTTGAACGAGGCAGTAAGGCGTGAATACATTGCAAAAAACCCGTTTCAGACGATACCGACAACCGACAAAATAAAGATACCTGAAAGCAAAAGAACTTACTTAACGGTTGATGAGGTGAAAGCCCTGATTGCTACACCTTGCAGAAATGAGGCTATCAAACAGGCGTATTTATTCAGTGTCTATTGCGGTTTGAGAATTAGCGATGTTGAGCGGCTGCGGTGGAGTGACATTGTGAACGATGGCGGGCAGTTGAGGGCAACACTTATACAGAAAAAGACAAAAAACCCGCTGTATGTACCGCTTTCAAAACACGCTGTGCTGTATTTGCCCGATAGAGGAACGGCAGCGGCGACAGATACCATTTTTAAACTACCCTCACAACTGACAATAAACAATGTGTTGAGGCAGTGGGCAGCGGCGGCGGGCATAACAAAGAACGTCACATTTCACACTGCAAGACATACAGCAGCAACAATGATGTTGACAGCAGGGGCAGAACTGTACACTGTGAGTAAGATATTGGGGCATTCAGAGGTGAGAACCACACAGATATATGCAAAGATAATTGACAAAAAGAAAGATGAGGCCGTGAGCCTTGTTGATAATCTTTTCAACGACTAACAGCGGGTACTAATGAAAGACAGCAACCAACAGCAACCGAGCCAACAATGGCAAGGATTACAGGCCAAATTTGAGGCATTGTGTGATGAGCAAGAAAGAATATACAACCCCCAATTTGAGGCCATATTTGCAGCCCTGTTTGATATAGATGAGGGGCAGCGGGCAGTATACAATACAAGCGGTTGGAATATGGGGCAACCATTACCCGACAAAGCCGATGAGGCGTTAATTACCCAAGCAATAAACAAGGCTGGGTATGCAAAGAAAAAGGCCATAGCCGAGGGCTTTTTGAGGTATGCAAACACGGTGATTGAGGGCAAGCGATTACAGGCAGAAATGGCAACACAGAATATCAAAGAGCTGTCACCGCCACAACCCCCTGTTGTGGCTGGCTGGGTGTTTAAACCAGCGACCATTATTGCCCCTGTGGAGTTGCACGACACTATTAACAAGGCTGTGTATGATGCAGCATTAAAGGGAATGTTTGACTGTATAACAGACATGGCCGATGCGGGTATTGATGAGCTGTTGGATGAGCTGTTAATGGCCGAGGCGTTTAATGTGCCTTGCAGCCTCACACACTACACCGAGGAATTGAGAAAATACAACGTGATATTAGGGCAACACGCTTTCTTTGATAGGGATTGCACACTGTTATTGCTGGCCACCCTCAAAGAGGCCGTTTTGAGCCTCAAAGAGAACACAGACTACCCCAACAGATTAAAGAAAGCCATTGCCGACATAGTGAAACGCTTTGATGATGTGAAAGTGTGGGGCATATTCTTTCAAATACTGATACTGCAGGGGCTGTGTGATATGCTGGAAAGGCTGGATATTAACGAGGGTGAAAGCGGATTTGATGAGGCACAGGCTTTCTATAACTGGGCTTTTGAAATGTTGGTTGAAAAAGAATATTGGTATGCTTGTGTTTCCTCCATGACATACAGCGATGGTGATTTGCTGCGGTTAAAACCGTTGTGTGCATACCTGATGAATACCACGGCGGGGCAGTTGGTACAACGGCACCTCACACAGAAACCGCAGCAACAAGATATAGGCGGCAGCACTGACCAACCCCTCACAAAGCATTTTGGATGTAACAGGACTGATGACACATTGGAACTGATACTTGAAGCCCTTAAAACAGCCGACAGGAGAAACAAGCCATATTTGCCCGCTGACACCACGGCGGCGGCTTGGCTGTATGTGTGTAAGGGTACACAGACAAACAAGCCTGTAACACCGTTAAATTGGCTTGGGAGCCAAAACGAGTTGGCACTACTGGTTGAAAAGCTGTTTGGTTCATATTGGGAAACCGCAAAGGCCTGTTTCAGGATAAAAGGGAAAGAACCTAATGTAAAGTCCATGACCAACGACAGGAGCAAGATAAAAAGCGGCAGAAAAAATGAGCCAAAAAAACACAAAAGATTGCTCAATATTCTGAATATTGGCAGTATGGCGGGAAAGAAATAGAACCGATAACAACCGATATTTACAGCACAGAACAGCCAACAATGTTTAACAATGACATTGTAGTCTGTTCTGTTTTTATATACTGATGCATAAAATTTTGTATTTTCATTGTTGGTTGTTGTTTGCTTTTTTACTTTTCCAAAAATTGTTGTATATTTGCATATGAAACTTCACAGGTACATTGCAGCAGCCCGATGAGGTTTCAGGACAAAGACGGGGGAGCCGCTGCAACTCACCCCTGACAGTCCAAACCTCAATAAAAAAAATAAAATGGATGAGGTTTTACAACAGTTGCAGGAACTGAAACAACTTGCAGTTTTAGGAGCAAAGAACGTTCTGAATATGGACGATGTTTGCTTGCTCGCTGGATTTAGCAAAAGCCACCTCTACAAACTGGTATGGAGCAAGAAAATACCATACTACAAAAGCGAGGGCGGCAAAATGACCTACTTTAATAAACAGGAGGTTGAGAACTGGCTACTGGCCTACCGAGTGCCTACTGAGGCAGAACTGGAGCAGAAAGCCATTGCCCATTGTGTGACCAACGACAGGAAAGGAGCAAGAAGATGAGCAACATCGATTTCACCGCCTATATTAGGCTTGAACAATTGCCCGATGATGTGAAGAAACGCAACGGCGGAAAGGCTGGGGCAAAGATACCTCGCTTTGATGTGACCGCCACAGCGGGCTACTACAAGCCACTGAAAGACCTACAGAATAACAAAGGTATGGTTGTGGCCTATCTTAACGAGACACGCGGCATAATCGACAGCACCGACACACGGCGAGCAGACCGTTTTTTGATGGGCAAGCAAGGAAAAGACAGCGTTAATATAAGCAGTGTCTTTCTACTGGATACCGCAGCCGATGGCGGCAACCTGTATGGATATGGGAACCCCAACGGCAACCCCAAGTTAAGGAGCGGCAACACAAACCCATTTTATTGTAACAGAACCGATGGATATTTGTTCCTGATAGCCCCCGACTGGAAACAGATTGAATGGCTTGTAATACCCAATGGGCTGTGTACAATACTTGGGAACGCCAAAGCCCTTGCCGATGGGGTGTACAACGATGCGTTATTGACGATGAGGGCAGCGGCAAAAACCTACTTTGATTACTGGGCGTGAAAAATGCTTTGTCTATATAGTAAGGTGACTTTTATACCAATTTTTGGTAAAGAATACTTATAGAAAAAACGAGCGATGATTGACACTCTAAATATGTGGTTTGACAGGGAGGCAACGGCGGGCGGCAACCCCTTTGCCATTGCCCCCTATCTGGCCGAGGTGACAGAACGGCAGAACGAGCGGCAGGGGTACACTTGCACTGGTAGGCTTGGAGATTACCAAGTATGCATAACAAACAGCGGTGTGGCATTGCTGGGGAGTTTGGCAAAGTATTTCTTACCCTCAAACGTCTATACACTCACAAGGGCAACGGTACAGCAAGCTATTGAGCAAATGAGCGACCAACTACACACAGACGTTTCAGCGGCCAAGGTGTTAAGGGCAGACGTTTCCACGGTGATACCTACCACGCGGCCACCAGCCGACTATTACAGTTGTTTGGGAGGAAAGGCACGGTTTGAGAGGGTACAGGCCACCCCTGACACGCTTTATTATTCCACACATACACGGCAGCTTGTATTCTATGACAAGACCAAAGAGGCAGCGGCAAAGCGAGCTTTGATACCGCCCTCACTGGCAGATTGTAACTTGCTGCGGTATGAGTTGAGATTTGCCAAGCAGCCACACAAACAACTGAAACAAGCCGAGCCGATACAGGCGGCGGCACTCTACAACCCCGACTTTTATTATATGCTGGTACAGCAATGGAAAAATGAATTTGAGACCATTAAGAAGATACACAGAAACACAACGATAATGGAAAACATAAAGACCCCAAAGGATGCACAAAACGCCCTCTTTGCACGTCTGTTGCAACAGGGCGGGCAGTCTGTCATTGATGAATATATTGCAGACCTCAAAGCGAGAAAGCAGTTTTCTGACCCCAAATATTACAGCCGATTGAAAGCCGACCTTAACAGGATATTGCAGACACCCGCCGAGGGTGACATTGACCTGATACTGGAGATTGAAAAGGCGGTTGCTAATGTGGCCAAATATGCAAGGTGAAAAATTGTTTTTGTCTATATAGTAAGGTGGATTTGTTACCAAATTTTGGTAAAACTGATTTCTGAAAAAAACAAAGATTTACAGACATGGAAACACAGAAAAGAGAGTGCAATTATATTGCTGGCAGATATAAGAACACAATCGAATGTGCCAATTGCAAGTATAACCACGTTGTCAATGTTGTGAGATTTGAATATGGGAGGCGGCGGGGCAACCCCACGGCTGGCACCGTCTGTCTGAAAGAAAAGGAGGCCGACAATGGAAAAAGGTAAGACCAACAACCCCAACGGCAGACCAAAGGGAAAGCCCAACAAGATAACCCAAGACGTTAGGCAGTGGCTTTCCACGGTGATAGACAAGAACCGCCGACAGATGGAGCGGGATTTGAAAGCCCTTGAACCAAAGGAGCGGTTACAGATGTTGGAAAAGCTGATGCAATATGTGATACCCAAGCAACAGGCGGTAAGTGCCGAGGTGGATTTCTCCACCCTCACAGATGACCAGCTGAACACCATAGTAAACCAACTGACAAAAGACATAGACGATGAAGATTGAACTTGACAGAAAAACAAAGATGGTGCTATTGCACTGGCTGAAAAATGGGTGTATAGACACCGAGGAACTGAAAACCCTTGAAGATGGCCATTTGCTGGCGGATGGCGGCAGTTATGACTTTGCCGACTTCACAGACGATGAGCTGATGCAATTTCACCGTCTTATCAACAAAGCGACAGTACACCGCCATAGAAAGGAGCGGCAGCAATGAATATACCGATTGACAGGGCAAAGCGTATCGAGTTGCTGAAATGGCTGAAACAGGGCTTTATGGATAGTGAAACGCTTTCAGAATGGATTGACATAAAAGGCAGGAGTATTGAGGAGATAGAAAGCGAGTTGAGGAGGTTGAACAAATGTAGCTACCCTATGGATTGCCACCGACTGAAAGAAATTGGGTGTTGTGTGGACTACAACAGGAAACACAGGATATGGCAGAACGGTGTAGTATTGCCGCAGGACAGCGAGGAAATACCAGCCGAGTACTTGGAGGACTTGACCAGCGGCGGGGAATAATGCACACCATAAAGGAGAGAACACCCCAAATTTGCCCAATGAGCCACAAAACAGCCCCGATTTGGGGCTTTTTCTGTTTCTGTGGGCAACCAACCGCCGAGGGTGCAAACCACGCCACAGGCGGCAATTATGACACCACGGTGGCGGCACCGATGCAAAAATATTTTGGTAGATGGAAAAAAGATTGTACCTTTGCAACTCCTAAAATCAATTGGCAGCAGCCACAGCGGGCTGTTGTGGAACTGGCAATTTTGCCCCTGTATGGTGGTGGAACTGGAAACGGCCACACGGCAACCAATTGAGCCGAGGACACCCAAGCAGGGGTATTTTATTAACTCCTAAAATCAATTGGAAAATGGAGCAACAACTATCACCCTTTGAATGTGCCATTAGTGAAGTTATGGCACGATTTGAAGAAGAAATGAATGCCAAGAACGAGGCTTATTTGTTTATTATGGAAAGTGGCAACTTTCAACGTTTCTATGATTGGAAGCAGCAGAGAGGGGACGGCAGAACCGCAGCCGACACCCACGCAGAGGTGGTGGCAGCGTTGGGGAATGTGGCAGAGCAGTTAATGACCCCACAGGGGAAAGCGTAAACACACGCCCGACCGATGGGGAGAGCCAAGCACGGCAGCAAACATGATGCAAAATTTTGGGGCAGTAGTACCTTTCATAACGGTAAGGGGGATGGCAAGGGGGAATTGAAACCCCTATGCAGCGGGGGATACTTGGGTACCCCTACACCATTATAGACACCACCCCCACGGCGGGAGGACTGGCAGCAGATTGATACAGCGGTGTATTTTATACACGTTGTGCCTATACAATAAATTGATATTGTGGTACATTTGCAAAGCCATTTTGATACGTCGGTGTATCAGCCAACCGCAGCAGCACCCCCACCAAGCAGAAAAATGGTGTAATTGCCAAAAAAAAGTTGTATCTTTGCACCCTGAAAGCCCGCCACCGATGGCACTATAAAAGCCATTTTTGTTACTGATTTGTTACCCGCTTAAAGTATAAGGCGGGCTTTCTTTTTATATACCAGTGTTTTATGTTGCTATATATGGAAACTTCCACGATTTTCTTATGCCCAGCAACGAAAACACAAAATCACAAATCAAGAGCCGCCAGCGGGTGGCTCAGCATGGCGAGGTGTTCACCAATCCGCGCGAGGTGAATGCTATGCTCGACTTGGTGCGGGACGAGTCGTTCCGGCTTGACAGCCGTTTCCTTGAGCCCGCCTGCGGAGACGGGAATTTCCTTATCGAGATTCTGCGTCGCAAACTATCCCTATTAAAGGACATCAAATCCCCTACGGAATGGGAGTTTCAGAGCCTTATTGCCGTAGGCTCTTGCTATGGCATTGAACTGTTGGAGGACAATGCCAAGGCATGCCGACTACGACTGTTTACCGAGGTGAGGGAACAGATGTGTAAAAAGAACTGCACTCAGGGCTACGAGGAAAGCCTACGCTATATGCTGCGGAAGAACATCGTCTGTGGCGATGCTTTGACCTATCGCACTGCCGACGGCAAGCCTATCACCTTCTGCGAATGGACACCCATTGCGGGCAGCATGCAGTTCTCACGACGTGACTTCCAATTTGACTTCCTTGTCAACCAAACACACCAGTATTCCCTCTTTGACGAACAGGGCGAGGCACAGAGCTTCGACGAACCTGTCCGTTCCTATCCACCATTGCATTACACACAACTCTACCGCTATGAAGAACAAAATACCCACTCCAAATAAGCCACTCTGCCGGGCGATGTGGTCTATGAGAGACTGGCTGCAACGATACGCCTTGGATGCGACAACGATGACAAGACTGTCGCGTCCCTATCGGGACGCTGTATACTATGGCAGTATCGGCACGGCACTACGCCTTCGGCTTGTACCGTGTTATGCATGGTCTCGTCCCTCTCGGGACGTCCCCCCAGACACTAATAATACAACCTTATGAAACAAAAATATTCACCGGACATACTGAACTGCTTGGCCAACCTCAGCAGTGACGAGGTTTTTACCTCGCCGGAGTTGGCAAATCGTATGCTTGACCTGTTGCCGCAAGAGTTGTTCCAGAGTCCGAAGACGCGGTTCTTAGACCCTTGCAGCAAGAGTGGTGTCTTTCTGCGTGAAATTACCAAACGGCTGCTCGTAGGGCTTGAAGGGCAGATACCCGACCTACAGGAGCGGATTGACTACGTGATGACCCAACAAGTCTTTGGTATTGCCTGCACCGACCTCACTGCTGAGATGAGCCGCAGGACACTATACTGTTCCAAACAGGCCAATGGCGAGTACAGCGTCAGTACTGCCTTCCAAGACGGGCAGGGTAACCTGCTATACGAGCGATGCCACCACACTTGGAACGAACAAGGCCGCTGTGAATACTGCGGAGCCAGCAAAGGCGAATATCTCCGCACCGAAAGCCGAGAGACATACGCCTATCCCTTTATTCACAAATCAATCAAAGAAATATTCCATAAAGATATGCAATTCGATGTAATCATTGGCAACCCGCCGTACCAGCTGAACGTGGGTGTTGAGAAAGAAAACTATGCAATCGCCATATACCATAAGTTTGTACAACAAGCCAAAAAACTCAATCCTCGTTATTTATGTATGATTATCCCTGCTCGTTGGTATGCAGGAGGTCGTGGTCTTGATGAGTTTAGAGATGAGATGCTGCATGATGAATATATCAAAACAATTTTGGATTACCCAAATTCAACAGATTGTTTTCCTGGTGTTGATTTAGCTGGAGGTGTATGTATTTTTTTACGTGAAGCAACACAGAAACATAAGGAGGTACGGATTGTTTCATATAAAGGAAATGAAATAACCTCTGAAATGGACAGGCCACTGCTTGAAAAAGGGTTAAATACCTTAGTCAGACACAACAAGGCAATCACAATATTGAGGAAGGTCCAACTTTATAAAGAATCTACTTTTGATTCTGTTGTTGGACCACAAACTCCTTTTGGATTTGTGAGTTCATTTAGAGACTTTAAGGAAAAGCCTTTTTTGAATTCGGTCAAATATTACACTTACGGTTTTACTGGGTATGTTTCACTTGATCAGGTAAAAAAAAACCAACAATGGGTCAAGCCGCACAAAGTTTATATTTCTAAAGCATATGGAGAACGTGGGGATTTCCCATATCTATTTCTTGGAAAACCTTTTTATGGAGAGCCAAACTCTTGTTGTTCTCAAACATACCTTGTGATTGGACCTTTTGAAAATAAAAACATTTGCGAAAATGTAATGACATATATTTGCACGAAGTTCTTCCGTTGCATGGTGATGTTAAAAAAGAATGCTCAAGACAATATGAGCTATGTGTTTGGGTGCGTCCCCATGCAGGACTTCTCCCATCCATGGACAGACGAGATGCTGTATGAGAAATACGACTTGGACAAGGACGAGATTGCATTTATTGAGAGCATGATTCGACCGATGGAGTAGGCCTACTTTGCCGAGAGACCGAAGAAGGATCGAAGAACCCACGCCGAGGGATGGCCTCGGCAAAAAGATAAACCGAGCGCTCTTTGAAATAAATAGGTAGGAAAAAGGTTGCCCAATACAATAATTGGGGTTGAATGTCGTTATAAAAATATGGAAAATCACGACGCAATAGAAGATAACAATGGGGCCAGTGAGCCCGGTGTCCAGTATGGGACTGTCGGCAAACACCGCGAGGTATTTCAGTCTATCCCACACGAACCTCGTATCGTTACCGAGGAGGAAATAGCACAATGCTATACTCTAGAGGAATGGCGCAAAAGCATGGAAGATATGATTGAGAGTACACACAACCATGCTACGGGATGCGTAGAACATACTCCTGTCGTGCCTCGGAAATGCTCCATCGAAGAGGTAAGTCGCAGAAGTATGACGATTGAGCAGTTCTCTACCAAACTGTATGCTACTGTCGAAAAGTTTTATAGTTCGAAGGAATGAGGGTATTTATTGACAATTTGGTTTTTGAGAAGGTAAATAACTTCTACTATGCGGCAATGCAAAACCATATTACCCTCACAAAGGAAACTGTGGATAGAAAAATTTGGCGGATGGAGCGAGGTTTGCAGACACTGAGTCAGATGCAAGGTTTCCGTATGGCTTGGCTGAAGCAAGACTGGATTGCGCAGGGCTGGCATGAGTTTATTTGCGAGGAATTTGTATTCGCCTACGAAGTTTGTTTCGACGAAGCAACCGGTGAGCATTTTGTATGGGTCCGCGACGTGGTTCACGGAAGCCTGTATCATTAACTTCCTACCTTTTATTTCTGCATAAGGGCGTTTGTTATTAAAAACGATAACGAACAACTGACATATTATGCAGACGACAGAACAGATACTCCCCACGATGCGGCGCACGGTGCCGCAGATTTACATGTACGACGACACGTCGTTCCCCGGCTGGATTAAGATTGGGCAGACGACACGCGCGGATGTGCGGAAGCGCATCGACGAGCAGCACCCTATCACCGAGCCGCATAAGACCTACCACCTGCTGTGGCACGACAACGCCTTCTATGCCGACGGCAGCGGCGAGAGCTTTAGTGACCACGACCTGCATGAGGTGTTGCGCCGCATGGGTAAGGAACTAATCGGTGAGTGGTGCCGTTGTTCGCTGCGCGAGGCACAGGCCGCATACGTGGCGGTACGACATCGCGAGACGCACGTTGAGACAATGCGCGACCTCGACTACAAGATGCGCGAGGAACAGGAACAGGCAGTAAGGCAGACAGCAGATTACTTTGCCCGCATGGACGAAGAGGAACCCGACCGCCCCAGCCACTACCTGTGGAACGCCAAGATGCGTTTTGGCAAGACTTTTTCTACATACCAGCTGGCCAAGAGAATGAAGGCAAAGCGGGTGCTGGTGCTCACATTCAAGCCCGCTGTGGAGGACTCGTGGCGCGACGACTTGCTGCGGCACCGTGACTTTGAAGGGTGGCGGTATTATAGCAGCCGGGACACAGAAGGCATTAACGCATTAACACATTCACACAATAACGCATTCCCATTAGTTGTGTTTGGTTCTTTCCAAGACTATTTGGGGCGTGACCGCTACGGCAACATCAAACCCAAGAACGAGTGGGTACACAGCATCAACTGGGACTTAATCGTATTGGACGAATACCACTTCGGGGCATGGAACGACAACGCCAAGAGTCTGCTCGACCTGGGCGATGCCGATGCCAAGAGACGACAGGTGGAAGAGGATGAGGTGATGCGCGAGGGCGGCATTGACGTGGAGAGCGGTCGCGCATGGGATGACGATGACGTTCCCATTACAGGCCGGCATTATCTCTACCTCAGCGGTACACCGTTCCGCGCCCTTGCTACGGGCGAGTTTATGGAGAACCAGATATTCAACTGGACCTATCAAGACGAGCAGGCACGGAAAGAGGCCATCGGCGGTCCCTATCTGGAAATGCCCACCATGGTGATGATGACCTATCAGATGCCACAAGACCTCGGAGCCATGATAGAGCAGTGGGACATGGACGGCTTCGACCTCAACGAGTTCTTCCGTGCGGAGCCGGGCAAGGGCAAAGAGGCAGCCACCTTTGTCCACGAGAAAGCCGTACAGAAGTGGCTCGACATCATCCGCGGCAAAGCATCCATCTTCGGCGACGGCAGCTCTCCACTCAACGTGCGGCCGGCACTGCCCTTTGAAGACACCCGCCTGCTCGACCTCTGTGCCCACACCATGTGGTTTCTGCCCAATGTGGCCTCGTGCGACGCTATGGAGGCGTTGTTGCACCGTCCGGCCAACGGTTTCTATCAGACATATAAAATTATCAACTGCAGTGGCACAAAGGCCGGTATCGGTGTAGATGCATTAGGGCCAGTACGCAAGGCCATGGGCGACAACCCACTGACTACACGCACTATCACACTGACATGCGGCAAGCTGACAACAGGCGTAACCCTTCGGCCATTAGGCGGATTGCTGATGCTGCGCAACTGCTCCAGCCCCGAGACCTATTTCCAGACGGCCTTCCGTGTGCAGAGTCCATGGACAGCCACCGACAAGGACGACCCCACGAAGAAGACTATCCTGAAGCCCACCTGCTATGTCTTCGACTTTGCCCCCAACCGCGCCCTGCGTGAAGTGGTGACCTACGCCAATCAGTTGGACGTAGACAGCAACCGCCGAATCACCGACAAAGTAAACGATTTCATCAACTTCCTGCCTATCCTGCAATTCGACGGCAGCTCGATGAAGCGGGTGGATGCCACCGAGATACTCGACTTTGTGGACAACGGCACCAGCGGCACCCTGCTGGCACGACGTTGGAACAGTGCCCAACTGGTGAATGTGGACAACGCCACCCTACAGCGGGTGCTGGACAACCCCGAAGCCTTGGCCACCATCATGAAGATAGAAGGGTTCCGCGCCTTGGGCAGCGACATCATCGAGAACATCGTCAACCGCGCCGAGAAGATAAAGAAACTGAAGCGCGAGGCGGGAGACAACCCCGACCCCAAGAAGAAAAAGGAACTCACCGCCGAGGAGAAAGAGTACCGCAGCAAGAGGCGCGAAGTGCAGGAGAAGTTGATGAAGTTTGCCACACGTATTCCCATCTTCATGTACCTGACCGACTATCGCGAAGAGAGCCTTGAGGATGTCATCCGTAAGCTGGAACCATCGCTCTTTGAGCGGGTCACAGGCCTGACTATAGACGACTTCGACCTATTGCTGCGCATCGGGGTATTCAACCGCGCCCAAATGAACGACGCCATCCTGAAATTCCGCCGCTATGAAGATGCCTCGTTGGCATACACCGGCGTGAACCGCCATGCATCGGACACCCGTGTCGGATTGATGGACAGCACCGTGCCAATAGAAGCACTGCTGGATTGACCGCATTTTTGAGTACATGTTTGCGTTTATGTCGGGGAATTTGTGTAATTTTGCAGGCTGAACGAAACAACAATACTTTATGACGAAAAACGGGACAATGCAGGAACTGACGGGGGTGTACCGCTCTCCGCTGGGCGATATTGTGCTGACTAGTGACGGGTCGGCGTTGACGGGGCTGCGGTTTGCAGAATCCCCCTGCGGTGAACTTGCACAGGATATCCCTCCCTTGGCGGATGCCTGCCATTGGCTAAACCTTTATTTTGGTGGAACCAAGCCTGATTTCACCCCACAGCTTGCGCCGATAGGGACACCTTTCCAGCAGTCGGTATGGCGCGAGTTGCTCACCATCCCATACGGGCAAACTGTCTCATACGGCTACATTGCCAAGCGAATCAGTTGCCGTTCGGCTCAGGCAGTGGGAGGTGCCGTAGGACACAACCCCATCGCGCTGATTATCCCCTGCCACCGCGTGATTGGTTCCGACGGCCACCTGACAGGCTACGCCTACGGCCTCGACCGAAAGAAATGGCTGTTGTCGCACGAGGTGCTGAACTCAACCCAAATCGGCTGCTAACCACTTGTTTGAGTACGCATCCCCTGCGGTCACTGCTTATTGGCAACCCAATGCAAACGAGTATGCCAGTAACTTCAAATAGAAAAAAGTTGTCTAAATAAGGAAAAAAAAGTATATTTGCATTCAGTAACTGTGACACTATTATTAGAAAAATCTTTTTATAAATGAAAGATTCTGAACAAGTAAAGGCTACTATTGTGTGTTTTTGGCACTCTCATTAACTAATCATTTTCCCCCAGTCGACACGAAAAAAACATTTTTTAACAACATAATATCTATTTACAAATGAAAAAATAATTCACGATTCTCACGACGGTTCTCTTATGCGGAGCCCTGATGGTTTCCTGCAATAAGGAGAACAAAGAAGACAACACCAAGCTCCCCACCAAAGCCGATCTCGTTGGCACATGGGAGGGTTCCTACTCTGGTACCGCAACCCTTGAAGAGAAACAGAGTGTGAGTTACACCATTGTCTGGACACTCACCATGAATCCCGAAAATTCAGCCACTTTTGGTTCCTTGTCTTACAAACTGAACATTACTGGCTATGAAGAGTTGGAACGCAGTGTAGGTATCACTGGCTACGGCGTTCGCCAAAATACCGACCACGGTTATATCAATATCGCTGCCGGTGGCCCTCAGGCTGGAATTCTTGATCCTTCAATCGACTTTAGCATCGACCTCAAGGCCAAGACCCTCACTGGTACCTTCCAAGCCCAAACCAGCCAAATTATCGACCTTGGTGGCGAGACCACGCTCCACAAGAAATAACCTTCCACAGGTGTTGCGAGACACCATGGATAGTATTATGCAGATAGAAAGAATGCTCCCACTGCGGAGCATTTTTTTGTTATATTAGTAGTTCGCCTTTGGCAACGGTGTACCAACGTCCTCCTACATATACTTGACCGTCGGGAGTGAGGGATGTCTCCACCACTGACGGGCGTCCCATCTTCTCGCCCTGCATAAAAGAGTAGTCATTGCCGGGGACTATCATGCCCCGGTGTTGGAGGTAGTGTGTCAGTGCGGCATTGGCAGTACCTGTGGCGGACTCCTCGTCGACCCCATAGAGTGGAGCAAAATTGCGGACATGGGCCGTGAACTGGTCGCCGACAGCCGAGAAGGCATGCACTCCCACCACTTCCAGTTCTCGGCTCAACAGGGTCAGCGCCTCCATATCGGGATGCAGGTTGTCCAGTTCAGCGAGGGAACTAACGGGCAGGATGATGTCCGGCAGTCCGGTGGAAACTATCTCCACGGGCATATCAGGTACACTGCATCCCATTATGTGGCACAGGCGATCTACTTCCACCTCTCGTTCCACAATCCGAGGTGTCGCCATCTGCATCATCACGCTGTCGCCCACACGCACTGTTAAGTCACCAGCCAGCGTGTGGTTCAGGCATGTGGAACCTGTTGGCACGATACCCTCCTGTTTCAACAAACCGAAGGTGGCTATCGTGGCGTGCCCGCAGAGGTCGACCTCGCTTTTGGGGGTGAAATAGCGCACGGTGAACTCATTTGCGCCATTCCTCTGCACAAAGGCTGTCTCCGAATAGCGCAATTCGGCTGCCACCTGTTGCATTAAGCTGTCTGCAGGGAAGTCATTATCCAACAGTACCACCCCGGCAGGGTTGCCGCCAAAGGGCTTGTCAGTAAAAGCATCTACGATATAATATTGCATTTTTTTAAATGTGTTAATTCGTTAATGTGTTAATTCGTTAATCGATTGTCTACCTCTGGATGTGTTAATTCGTTAATGTGTTAATTCGTTAGTCGATTGGCTACCTCTGAATGTGTTAATTCATTATCTCTTTAGTCAGTTGTCGGTCTGTGAAAGTGCCTACCTGTTTATCAATTCACTCATGAATTTGACTTACGCATTAACACGATAACACATTCACCCATTCAAATTGACGGTGTCGGCAATCTTGTCCACGTTCATGCTTCGGGCGGAGGCATCGAAAATCTCCTTGTACAATCCCCCTTGTTGGTACACCTCTGTCGGTGTGCCGTGCTGCACGGCGTGCCCCTTGTCCAGCACATACAACGCATCGGAGTCGATAATCTGTCCGATATTGTGACTGATGACAATGACTGTGCGACCCTGCTTGATGGCATCGATGGAAGACTTTATCTGCTCCGTAGCAATAGCGTCGAGACTGGCGGTGGGCTCGTCGAGGAAGATGATAGGCGGATTCTTCAGGAACATGCGAGCGATGGCAATCCTTTGCTGCTGGCCGCCGCTCAGCTGCAGGGCATTGGCCTCGAACCCGCCAGGCAACGCCACAATCTGGTCGTAGATATACGCCTGACGTGCCGCCTGCTCCACCTCTTCGCGTGTGGCCGACGGGTTGCCGTAGCGGATATTCTCCTCGATGGTGCCGCTGAAGATATGGTTCTTCTGCAACACCAGCCCGATGTTGTCGCGCAGCACCTGGGTGTCCCATTCCTTCAGTGGCACCCCGTCGAGGGTGATGCTCCCGCTGTCGGGGGCATAGAACTTGTCCAACAGGTTGACAATGGTAGTTTTTCCCGCACCGCTCAACCCCACCAGGGCGGTGGTCTTGCCTGGCTCGATGGTCATGCTGAGGTTGCGGATGGCATGGGTGCCGTTGCTGTAGGTGAACTCCACGTGTTGAAGTTCAAAAGCACCCTTTACCACAGCGGGGCGATGGCTGCCGGTCGGCTCCACTTCGCCCTCGGCTTCCAGAATGCCGAAAAAGCCTTCGGCATATATCAGTGCATCGTTTAGGTCGTCGTAGATGCGATGCAGCTGGCGGATGGGCGCGCTGACGTTGCTGAACAGCAGCACGTGGTACATAATCTTACCAATGGTCATGCCCGGGTAGTCAATTAGCACTAAGTAGGCGGTAAGGATGATTATCAGCACGGTGCCTATCTGCTCCACAAAGGTCTTCAACCCCTCGAAGAGGAAGCTGATGCGCCGTGTGGCCATCTGCTGGTCGGTGGAGTCGTTCTGCAACTTTGCCTGTCGGTCGGCCTCCAGCCGCTCGCGGTTGAACGACTTGATGACGCCCATGCTCTCAATGATGTTCATGATGCCGTGGTTCAAAGCTTGGTGGGTGCCGAACACGCGGCGGCGCCACCCCTTCATCCGCACCCCTTGGCGGGCGGTGATGAAGAAGTATATCGGTATGATGGCAAGAGCCACCAGCCCCACATACACATTGGCAGCGAACATCAGCACCAACGCCATCACCGCACTGGTGAAGAGGGGCAGGATGTCGATAAAGAAGTTCTTGACCGTATTGCTCAGGCTCATCACACCGCGGTCGATGCGGGTCTGCAGCTTGCCCGGCTCGTTGCCCTCGTTGCTGAAGAAAGCCATACGGAACTGCAGGATGCGATCCACCACCTGCAGCGATAGGTCGCGGCTGACATTGATCCTAATCTTTTCGCCAAAGATGCGCTGCCCAAAGGTGATGACCGCCGCCAGTACCTCCTTGCCCAGCAGCACCGCGCTGACGATGAGCAGCAGCCGTGCCGCATCGCCCCAATCAAAGCCTCCTTCCACATGCAACAGGGCATTGATGGCATCCACCGCGCGGTCCAGCACCACAGCATTCACCTGTGCCATCAGCGATCCCACAAAAGTGAGTACTAAGGTCAGAATCAGCAGCCACCTATATGGCAGCACAAAAGGCAGCAGCTTCTTCAGCAATCCGCCCACACCCATTTTTGAAACCGAATCATCCATAAACTATCACCTTTTCAAATTCGGTGCAAAAGTACAAAAAAAATCCCAAACCAAAACTTCTTAAAGAAAGTGATTAGAGATTAGTGAATAGTGATTAGACAAATGAATGCTGCAGCCAATTTTAATTTTTAATATTTAAATACATCAAACACTACAGCAATTTTTTTGATATAATTTCGTTATATATTCAACAATAAACACTATACCTCATGAAGAAAAAACACTCATTGGTCGCTGCCATTCTGCTGCTTGCAGTGTCTTCGGCATGGGCTGACACGCTGGATGTGTGTCTGCCATGGACCCATGCAGAACGTTATGTTCCCATCAACACCGTATATGCTGACTGGGGCTTCGAGAACGAGTTCATCTACCCCGCCTCGCGTGTGAACGAGATGGCTGGCGGAACGATTACGCAGATTACCTTCTACGCCATGAGCGACTCGCTGGATTTTCCCGAGACCTTTCAGCTGCGCATGGAGGAAGTAGCCGACACTGCGACCCAGCCACTTGCGTGGGTCCGCACCAGTGCTGTGCGGCTTGTATGGACAGGTTCGGTCGCCATCCGCGACAGTTTATGGACTATCACCCTCGATTCGGCCTTCAACTACATGGGTGGCAACCTGCTGCTCTCATTCCGCGGATTGGGGCAGGACAATGGCTTCATGACATACGATAATGTTTTCTGTGTTTGCTCGACAGGATACCATTCCGTCACTTGCCGCAATGCCAATGCGCAGCATGTCATCAACAGCTGGTTGGTCAATTCACCACAAGTATTGCCTTCGGCGACATTCGTCTACACACCCGGTGGCTGCCGCCGCCCGATGGCCGTCACCGCCGACAGTGTGGGAACTCACACTGCCGTACTAAGCTGGGACACGGTGGGCGGAGCCATGGGGTATGAGTGGAAACTATATGCAGACGAACTGTTAGTAGACAGCGGCCTCGCCACTGCTTCGACGGTAACTTTCTCCTCGCTCACTACTGCCACCGACTACACTTTCCGTGTGCGGACGGTTTGCGATTCGTCTGCCACCAGTGCTTATGCCAGCAGGACGTTTACCACCCCGTGCGATGTGATAATGCCATACGACCTTCCATTCGTGGAGGATTTCGAGGATTGCCCCACCATGGATAATTTCCACGGCATACGTTGCTGGACTTTCCTTGCCTATAGCCGTGAGGACTGGCTTCGTGTGGAGAGTTCGTCGGGCAACAACCTTTTCAGTTTCTGGCCTTTGGACAACAGTACCCCCCAGTTGGCCGTCCTGCCGCAGATGCAGGGAATAACCAGCCTGAACCTCAGCTTCAGGATGCACAACAACAATAGGCCAGGCAGCTTGCAGATTGGCGTGATGACCGACCCAACCGACACGCTGACATTCACGCCTGTGGTAGTCTTCGACACGGTGCTGACAGCCAATGCATGGCAGAATGTCGAAGTGAGTTTCGCCAACTATACCGGCACCACCGGGCATATAGCGTTCCGCGCCGGTATGCCCTCGTCGATTACTCTGAGTTGGATTGAAGTTGACGACATTGTGGTTAACGTAACCCCCACATGCGACCAGATGCAGGGCATCGAGGTTGTCAACGTCACCTCCTCGTCTGCCGATATTATCGTCCACGATACCGATGCCGTCGGAGCCACTTATGTTGTCACCCTCACAGGCGGAGGAGCCATTCGGACAGCAACACAGTCGGGCAGCGCCACCATATCCTTTGCTGGCCTTGCGCCCACGACCGACTACACTGCCAGCGTCAGGAAACTATGTGCCGACAGCACCGCTCATCTGCCCCTCTCAGTCGTTTTCCGTACCTCCTGTGCCCCGATGCCGCTGCCCTGGAGCGAGTCGTTTGAGGAGTGCGGCCTGAATATACCCGAATGCTGGAAAGCAATAAACCTTCAGTCAAACAGCCTCTCTATCGCTACCGCTGTCGGTTATGGTTCGGGAAACCGCTCACTCACATGCTACAGCTCGCATACACCGGAGCTGCTAGTGGTATTGCCCGAATTCAGTATCCAGCCCGACAGCCTGCTGCTCGGCCTTGAAGTGTCGCGCTACACCCATGGCAGCGACTCGGCCACGGGTGTGGAGGTGGGCATCCTCGTCGATACCGCCGACGCTTCCTCTTTCGTGCCTATGGCCACCTGCATCCCCTCCACATTCTGGACTTGGCAGCACTACAACGTCACTTTCCCCGGCTATACTTCGGGGAGGATTGCCTTGCGGTTCCTTCGCGTCTCGAACGTTTCTGAAACGGCACACACATTTGTCGACAACATCACCGTTGAGGCATTGTCCGACTCGTTTGTCGACACCTGCGCCCAACCCACGGAAATACGGGTGACCGACATTTGTGGCGACAGAGCCACACTGCATATCGTCTCACCGATGGCTGTGCCGCACTACATGGTGTATGCCGATGGCGACAGTGTCGAGGTGTTCAGCAGCGTCTGCACCCTCACCGGCCTTGTCAACGACAGCCTGTACACCATCGATGTCAGCTCCATCTGTGCCGACAGTAGCCGCACGGCCCGCACCGAGGTGCAGTTCCGCACAGACTTATGTGCCCCGATGACGCTGCCTTGGAGCGAAGACTTCGACTCAGTGAGCATCTCCGGCAGCAACAGCGTGCAACTCACCGATGCGTTGCCTTGCTGGATGCATTGCGGCAGAGGCACAAGCACTGTCGATAATGAGTATGGCACGACCAATAACCGTCTCAAGTTGGAACTCGGCTCCTACAACCGCAACAACATCGTAGTGCTTCCCGACCTGCAAGGCGATTTAAGCAATATGGAAATGAGTTTTTCAAGCATCCCCAGCTACCCCTATTCTTCCACCGACCATATTCTGCAGGTGGGCTACACACTAACACCTGACGACACTGCCAGTTTCCGACCGCTATATTCATTCAATGCAACCGACTATGTGGTTGGCTACAATGTAGTGCCACGCACAGAGACAGTCTCCTTCAACGGTGCGCCTGCCGACAGCCGCATAGCCCTGCGCATCCCCATGGGCGACATCGCTTTCCAATGGTACATCGACGATATCGAGGTGCATGCCATGCAGCTATGTCCGCGTCCGCAAGCGGTAGCAGCACGACGCATCAGTGCCGACACATCGGAGTTGTGCATCACCGACACTGTCCCCGGCCAGACCTATCTGGTAACCCTCATCGGTGGCGGAATGACTCGTACATTGAGTCATACAGGTACAGGCGCAATAACACTCACCGGCCTTGTTCCCTCTACAGACTATGTGGCGGCTGTCAGCGCTATTTGTGCCGACAGCACATTGACCGCCGAAGTCTCATGCCAGTTCCGCACCATGTGTGTGCCTCTCAACTATGCCGATATGCCCTACATACTCGACTTTGAGAATTATCCTGCTGGCACAGCCGAAGAGCCTTGCTGGCGATACTACAATGTGTTGGCCGACGGCTCGACCATCGTGGAACCATCTCTTGTCCACATTGTCGAGAATGACGCACTTTTGTCCAGTGCTCAGAGTGGCATCCATGCGCTGGTTGTCGCCTCAGGTTCAAACACTCCGACCTACTGGGTATTGCCCGCAGTAGACTCTTTGGCCTACCGCGAGCTGGAGTTTGGCTACCGCACAGCTTGGGGGACAAATATCAGTTTCAACTATCGTGTCGACATCGGTGTGATGACCGATCCTCTAGACCCAGCTACATTCATCCTTGTTGACAGCATCGTTTCCGTGGCCGACACATATCAGACAGCACACGTCGAGTTCTACACTTATACAGGCAACTGCGGGTACATCGCCATCCGCAATCTCAGCGACGGAGGGCTGACCATCGACGACTTGACGGTGCGTCCCATCGCGCCACCCCCATCACCATCAGGCTTGGAGCTGATAGCAGTGGACAGCCTCACCGCAACAGTCACGTGGCAACCAGGTGGTGAGGAGGAACTATGGATGGTGGAGCTATCGTGTGTCGACACACAGACGGTAACCCAATCAAACACTCAAACAATGACCTTCACCGACCTTGTGCCGCTGACACACTACACTGTGCGGGTGGCTGCCGTAGACAAACACAACCGAATGAGCGAGTGGAGCCAGCCGTTGGAGTTCACCACGCTCGACACTACCCACACCATTGGTGTACCGTCGGCTGAGGCTGGAAAAGTTGCGATATATCCCAATCCGGCACATGGCAGTGTGACTATCGAGGCAACGAGCCCCGCAACCATCACTCTCCTCAGCCTCAACGGACGTACAGTCAATACTCAAGCATTTACACAATCAAGCAATCAAACAATCACCATAGACTTGTCAGCTGTGCCGCAAGGGGCTTATTTCGTCAAAGTAGTATATCGCGGCAAAGTAACAGTTAGAAAGTTAATAGTGAAATAACACCACAGACACTACCGGCAACAAGTGGTGCAGCAGCCTATAATACGTTCCATATAAGACTAGATGAAACAACAGATTGAAGATGAAAAATAATAACAAGAACTCTATTCTCGACTGGGAGAAGCTGAGGAGCCAGCCGCCGCTCATTCAGGCCATCTCCATCCTGTCGCTGGCGATGCTGGTGGCGATGGTTTTCACGACGCGGCAGTACATCGTCACCTTGCCGTGGTTCACGTATGTGGCGCTTGCGGGCGGCATCTGCCTCATGCTCGGAATATTCCTCTATGCCTACAAGGGCCGGTTCCAGACCGTCGGCAAGTACTTCTTCGGCTTTGTGGTGATTGTGTATGCCGCTCTCATTGTCACCGTCTACGCCGGCAAGACTATCGGCAGCGAGCGCGAATGGAAAGACCTAGAGGTCGTATCGTACTATATTCATAGCACCGGCGGAATCAGACTAAAGGGGCCATCGTACCTTGTTGTCACCATCGACGACCAAAGCGTGCATATCTTCAACTACGACCAGTCGCCGGAAACGCTGACCAAACACTACGGATCAGACTTCAACGACTCCGTCACCATCGACCTGACGGCCCGTCAGATTGTGCCACACTTCTACGTGAAGCCCAAGGCCAAAGTCAAACCGAAAGCCGCCAACGTCGCCACGCCACAGCCGAAGAAAAACTGATGGATTATATCTGAATTCGTTAATTCGTGAGTCTTTTGATGCGCCAAAGACTAACACGTTAACACATTCACACATTTACACATTCACACATGATGTTGAAATTATACAAATACTGTTTCTATAGAATCACGCGGTTTTGGGACCATCACGTGCATTACTCCTTGTCCTACGACCCGCTGACACAGAAAGTGGATCCGACCCATCTGATATCCTCGATGGGCCTCGTATCGCTGCTCCAAATCTCCAACCTCAACACGCTGCTGATTCTGCCCGTCCTTCTGTTCGGCCACCAGCTGTCGGCCAACCTGCTATGGATTATCGTGGTGGCAATCGCCGTTTTCAACGTCTTCATCCTTAACAAAGAGAAATTGTACGACGACTGCGAGGCACGGTGGAAAGACGAGCCCCCGAAGGTGCGAAAGAGGAACCGCTGGCTACTGATAGCCTACTTTGTCGCCAGCGCCGTGCTGATGTTCGTGTCGTCCAAGATAGTGTATCTCCCTCACTCAATGACATTGCCCTACTGGGGATAATTGACCAATCGTATAACCAGAGGGACCTCCATGAACATCTCAGTCATTTGCAGATCGATGCTGCTGTGCAACAAGGAAATCGTCGGGATACCCTGCAACCCAACGAAGTATAACCCTTTAAACATATAGAATATGAAGAAAGCAATCATTATCCTCGCAGTGCTGTGCGGTATCAGGCTGATGACCGCCTGCAATAGTGGGGCACAACATCTCGCTGCAATCGATTTTGCCAATGTCCAAGAGTACATTGCAGCCGATGACGAGAATTTCAAGGTGGATTCAATCAACGGCTATTCCACCTTCTCGGCCGACAACTGCATCGTCATTGTCCCCGAGGAAATCACCAAGAAAGAGTATGAACGTTTGCTCACCGACAAGTATACCTTGCACCCCGTCGCCATCGACACCAATTCTGCCCTCTATGCCGAGTTGGACAGCCTCTCCCGCCCCAATGCGAGGCATCTCTACTTGATGAGGGGTTATACTCCTTACGATGAAATGTTACAGGAAATACGAGAAGATGATGAAATCAGAGCGGATTCTATCTTTTACTTCCCCGAAACAAAGCAATATGAGTTTATGATGTGGGTCCCTCTGACAACATTGTCGTTTATGATGACCGAAGACGGAATCATCGACTCCACTTTCATGCAATCCGAAACATCCACCTATGGGACAAACCGCATATTCGTCGGACAGGAGGGACACGACTGTGATTTCACCGGCTCACTATGGTTCTACCGCTACGATGAGCAGAACCACCACATGGTTCCCCTCTGCCACTATTTAGACTACCGCTGGAATGAAGAATGCTACGGCTTCAACCTCTGCTGGATAAGCGACAACGAACTGCTGGTCGCAGCGTGCTCCGACGGCAACAGCCAATGGGGATACGCAGGCGGCTACAAACCCACAACCCTTGCCCCACACGGCACACCCGTATATTACAAACTGACAATCACCATTCAATAAACAATACATCTTATGGAACCCCTATACAGTGTAAAGACAACTCTCACCGAAGAGGAATTTGTGCGGTTCAACCGCTTTGTCGCTCACAGCAACAAAAAGAACATGGCCATCATCATTGTGTGCGGCTTGCTTATACTGGCATATGCCATCAACGACTTTGTGACAGGCAGCAATGTACCCAGAGCCGTGGGCTTTTTGGTGGGAATGCTCGTCTGCGTATGGCTATTCACATTCGGTGTTGGCCGCACGGCCAAGAAATACTACCGTCAATACGTCGCGAAAGAAGGCTCTGAGCAGACTATCCTTTTCTTCGACGACCACTACGAGCAATCGACTTCCAACGCCAATGCCAATATCGCCTACAAACAGCTAACAGCCATCCATTTCACCAAGACCGACATCTACCTGATGCGCTCGCCAAGGGTCGGTGTCGTCCTTCCCCTCGCCTCTTGCCCACAAGGCTTGCCCGAATTCCTGCAAGACATCAAAAAACAAAACAACCTGTAATCTACATGGAAATACTGTCCATCAACAAAGGACATCGTGACCCAGACCACGATAACTTCTCAGACTATCTCCACAGCTTTGGAGGATTCGCCATTAGCCTGTTTATACTAGTCATGTCCTGCCGCACATGGCTCATCTCCACCCCACCAGCCCAATTGTTTGCATTAGCACTTCTCACCCCTGCTTTATTCTCCCTGTTTATCGGTCTTATCTACTTAGACAACTATCTGCGGTGGAACCATGCCACTGAAACCATCTCGGTGCAACACGAAACACTCGTCATCGAGTGCCACGGCTGTATCTTCCCGCGCAGAAAAGAGATTCCGTTGTCCACCATCAAGTGTGTGGAGCCAGATAATGGCCATGTCTTGTGGCTATGGAGTAGTCTGCCCGACACCCTGTGTGTCGTCTATTCCAACTCCCACGGCTACCGCTTCGGCATCTGTATGACCGATACCAACCGCGATGCCTTGTCAAAGAAGATAACCGACTTGACCAAACAATACCTATAAGCGATGACAACACACGCCACCTATAAAAACAATGCCTGGATTGCTATTGCCATACTGCTACTTATCTCCATCGCCACCGCTGCAATAACGGCTCTACTCGTCATCTATTTTACAGCAATAAAGACGTTTATCCCAATTTTGGTGGCATCTGTCTGCCTGCTCGGCATCATCTTCTGCTATTTGCCTGTCCGCAAGCATCCCACCAAACGAAAGCGACGTGAGATGATTGTTCTGGTATCAAACTATCTGGTAATCGTTCTCTCCTCAATCCTATATTCTATAGGTTTTTTCTGGACGGTGGCAGTGTTCTTTTTCCTATTCGTTATAGTCACGCTCAACTACCATCTGGCACATAATATCCCATCCCTGCTTTTCCTTAGCGCGAACACAATCTTCTCCATGTCAATGTCCGCCACCTTCAACGGCCTGATGTACGCCCGCAACATCAGTGCCGACTGGGGCACACTCTACCTTACCCTCCTCGGCGGAATAACCTTTGCCGCCCTCGGTTTCCTTATCTCAACGATAGCCTTGTTCTCAACGAAAAACAAACAACAACACATATAGCTGAACAAGGGGAAAACAACCTTCTACGAATCCCTGAGAAAGCAATCTACCCCAACGGATTCTGCCACAACAACTTTTTTCTTGCCAGTCGGAAAATTTTTCGTATTATTGCATCACCAAACAAAAAGAACTTAAGAATACTATATCAGTAGAAAGAAGACAGAATGACTTGATAAGGAGCATCCTTGGTATCAAGGACATTGACACCTTGAAAAGCCTACAAGCATCTGTGAGTCGGGCAAAAAAGAAGGCAGCCGCAAAATGTGAAGACGACACCTGCATGACAAAGGAAGAATTCTTTGCCATGATTGACCAGCGCATGGAAGCAAACGAAAAAGGTAACTACATCACATTCTCGTCGCCCGAAGAGATGCACCGCTATTTTGAAAATCTTTGACAATGTATCAAGTTAGGTTAGAAGAAGTGCTGAGAAAGACTTGCAGAAACTAGCGAAAAGCGAGCCTCTCTCCTTCAAGAAAGCATTGGCATTGATGGACGAATTATACATACACCCAAAAACAGGCACAGGCCATCCCGAGCAGTTAAAAGGCGGCCACAACAATCAATGGTCAAGACGTATCAACCAAAAACACCGCCTGATATATGAGATTCGTGACACTGAAGTCATCGTAATCATCATCTCCGCCTATGGGCATTACAGCGACAAATAGCCCACACCTAATCCCCTGTCATACAATTGCAACCACCTAACTTCCATCTCATACAACCCACTACTGCACATCCTGATGCCTCACCCCATAGCCGAACAATGCGAAGTCGCCTTTCAGCGGGTCGTCGGGGAAGATTTCGGACATTTTCTGTGTGAGGCGGCGTGCCGCCGACATGGTGGCAGAGCCACATTTGAGCAGACCTACCCTTTGCGATTCGGAGAGTACGTGTGTGTCTAACGGCATAATGAGTGTACGGCGGTCGATAAAGTCTGCCCACAAGCCCAAATCCACAGGCGAGTTGCTGCGCACCATCCACCGCAGGAACATACAGACGCGTTTGCAAGCCGACTGCGCGTCCTGCGGCACTATTCCACATACACCCTTTGCTGCAAAGTAACGGCAGATAGTCTCCACCGCTGCGAGGCCTTCGGTAGCGTGGTGCTGCACATACGCCCCCAGCGTACCATAGTCGTGCAGCAGTTGGCGGTAGGCTTGAAGAAAATGGTGCATCTGCCCAACGGTAAAGAGCCTGTAATAACAATTGGGGTCATCCTCGGGCAAATCTTCAGCAAAACCACCGGTTCGCACCCATTTGTCCACATTCCCTCCCGCGCGATCAAGGAGCCAATGTATCTTGGGCATAAACTGTTTTCGGCTACCGTAACTTAGGCACGAGGCAACAAAAGCCATGGCTTCCTGATTCTCGACACCGACAACTTGGTGCATAAACCATGACGGGTCTCCGTCAAGAAAGGAAGCCGACTCATACATCGCGGCATAACGCCGCAACATTTGTTGTGTGGCTTTATCAATCATGTTTTTGCAACATGGCCTCTACCTCGTCTTTGTGTTCGAAGAGCGTGCAGCCACCCGTGTGTTCCCACCCGAGGGCACGAGCATCGCGTATGCGACGGAAAAGAGGCGACTGAAGGGCTGCCTTGAGACCTATCTGGGTGACGTTGCTGTCGGAATAGGGAGAGAAGGGACACGGCTCGGCGGAACCATCGGGACCTATGTGAAAGAATCCACGGCCTGCCGCCAAACACCCGCCAAGGGCTTTCTCGTCGCCAGGGAAAGAGAATAGCACAAGGTCGCGGGCTGAGTTCTCACGCAACGAATCAAGAATCTGTTCCATGTGGGCAACATGTTCGTCACGGAAAGCAAGATGCTCTGTGCTCTCGTCTATGGGCACGTATTCTACAAAAAATATCATTTTGCAGCCTAAATCATGAAGTTGTTTGATATAAGATTCTGCTGTAACAGCCTGATAGTTCTCAGTGGTCACAGTGATACTGACACCATAGAAAAGTTTGGCTTCCTTGAGGTCGGCCATCGAGCGCAAAGCTCGCTCATAAACTCCTCGGCCACGACGGTTGTCGGTGGCGGCAGCATCGCCCTCAAGGCTGATAACCGGCACCATATTGAGGTGGTCACGGAAAAACTGTAAATAGGTCGGCCCTATCATTGTACCGTTAGTAAAGATGGGGAAAATCATCTCTTTTACTTCGGCAATCTGCTCAAGAAGGTCGCGACGGGTCAGAGGTTCACCCCCTGCAAGAAGAGCAAAGTTGATGCCAAGTTCGGCAGCCTGCTCAAAAATGGCACGCCACTGCTCAGGGGTAAGGGTGTTCTTGGCAGGAGTTTCCGGGTCGGCAGCAATGCCGTTCTGGCGTGCATAGCACCCCTTGCAGTGCAGATTGCAGGTGGTGGCAATGCTCGCAATCAGAAACGGTGGCACTTCTATATTCTCTTCGGCTAACAAGGCGGCACGGCGACGCTCGGTCTGGGCAAAACGTTGTTGTAAGCGCATCACAAAGGCAGCCTCACGTGGATTGCTGAGTACGTTAAGGTATATCTTTCCCATGATGGCACGAATACGCTCGGCCATATATTCACTAAGGTCAATCATAAATCGTCGGGATTTAGGTTATTTCTTCAAAGTTTCTATCATGTCGTCGAGCGTTTTGGCCATGACTAACATGTCGTCAACCGTGGGCTTGTTGCCAACCCACATTTTCGACATGCAGGAGGGTATTTCCTTAGCCTGCTCCTGCATGTCGCTTCCCTTCTTGGTGAGGCTCACTACGCGTTGGCGCGAATCAACGGTGCCGCGGGTGCGCACTATCAAGCCGTCGCGTTCCATACGCTGAAGGAGTGGGGTTACTGTATTCGTCTCGAGCTCCAGACGTGAGGCAATCTCGCTTACTGGCAGTTTGTCATGTTCCCAAAGCACCATCAGTACAAGGTACTGGGGATAGGTAATGCCCAGAGGCTCGAAATAGGGTCGGTAGGCCTGCGTGATAAGTCGCGAGGCCGTGTAAAGGCGGAAACAGAGTTGTTTCTCAAGTTTCAGCTGTTCGTACATAATTAAAGCATTGCTTCAATAGCGGACTCTATGTCTTTAGGCTCGGTAGTGGGAGCAAAACGCTCTATCTTGGTACCGTCACGCGAAATGAGGAATTTGGTGAAATTCCACTTGATGTCACTGTCTTTTTCCACAGACTTGCTAATCTTGTTGAACATAGCAGCAGCGGCTTTGGCTTTGAGCCCCTTATGCTCTTCAGTGGGAGCCTGCTCTTTCAGGTAGTTGAAAATAGGGTGGGCATCTTTGCCGTTGACATCTATCTTCTGCATAATCTGGAAGGTCACGCCGTAATTGATGCGGCAGAACTCGGTGATTTCACTGTCGGTGCCCGGGTCTTGGTTGGCAAACTGGTTGCAGGGGAAACCAAGCATAACCAGTCCACGGTCGGCGTACTTCTCGTTCAACTTCTCCAGTCCGTCGAATTGGGGCGTGAATCCGCACTTGCTTGCGGTGTTAATTATCATTAAAACTTTGCCTTTAAAGTCAGCGAAGTCAATCTCTTTGCCATTACTGTCGATGGCTTTGAAGTCATATATTGTTGCCATAGGATTTATTGTATTAATGGGTTAATGTGCAAATAATTAAGTTAATATCCAATAATCTGGAACCTTGTGTTTATCTAATAAAGGATGTTGCTTGATGGAGTTCCCGTTGTGGGTACTGTGGGTCACCTTCGTCATGGATTTTTTTCAGCAAGAAAGCCATGTTGTCAGCCATGGTACGCATGGTTTGCATTCCCTCGGCATCGAGAGCGGCTTCGCCTTCTGTGCGGCCATAGACAATGTTCCAGTACTGAGAGGTGACCACAGGCATATTAAGCATCTGGAACGGCATGAGCATCGTTTGGTACACCGCCGAGGCTCCACCACGACGGCATACTGCCACCGCTGCGGCCGGCTTGTTCTGCATCACATGCGATGCAGCATAGCATAAACGTTGCACAAGACTCAGCAACGTGCCGTTAGGTTGTCCGTAATAAGTGGGTGAACCAACAATGATGGCATCAGCATGTGCCATCTTATCAATAACCGTGTTGCACAAGTCGTCTTCAAACACACACCGACCGGTCTGGCTACAATGGTTACAAGCCACACATCCGTGCACCGCCTGTGTGCCAATCTGTATGATTTCGGTGCCGATGCCGTTCTTCTCCAACTGGTGCGCAGCCTCTGTCAGAGCAATAAAGGTATTGCCTCCCTTGCGAGGGCTGCCATTTATAAGTAATACTTGCATCTTTTTTGTTCTTGAGTGATTCTCCTGTGCCAATGCCGAACCAACAGGCGAGGCCATTACAACCCCTGCCGCCGCGGCCATCGCCGATTTCTTGATAAATTCACGTCTGTCCATGATGTTAACAGAAAAATTAAAAGGAAATGAACGTTGATATGTACGGTATTTACCGGTACGCAAAAAGTACGATTCCGCTTCGATTACATATCAACGTTCTATCTTCACTCCTTTTATCTTTTATGGCCTCTTGGCTTTACATCTGGCGCATGAGCCAGTTCTGCATACCGATTTTCTCAATGAGGTCGAGCTGCTCCTCGCTCCAATAGAGGTCTTCCTCTTCGTCAGCAAGATAAGCTTTGGTGATGTCGTAGGTAGTGGGGTCGCAAGCCAAAGAAGGCATCATCTTATAAAGAGCCTCTACGCCTTCGCGCTGGATGCGGAGATCTTCTTCAATGTAGGCCTTGGCATCTTCAATCAGCTTGCACTCTTTGTTGAGCTTTACCTGAGGCACGCAGCCGAGGTCAAGCATACGGTTGGTGTATTTTTCTACCCATTCCATCTCTTCGGTGTAATGGTCGAGATACTTCTGACCGAGTTTCTCAAAACCCTGCGATTTGAAGAGCAGACCTTGCATTTTGTGCACAAAAGCACCTTCCGTGAGTTCGTTTACGATCAATTGTGAGACCTGAAGTGTAGCGTTAAAATCCAAAATTGCAATTTTTTAAATGATTAATAATTTATATCGTTCACGATGCAAAGATACGTGTTTTTTCTAAATAACAAACAATAAAGTGCATGATTTATGATACTTTAACATTATATCGTATACGATATATTCTTTAGTACCATGGTCGGCAATTCTCAGAAAACATAATCAACACGGTCGAAGCAGGTATCCATACAGTGAGCAGGAAGTTCAGTTAATGCAATAATTCATAGAAATTGGATAAACAGCCTTCTCAAGAAGGCAACCAGAATCCTCATCCGTCTTGTAATAAGAACCTAAATTCCAGTTACAAGTGCAACACTAAGTAGAAAAAATGAGTACCACGATTTGGTACTCTCAGGTAAAATGAATACTTTTGGGCTGCAGAGATATGAAAAAAGCGAGAAACCGTAAATAATCTCGATTAAGACAATATTTTTCTCTAATAAAAAAACTACTTTATCATAAGCCGTACTGTTTATCTGATATGACAGATGACATAGTTCTTTCATCTGCGGAAGCGTGCGGTTATGTCCATGAAGCTGCCGTCGGGCTGGCGTTTGAGCATGTGCTGGTTACATTGCGACGACTGCAATGGACCGAGGTGGGCAATGTAGGGCCCTACCTTGATGTAGTCGAACTGCTGCTTGTCTATGTAGTGGGGTATATACTGCCGACCGCTGTACCACGCCACTTTATGGCTTGGATAATGCTGGTGGATGTATGTGGCAAGGGCAGCCACCTCATGGGGTGCGGCATCGCCACCCATAAAACAAACACAGGTGATGCTGTCGCCATGAATGGCCATCATGCTATCTATGGCATTGGCATTGAGCGGACGTCCTATGTCTGCCCACAAAAAGGGACTGTGGCATCCCGGACACCGACAGGGGCACCCCGTTATATTAATAGCCAAAGAGGTCTCGTCAGGAACCTCTTGGAACACAATGTCGGTATTGAGATATTTTAGCAACATGAATGTGTTAATTCGTCAATGTGTTAACGTGTAAATCTCTTGGATGCTTTAACTCGTCAATGTGCTGAAGTGTTAACCTATTGAATGCGCTAATCGATTCACAAATTAACGAATTTACACATTAACACATTCAATTGGCATGATAGTATCTCCGATGGGCTTCTTCCTGTCTTCCCTGCGAGAAGTTACTAATGCGCTTCAGGTAGCCGATAATGCGGGTCATATAGTCTACGTTCTTGCTGTGACAGACGGGACACTCGTGCAGATACCGCTTGTCAATGTGTCCACAGTCGTTGCAAATGGTATTCGGCACGTTAAAGGTGAAATAATTGCATCCCTCTGTTGCTGCCACGCGGAGTAGCTGGCGGTACTGTTCTTTCGACAAATGCTCGTCCAGATTAAGGTGCAAGGCACTGCCACCAGTAAGGTGCTGGATATAGGGAGCTCCGTGCAACTTAAATTTGTCAAGTATAGTAAGGGAATCGTCCTCAACAATGTAGAAGTAACTGTTATAGCAGTCGCGCGGCACAAAATAGCCGTCCTCCTTGTCCCATTTGGCATGCTTAATACCGACGTTCTCGGCTGGAATCATCTCACAGTTAAACATCAACTCATCAGTCCGATACTGCTTGTTAAACTTTTCCACCACACCCAAGACAGTTTGCACATACTCCCGATACTGGTCATTGTCGTTAATGGGGATGCCCAGAAATTCAGCACCCTCTACCAATCCGTTGACACCAATGGTAAGATACTGGCGATTGATGTTGATATAGCCCGCGTCAAAGAGGGGCAGCATCCCGTGGCTCTGCAGCTCCTTAAGGTTTTCGTTATAGGCTATCTGTACCTTGTGGCAGAGGTCTACAATGTCGGAGAGGTATTTGATGTAAGGGATATTGTTGTTTACTGCATACTGTATACAACGATTCAGATTAACTGTCAATACGCTTTTGGAACCTGTGGAGACACCACCGGCTCCAAGGGTATAACTAAACTCATTGTCTGTAATCTCATTGCGCAAACGGCAACAGGAGGACAGCGAGTCTGCATTGTCACTCAGATAAGTAAAGAAAGAATGCCCCTCAGAGTACATTTCGGCGGTAAAGTCTGCCCACTCTTGGTCGCGGCATTCGCCATTCTCTGTCAGCAACGCCATAGTCTCCACAGGGAACGTAAGCAACGACTTCGTGCGCTCTTTGTTGAACCACTTCATAAACCGTTTTTGAAGCCAGGACAAACCTCCCCAGTCGGGCTTGCTTCCATCGGGAAAGACAAAGTCTCCAAAGAGACTTTCAAAATAGTAGTGGTCGTAATAAGATATGTTCCAAAAAACTGCCTGATAGTTGCGGGCACCCGTAGGCTGGTTTAGAGTATACACAATCTGCTCAAAACAGTCGGTAATCATCTTGTCGACGGTGCGTTGTTTCAGCGACAGGTCGACCACACGGTCAGGCTCTTTCCAGTACTCTCTCCCATACTCCAGCCCAAGGAAATAGTTCAGATACATCAGGAACTCAGGTGTGGCGCAGGCACCGCTAAGCATACTCGAAACCATGAACACCATATTCACAAAACCTCCGCAGAAACTCTTCAGGTTAGTCGGAGCTTTTGAGTTTCCCCCAATCGAAGCCGTGCCACTGATCAGCCACGGATACATCGTGATACTGGCACAATAATTGGCCAGCGATGTCTCGTCGTTTTTATATATAAAATGATGAGTAAGCAGATCTAAATACTGCATGGCCAGCTCCTTGCCATACATCTTCTTGATGCGGTCGGTGAGCAGACGGCGATTCAGTCGGATAAAACTTGCCTTGGGCAGCTCACCAATAAGTGTGGCAATGTTCTTATGCTCCACATTTGCGTTGGCATCGTACTTGCTCCCTGTGGCGGCATTCTCAGCCTTGCAATAATCCACCAGAAAGTTCAACTTTTCCATCGTCTCACGGTCTTCGGTGTGTTTCTGGCGATAGAGCATAAACGACTTGGCCACCTTGTAATGTCCCTCTTTCATCAAAGCCACCTCCACTTGGTTCTGGATGTCCTCAACGGTAATGCCGTCGTGGATGTCAAGATGAGTGATAATCTTGTTGAGAGTGGACAAGTCCACTGGCTCCTCAACCGACTGGAACGCCTTGATAATGGCATTCATAATCTTGTCCAACGAGAAACGAACCTGTTGACCGTCGCGCTTGGTAATGCTAAAGGGAACTGTTTCCATAAGATGTATCTGTAACTAAACTGCTTACTATTTACTTCTCAAAAAAAAAGCGGTCGCTCTCACGAGCGACCGCTCGGCATTAATGGTTGATAATGAGACTTCTAATTTATTAGTGGCGAACCACAAGTTTTTGAACGCTACTGCCCATACGCACCATGTATATACCATTGGCAAGTGCAGCAGTGTTCAAACTAACTGAATTCATACCAGCTTCGATAGGCATTGCCAGAACCTTACGGCCAGCTATGTCGTACACAGCAACTTCGCTGCAGGCAGGCTGTACCCCAAAGGTCATGCGAACAATGTCACTGGCAGGGTTCGGATACATTCTCAGCATCACGGCATCAGCCTCCTCTACTCCCAAAGCATCGTTCAGCACAGCAACACCGTCAAGGTCAAAACCTGCGCTATGGGTGATAGTCGGGAACGGGTCGTTAATTATGTGGCCGAAAGCATCGTAGGTACCATATTGCGGGTCAATACTACCTACCACGTCTATCACACGCACATGGGTAATGCTGTTGATGTCGATATTAGCACTGTCACGCAGTTCCTCCAAATCAAACGGAGTACCATAGCCCACACGATATTTACCGGCCAAGTTGTTGATGAAAGTGGGGTCAACTCTTTCGGTTATTTGCGTGTGTGTCTGTGTCAAGGAAGTGGCTGGGAAGCGCACAAAATGTTCACCGTCGGAACTAACTTCTACCACTGCCAGTTCAAGGAAGTAATCGTTGAAGGAATTCTCAAACACAGCAAAGTCATATCCATTGCCATTAACAATGGGGCTTGCAAAAGTCAAGGTAGCCATACCGCCGTCGCCCAAACTCACAACATCCATTGTGCTGCTCGTGGCAGGTCCAATGGCATCCTCTGCAGTCCCGTAACTGACAACAGGGGCAGCCGGATTTGTCAAGTTGCTGGAGCCAAGTACCAATGTGCATCCTGTAGCCCAGCCCTTAATGCGACCGTCGTCGAATTTCACAGCAGTGCAACCTTCAGTACCCACAGCTCCGCAGAAGGGTCCTTCTTCAAGGTCAGGAGCATACACAGGCGTAATCGTCTGAGGGTAAACTCGTGTATACATCCAATAGTTCCAGTTGGTGTCGTAGGTGCTGTCCACCACTACACCAGAGGTCGGGTCAGCCCAACGGCTGAAGTCACCGTCATGCATCCACTGACCCATTCCAATCGAGCTATAGCCATTGAGCATATGCTCCCACCAACTGCCGGGAGAAACGCCAAGCGTGTCGCCGTTCTCAACAAAATTAATGTCAGTCACGTAACCGTCTTCCAAATAACTGAAACGCGGGTCGGCAGCAGCTATGTCTTCCATAACCGTGCTCAACATCACGCTGTCGTCGGCAAAACGGTAGCCCCAAGCCAAAGCCGAATCCACCCAGTTCACTACAAACACCAACTCGTTGTCGCCTTCTCCAATCCAGTAAAGAATATCGCTTGCGCTGATTCTGGCATCCGTCGGCACAGGCTCGCTAACGGGATTTATTGTCTGAGGATATACTCGGGTATACATCCAGTAGTTCCAGTTGGTGTCGTAGGTGCTGTCCACCACCACACCAGCGGTCGGGTCAGCCCAACGGCTGAAGTCACCGTCGTTCAACTGCTGGCTCAATCCACTTGACATACTGCCATTCAGCATGTGCTCCCACCAGCTGCTTGCGTCTTTGCGAAGGGTGTCGCCATTCTCAATAAACAGGATGTCGTCAATTCCGTAGCTGCCGTTCACAAATACCAAGCGGCTGTCAGCAGCGGCAATGTCGTTCATTACATTTTGCAGGTTGGTGCTGCGGGCACTGAAATGGTATCCCCAAGCCAGAGCAGTGTCAGGCCAGTTAATAGCAAATACTATCTCAAAGGGGCCTTCGCCAACCCAATAGGTAATATCCTCGGGTGCAATGGTGGCATCAATCGGGTCGGTAGGATCCGTTGAAGATGGGTCACTCACTGCTGTCGCAGAATTCATAGTAAACATGCAACTGCTGCTCATTTCTATCACATCGCCGTCGCTCATATCCTGGTTAGGCCAAGCATACATTCCCCAGTCGCCATTGTAATAATAGCACCAACCATTCATGCTTGAACCAGGGTTAATCGTTCCATCGTTGAACGACATGTCCGACATCAGGGCTCCAGTCATGGAATAACTGAAACGCGAGTCGTATGCCACAATGGTGTCTAACAATGACGTTGCTGTCGCCGAACCATTCCAGCGCACACCCCATACCAAGGCAGTGTCGTTGCCACTGGGGTCATCGTCCCATGCCAGGATATAAATGGCCTGATTCGTCCCTGTACCCGTCCAAAATTGAACGTCAGATGCTGAAAAGTTAATGTCTTTAGCTCCGTCTTTCGATGCATGTCCATACATCTCGTTGTTGCCCGACTGAGCCCATAGGCCTGCCGTAAGCAGCAGACCCATTGCAAATGTAGTAATTTTTTTAATCATCATATAACTATTTTGTTGTTCTCTACAAAATAGCTTTCTACATGAAACAAGTGAAAAGGGATTCCCATACGACTATGGCGCCGCACAGTGGCTTCGTTTCGGGGGCTGAGGTTCCTATGAGCTCACAGCAGCGGGACTGTTCAGGACTCTCACCTGATTCCCTTTTAACACCTAAAAAACTCATTATCTTGACATAATGCCTTCAATAACGACTCCCTTAGGCGACCAAATCTTTTGCAAAAATACTAATATTTTTTGATATGGCAAATCTTTTTTTCTAACCAACAAAAAAAGAAAGACCCATTTCACTCTGCTTTTGCAACAATTCCCAGCCTTTTCAAAAATGCTACTCCAGCCTTGTATCCATACTCGAAAAACAAATCTATCTTATCGAAATCAAGCTTGCCTAACCCTCCTATTGGTATCGGCACTGCATAGGTGCACAAATGAAGGTGGTCAAGTGTGCAGAGATTCCTATTCGCAGCAAAGGCCCTCGAAGCGATTATCCCCGGGTCATCTATGCGCTCCATCACCGTGTCCGGCTGTATATACAACCCAATCGTGACATTGCACCCCGCATCTATCAATGGCTCCACGGGCAAATTATTGAAGATATACCCGTCAACATAATAAATACTGTCAATCATAACCGGGGCGAACACTCGCGGTATCGATGCCGATGCTGAGACATACTCACGCAGGTTCCCTCCTGTAGATACGTACACCGGTTTCAAATGGTTCATGTCCGAAACACAGCAATAAAACGGTATCTTCAACGAATCAAAACTATTATGCGGCACATACCTCGACATTATCTCCCTCAATCGCCCATAGTCCGACAAACCGCCATCCGACTTGAAATTGGGTTTGAAAATCTTTGACACCTTCACCATCCGCTCTTGCTTCACTATATCCACTATCTCGAGGGGCGTATAACCTGCAGCATAAAACATGCCCATTATCGCACCCATCGACGTACCGCTGATGCAGTCCACCTTCACGCCCGCCTCTTCCAAGGCTTGCAAAAAACCCAGATGCACATACCCTTTGGCCGACCCGCCGCACAACGCTACGCCAAGCTTTATCCCCTCCCCATTCAAGGGATTTGCAGAAAGGGTATCAACACTTTCCACCTCTTGACCCATCATGGAAAAGAGCATCGAAAGCATCGTCGCAAACAAAATCAATCGCTTCATTTTCTTATTTATTTTATTCTATTTCAAAAATATCGTCAAGTGCATAAATCTCAACTATTATATCCCGCACTTCACCACATCGTATACCGGGCACTGGAGCGCATCGGACAATTGTTTGCAGGCCTCTTCCGAATTCAATGTATAACCCTGCGGAGAGGTGGGATTCAGGCACACTGCAGTAAGGTGCGACCGCTGCAGCACTTGGATGGTCCCTCCGCGTCGGGTAAAGTCTGCGTAGGCATCAGGTGTAATGAACAACTTGGTAAAGTCGCGCACAACAAGCACTATATCTTTAATATTCGGCTGAACAGAAAGGAACTTGAGCAGCCTGTTGCTAACCGCCCCCGACACAAAGAGCATATTCCCTTGCTTAAAAAGACTCTTATCCTCGGCTCCAAGCAGAAACACCGACTGTATTCCCAAGTCATGGATTTCCATATCTTTGTCCACTATCCATAGTCCGTTGTCTACAACAGAGAGCTTAAGTCTGAGTGTCTCCGGCACTTCGGGCAGGTTGATGAGGCGGAATACAAACCTTGTACGCGATATAAGCTGCTGAAGATTGGGCGAAACCGCAGCACCGGTGGCAAGTATCATGGCATCCGTAACGGTGGGGGAAGCCAGACTGAGTCGCGACAACGCCCCGTCGACTATGGTAAGCTGCACCCCCCCTCGGCGGAACATGGCTATCTGCTTCCTCAGCACTCCCGTTGTCGCCGCCCCCGACAGCAATATCCGTCCTGGGCAGAGAACCTGTGCCGTTACCAACTGACCAAGGGCTGTCCTTCGCTCATCTACTGATAGAATCTCCGATACCAACCGCCGCTGAAGGTAATGTTTGTGTGACGTGATAAACTGCATGCCTTCATAAAGCGTGATTTCGGGCTTCGCCGTGGCATAAACAGAGTCAACCTGCTCTCCATCCACACCAATTGAAGTTACCGCGGTCGACACCCCCAACTGATGCAAACGCCCGAGAAGATAGTTCAGACAAACCGTCTTCCCGGTGTTCTTCTCAAGGCCTACAATAGACAGGCTCCGATAGTTGCATAGTTTTTCTACAAACGGCATAACGGGTGCAAAAGTACGAAAAATTATCCTATATCAAAGATTTTTTGTAACTTTGCAAGCGGTAGAATCACTCGAAAACCAAATGTTAAATAATTAATAAACTAATAGCAAGATGATTACAAAATTAGACGATCTTCTGGAACTTGTTAAGACCAAGGGAAAGAAAAGACTTGTAGCTGCTTATGCCAACGACTCCCATACCGTTTGCGCCGTTAGCGCAGCTGTTGACAAAGGTATTGTCGACGCCACTCTGGTTGGTGACATCGATACCATCAAGAAAATTTGCGCCGACGAAGGTATCAACCCCGACAAGTTCGAATTGGTTCAGGAAGCCGACGAAACCAAAGCCGGCACCAAGGCTGTTAGCCTCATCCGCGAAGGCAAAGGCGACATCCTTATGAAAGGCCTGCTCTCTACCGACAAGTACATGCGCGCCATCCTCAACAAAGAAACCGGCCTTATGCCCGGCAAAAAGAACGACATGCTCACCCACATGGCTGTCTTCGAGATTCCGCGTTACCACAAACTGCTGGTGTGCAGCGACGTAGCCATCGTCCCCGCTCCCGATATGAAACAGAAACAGCAGATTCTGAGCTACCTCATCAGCACTGCCAAGAGCCTTGAAATCGAGAAACCCAAGGTGGCCCTCATCGCTGCTACCGAACAGGTCTCTACCGGTATGCCCGCATGCGTCGAGGCTGCCATTATCAGCAAAATGGGCGACCGCGGTCAAATCAAAGGTGCTGTTCTCGACGGTCCTCTCGCTCTCGATGTCGCCATCGATGAAGAAAGTGCCAAAACCAAGAAAGTTGGCGGTGTTGTGGCCGGTGATGCCGACTGCCTCCTCTTCCCCAACATCGAAAGCGGCAACGTGTTCTACAAATCCTGCACCAAATTCGGCGGAGCCGAACTGGCTTGCATGGTTGTCGGTGCCAAGGTTCCTTGCATCCTGACTAGCCGCGGCGACAGTGCCAAGACAAAGCTCTACAGCATTGCCCTGGCCGCTATCAACGCCAAGTAATTTAACAACTTACTATAATCAGTATTGGTTACAGACAACCGCTCACCCCTCCGGGTTCTTAACTAACAGTTATCCACGTTGCCTGTAACCAATACTTTAATATGCAATTTAATGGACTATTTTTTTGAAGGACTGAAAAACATGGCCATTACGGTGTGCGACAAGGAAGGCAATATTCTTGACATGAACCAATGCTCTGCCAACGTCAACAGCCACGGCCAGAAAATCATAGGCAACAACCTCTTCAACTGCCACCCTCCACACGCTGCCGCCATATTGAAAGACCTGCTTGAGAACGAAAAGCTGAATGCCTACACCATCGAAAAGAACGGCATCAAGAAACTCATCTACCAGGTGCCGTGGTACAACGGTGAAGAGTTCGGTGGCTTGATCGAGTTCTCTCTCCCCATCCCCTTCGAAATGCCGCACTATATCCGGCAGCCCAAAAACTGATTTAAGGGAGCTCACATCAACTGCACCGTTGGCACACCCCCTTTCCTCACAAGGGGAACATTGTAGGCAAGCCAATAACGCCCTCCACGGGCAACATTGACACATGTCTTTGGTTCCCTGCATTTCAAAAGCCTCCTAAGTGGTCGCATAGTCACAACAACAAAACAAATATTAAAAAGCAATACATAAAGTCATTTTTGAACAAAGATATTATTTATGAGCATTAGAGGATTGTTCTTGATATGCTGCATGGTATGCACCGCTTTGGGTGCCGCAGCACAAGGTAGAATTAGTGGAAAGGTTTACGACAGCCACTCAGGCCAACCTGTTGAATATGCCACCGTAGCCATCTTGAAGGTCTCAGACTCGTCTCTCGTCACAGGCACAGTTACCGAACCTAACGGAGCCTTTTCAACCAACGTGGCCAACGGACGTTACTTGGTTCGTATTTCATTTATGGGGTACCACACATTCTTTTATCCCAAACAAGTAACGATAGGCAACAACAGCAACTCCGTGAACTTAGGGAAAATAGAAATCTCCCCCAACTCCACTGTCATGGACGAGGTCCGTGTCACTGCCGAAAGAACAATGGTGGAGTACCAACTCGACAAACGGGTTGTCAATGTGGACAAAAACCTTGTCTCGAGTGGCGGCACTGCCACCGATGTCCTTGAACAGGTACCCAGCGTAGCAGTCGACAACGACGGCAACGTAACCCTCCGTGGCTCGTCTAATGTCAAAGTGCTCATTAATGGCCGCCCCTACGAAATGATGGGCAACGACCTCGAAACCCTACTTGAACAAATCCCCGCCAGCACTGTCGAGAGTGTGGAAGTCATCACCAACCCCTCCGCCAAATACGACCCCGAAGGCATGAGCGGCATCATCAATATCAAACTCAAAGAGAAAACCGTGGGTGCCTTGGGTCTGAACGGTGTAGCCAACCTGAACATCGGCGGTCCACTGCCTTTCTTGGTTCCGGAACAACTACCCAGTATCATCCCCACCACAATGGGCAGCCTCAGCCTAAACTACACCACAGAAAAATACAACCTCTTCCTGACCGTTGACGGCGGCTTGAGAAGTCGCGGCAGCCACGGCCATTCCATGATTCAACGGCTCCGTGACAGCATCCCCCTTTCCCATGACACCATCGACCAATACGGCATACGCCGCAACTACATGGGCAGCATTAAGGTAGGCGGAGAGTACTACTTCAACGATAAGAACAGCCTGCTGGTATCCTATCAACTGCGTGGCGGCAAACGTCTAAGAACAAGCCAAATATTCACAAACGACCTGATGTACAACGGCCTCATGGACTACACCCAACTTGACACCAACAACAACCTAAACTTCAACCATGTATTCAACCTCAGTTATGTCAAGAAGTTCGATGAAAAAGACCGCGAACTGACCGCCGACGTCACGTTCTCCACTCGCCAGGTAAAAGGCGACGGCCTACAAGAACAACTCTACCGCGATACCCTCGTCAACACCCCACCCCTCACAGGCAATCCCTTATGGGACAACTACTACTTGCGCCGCACTGAAACCGAAAACCACCACCAGTCGTTAAACTTGAAAATGAACTATGTGCATCCCTTCGCCGAAGTTTGGAAACTTGAAACAGGATATGAAGGTCGCATGGATTGGCCCGACCAGGATGCCAAATACTTCCGCACCGAGTACCACCCCAGCACCCACCAACTCTACAACTATTTCGATTCAACCACCTCTACCCACTTCAACTACAATCAGCAAACCCACGGCATCTACGCCACCGTGGGCGGTAAATTCACCGACAAACTCTCCGCACAAGGCGGTCTGCGTCTCGAATATTCATACCTCAACGGTGTAGACCTCAACCACCCATCGGTGGAACCCATACACAAAAGCTACTGGGAACTCTACCCCACCCTGCACCTCTCCTACGAAATCAACCAGAACAACAGCATGCAGCTGAGCTACAGCCGCCGTGTTCGCCGTCCCCACATGTGGGATCTCAACCCCTACCTCGATGTACGTGAAGGCCAACAAATGTCCTTCGGCAACCCGAATCTTGACCCCGAATTTACCAACGCCTTTGAACTGTCATACAACCTGGGCATAAACAAATGGAACATCTACACCTGCGCATACTACCGCCAAACCAACAACATGATGACTCGCTATGGCTTTGTCTGGGACTCCCTATCTCGCGACCACTACAGCCCTTGGATGCCCTACAACCCCCAGTACGAAGGCTACTGGGCCAGCACCTGGCAAAACCTCGACAAAGGCTATAACTACGGCCTTGAGTTTATCGTCGACTGGCAAGTCATGAAATGGTGGAAACTAAACCTCAGCATCAACATGTACCACAGCACCATCCAAGGCACCCAACTGCTCAACAACAAGAGCCATTCAGCCTGGCAGGCCAGCGGTAAATTCACCTCATACATGACCCTGCCCGCCGACTGGACCATCCAGTTCTCTGGACAGTACTTTGCCCCATGGCTCGACCTCCAAACCACCATGCTCCCCTCCTATTGGTTCGATTTGGCTGTGAAAAAAGACGTGTTACAGAAACGCGGTACCATCAACATCCGCGTCGGTGACGTCTTCTCTACTGGCGGCTGGGGTCACACCACCTTCACCAACCAGTTGAGCCGGGTAGTGAACTCACGGCGCATCTCGCCCACCATCACTGTCGGCTTCTCTTATAAAATCAACAACGGCCTCAAGCAGCGCCAACAAGTGGAAGAAGACGATGACAGCGGAACCGAGAATGTCTATTAAGTTGCGCGAGGCCAACGGCCACAGAGAGGTCTTCGACATAGTGCGCAACCGTTTTGTTGCTCTCACTCCCGAGGAATGGGTTCGCCAGCACTTTATACTATACCTCCACCAGCAACTTCTCTACCCCTTGGAACTAATGCAGGTGGAAGGCTCCATCTCCCTCAACGGCATGTCTAAACGCTGCGATATTGTGGTTTACGACAGCAACGTCCGCCCCCTGATAATCGTCGAATGCAAGAAAGAAACCGTTCCCCTCACACAGAAAGTGATTGACCAAGCCTGCCGCTACAACCTCGTTCTGCAAGTCCCATTCCTCTGCCTCACCAACGGTACACAACAAATCTGCTGCCAAGTCGACTTCGAAAATAAACAACTACTTCCCATCCCAGAACTGCCAAAATATCATAAAAAAAGTTAAAAATGCCTTTCGAGGGGTAACCAAAATGGATGCAACGACTCTATATACACGCAACACAACTAATACACCCTTATGCGAGATAGCGACAAACAGATGCTGGCCGACCATTATCTGGACTTCTACCGGATGGCATACTCCTTGTTGCATAACCCAACCGATGTTGAAGACGTGGTGCAAGAGGCCTTGGTCGAAACCATGTCGCAGCCTTGGGTGAACAACCCCTACAACTACTGCGCTCGCGTTGTCCACAACAACTGCTACAAACTACTTAAAAGAAACTATATCCTCACCGACAAACTGCCCGAGAAGCCCTATCACGACGACCCTCTCGACGAACAACAACTGCAAACCCTATGGCAATACAAAGAACAACTACCCTCACGCATTCGAGACATCTTCAACCTACACTATGAAAAAGGCTACTCCCGCCAAAAGATAGCAGAACTCACCGGCATCACGCCCTCCGCACTCAAAAAACTTTTCTACAAAGGACACAAAATTCTACTCAAACAACTAATTGACCACGAAAAAAGCAAAACCTTTAAATTCTGAACATCAACACTAAAACATAATACACTATGACAAAGTTAGAGACACTGCTTCAGCAATACGCCGACGGGACACTGACCCCCGAAGGCCAGGATGAGCTTAACCGCCTCACCCATCGCGACCAGGTCCTTGCCTCTGCCTCCATGCAGGCCGGCAAAATCCGTCGCAAAAGAATCGCCGTGGCCTCAACTGTAGCCACCACTCTCATCGCGGCAGGTATTCTATTCCCACTTACCCATAAGAACCAAGCCATCTCCGACAACACTCCGTTGATTGCCCAGAACCACACCGCAACCCCTGCCGTCGACGATACTACCACCCTCGCCGTCGAGACTACTTCTCCCGCCACTACCCTGCCCGAAGACCCAGTCGTCAACACCTCAACCCAAAAGGCAGCCACCACGGTCAGCACTCCTGCCAAAACTCCCGCAGCCACCGCTGTCAGAACTGAACCTAAACAACCCGCGCACAACCGTATCTTCATCGAACCCGCCGTCACCACCAACGACGAGCCCATCGTGGCCTGCAACACACAATGTTCCCCCGACTCAGTAATCAACGACATCTGGAACTTCCTTAATGCATGACGCCATGACTAAATGGAAAATCCTTGCACTGGCAATCCTGCAACTGGCCGCACTCACTGCTACGGCGCAGACCGACCTCTATAACCGTTATGCCTCGCGCACCGATATCCGCGTCGCCAGCGTCACCAACTTTACCCTCGACACAGGCATCACCGCCGATGTAACACTCCTCGAAGCCATCGACGAAGACGGCTGGCAGTGGCTCTGCCGCGAATTCAACCTCGCAACCCCCTCGCCCGAACAACAAGAACAAATGAATAACGGTTGGGACGTCGCCATGTTCACCCAGCGCAACCGTCAAGACCCCACGAAGCCAGCCCCCGTGGTCAACGAACAAATCGACCACAATCAATCCTGCTACGTCGGTGTCTCCTACCTTTCCCGCACCCTTTACATATTCTGTTGCAGCACCGACCGCCAGTCGGACGTAGTTGTCAACTACCTAATCGAGAAAATGCGCCGTTCCATGACCAAAAACGCCCGATAGCCCCACCGCTACAGGCAGGCTCCAAAAGCGCAACAACGGCACACAAAAAACAATCAAAGAAACACCAACTCCTTCAGTTGGCACGTCAACCCCTCGCCCTTATTTGTAACAAGTTCCAGGTGACCAAAACGGTTCACTCCCTTTATCGTCGCCCTAACTTCGCTCCCACGGCACAGATACGTCCGCTCAACACCCAAATACAACAGCCTCGACAAATAATCAGCATCCATGCTCTCCCCCCCCTCCTTTTGCGAAGCTTCAAGCTGCCTGTAGCGCATCTCAATGCACCCGACCACCCTCTCCAGAACCATATCTAACGGCAAATCATTACCCGTCAATTGCTTTATCGATACAGGATTGGGAATCCAATCAGGAAACTCCGTCTGGTTCACATTAAGCCCCACCCCCACAATCGATGCAACCAGGTTTCCACCCGACACCCTGTTCGAAATCAGCACTCCGCAAACCTTTCGCCGCCCTATATAAATATCATTCGGCCATTTTATACTGATTCGCTCTTCCTTCGCTATCAACCCTTCCAACGCATCCACTATGCCCAGAGACACTGCCTTTGTAAGCGCGTACTGGTTCTCGAATGCCAAGAAAGTAGGTTTTAGTACTATGCTGAATGTCAAATTCTTCCCAGCCTCCGAATGCCAGCAGTTGCCTCGCTGCCCTATTCCTGCCGTCTGCTCCTTGGCACAGATTACAGCAAACTCCCCGACCGTGGTAAGGTCGAGGAGCTCACAATATTTGTTCGTCGACTCAAGCGAATCGAACAATCTTAAATCCATTGTCAAAAGAACAGCGCAATTTAGACAGTCATAATCTCTTTCTCCTTGGCGGCATAAATCTTGTCGCACTCGGCAATGAACTTGTCGGTAACGTCCTGAATCTCTTTTTCCACCTGCTTCACTTCATCCTCAGGCACCGACTTGTCTTTCAGTTTCTTCACCTTGTCCATAACATTGCGGCGGGCATTGCGGATATTCACCTTGCTGTTCTCCACCTCTACCTTGGCAGCCTTGCTCAGTTCTTTACGTCTTTCCTCGGTAAGCGGCGGTATGATGATACGCAGAATATCGCCCTCATGACGCGGCGTAAAGCCCAGATTGGCATCAAGAATAGCCTTATTGATAGCACCTACAATGCTCTTTTCCCACGGCTGGATGATAATGGTACGGGGATCCGGTGTGTTGATATTGGCCGCCTGGCTAATTTCAGTAGGGGTTCCATAATAATCGATTTTCACACCATCAAGCATTCCGGGATTTGCTTTTCCTGCGCGGATTTTTTCCAACTCCTTTTCAAGAAAATGAATGGCGGACTGCATACTGTTTTTTGCCTCGTCAATACAGGCTTTCGATAAGTCGTTCATATTGTATATTATTTTTTGTTATTACATTCTCAAAAGATTAATAAACCTCAATAAAGGACATCCGCTCAACCTTTCTTCACCTCAGTTCCAATAGGTTCACCCGATACCACTTTCAGCAGATTGCCGGGAGTGTTCATGTCAAACACATATATCGGGAGGTCGTTCTCCTCGCAGAGGGCAAACGCCGTAAGGTCCATAATCTTAAGCTTTTTGCTCAAAGCCTCCTGGAAAGTAAGACTCTGATACTTTGTAGCCGTGGGGTCTTTCTCGGGGTCGGCCGTGTAAACGCCGTCCACACGCGTACCTTTCAAAATAACATCGGCTTTAATCTCAATGGCTCGGAGCGTGGAGGCTGTGTCGGTGGTAAAGAACGGATTACCCGTGCCGCCGCCGATAATCACCACTCGTCCCTCTTCCATGGCCTCGATAGCCCTGCGACGCGACATTTCTTTGCATATCGGCTCAATGGCAAGACCCGCCAACAGTTCACTCTTCATTCCTTGTTTCTCCACTTCAGCCTGCAATGCCATGCTGTTAATCAACGTAGCCAACATGCCCATATAATCTCCCTGCACTCGGTCCATTCCTTTCGAAGCACCGCTCAGGCCTCGGAATATGTTGCCGCCGCCTATCACTATGGCAACCTCAACACCTTTGTCCACTACCTGCTTAATGTCTGCTGCATATTGTTCCAACATAGCGGGCGATATGCCGTAACTTTGTTCTCCCATGAGCGATTCACCGCTCAATTTTAAAAGGATACGATTATATTTCATATTACGATTTTTTATAATATTCTATCTACAAACGTTTTACAAACAGCACCCCCACCAAAAACATTTTACTAAAATAGTAAAAAAAACGCATTCGACAAATTTTTTTTTCTGTATACAAGCCAAATTGCCGGGTACCCACCCTCGCAATGAGTGCATAAAAACATCCTAACAAATATCGTAAACCACTGATACAACAATTGTTCCACATTGATACTACACTTTCCAAAGTGTTACACAAGTGGGGATAAAATGTAGTAGAACAGCGTTTTGAACAACTGTACTTAGTTGCTTGAACGCTACTTAATGGCTGGTGACAGCAAGGGCAGCCACACTTATTTTGAGATTGTCCACCGAACGGAGTGCATGATAGCAGTTCTCTGTGGTAGCACCGGTCGTAATAATGTCGTCGACAAGAAGAATGTGCTTGTTCTCAAATTCTTCAGGCCTACGCACCGCGAAGACGGCTTTCATGTTGTCCATGCGGTCCTGCCGACTCTTGTGGGTTTGGCTGGAGGTGTACCTCCGCCGGATTAAGTTGTTGGTAATAACAGGTTTCCCCATCACTTCGGCCATGGCACGGCAAAGCAACTCGCTTTGATTATAGCCGCGCTGCCATTTCCGCCACGGATGCAGCGGGACGGGAACAAGGCAGTCTATATCGTCGAAACGCTTGGAACCAACCAATTCATCCCCCAATAAACAGCCGAAACGGTGCGCCAAATGCAGATTTCCATGGTACTTGATTTGATGTACCACATCCTGGACAACGCTACCCTGTCGGAAAAGAAATAGGGCTGCGGCAGCCTGGTATGGCACCCGCCCGGCAAGACGGAGCTCGACATCATTGTTCGGCATGGCTGCATGACGCGCCCACGTGAGATGGCACATGCAATGAGTGCACAGAGAGTCCTCGTCGCCGACCAAAGGCTCGCCGCAATGGCAGCAAAGCGCGGGGTAGACAAGTTGCAACAGCTCCTTTAGCAGTCGGGAAGGGGTTAGGCGCATGGCAATCACGGCAAGAAGAGGCAGCTATCGCCGTAGCTGAGAAAACGGAACTGGTGGTCGAGCGCATAGCGGTAACAATCCTTCCACGCATCGCCCACCAAAGCCGACACCAACAGCAGCAAGGTACTTTTGGGTTGGTGAAAATTAGTGATAAGTCCACTGATAACATGGTAGTTGTATCCAGGTGCAATCATTAGTTGAGTGTCACCGTCGAGGTGGTCTGACTCATGCCGCTCCATCCAATTCAGGACGTTGCGATAGGCTTGCTCGGCACTGATATTGAGCGATTCCAGCTCGTAGGGATCCCATTGCAAGACGTGCATAGCATCCAAATCGGGGTCAAGGCTTAGTTTAACACCAAACCAATACACTGATTCTATGGTTCGTACGGTTGTTGTTCCGACGGGTATAATGGGCTTGCCAAAATGGTTGAGGATGCACTCGATGTTGGGTCGATCGATTTCGATTTTCTCAACATGCATCTCGTGCTCTCCTATAGTATCTGTACTGACAGGTTTGAAGGTACCTGCACCGACGTGAAGAGTTATAAAATCTGTTTCAATGCCCTTGTTACCAAGCATTTCAAACACCTTAGGGGAGAAGTGTAGTCCAGCGGTAGGTGCAGCGACGGAACCTTGGTGTTCGGCGTAGACGGTCTGATAACGCTCGTTGTCGCTCTCCACAGCCTCGCGATGCAGGTAGGGAGGAAGGGGGATGACCCCGGCACGGTCGATAATATCGGCAAAGCTAAACCCGCCATCCCAGTTGAAATCGATAATCCAGGCGTTGCCTACAGCCTGGCGACGAGTAGCCGTGAGTGTTATTTTATGGCCGTCGATGTCAAGTTCGCGCGATAGGGAGCCTTCTTTCCACTTTTTGTTGTTGCCGATAAAACAGACCCAAGTGCAGGATTCAGTCTGCTCAAACGACTGAGAAACAGGCATGGCGTGGGGCTCAAGACAGAATACTTCGATGGTGGAGCCCGTTTGTTTGCGGAAGAAGAGACGGGCGTGGATGACTTTTGTATTGTTGAAGATTAGAAGGGTGTCGGGTGGCAGAAGTTCGGGGATATGGTCGAACCGGCTTTCAGAGATGTCGCCGCCACGGTAGACGAGAAGTTTAGAATGGTCGCGGCATTCGAGCGGGAATTTGGCAATACGGTCGTCGGGCAAGGGGTAGTCGTAGTCGGCTATGGCAATGGATTGGGGATTATTGTTCATCGGTCTTGTGCTTGCGTTGAGTGAGTAAAGAGAGGAGAATGTACCACAGGATGATAAGAGAGATGGCATACCACTGGCGGGTGAGGGCGATGATGGCGGCGCAACCTATAAGGAAGATGTACTGAACGCAGTTGGTTTTCCAAGAGAGGTCTTTGAAGTTGAACTTGAGCGAGAACATGGGCAGTTCGGTGACCATGAGGATGTCGGTGACGAGCGAAACAGCAACGAGGATGCAGGGGAACAGGAGCGAGGAAAGAAAGGCCGGAATAGCGTAAACGTTATACAAAGACAGTGCCAATCCTACCCAGATGAGCGCGTTGGAAGGGACGGGAAGGCCGAGGAAGCTATGGCTTTGGCGGGTGTCAAGGTTGAACTTGGCCAGACGATAGGCAGAGAAGGCAGGGATGAGGAAAGCTGTGTAGCAGAGCCATTCGAGGAGTTCGGGGTAGTCGTTGTAGGCGGACAGCATTCCGATGATGTGGAAGAGGATGAGTGCCGGGGCGACGCCCGAAGTGACTACATCGGCAAGGGAATCAAGTTCTTTGCCAACAGGGGATGCTACTTTGAGCAGACGGGCGGCAAGGCCATCGAAGAAGTCGAGGAAGATGCCAGCCATGATGCAGACGGCAGCCTCGCGGAGGGAGCCAAGAGCGGCGTGGTAGCAAGCCAAAACACCGAAAGTGAGGTTGCCGAGGGTAATAAGATTAGGGATTTGCCGTTTGACGGCGGTAAAAAGTTTCATTGTGTGGAGGTGTTTAAAAAAAGGATGTAGGAACAAGCGGGTTATTCCTACATCCGTATGGTAAATTTGATGACGGGATTAGTAGAGTTTGATGACCAGTTTGAAGTCGGGGTCGTTCCAGTAGGCTTTGAATTCGGTGTCGACGGCGGCTTTGCGTTTGTAGTCGTATTCCTGGTCGACGGAGCCTTGGAGGTTCTTGAGACAGTTTTCGCGGTCGCCGAGACGAGCGTAGGCAACTGCACGGAGGTAGTAGACTTCGGCGGTTTGGTCAAGGCAGCAGTTGAGGGTGCGGATGCAGCTCTCGATTTGGTCGTTCATAAGTTGGGAGAAGGCCAGATTGTAGTTGCAAGAGGTGCCTTTGAGGAGTTTTTGTGCTTCTTCGTAGTTGCCGCGTTTGAGGTTGAGCAGGGGAATATTGGCTTCAGCATCGGAACTGCCCTGGCGCTGGGCCTCTTCGAAGTAGTATTTAGCAAGGGTGTAGTCCTTCTGAGCCAGGCAGAGGAGGCCGGTGTTGTTGAGGACATCGGGGTTGTGGGGGTTGAGGTCGCGAGCCACTTTCAGGTAGCGTTCGGCTTCGGGGAAATCACCAAGATAGAAAGCAATGGCACCGGCGTTGTTCCAAGCACCCCATTCGGCACTGTGGTTCTCGGTGGCCCATTTGTAGTATTTCATTTTGGTGTCATAATTGTAGTTGATATAAGCAGCGTACATGAGTTCGTCGAAAGAGAGTTTGGATGGGTTGAGGGTGGCCTGTTTGGCGAGTTCGACATCGGTGAGACGTGCTTCGGAGTAGTAGAGAGCAATCTGGGCACGACGCAAACTGGGGAAGATTTCACGTTCGAGCTGGGGATAGGTCTCGGCGTAGTTGCGAATCATCTGTTCGCGCTTGACGAGGTTTTGCTGAGTTTCGACTACATTGACAATGGCGTGACGGTCTTGGATGCCGCTTTCTTCAACCATGACAACAAAATGGACCCAGTCTTCACCAGCGGCGCGGGTGGTTATGACCATCTTCTTAAGTTGGTTGTGTTTGTAGTACTCAAGGTCTTGAGGTTTGACTTTGGCACGGCGGGCCATGGTGGTGAGAACGTCGTCGAGAACACGGCGGAGTTCAGCGGTGGCAATGTCGGCACGGTTTTTGGAGACGCCGACATTGGCGGTTTCTTCACCCTCGGGCGAAGCCCAGCCGGTGATGGTGATTTGTTTGGGCAGACCGTTTTCGAGCATGACGCGCTTGAGGTCATTAACAGTGTTTTGGGCATTGAAACGGACGTTCATGTCGCAACCCCAGTCAAGAATGGAAGTCCCATTGGGGAAATAGATATCGGCAGTTTCCACAACCCCTTGTTTCTTGTTGTAGTTAAGGGGGGCGATGGAGATATTGCCACGGATGTCAATCCACTCGGAGGTGATGTTTACACCGTCGGAAATCAAAACCGTTGGGAAGACTACGCCACGATGCTGCTGGACAATCTGGTCGGAGAAGAGGGCTTCATCGTCGACGGTAGAGGTCTTGTAAGCCACCGGGGCGAGAAGGACTTTGCCTGTTTCCATGCCGGGTTTGTAGTCGAGGACGTCGTTGTAGGTGAAACGACCGCCTGTGGTATAGTTGATAGTTGTGCCGGGGCCTGAAACGGATTCACCTTTGACCGTGATGGGGTCAAGGGCGGTGGTGCCACCTTCCCAAGTGAACACAGGCTGAATGAACAATGCCACGCCTTTGTCAAAATATTTGGCAGGGACTGAGGCTGTGAAATTTACCACCACCTTGTCGTCACGAACCTCGACGGGGTCAGGGTTGGCCTGGTAACGGATTTTTTTGCTATTAGACTTCATTTTGGACAATCCGCTACATCCCGTCAGAAGAACGGCAGTGGCCATGAGGAGAGTTAACAGTGTTTTTCTCATTGGTATATTAATATATTTTTTATTACATAACAATATATACATCACTCCTTTAGCCGATTGAACAAACTAAGAGGAGACTTGTTTATCAATCTGCAAAGATACAAATAATTTTTGATTAAGTAACTATTTTTTCAATAATTTGCAGAAAGTGCTTTGGCGGGATGGCACAGCGCAGGATGAAGGTAACTACGAGGGGATGCGTTGGCAGATTTCGCTGAACGGGCAGAAACCGCACATTTTGGATTGGGGGTTGGGGAGGAAGGGGATGTCGGTATTGAATAGTTCGGAAACAAGTTGACGGAGCATTTGGTCAAAGGTTTCCAGATGATGGGGAGTAATGATGTCAGAGCCTTCCCATGAGGCTGTAAGCAACTGGGAATTGAGATGGCGCAAGGGGAAGATGCCGGAGATGTGGGGGAAATCAGTTACTTGGATATGGGCATAGAGCCATTCATAGGTCATTAGCTGGAACCATTTGTCGGAGACTGCCGCCCAGTCGGGTTCGGGGTCGCTGACATGCAACTCGCGAGGGTCGACTTTGCCAGATTTGTAATCGATGATTCTGATGGTTTTATTGCTGATGTCAATACGGTCGGCAATGCCCGATATTACAACTTGTTGAATATCGTTTCCTGACGGGATTTCAAGAGAGTGGGAAAGCTGCTGCTCTAAACCCAGAATATCTATGCCACCCTCTGTTTGGAGGTACTTGATTTCAGACTTTAAGAAGTTTGTTATCTGCGTTTTAGCTACAGATTTAAGAAAATGGTTTCGCCCGAGAACATTTCTTCCGTGATGGAATTGGCTGGAAAGAATCTGGTCGATGATGGAGTCAAGTTGATTCAGAGCAGATTGCAATGTTTCAATCCTGACATGACGGTCGGCATCAAGAGAGAAAATGTGTTCTAAAACAGCATGGATACAGCTGCCGAGTTCATTCTGCTCAAGGTCTTCGGTTAACTGCTCGGACTCATTGATACCAAGGACGTTCTCATAATAGAACTTCAAAGGACAGGCACGGTACTTGTTGAGTGCCGATGGGGAAAGTCCTCGAGCTGCAATCTCTTGTATCCGAGACATGACAGTTTCGTTCTTATCACCAGTGTTCTTGAAGGCTACATTAGGAAGGCAGTTGGTTGCAGAGACTATTTCTTCTTTGAGGGAGATGTTCTGCGGAAAGCGTTCAACCAACTCTCTGCGGATTTGATGGATAAACCTACTGGGCTCGCCTTTGCCCGAGAGGTCGGACTCGGTGCTGTAGATGAGATGGATCTCCTCAGCGCGTTGCAACAGACGGTAGAAATTATAAGCGTAGACAGCATCCTTTTCGTGGAATGTCGGAAGGCCAAAAGCAATCTTTAAATTATATGGAATCAAAGAGTTGAAAGATCTTGCAGAAGGGATGGTTCCCTCGTTGACAGAAAGAATGATAAGACGCTTGAAATCAAGGTTACGCGTTTCAAGAACACCGAGAATTTGCAGACCAGCTAAGGGTTCCCCGTAGAAAGCGACGGAGCGCCGTTGTGCCAAACGGTTATAGATTTTTTGAAGTATACTCAATGTCTCAATGAAATGGTATTCATTCTGTATGTCCTGGAAATGGTCAACGATTTCAAGAAGGCTAGCCAATGCCTCCTTCTCCTTCAGATTGGTTTTCAGAGTCTCAGTATTGTAAATCAACTGGATAAGTTGATGAGTCATAGAAAGGAAATCATCTACATTGGGAGGATTATCACTCAGCAAGAAACGTATTGGCGATATATCGACTGAAATCTGTTTACACAGATCAGAGAGCGTATCTGTATCGGTATAGATTACATGTTCTTGGAAGAAAAGAGCATTTATTTTTGAGTGTATATTACTTGTTCCATGCAACTTGGAAACAATTGGGTCAGATAATAAGTCAAGAATGTCCTGATGGTAGAAGGTTTGTTCCCTACGCCTACAGTGAAGAGAGAACAACTTGAGCATCAAGGAATGGACGCCTGTATTGGTGAAAGGGAATCCCATTGTGACATTGGCAGCTTTGACTTGCTCGGGGAGGGCGTTGAGCATCGGAAGCAATAAAGTCTCGTCAGCCAAAACGATAGCTGTGTCGTTCAGGGTTTCATGCTGACTGTTGAGAAGGGAACTCTGAATGATGTTGCCTGCATACTTGCACTGCAACACATTCTCGGAGCAACTAACAATGGAGATGGTTTTGTTACCAGTGCCATAATGGTCATGGTAAGAGCCGATTTCGGGAAAATGTGGTTGGTTTTTTCGCAAGAAATAACCCGCCTCCTGATGGTCGTCGGCGAAATAGTAGGGGTCGCCGTCTGTGTACAAACTGGCGACACCCTCAGTAACAAGGGTATGTATGATACGTTCCTCGCTTGTGGACAAAGCATTAAATCCCACAAAACAAAGATGCTGGCCATGAAAACGCTGACATAATGTAGAAATATTCTCAGAAACGGTACGATATGCCATTCCTGAATAAGCCTTGTTCTTGGACAGCAGGCGTTGGTGTAATTCGCTGTAGTACTGATAAAGAGAACGGTAGAATAGCAAATATTTCTCTTGGAAAGGAGTGAGGGTACCAGTTTCAATGTCCCACTCACCTATAGCCTTGATTTCATGGATATTCGTAAACAGCTGCTTGGTGTCTACGCAATACAAATCCACTTCGGAGAAATCGGCCAACATCATGTCACCAAAGGGGATGAATTCTTCAAAAGTGATAAACTTGCCATCGTTACCCAAGAGATGACGATGGACGTCAAATAGTTCAAAGAGAAGCAGCTCATTTTGCACAATTTCAAGTCCAGACAGTTCGTTTATCAACACATCCATACTGATAGTGCGTGGTAGGAAAAGTGGCTTGTCGGACAATTCAAGGAACCGGTGACGAAGGAACAGACCAGATCTGCGGTTGTTGAAGACCACGGTGACTTTGTCTAAGTCATTACCAAACTTATTCAGCAGATGCTGAGCTACTTCTGTAAGGAATGGTACCATTGTTTTGCTGCATCTAATTTTAGGGGAGTCCCAACATCAAACCAAGCATTGGAAGAATGTTGGAAATAACTTATTCTATTGCTCTTGGCCACTTCAAGATAGACTGGAATAATGGGGTAGGGTTTGTCAGCAACAGGCATTTGAGACAGAAAAGCAGGCTCTACTATTGCAATCCCACTGAAAGCAAATTGTTTACATTGCGTTGCGGGAGCACTGACCCATTTGGTTTCTCCACTGGTAGTATTTGCCCAGCCGGTAAGTTTATCCCGTTGATCAAAAAGTAGATACCGGGAGGTCTTACGCTCACTGACAGCCAGGGTTGCCATGTCGTTTCTTTCTTTATGTAGGGAAAGTAGTTGATTAAGGTCGATTGTAGATAGAACATCCACATTATGAATCAGTACAGGTTCGTCATCAGCCATTAGAGAGGATGCTTTTTTAAGTCCTCCGCCCGTGTCGAGAAGCAAGTCACGCTCATCAGAAATAGAAATCGGCACTCCCCATGTATGACTGACAATGTAATCTATAATCATGTCGGGGAAATGGTGGACATTTACAACTATACGCGAAATGCCTTGACGGATGAGATTGTCAATCGCGATTTTTAGCAGTGGGACACCCTCAATTTCGATCATAGCCTTGGGGCGATGGTCGGTAAGCGGTCGAAGCCGGGTTCCCAATCCGGCAGCGGGAATAAATGCTTGCATGGCTTTATTTTGTTTGAAATGCAAAGATACGTTTTTTTTTTGATTCCGAATAAAAAGCATAACCCGGCCAGTTTATAGGGGTACCCCTTGTTTTGTTAAAAGACATGTTGGAGTTACTTTTTTTATAAAAAAATTTGATTGGACACGAAAAAAATAGTATCTTTGCAAAATCAGTGTAAAGTGTTTTCTCGCTAAACACTTTTACAATGAATTGAAATATAGAAACTTTAATAATAAATAACAGAATACATGAAAATAATAAAATTATTGTCAAGTGCGGCAATTTTATCCATGTTGGTCATTTCATGTGGCCCTGCAACAGAAATAGCATACATACATGATGCCCAGCGGGACTCTGCATTTGCTTTAAAGGGTCAGTTTTCAGGAGGTATACAAGCCAACGACCTTCTCGGTATCTATGTTGAAAGCGAAACGCCTGAATCTACTATCCAGTTTAATCAGGAGACCAATAAAATTGCCGTCCTCAACGGTACAGTAATGAATCCGGGAAGTTCCATTGTGTCGGGATACTTGGTTAATCATGATGGTGATATTATCTTCCCAGTATTGGGAAAGCTGCACGTGGTAGGTCTTACTCACAGCGAATTAGCTGCTCTTATTGAGTCCAGACTTGTTGGCGAAGGGCACATCACTGACCCCGTTGTTACTGTTAAACTCATGAACTTTAAAGTCTGCGTTCTTGGCGATGTCACTCGCCCCGGCCAGTTAGTTGTGTCAGGAGAACGTTTGACAATCTTTGAAGCTCTGAGCATGGTGGGCGACCTGACCATCTATGGACAGCGCCACAATGTGACGGTTATCCGTGAAGAAAACGGCCTTCGAACCATTGGTGAAATCGACCTTTCCTCCAAATCGGTATTTGACTCACCGTATTATTATCTGCACCAGAACGATGTGGTCTACGTTGAGCCCAACATGAGAAAGAAGAAGAACGCAGAGAGAGACCCCATGACGATGACTTATGTTTCGAGTGCTGTATCGATTGTATCAGTCCTCTCCTCAGTGTTCTACTACTATATCTTGTCTAAACGGTATTTAAACAATTAATCATAGCTGTATTAGTTAAATTCGGAGAAAACATGGAAAACACACAACAGATACAGAATATTCAGAATCCTCAAAGCAACACCCAACAGGAATCTGAAAATACAATATCCATAAAAGACCTTGTATTTTTGGTTATTAATAATTGGTACTGGTTTGCACTTTCCTTATTTGTATGCTTACTGGTTGCCGGAATCATTTTTAAAACAAAACCAAAAGTATACGAGTGCAAGTCCACTATTATGGTTCGGGATGATTCTAAAACCCGCAATCCATATATGAGAAATATGGACGCCATCTTCAACAATATGGGCGACAATTTCGGAACTCAATCCTTGGACAATGAGATTTATTTGCTGAAATCCTCTCCTTTAGCAAAGAATGTGGTCACCCAATTGAACCTCAACAAAATGTGCGACAGGAAGAGCTTTTTCACCAAGATTTCTTATTACCAAGACCGTCCTCTGGATATGAAAGTACTTGTCCGCAACACTGATTTCAGTGATATCAATATCAACGTACGGGTTACTCCTATTGACAAGAACCGTTACAGTTATGTTGTTACCACAGTAAATGGCGGGACTTCAAAAAACAAAGGAACAGCCTATTATACCGACCCAGTAACACTCAACAATTTCATCTCCTTCACGATTGACAAGACTTCATATTTCTCCAGCAAGGACATCGGTGTAACTTATGACCTGTCCGAATGTCCCGTAATGGCTAAAGCCTATCAAATAGTTCGTAATCTGTCGGTCGGTCGAATTGACAAGAATGCCGACATCCTTGTTATTACATATTCTGACAATAACGACCTGCGTGCAAAAGAAACCATCAATGCTTTGGTGGATGCATATAACGCAGACGGTATCAAGGACAAGAACCTGATTGCACAGAAAACAGAACAATTCGTATCCGAGCGTATTGCCCTCATATCTGGTGAACTTGAAGACGTTGACACTAAAGTTGCCGAGGTGAAAAGAAGCTCTGGATTGCCTGAATTGAGCACTTCATCGGGAAGCATCCTTCAATCTGCTACACGCTATTCCGAAGAGGTTATGAGTCTTGAATCACAACTTATCCTCATTAAAGACATTAGATCTTATCTGATGGATCCTGCAAACAAGGATGAATTGCTTCCCGGCAATTTGATTACTTCAGATGCTGGCGCTGGTGTTCAAGGCCTCATCAACCAGTATAACAACCTACTTCTCCAATACAAAAAGATTATTAATACAGCAGGTCCCAAAAACCCACAAGTTCGCCAATACCAGCAACAAATGGAATCAAGCCGAAGTGCTATCCTCACTGCTATCGACAACTTAATCAACTCTATAGACATTCGTCTCCGCAGTGCTAAAGCACAGCAATCCCGTGCCCAAGGACAGATTTCTGCAATGCCTATACAGACCAAGGCTGTTGAAGAGGTTCAACGTCAACAGAAAATCAAAGAGGAACTTTTCCTCTACTTGTTAAGCAAACGTGAAGAAAATGCAATGAACCTTGCTGTTACTGTTGCCAGCGCCAAAGTGGTAGAACCTCCTGTCCGCTCTAATATGGGTCCCCACCTGTCAATGCACGTGCTTGTAGGTCTACTCTGCGGAGTTGCAATACCTGCACTTATTATGTTCTGCATTAACTTCTTCAACATCAAATTACGTTCCAAATTCGATATTGAAAAAGCACTTACAATTCCTATTTTAGGTGAAATCCCACAGAAACCTGAAGGCAGAGCAAATGACGAAATAATTGTAACTGCCAACGGCACGGATGTTGTCACTGAAGCATTCCGAATATTACACTCGAATATCCCATTCTTCTTAAAAGACAACCAGAAAGTCATACAGACAGTGTCCACTGTTCCGGGTGAGGGTAAATCATTCGTGGCACTTAACTTGGCACTTTCATTAGCCTATCTCGGCAAAAAGACTATACTGGTTGACTGCGACTTACGTAAACGCTCATTGTCCAAGACCATTGACCGCCACAATCGCACTGGTCTTATTCATTATATGTTAGGAAAAGAAGAAGATTTCACCAAGATTATTATGCATAGTGAAACTTCCCCGTATCTCGATTACATTGTATGCGAGAAGACTCCTCCTAATGCAACACAGTTATTGCTTGACAACAAACTGGATAAACTCGTAGAATATATGCGCGAAAAATATGACTACATCATTCTTGACTCCACTCCTGCGCAGATTGTTGCCGATGCATCTATCATTAACCATTGCGCCGATGTTACTACATACATCATGCGTGTAGGCTATTTGAACAAGAGTTCCTTCCCATTCATCCAAGAGCTTAATGACAAGAAGAAATTTAAAAATATGGCCATTATTATGACTGACGTTCCTGTAATCAAACGTAAATACGGTGGTTACGGATACGGTTACGGTTATGGCTACGGTTATGGATATGGTTACGGATACGGTTATGGCTATGGCTACGGTTATGGCTACGGCTATGGCTACGGTTATGGTGAAGGTGAAGGCGAAGGAAAGAAGAAGAAAGAATAGTGAACTAATCTATAATGTTTCTTACAAATAACACGAATATATGAAGGGAATAGTTTTAGCAGGCGGGTCTGGGACCCGCCTGTATCCCATTACTAAAGGAGTGAGCAAACAGCTCCTTCCTATATATGATAAACCAATGGTTTATTACCCCATATCCGCATTGATGCTTGCCGGGATACGTGACATACTCATTATTTCTACCCCTCACGACCTGCCGGGCTTCAAACGCCTGTTGGGCGATGGCTCCGACTATGGTGTGCACTTCGAGTATGCCGAGCAACCCTCTCCCGATGGCTTGGCACAAGCCTTTATCATCGGAGAAGAATTCATTGGGAACGACTCAGTCTGCTTGGTTCTTGGTGACAATATCTTCCAAGGCAACGGGTTCGGCAAGCTACTTCGTGATGCCGTCGCTGCAGCCGAACAAGACAACAAAGCCACCGTATTCGGATATTGGGTTGCTGACCCAGAAAGATATGGCGTAGCTGAATTCGACAGCAAGGGAAACGTCCTTTCCATAGAAGAAAAACCGAAACAGCCCAAATCAAACTACGCTGTGGTAGGACTTTATTTCTACCCAAACAAAGTCGTGTCTGTTGCAAAGAGTATTAAACCCTCAGCCAGGGGAGAACTTGAGATTACCTCTGTAAATCAACAGTTTCTCGAAGACAGCCAACTAAAAGTCCAATTATTAGGACGGGGATTTGCGTGGCTCGACACGGGCACCCACGACTCCCTTGCCGAAGCTTCGACTTTTATCGAAGTCATTGAAAAACGCCAAGGGCTTAAAGTCGCTTGCCTTGAAAGCATTGCTTACGAAAAAGGTTGGATAACAGCTGACGACCTGCGCCGAATAGCCGAACCCATGGCAAAAAACCAATATGGCCAATACCTACTAAACCTGATTAAAAAATAACTTGCCCACATGGAAGTAATCAAAACCAAAATAGACGGTGTACTTATTATTGAACCCCGCATTTTTGGCGATATACGAGGCTATTTCTTCGAGAGTTTCAACGCTCGCGAATTTGTTGAAAAGACTGGATTATCTGTAAACTTTGTACAAGACAACGAATCCATGTCGCACTACGGCGTACTCCGTGGACTTCACTTCCAAACACCGCCATACGCCCAAAGCAAGCTGGTTCGGGTTGTAAAAGGAAGAGTACTCGATGTAGCTGTTGACATCCGTAAAAATTCTCCCACCTACGGACAATATGTCTCCATCGAACTTTCCGAAGACAATCACCGCCAATTCTTCATGAGCAAAGGCTTTGCCCACGGTTTCTCTGTACTGAGCGACACTGCCATCTTCCAATACAAATGCGACGAATTCTACATGCCTCAGAGCGAAGGTGCCATCGCATGGGATGACCCTGACCTCGCTATCGACTGGAACTTACCCCTCGACAAAATCATCCTTTCCGAAAAAGACAAGAAACACCCATTACTGAAAGAGTTCAATACCCCATTTTTATAAAATCCAAATGAATATCCTTGTAACTGGCTCAAACGGCCAACTTGGCAAACATATACAGTTGTGTAGCGCAAAATCGCGTCACACATACTTCTACACGGATATTGACCAACTCGACATCACCAATCTCTCCGCTGTTCAACTATTCATTCGTAACCATAACATTGATACTGTCGTCAATTGTGCTGCCTACACAAACGTCGACAAAGCAGAAAGCGAAGAACCTGCTGCCGACCTCTTGAACCATATCGCCGTACGCTACCTCTCCGAAGCCATGGCAGCAGTCAATGGTCTGCTTATTCATTTCTCAACTGACTACGTTTTTGGCGGAAACAAAAACAATACCCCTTGCACCGAGAACGAACCCGCAAATCCAACTGGTGCCTACGGTCGCACAAAACTGGCTGGCGAGCAAGCCATCATTAAATCTAAATGCCGACACCTAATCATACGTACCTCGTGGCTCTACAGCGAATTCGGAAAAAACTTCTGCAAGACAATGTTGACCCTACTCAACTCCAAGCCAACCATCAACGTGGTTTTCGACCAAGTGGGTACACCCACCTACGCCGGCGACCTGGCAGCAGCCGTTTATACTCTCCTCGAACAAGATCTCATACCAGGCAAAGAAGGTCTCTACCACTATAGCAACGAAGGCGTATGCAGCTGGTTCGATTTCTCCAAAGAAATTGCTCGTCAGTCTGGAATCAACTCCTGCGACATAAAACCATGCCACAGCGTTGAATTTCCCAGCCCAGTCTCCCGCCCCAACTACTCAGTTCTCGACAAAACAAAATTCAAGAACATTTTCGGCATCAACATTCCCTATTGGACTGACAGCCTTGCCGTGTGCCTCTCAAATCTGAACTATTAACAATCCAAAAATAAAATCAATGAGCAAAGCATTCATTCACGAAAGCAGCTATGTCGACGATGACGTAACCATCGGTGACGACACCAAAGTATGGCATTTCTGCCACATCCAACGCGGTGCCCGTATTGGGAGCCACTGCTCATTCGGCCAGAATGTAAACATTGGAAACAATGTCCACATTGGCAACGGTGTACGCATCCAAAACAACGTCTCAGTCTACGAAGGAGTCGAAATAGAAGATAACGTCTTCTGCGGACCAAGTTGCGTCTTCACGAACGTAACCACCCCGAGAGCACACTTCCCCGTCCACGGTGTATATGCCAAAACCGTCGTAAAAGAAGGAGCTTCCCTCGGAGCAAACTGCACCATAGTCTGTGGCCACAACGTAGGACGCAGCGCACTAATCGCAGCAGGCGCTGTTGTTACTCACAACGTCCCCGACTATGCCCTTATGGCTGGTGTTCCCGCCCGACAAATAGGATGGGTATGCGAATGTGGCCAACGCCTTGACAATAGCCTCGAGTGCTCCTGCGGCCGCAAATACCAGCTCACACCCGAGAACACACTGGTTAAAAAATAAACACATCTAAATCACACCCCCAATAAAGTGAAAATCAAATATCACATACTATTTCTCATTCTTTTGGCCTCAATCTTTCACTGCGAAGCCAAAAGAGAACCGGCATGGATGAAAGAACTCCCTAAACCAAGCAACGAAACATACATCTATGTAAGAGAATCCGGTGAAGGCAAAACTGTCGATGAGGCAATGGCACAAGCCATGGTACGTGTATTCCAAAACACAGCCAACAGGCTCGGTCAACCATTCGATGCACAAAAGGTAACTGCCGCTCTCCTATCTGGAACCGACTATAAAACCATCTCAGCCCAGTACAATGTTCCCGTAAACCGTGTCGGCATCTACAACACTCGTCTTGACAACGGCAACTACTGGGTCTACGTTCTCTGTCAGGTCGCAGCTATGGGCAACGTCGAACCCCAATGGGATCGTGTGGGGCTTACATCCAGTGCAACCAACTGGATCTCGTTTGCCAAATCAGCCATCATTCCCGGCCTTGGCCAAATAGGCAAAGACCACGTTGCCGAAGGCATACTCACTTTCGTAGGCGAAGCAGCTCTCATCGGCAGTGGCTACCTCTGCTACTCCACTGCCCAAAAACAACTAAACATCATGCGTACTGATGGCATATCCATCAGCGAATTCACCAATGCCAGCCAAAAATACAACTCCATGCAACTAACCTCCTACATTGCCTGGGGTGCAGCAGGTGCCCTTTACATTGTCAACCTCATTCGTTCCATCACTGCTCAGCCACACACACCATACGACCTTACATTCTCCCCATCCGTCATCAGTTCACCCTTTCAAACAATGCCGACTGTAGGTTTAACCTTAAGATTCTAAAACAATGCGCCGCAACAAACCTTTCATTATATTATTTTTAGCCATCACTGCCCTGTGCCTATCTTCATGTATCAAAAACCTCGAAGACGAAGGCATCTACGTCACAACAAACTGCCATGGCATTCTACTTGACCAACGCTCACAACAACCTCTCCAGAATATTACAATAGTCACCACAAACGGAGATATCATTCTCAGGACTGTCTACTCCGACTCCACCGGCTCATTCACTATCCCCATCAGCGCATCCCAGATAAACTCCGGATACTACATTTCAATACAACCGGACTCTCTCTACAACACACTTGATATCCTTCTCGACAACATGAAACCCGGCCAGCAAAACTATGAACTTGGCTCCATTTTCATACAAGGCCCCGCCATCCCCACTATCACCACCGACACTGTCACCGATATCACACCCTTCACCGCAATATGCGTTGGAACAATCGTCGACAACGGCAACTCCTCCATCACCGAATACGGATTCGTCTACGACACCCTCCCCTATCCCAACGTCAATAACTATAAAGTTTACGCCAACGGTGACACCTCAACCTTCAGCAGCACTATCGAACTACAACCTGGCACAACATATTATATTCGCGCCTATGCCCGAAATGGAATCGGCGTAGGCTACGGCCAACAACTTTCATTCACCACCCTATCCGCTCTCCCCACTATTACCGCCCCCACCATCGCCACGTTATCCTCAACCTCAGCCACATGCACCGCTACAATCCAAAACGAGGGCTCAGCCATAGTGACTCAACATGGCGTCTGCTGGAGTACTCAACCCAACCCAACCACTAATAATAGCCACACTGAACAAGGTTACGGCAGCGGCACCTTCACCTCCACGCTCAACAACCTGCAACCCTCCACCACCTACTACCTGCGAGCCTATGCTCAAAACAGCTATGGCACTGCCTACAGCACCCAACGAACCTTAACAACCACAAGTGCAATGCCAACCGTTAGCACATTCCCAGCCACCAGCATCACCTCTTCTTCCGCCATCTCTGGTGGCAACATCCTCCGTGACGGTGGCCTACCCATCCTGCGTCGGGGAGTCTGCTTCAGCACATCCCCCGTTCCTACCATTGAAGGGAATCATACCACCGACGGCTCCGGCAATGGACAATTCGTCAGCAACCTCACCGGCCTGCTCCCCGCCACCACATACTACATCCGTGCATACGCCACCAACGCAGCTGGCACCGCCTACGGAGAGCAATACATCTTTGTCACCCAATAACAAACTTCTCCTACCTTAACTAAGTAAATCATAAACCAACAAGGAGATTTGCCTCATGAAAAAACACAATACCACAATAAAAGCCCTCATACTGCTGCTGCTCACAGCATTCAGTTTCACTGCCAGTGCCTATGATTTCTACACCACCGCAAGCTCTGGCCAACGCATCTACTTTAACATTCTGTCCGACTCCACTGTATCGGTAACCTACCCTCGCTTCTACAACAACTCCTATTATTACGGCTTTACCAAACCTACAGGCAATCTCATCATACCTTCAACTGTTACCCAAAACTCTCAACTATACCACGTGGTTTCCATTGGTGCCAACGCCTTCTACTCCTGCACCGGTCTTACCGCAGTTTCCATCCCTTCCTCCGTCACCATCATCAACGACGGAGCCTTCAACCACTGTAGCGGCCTCTCATCCCTTACCATCCCCAACTCCGTCATTACAATCGGAGTCGGAGCATTCCAAAGCTGTAGCAACATACAATCAGTCTCGCTTGGCAGCTCCCTCACCATTATCGGCAATGTGGCCTTCGAAAGCTGCACATCTCTTCACTCCCTTACCCTGCCCAACTCACTCACCATGATAGGCAACTGGGCCTTCAGCAACTGTTCCAGCCTTGACTCCGTATCCATCGGAACCTCCCTATCCCAAATCCAATACAACATCTTCGCTGGTTGCAACAACATCCAGTTCATCCACTACAATGCACGCAATGCAACCTGCAGCTACATCTCCAGCGACGGCTACCACTCTTCGCTACCGCTCTCCTCTCTCCAGAAACTAATCGTGGGCGACAGTGTACAAACTATCCACTCTTACACTTTCGCCGACGCAACCAGCCTCGACACCCTTTCCCTCGGCACACATATCAACACTATCGAGCAATACGCATTCCAAAACTGCTACAATGTTCGGTACCTGTACTACAATATTCAAAACTGCTCCGACAGTTCTTTTATCTCAAATTCCACCTCCGATACCACGACTGGCTTCCAACCCTTCCACCGTCTCTCCACTCTTATTCTTGGCGACAGCGTTCTGAGCATCCCCTCCTATGCTTTCCAGTCCATGACCCAACTCACGAATCTCAATCTTCCACAGAACCTCCTATCCATTGGCAACCATAGTTTTGCAAACTGCCCCAATCTCTCATGCCAACTCACCCTTCCACAATCTCTTCAATCCATCGGCGAATACGCATTCCAAAACTGCACTCATATCGGCACAACCCTCCAACTACCAGACAACCTCGTCAACATCGGCCGCAACGCATTCCAAAACTGCGACAGCCTCTTTTACCTCTACACCAACAACTCTTCTGCTCCATTGACTGCCAACGTATTCAGCGAATGCAACCGCCTCTATCAAGTCTCTATAGGAAACAACACACACTCTATTGGTGACTCCGCCTTCCTTAACTGTCCACGCCTCACAAACATCACCTTTGGAACAAATATTTCAACCATAGGGAATTCCGCTTTCCGCAACTGCATCCGTCTCATTACTCCTGTCTTCCCCTCAGGTCTCACCTCTATCAGTCATAGCGCCTTCAAAGGCTGTACTGCCCTCGGCGATGAAATTACCTTTCCAGCATCTATTTCCAACATTGGCGACAGTGCATTCTCCAACACCCATTCCATCGCAACCATCACCATGAAAGGAAGCACACCCCCCACCATCTACGCCCACACCTTTTCCTCTTCCACCGCTTCCACACAAGTACTCGTCCCCTGCGGTTCACTTCTTGCTTACTTCATGAGCAACTACTGGGAAAACTTCTCCAACCTCCACGAATCCGCTCCCTACACCATCACCATCAGCACCAACAACCCCACCATGGGCTCTGCCTCCGTAACACTCCAACCAACTTGCAGCAGCCCCATTGCACGTATTCAAGCTACCGCCAACACCAACTACCACTTCATCCAATGGAACGATGGTAACACCGCAAACCCACGCATCCTTAACCTATCCTCCGACACATCCTTTACAGCTATTTTCGCTTCCGACTACTCCTACATCAACGTCATTTGCAACGACTCCACACGCGGAATAGTCTCTGGCTCCGGCCTCTACTCCTACATGACCCCCGTAACCATCTCTGCCACTGCATTCCCCGACTACCACTTCCAACGCTGGAACGACGGCAATACTCAAAACCCACGAACCGTCTATGCCACCCAAGACTCCACCTTTTCCGCACTCTTCCTCCCTAACCTCTCCACCATCACTGTCAACAACAATAACCCCTTAATGGGCACAGTTTCCGGCAGTGGCACCTACTACTACCAAAACCAAATAGTCATCTCTGCTACTCCCTTCACCGGTCACCATTTCACTTTCTGGAACGACGGCATCACAACCAACCCCAGAACCATTTCAGTCTCTCAAGACTCCACCTTCACCGCCAACTTCGCTCCCAACATTTACACCCTCACCGCATTCAGTAACAACAACTCAATGGGAACCGTTACGGGTGCTGGCAGCTATAACTACCTTTCACAAGTAGAACTTACTGCCACCCCTAACTTCGGCCACCATTTCAACCAGTGGTCCGATGGCTCCACCACAAACCCTCGTACCATCATCATTACCTCCGACACCATCTTCTCAGCCCTTTTCGCCCCAAATACATACACCGTCGACATTACTTCTAACGACACTACCACTGGCACTGCCTACGGCAGCGGCATCTACAACTTTGGCACAACTGCCAACATATCCGCCTCCCCCGCTTATGGATACCACTTTGTCCAATGGTCCGACGGAAACCAAGACAACCCTCGCTCACTCACCGTAACTGGTAACACATCCCTCGTAGCTTTCTTCGCTATCAACACATACACAGTCTCACTCAACACCAACAATAGCACCATGGGCTCAGTTAACGGATCCGGTATCTACAACCACAACACACCAGTCCAAATCAGTGCCATCCCCTACCAAGGCTACCACTTCATCCGCTGGTCAGACAATGACACCAACAACCCCCGACTTATCAATGTAACATCCAACATCACACTCACTGCCATCTTTGCCATCAACACATACACTCTTACTGCCATCAGCGCAAACGACGCATACGGTACCGTCACAGGCTCCGGTACCTACAATTACAACTCCACCGCCATCATCCTCGCCTCCCCATTCTATGGCTACCATTTCCTGCAATGGAACGACGGCAACACCTCCAACCCTCGCACCATCACCATCACCTCCGACACAGGCTACACCGCACACTTTGCCATCAACCAATACCAAGCCCACATCAACTCCAATAACCCCTTAGCCGGAACAACAACTGGCTCCGGAACCTACAACTACCTCTCAACCATAACAATCACTGCCACACCCATGCCTCACCACCATTTCACACAATGGAGCGATGGCAACACCTCCAACCCACGAACCCTAACACTAACCTCCGATACCACCCTTACAGCCTTATTCGTCACCGACACGCTCATCGTTACTGCCAACGCAGCTGACACCACACAAGGACACATCTCCGGTGCCGGCCCTACAACTTTCGGTTCCACAGTTACACTCCTCGCCATCCCAAACCATGGCTACTACTTCACTAACTGGAACGACGGCAACACCTCCAACCCTCGCACCATCACCATCACCTCCGACACTAACCTGACAGCATACTTCCAACCATACCTCTACTCACTAACAACAAGCAGCAACGACACCACAATGGGAACCGTTACCGGCAACGGCATATACAACTACATGGCCCATATCACACTCACTGCCACCCCGCGCCCGCACCATATCTTCACCTCCTGGAACGACGGCAACACCTCAAACCCACGAACCATCACAATTACCTCCGACACCATCCTCATCGCAAACTTCCAACCTGAGCCCCAATACACAATCACCGTGTTAGCCAATGACAACACCCATGGTTCAGTTAACGGCTCAGGCACCTACTACGGAGGCGACACCGCCACCATTACCGCAACCCCCTACAATCACCACACATTCCAGCAGTGGAGCGACGGCATCACTGACAACCCACGTACCATACGCGTCCTACAAAATGCCACCTTTACTGCCATCTTCGCTCCGCAAACCTACACTATTACAGCAACCTCCAACAACAACGACATGGGAGCCGCATTCGGCAGTGGTCAATACGCTTATGGTTCACAAGCCACACTCATTGCCCGCCCCTACCCCGGCTACTCTTTCAGCAATTGGAATGATGGCGACACAAACAACCCACGAACCATCACCGTCTCACACAATGCTACCTACCAGGCCATCTTCTACCGGAACCTCTCTATAGACGATATCGACAACCCCCAAATCACCGTTCTAACCCAAGGCCACCAAATCACTATCCTCGGCGACAACGCCTCCTACTCCAAACTCTTCGACATTACTGGCCGCCCCATCAACGCATCTGCCACTACTGACAACTCCGCCACATTCCTAATCCAAACTTCTGGAGTCTACCTTCTCCAAACCAAAAACGGACAAACTCACAAAATAGTCATCCGCTAAGATCCCTCCCTTCATAATTCAAACAAGCCTCCGGCAATTACATCTCCACATTGCCGGAGGCTTGTTTTTACATCCCAAGGAAAACAATATTTTTGATAAAAAAATAAAAAATCATTAAATATTCAAAAAAAAGTGTATATTTGAAAAAAATTGTCATCTAAACAATAAATGCTATGTCAAAGTATATCAATCATTTATTAAAAATCATGGGTCTCTTCATGCTCCCATTTCTACTTTTCTCGGGATGCTTGAAAGAAGGTACAGACACTATTGTCTTGCCAATACCCGACGGAAAAATCCCCTACAGCGTCATTCCGGAAAACCTGCAAGACTCCTTGCGCACAAGAGGTCTTGACATCCACGAAGGCCTCAATCCGGATACTCTCAATGGTAAATTCCTTGCTGCTCCAATGATTCTTCGCTACGCATCCGACAACTATCAAGAAGACTTTTACGACCTCTACATGGCTTTCTCTGGTCAAAACCCAAGAGGCCTCATCCGCTACCGCGAAACCCAAAAACGCGAAAACATTGATGGAGCATCCATCATGGCAAATGTCATTGGCGAAGGCAAGAACATCACCATGTACTGCTACCAGAACGTATTCGAATGCAACCCCAGCGGCGATACCCTCTGGAAATGCAAAACCGCCACTGTCGTCTCCGGAACCATTAGCGAAGAAGGCATCAAAAACTGCCAGTACGCCAACATTATCCTCGACACCTGGGCCATCGACGACTACTACGCCTCCCCACTGTCAAAGAAAGGCACCTATCGCATCTGGTTCGACGGCGACAGCATTGCCAACAGATTAACCGATTAAAAGAAAGGATGTGCATATGAAAATAAAACATTTATTTCTTATTGCAGCAAGTCTCATACTGGCAACAAACCTCGCCAGTGCTCAGACTTACGACTCCACCGAAACAGCAATCTCGGCTTCTTCTACCTCTGACTCAACACCGAATTTAGACACCACCCAGACCATTTCACCCGAGATTATCTGGCCCCATAGTCTAATCGGCATCCGCGGAGGCTTCAACCTCGCCGACATGGTGTATTCTCATAAACCCATCGAACGCTACAAACACTTCTGGCAACCCCAAGGCATGTTAGGTCTGTTCTTCCATTTCCAATTAGGTGAAAGTGGATTCTCCTTGAGACCTGAAGTATCTGTTATCGGCAGAGCCGACTCTCTGAAGTGGAAAGATGTCGAATACCGCCTAAAAGCCCACTACCTCGACTTCCGGCTACCCATCGTCTACAATTTCCGTTTTGACAACAGCCGCGTATCCCCCTATATCATGGTAGTACCTGAATTTGGCATGGCCTATGGGGGAAAAGTCAGTTACCATGCCGACGACTTCCCCAATGGAGTCAAAGCCCCTATCACCCAAGCCGACATCAACGATTATGATGCGGGCGTCATGTTTGGTCTTGGCATTGACTTCCTCATCAAAACCAGTGGCATGCCTCTGTTGTTCTCAATCGAAGGTGGATACAACATCGGCCTCCTCAACAACTTCGCACAACGCGAAATACTGAACAACCCCGACGTTGCTCAAGGTTCTCGCTCAATCATTGCCAACAACTTCTTCGGTGCCGAACTCTATCAAGAAACACGTAGAAGCCGCGGCATCGAAGTTGCCATGCGCCTAGCCTTGCCCATCGACGGTAGCTGGAAGAAGAAACCAGAACCCCAAAAGCCCATTGACATCCCCACAGTGAAGGATCCCGACACAGTCTACGTCGTAGTAATTGATACAACGCCCGTCAAACCTGACACCGTCTACATCCCAACAGGCACTACAACTACTATTCACGATAGTACTGAATACATTAAGAAAGACTGCTACTCATTCGCCGAAATGTATGCATTCATTACCCTTGGCATCGACATAAGCGACAAGCGTATCTGCCTCTTCAACATCAATTTCGATTTCGACTCTTACAGACTGCGCGAAGAATCCAAGCAGCCCTTGAGCGAAGTAGCCATGATGATGAAAGCATATCCCGAAATGCGCATTAAAGTATTCGGACATACTGACAGCATCGGCTCCGACACATACAACAACAACCTCTCATTACAACGTGCCAACTCTGTCATTAAATATCTGAAATCTCTTGGCATCGATGGAAACCGTATGGAACCCGAAGGCTACGGTGAACAATACCCCATCGACACCAACGATACAGAAGAAGGCCGCTTCAGAAATCGCCGTGTTGAAATCGAAGTCCTTAATGTTGGTATGCGCATCACCGATAACAATAAAGAAGACAAAGAAAACAACAATTAATAACACCTAAATACTTAACGATTATGCTCAGATCAATCATAACAAAAGCAAGTGTAGCGCTGCTTACAATATTGTGCTGCAGCATGGGCAACCTCTGCGCACAACAAGCCATCACATGCTTCGGTGGAGATATAATCGGTACTACTGGGAGCGTGAACTTCAGTGGCGGCGAAATAGCCGTCAAAACTGCCACTGCCCGGGCAATCACGGTTGTAAATGTCACCGAATCTTTTACCGAAGGCGTCCAGCAGCCATTCACCGAAAGAGACCGCAACCAACAAGGTATTCAGGAATTGTCCATTAACCTCTCCATCTATCCCAACCCCACTGCCGACAATGTTATCATTGAGTGCAACCAGATGGAAGGACAATTAACCTACACTCTTTATGGCACCAATGGCCAAATTCTCCAAAAAGGCACCTACAAAGGAGGTCAACAACAAATCGACTTAGACAAGTATTCTGCTGGCAACTACATGTTGCACATTACAACCCCTGACAAAACAAAAATGAATGTATATAAAATTATAAAGGCTAAATAATCATGAAACGAATTGTCTTAACACTTGTATCTATTATTCTTTTGACTGGCACTGTTTTCGCCCAGGCACCAAAAGGATTCAACTACCAAGCTGTAGTAAGAAACTCTGCGGGCCAATTAATGGCCAACAGAATGGTAAGCGTCCGTATCAGCATCATGCAAGGATCTGCTAACGGCACTACCGTATATCAACAAACAGAAAGCGTAAACACAAACGGTAACGGTCTCTTTACCCTTGTTGTTGGCGAAAATTCTAATGATTTTGCAAACATTAACTGGGGACGTGGACCTTACTACATCCTGAGTGAAATCGACCCCAACGGCGGCTCCAACTACACGCTGTCCACCAGCCAAAAAATCCTCGCCGTTCCCTATGCACACTATGCAACTGTTGCCGACCGCATCAGTGAGAACTTCACCTACGACGAGCGTGACCCGCTTTTCCGCAATTGGGGCTACCTCTACGATAGTCTTCGCAATGCACCTACACGTCTGAGCGACTTTATCAATGACCTTGACTTCCTCACCGCCGACGACTTGCAACTCACCCTGCATGGCGACACCCTGTTTATCAACAACAACAGTTATGTTATTCTGCCCAACAACGGTGGTACTATCGATTGGGACAGCATCACAAACCGTCCCACCTCATTAAGCCAGTTCTTCAATGACCTCAACCTCTATTCCCAACTGAGAGTGAGCGGTGACACCCTGTTCTTAAATGATAGCACCTATGTTATTCTGAATAACAATGCAACCACCATCCAATGGGACAGCATCATCAACCGCCCCACTTCACTGAGCCAATTTATCAACGATTTCAACTTCAGAATCAGTGGCGACACCCTATTCTTGAACGACAACGTATATGTCATCCTGCCCGCAAACGGTGCAACCTCAGTCCAATGGGATAGCGTTATCAACCACCCCACAGCACTGAGCCAATTCATCAACGACCTAAACTTCCTCACAGCTAACGACTTCAATCTGAGAATAAGTGGTGATACCCTTTACCTGAACGATAATTTGTATGTCGTACTGCCTAACAATAACATCACCACCATCGAATGGGACAGCGTGTTGAACCATCCCACAGCACTCAGCCAGTTCACCAACGACTTAGGCTTCATTACCACCGAAAACCAAGGTCTGAGCGATGTTATTGCCATCAACAACAACGCCAATGGTCAAATCAAGAACTTAAGTACTCCTACCGACCCCAAAGACGCTGTAAATAAAGCCTACGCCGATTCTATACTTGCCGCCGAAGTCGCTGCACTCAATAACCGTATCGACAGCCTCAGAGATGCCTATGAGCAACAAATAACCAACCTCAACAATCAAGTGTTCAATCTGCAACACCCGACAGTCAAAGGTGCCCTGCCCGGTATTTTTAGCGTCAGTTCTAATAAGAAAATCAACTTCTCACAAGGTAACCTCCAATATCGCCCTCGTATCAAAACTTGGCGCTTTGCTGTTAACCAGTACGACATTGCCGGCAGCGACAACAACAACGTTTACATGCAATCCTACTGCAACACTTGGGTTGACCTCTTCGGCTATGGCACCAGCGGTTGGGATGGCGGTGCAGGCCGTTTCATGCCCTATGAGACTACTACCAACAACTCCGAGTACACCGAAGGTGCCGACGGAAACGACCTTATCGACTTCTATGCCAACGCCGACTGGGGATACTACAACCCCATCATCAATGGCGGTAACCAAATGGCTATGTGGCGCACTCTCACCTATAGTGAATGGACCTATCTTCTGACTCAACGCCCCAATGCCGCTCAACTGAAAGGCATGGCCACTGTTGAAAGCACACCCGGCTTTGTCCTGCTTCCTGATGACTGGACATGCCCCGACGGTATAACTTTCGTCAACACCAACACTGACTATACCACCAATGTATACAACGCCACTTCATGGGCTACCATGGAAGCCGCTGGTGCAGTGTTCCTGCCCGCAGCTGGCGAACGTACAGGTAGCTCTACAAGCAATATCGGTATCATTGGCAACTACTGGTCAGCCAGCCATGTGAACGGCACTACCGGCTACTCTTTCCACATCGGCGCCAACACCAATATCATGCAAAACACTGTAACCTACTCTACCGGTTGCTCCGTCCGCTTGGTCAGAGACTATTGATTCCTGAACTAATCGATAAAAAAGGAGTCCGCAAAATCGGACTCCTTTTTTTTATGTCTTTAAAAAATGACGTGCTGTCTGTAACAAATCCGGATGGCACTCCAGCATCTCTGCTATCCTCAACGCCTCATGAGGAACCTCATCACTGTCATCCTCAACAAGTGAATAGTCTATAAAACGGTTAATGTTCTGAGCTGTAAGGGGCATATCAACCAAATCCTCAAGAAAACCCTTTACACGTAAACGGCGACAGTCTAACCCCAACTGGCTGTAATGCGTAGTAATCAACGTTATACTATCTCTTTTATCCATAATAGAAGCAAGACTTTGCACCAAAGCCTTCCCTTCAATCGGATTTGTTGTCCGGGCCGGCTCATCTATCAACACCAATAAATGCTCCTCCTGACTTCTATAAAGAATCTCACTGATTCGGGTAATCTCAGATGCAAAACTGCTAAGACCATTCATCTCATTCTGCTCATCTCCGATACAAAAAACAACATCGTCAACCACTTGCATACTGCAACTATCTGCTGGAACAGGAAATCCAAACTGATACATCAACTGTGCAAGCCCAACACTCTTAAGCAACACCGTCTTACCTGCCATATTAGCTCCAGTAATAAATGTCACACCATCGGTTAACGTAATATCAACCGGTTGATACCGTAGTCCCGTTGCCTCATTATGCTGCTTCAAACGGGGATTGAAAAGACTCTGAAAATAAAAATGATTTTTGTCATGAACTGGCTCCTGCAAACCCCATGAATGCGACAATGATGCACGTGCCATAGTACAATCAATATATGCCATCTGCTCCAACGCCGTAACAAGACTATCGGCATAAGGTAGCAACTTTTCGCAAAGAGAGCATATCACCTGTTGCTGGATTTCATTCTGCTGAGCAAGCAAGTCACCCATCTGGCTGTCGTCAGCACTTTTCATCTGCTTGCGAACAACAGCCAACCGGCTATCATAACTGTCATAAATATAGAAATTCGGCACACCAGTACCATCGGGATCCAGAATCGCAAATACTTTTTGTACATCAGGAATCGGAAACATCTTATCCAAACCCAACTCCAACAATGCCCGACTACTAATGTTACACAGATTTGAAAGATTCTTCACCTCAAACAGTTCAACTTCATCAAGAACAACATGTGACGACAAACTTCGCAGCGTTGTCCTTATATCATGCAGTTGCATTAACTGATGACGCAACAATGTAACAGAAGCCTCTTTCTCAGCATCAAACATCGCTTTGCCCATAACGCATACAGCCTGCTGCTCATGGTCAAGATCTTCCTGCTTGGTCAACCAGACCTGCTCGAGCATCCGACGACGACCCGCCGATGACATGAACTCCATACTGTCCACCACATATAGAAGTCCAGGAACCTCTTTTATCTTATCTTTAAGCATCTATCGATTCTATTTCAAAACACTTTCGGACACTACAACTAATCACCCCTCTAAAATTGAAAAAGGGCAAGTCACAAAACCTGCCCTTAATACGATTCGTGCAGACTCTTACTATTTATCGAGCTCTTGCTGACGCAGGTGCTGAACGTAGATAGCTTTCTGTCTGCGTTCCCGGTTAAGGACGGAAGGTTTTGTGAACTTCTGACGCTCGCGGAGTTCTTTCACTACGCCAGTCTTTTCGAATTTTCTCTTGAGTTTTTTCAGGGCTTTTTCGATGTTTTCACCTTCTTTAATAGGAACTACGATCATTGTTATTACCTCTTTCTTGTTAAGGATTGATAAAAATTGTTTATTTAGACCTGTTTGTCTTCTCTTTAGAACTGAAGATGTCCTTGTGCGGCAGCATCGTTAAGAGCGGCAAGAATACCTTTCTTGTTGATGATACGCATACCCTTGGCACTAACCTTCAGGGTAATCCACATATCCTCTTCGGGAATGTAAAATTTCTTTGTTTGCAAGTTGGGAGAAAAAGTGCGCTTGGTATGAATTCTGGAATGCGACACATTGTTTCCACGGATAACTTTTTTACCAGTGATTTCACAAATCTTTGACATGACGAATATACTTTTTATTGTTTTTTTACGTTACTTATGCGTGTTTTTTCTTTCGAAAAGCGGATGCAAAAGTCGGACTTTTTTTTGAATTGACAAAAATTTCCAACTCTTAAAATCGAGCAAAAATAAAATTTTAACATATTATAAATTGCACCACACTATATTACAAGAAACTACATAAAATCTAAAAATAAAATTTAACACATACTTTTCAAGTAGTTATCGCTCAATAACCTGTTCAAAACTCAAAAAAATAGCCTCGAAAAACAAAAAATAGCCACCTCCATGTTCTCCGAAAAAATCATAAACTGGTATACCGAAAACGGGAGGAATCTCCCTTGGCGCGGTATCGACAATCCATACTTCATCTGGCTGTCAGAAATCATTCTTCAACAAACCCGAATCGAACAAGGACGAGCCTACTACGAACATTTCATTAATACCTACCCCACCGTCAAGCATCTGGCCGACGCCTCGGAAGAACAAATACTAAAAAGCTGGCAAGGCCTTGGTTACTATTCTCGGGCGCGGAATCTTCACAAAGCTGCTCGCATCATCGCTTATAACCTCAACGGCAAATTTCCCCAAACCTACGAGGGAATCCTATCTCTACCCGGAATCGGCAAATATACCGCTTCCGCTATTGCCTCATTCGCACTTCGATTGCCTTACCCTGTTGTAGACGGCAACGTCTACCGTCTCATCGCAAGACTCTACTCCATTTACACACCCATCGGCACCGAAAAAGCCTATCGCGAATTCGAACAAATTCTCCTTCGCCTTATCGACCCGCAACGCCCCGACCAGTTCAACCACGCCATAATGGACTTCGGGTCTATCTTCTGCAAACCCACCGGCAGCGATTGTCCAAACTGTCCTTTCAGCAACGAATGCCTTGCCTACAGAAACGGAACCGTCGACCAGCTACCCGTCCGCCAACCTGCCATCAATAAAAAGGAACGTTATTTCTATTATTTCGACATCCGATGGAATAGCCCCGAAGAGAACATCGTCATTCACAAAAGGGAACCCGGCGACATTTGGCAAGGATTATACGAACTGCCACTCTTCGAGGCAAAGGAACCTGTCAAACCAGACATGATACTTCCCATGGCAACAGAACTCCTGAACCAATGGTTTGGCAGCACTCCTGCCACTATCGAAATTGGCCCAACGGTTAACCATACACTGACCCACCAAACCATCAAAGCAAGTTTTCTTATTGCAAAATATCTCTCAACTCCTACCCAAATACCCAAAACCATGTGTGCAATACAGATGAACAAACTGAAAAAAATCCCCATTTCACGTTTGATTGACAGATATTTGTCAAAAATGTGAATATTTTTTTGCAATAATTCTCCAAAATTTATTATCTTTGCAACATCATTATCCAACAATAATCACAAAAAAGAAACTAAAGAAACTAAACTACACTAAAGCGAAATGATAGGAGTAAACAAAGTTATTTTAATAGGGAATTTAGGAAAGAACCCCGATGTGGTTGCATTTCCCGTAGACAAGAACGACGAGACTTCTAACATGGTGAAAAAGGCTTCTTTCCCCTTGGCCACCACCGAATACAGAAAAAACCGCGATGGCGAACGCATCGAACAAACAGAATGGCACAACGTCGTCTGTTGGCGTACACTGGCCGAAATCGCCGAAAAAATACTCCGCAAAGGAACTCAAATATACGTCGAAGGGAAACTCCAAACACGCTCCTGGGAAGACAAAGACGGTAACAAACGCTACATTACCGAAGTCGTTGCCGACAACTTCACCATCCTCGGCAACAGAACCCGTCAAGACGAACCTGCCCATCACGAGCCCGACCCCCTTTCTTCCATTCTCAACAATGAGACAGAACCGTTAGGCGACCTACCTTTCTAAATTATAAGGAACATTTATGGAAACCAAAATGCCAGTCCCTTTCACAGACTGGCATTTTACATTATAGAACTAATCAACGTTCTTAACGGTTCTCGGACAGGGATACAACTATTTATCAGTATATCCGGGCTTCCCCAAAAGGCGGAACATATTCTTTTTATAGGCCTCTACACCAGGCTGGTCAAAAGGATTAACCTTTAATACATACCCGCTCACTCCACAAGCAAATTCGAAGAAATAAATCATCTGACCCAAAACATACTCATCAACCTTGGGTATCTCAATCCGCAACACTGGAACTCCACCGTCGCGATGAGCCATAACGGTACCCAATTCCGCATTTCTGTTTATCTCCGTCAAAGACTTACCCAGCAAATAGTTTATGCCGTCGAGATTCTGTTCGTCATCAGGAATTGCAACTTGATGGCTCGGGCTGGCAACACTTATAACTGTTTCAAACATAATACGCTCGCCGTCCTGCACGTACTGTCCCATGGAATGCAAGTCGGTCGTGAAACTCAAACTATGGGGCAAAATACCCTTTCCGTCCTTGCCCTCGCTCTCTCCATACAACTGCTTCCACCACTCGCTGAAATACTTCAACTGGGGTACGAAATTCTCCAAAATCTCTACTTTACGTCCTTTCTTATAAAATATATTACGAATTGTTGCATACATCAAGGCTGGATTATCCTCCAAACCGTCATTATTCATACAAATTGAACGCATATCATTTGCTCCTTGCAGCAGCCTATCAATATCGTATCCCGACATGGCAATCGGCAACAAACCGACAGGCGTCAGCACAGAAAACCTGCCTCCTACGTTGTCGGGAATCACATAAGTCTTATAACCCTCCTGCTTTGAAATATCATGCAAAGCACCACGACGTGCATCAGTAATAGCAATAATCCTGTCTGCCGCCTCTTCCTTTCCGTATTTCTTCTCCAAGTGTCCTTTGATGATTCGGAAAGCTACAGCAGGTTCAGTTGTCGTACCCGACTTCGAAATCACCGCGACGGCATAATCCCTCTTGTCCAAAATCTGAAGCAACTGGTGATAGTAATCCTCACTCAGCGTATGTCCAGCATATACCACTATTGGGAACCGCCTGCCGCTTTCCATATAAGCAAATTCTGACTGGAGAGCTTCAATAACTGCGCGGGCACCCAAATAACTGCCACCTATTCCTATCACAACGAACAATTCGGCTTTACCAGCCAACCTTTCTACGTCCTTCTTAATAGATGAAATCTCCGAAGCCTGCACGTCCTTGGGTAAATCAAGCCAGCCGAGAAAGTCTTGGCCCGCTCCATCTCCACTCATAAGTGTATGTTTAGCCGCTAAAACTTCTTTATGCATAGCGGTCAGTTCTTCCTCGCAAAGAAAACTGCGAAGGTTATCCGTGTTAATTATTACGTTATTCATAATTATAAAAATATTTTTTGCAAATATACACAAAAAAAATGATATACCAACATTACAACAATTATGACAATAAAAAATTAAAATAAACCTTCGAAAAAATTTAAAAAATAGTGTTATATAAAAAAAAAAGTGTATCTTTGCAATTTGAAATATAATGCAATAAATTCATAACAAAAAGTATATCATTATGTTGAAAAAAGTATCAAAACTCTCAATGCTGTTCTGCATGCTCGCTCTTGCAGGCAGTGTCTTCGCCCAGAAAGAGGTTCCTGAGTATCCTCAATATGGTTTCTGGAGCAATTGGAGTATCGGTGCCACTATCTCTTTTGATTACCAGCCCGATGTAAAACAGTTCTACGGTGTCGAAAAGCCTTTCTGGGGCGGTGGATTCAATGCCGGTACTGGTATCGTCCTCCAAAAGGAAGTTGACCGCGGTGCTTATCTTCGCTTCCGCTACAACCACTCCACTTGGTTCACCAGCTGCAACAAAGGACCTCACGAGAACCAGACCGCTGCTGCTACTGGTTACCGCGTTGCCGATAACACCATCACCATGGACAGACACGGTGCCATCACCGGTGAATTCCTTCTGTCTCTGAACAACTCTTTCCACAACTGGGATCCTGAGTGCCGTTGGAATCTCTACATTTTCGGTGGCGGCGGTGTTGCTACCAGCTATAACCAAGCTCGTGGAGTGTACCGTGACGGTGTCCAGCTCGATGGCGGTCTTGGCTTCAGCTACAGAGTCTGCGAAAGCAGCACCCTCTTCCTCGAAGTTGAAGGCGATGTTATTGCTGATGCCCCCATGTTCTGGAAAAAAGAGGTTGGATTCCATCACATGAACACCTTAGCCACTTTTGGTTACCTGTTCAATCTTGGTGTTACCGCTGCTGACAAGGAACTCATTGCTCAGCGTGCCCTCCTCACCAAAGAAAACTTTGACGCTCTCACCGCTGAAAACGAAGCTGTGAAGGACGAACTCGCCCAGGCCAAGAACAACGAGAAGAAACTCAGAGATCAGATCGAAAAACTCAGTGCCCAGACCAACAATGTTAACCAAGAGGAATTGGCTCGTGCCCAGCGTGTCTCCGACAGCCTGAACAACGTCCTTGGCAAACTGAAAGCCGACCAGCTCAGCTACTACGCTATTCCTTTCTCAGTTCTCTATGCTAACGATGATTGGCACGTTTCTTCTGCTGAGATGATCAAGGTTAAGGCCATCTCCCGCGTCATGAAAGACAACCCCGATCTGAAACTCACCATCGTTGGTTTCTGCGACTACACTGGTTCCGATGCTTACAACTGGAAACTCTCCCAGAGACGTGCTGAAGAAGTCAAACGTCTTATGGTTAAGAAGTATGGTATCGACGAAGACCGCCTCACCGTTGACTACAAAGGTAAGACCGTTGCTTTCGGCGACATCAACTACTCTCTCAACCGTCGCGTTTCCTTCTATCGCGTAATTGAATAATCATTAATTAAATAACAAACTTTAAGCGGTTGCCTTGACGGGCAACCGCTTTTTTTATCAAATGTATTCGGATAAACTATATTATAGAGAATTGCAACTACCCTTACATTATTAAAGGACTTAATGTAATAGGGGTCTAGCTTATTAATACACTTTCTGAGGCCTCTGTTTTTGTCAAAAGGAACAATCAAACCGCTGTCTTCAACCGACAAACCTCAATAAACCATCCTACATGGACAGAATCTTAAATTCCACCCTTCTGTTATTTGCTCGTCCTTCCTCCGTTTCATTGCTGTCTATCGGCATGCTTTTCCCATAGCCCTTAAACTGTAGCCTTTGGGGATCAATCCCCTTAGAAACAAGGAATTCAACAACAGCTTTAGCCCGACGCTCCGACAACCTTTGATTATAGACCTCCGACCCTTTTGCATCAGTATGCCCACCTATCTCCACACACATCTCGGGATACATTCCCAACAACGTCTGCAACTTCATCAACTCAAAAAAAGACTGCTGTAAAATTGTACTTTTGTCAAATTCAAAGAATATTTCTTTCAATACAAAGGTTCCTCCAACATTAAACGATGGCTGCTCCTTGGTCAGATAAGCCGAATCCACATTAAGGTCATCAGCTTCGGGCTTAGCACAATTCAAACACTCCACACGGACATCATCAACATAATAATACGCCCCTGGCAGCAACTGCGTCAACGAATCGGGGTCAGCATATCCCGACAACTCTGCCGTGTGAAAATTACCCAATGTAATAAACTGTTCACCCCCATCTGCCACGAACACCCCCGACACACACTGCCAACCATGTACCTCATCCAGCGTTCGTTCCACCGGATTAACAATCTGAGGCTCATACGGCCGGGCAATCGTTTGGAACACATTCTCCGACAACTGTTCATGCTCTTTCTGCAAAAAAAGGCTTCGCACCGTGTCTTCTATCCTCTCTTTAGTAAACAGCCCGCCAAGCGTTGCCACTGCTCCTTTCGACTCCTCCGATAGACTGACATAAAATGTCAAGCGGATACTGTCCCCTTTCCTCAATTTACGCCTTAACCTCGTCTGGAGATACTCCCTGTAATCATTTCTACTACAGTAAATACCACAATACGCATCCCCGTCATAAGGCTCCTGCTTCCCTAATTTGTTGACTGGCACACCGCACTCCTTACTACCACATTTATTAAAATAATCTGCACTGCCCTTGGTCGGCTGATACCAACAATCAACTATCGACAACACCCCCACGGCATCTATTCGTTTCGGGCATGAACGATACTCTTCAAACGACCCATTATATACCAAATTCGTATGGGACGTATCCGTTTGCTGCGCCTGTGCCAAAACAACAACCGCTATCAACAGAATGAAAGCAACCAATCTGTTCATCTAATTTCTGTTTTCAACCGTTTTCATCATGCTTTCCCACATTTTCTCAGCCGTAATATCCCAACTGAACATACGCCTTCTGACCCTCCCCCGCTCAATCATCTGTTCTCGAACTTCATCATCAGAAACCACACGTTCAAGCGCATCTCTCAACTCCTCAACGCTTGTCGGATTAACCAACAATGCAGCGCCACCGGCCACCTCTGGCATCGAAGTCGTATTAGAGGTTATCACTGGCACTTCGGCATGAAAAGCCTCCAAAATAGGTATTCCAAAGCCTTCAAACAACGACGGGTATACCAGTGCCTCGCTCGACCCGAGCAGTTTTACCAACACTTCCGGCTCTGCCCTGCCAAGGAACAAAACATCCTCCTTATGCTGCATCTCGTCGTAAGCCCTCTTCAATTCATCCTGCCACCAAACTCTCTGTCCTACAACCACAAGCTTCAATCCTCTGTCATCGCTCTCCTTAAACTTGTCAAAAGACTGCAACAACGTAGCAAGATTCTTTCTCTTAATAATCGTACTTATAAATATAAAATAACGATTCCCGCCGACATATTCCTCCCGCGTCTGCTGCTTTTCCTCATCTCCCAACGGCCTGTATCCTGTGTGTGCACCGTCATAAACGACATCTATCTTCTCCTCCTCAATATGATATGTCTTTGATATGTCTTGTTTCGAAAACCCCGATACCGTTGCAATTCTTGTACTATACCGGGCAAACTGGGGTGAAAAATAGGTCATATACCGCTGATGCGAAGGCTTCAGATTATCCTTGCTATGCTCAAAATTAATATCATGAATAACCGTCAATGTTGGCACCTTGGTTCCAAGAGTCATATATCCGTCGGGGGAAACAAAAAGGTCTATCTTATAGCGTTTCAACGCTCGCTTCACGCTATGCTCAAAAAACAAATACCACAATATAGGATGCCGCGCTGGCGGGAAGAGAACAACCGGGTGGACATTTTCTCCAAAAACAAAACTCGGGTCATACTGCCTGTCAAAGAAAAAATAAAACTCATGCTCAGGATGGGAGCGGACAATCCTCTTCATAGTTTCGGTCGTAAACCAACCTATACCATCCATCTTGCCAGTCAACAAAAGCCTGGTATTAACCCCTATTCTCATTTCAGCACAGTCTTTTCAATCACAACGGGGAAATATTCCTGCTCCAACAAATGAATCTTATCGGCCAATGTATCAGGCGTATCAGCATCAGTTAAAGAACATTTCGCCTGAAAAAGAGTCAACCCTCTGTCATATTGGTCATCCACGATATGAATCGTTATACCGCTCTCTTTCTCTTTGTTAGCAATAACTGCCTCATGCACATGGTGACCATACATGCCCTTCCCGCCGTACTTAGGCAACAATGCCGGATGAATATTGATAATCCTGTTAGGGAAAGCTTTCAGCATGTCCTCAGGAACCAACCAGAGAAAACCCGCCAAAATAACCCAATCTATCTCTCTTTCTTGCAGGTAACGCAACACATTTCCATTGGAATAAAAATCCGCACGACCAAAATAGTGGGAAGTTACTCCCAATTTCTTTGCCCGCTCAGCTACATAGGCATCTCGTTTGTTATAAATTATGCAGTCTACAGAAACCTGTTCATTTCCAGCGAAGTATTCGCTTATTCTTTGCGCATTGGTACCATTTCCAGATGCTAATATTGCTAATTTTACCATATTTTGTCAGTTTTTGTCCTAATAACGCTAAACCTCTCAAATTGTTGTCCTTCCACAAAATTTAACATACTTCTTCTCTCAAAATACACAAAATTTAACAAATTTAGACATAATTTGAGACAAAAAACGACACTTTTCCACAAAAAAAGCTGCTGGATCACACGTTAAAAAATCAAGACAAACCACTAATAAACAACATTTTGACCAAAGGGCTCAAAAGAAAAAAAGTTAAAAATAGTGATTATATGGATTTTTTTTCGTTTCTTTGCACCCTGTTAAACTCTAAAAATTAAATAAAATGTCTGAAATTGCAACGAAAGTAAAAGCTATCATTGTTGATAAGCTCGGTGTTGACGAAAAAGATGTTACGCTGGAAGCCAGCTTCACTAATGATCTCGGCGCTGACTCTTTAGACACTGTTGAATTGATTATGGAACTTGAGAAGGAATTTGACATCCAGATTCCCGATGAAGAAGCTGAAAAAATCGTTACCGTCGGTGACGCAGTATCTTTCATTGAAAACGCTCAGAAATAATTAATTTCACTCGCTTCAGCGCAATGAATCTGAAACGTGTTGTAGTCACTGGTCTCGGCACACTTACTCCTATTGGTAATAACGTATCACAATTGTGGGATTCTTTATTAAAAGGAGTAAGTGGAGCCGGCCTGATTACACATTTCGACTCCTCCAACCTCAAATGCCACATTGCCGCAGAGGTGAAGGGGTTTGACGGTACCCAGTACTTCGACCGTAAGGAGATTAGAACGCTTGACCTCTTTACCCAATACGGGCTTGTTGCAGTCGACGAGGCTCTGAAAGATTCAGGTCTCGATATTGAGAAAATTGACCGCGATAGGGTTGGAGTTATTTTCGGTACCGGCATGGGCGGTGCAGAGACTTTCCAGAACGAACTTCTGTCGTACGCCGTAAGCCAAAATACACCACGTTTCAGCCCATTTTTCATCACCAAAACCATTGGTGACATCTGTGCGGGTCAAATCTCTATCCGCTACGGTTTCCACGGACCAAACTATTCCACCACCGCCGCATGTGCCTCCTCGGCCATGTCTATTGCCGATGCATTCATGATGCTTCAATTAGGCAAGGTAGACGTAATGATTACCGGTGGTAGCGAAGCAGCCATCATCCCCGTGGGCATAGGTGGCTTCTCCTCTATGAAAGCCCTCTCTCTCCGTAACGACGACCCCGCCACAGCCTCCCGTCCCTTCGACAAAGACCGCGACGGTTTCGTCCTCGGCGAAGGCGCCGGCACCCTCATCCTTGAAGAGCTGGAACACGCCAAAGCCCGCGGAGCCAAAATCTATGCCGAAATCACTGGCTGCGGACTCACGGCCGATGCCTACCACATCGCCGCATCACATCCAGAGGGAAAAGGAGCCATGCTCGCCATGCGCCAAGCCATTGCCGAATCCGGCATGCAGCCAACCGATGTCGACCACATCAACACCCACGGCACCTCTACCCCCATCGGCGACATCTCCGAACCCCGTGCCGTCGTCTCCCTTTTCGGCGACCACGCCAGCCATATCACGCTGAACTCCACCAAATCCATGACTGGCCACCTTCTCGGAGCCGCTGGTGCCGTAGAAGCTATAGCCACCATTCTGGCCGTCAAAAACGACATTATCCCACCCACCATCAACCATTTCACCGACGACCCCGACATCCCTTCGCTTGATTTCTCTTTTAACAAGCCCACCCACCGTCGTGTAGACTTTGCCCTCAGCAACACCTTCGGCTTTGGCGGACACAACGCCTGTCTGGCATTCCGTAAATATTAAAATGCTGAACTTTTTCCGTTTCAAGGGCGAGCACCGGGAATTTTACCTTTTTTTCAAAAACACGCTCGGTTTTACTCCGCGCAACACAAAACTTTACCAAATCGCCTTCATCCACAAATCCAAATCATTGGACATGGGGCAAGGGCGCAAAGTCAATAACGAACGTCTCGAATACCTCGGCGACGCCGTACTAAGTGCCATCGTGGCCGAATTCCTCTACAAAAAATATCCCAACCAAGGTGAAGGGTTCCTCACCGAAATGCGCTCTAAAATCGTCAGCCGCGCCAACCTCAACAAACTGGCCCAGAAAATAGGCCTATCCCAACTGGTTCAGTACAACCGCGTGTCGCAGGGCATATTCAAATCCATCGACGGCGACACCTTCGAAGCACTCATTGGAGCCATCTACTTGGAAAAAGGCTACAACTTCACCCGCCACATCGTCATCGACAAAATCATCAATCTCCACCTCGATGTCGACACCATGGCCCATACCGACTGGAACTTTAAGAGCAAAATCATCGACTGGGGTCAGAAGAACCACAAGAAAATCAGCTTCGAGGTCGAACGCGTCTTCTACCAAGGCAAAGAAAGCCGCCGCCATTACGACGTCCGCGTCAAAGTCGACGACACCCCGGCCGAACACGCCATTGAATACTCCATCAAAGCCGCCGAGCAACTCGCCGCCGAAAAGACCTACAAGAAATATCAGGAGCAAGGCATCATTCCCACCCACACCGAAGAACCCGCCGCACTCGGCACCCATTAAAAGCCCCCCATCAGCAATCCTTAACCTTACTGCAAAGGAACAGCATTCCACCCTTCGGTTAAAATGCTGTAATACTACATTTGACCCACAATTGTGTTGCATTTTAAGAGTTCAAAACAGATGTGGAAAAGAAGTATATCAACAGTTTACGTTACGGACTTGAGACATTCCGATTATTCAACAAACGATAAAATAGCAACAATAAATTTGCTTTAGTCGTAGGCTTATGTAGCACTCTCCATACGATACCACACAATCGCAATGCGATGTGTAGTTCTCGTGCCTTGCTCGTAATTTCCATATTGTTCAGCGGATATCCCAACCTCGAACACTCTAATATCGCTTCTGTCGCTATCAACTTCAGTTTTGGAGGCTATCCGTGAACATATTGTGCGCATTCTGTCCGTCTCTTAAAAAGAGTTTCAATAATTTTTTTTCCATATTTTTTCATTATATAGAATATAGCCATTATTATACAAACCCGCAATTAAGGAGGTTGCTAATTAGATAACTCTATTGGTAGTCTATGAGTTATTGCAACATTTATATTATAAACATCTTCCTTCATCTGTCTCGTCACTCACATTAATGGCATTTGTTTGCCAAGTTACAACATTTTTCCCATACGGCAATCTTTTTGAAAAAAAGCTTTCTCCACCCTACCATTTCAGCCTCATCTGTATCCTCCATTGCTGGCGGTGGTTGGCGTCTATTTGCTCGTAGCCGGAGCCGAAGGTGTCTTTGTCGGCGTAGGCTGTGATGCTGTATTTGAAGCCTATGTTCCAGTGGGGCGTGATGTCGTACCGCAGCAGGAGGTAGAAACGGCAGCCTTCGTTCTGGTAGAGGGTGCTGCTGTAGTTGTAGATGAAGTCGCTCTCGGCAGCGTACATGCGGGCTTCGTAGTCGTTCACATCGAAGATGGCTATGCGGGCGGCTACGGTGAGGGGCAGGGTCGAGGGAGTGTAATGCACATCTTGGTAGAAAAGAAGCCCTCTGTCGGCCTCAGTCACGTCACCGTGGTAGTGAGCATACCCCATACGGGAAACGAGCCGCCAGGAGCCTGTTTTGTATTCTACGTCCACCATGCATTGGTGGCGGTAGGTTTGTTCGAGCAAGTAGTGTCCGTCGACCTGGGTTGAAGGGGTGATGTTGCGGCCACGTTCTTTGTAGCGGTAACGGACATTCAGGGCAAGGCCTTTGATACGGCGTGAAGCCCGCGTAAGCATCAGGTTGTATTCCTGCCCGTGGGTGGGGGCATAAGCCAAATATTTCATGTGGGGGAAGCGGTACCAGTCGGCCCGCGCCACCGCCTCTACTCCCCACATTAGTCGGCCACGGTAGTTTAGTCCGACGCCCATTTCGTTTTGCGGGGTACCGTTCTGGCCTATGGCATTGGCATGCAGGTTGTGGTAGGTGGGGGAATAATAACGGGCATAACTGCTTAGACTGTGGTTGCTGTTGATAAGGAACTCGGCACCTGCCAAGACAGCCGGACTGAGACTCGAAGCCACGCTGTCGGGACGGTTGGCACAGAAGGAGGCTTCGCCGAACCACATTACACGACGCGACCGATAGGCGAAGTCGAAACCAGCATTGAAGTTCTCCTTGCCCCTGAAGGCATTGTCGTTGTAGACGTATGTTGCCGGCACGATGGGTTTGCTCAGCAGGGTGGCTACGGTTGTCATGCCCAAGCGCAGGTTGCTGTTACGATACTCCCAATGGGTGCCGAAAAGGGTTTCGCCTAATTGGTTGCGCTTGCCGACTTCGGTGGTGGTTCGATGGTAGCCGGAGTTGTAGATACTCTGCACCCAGTCCACACCGCTGTTGGACGAGGCGTTGCGGGGCAGGGTTGCATCGCGGTCGACATACGAAGCAAAGAGCGAGACGTTCCAGCGACTGTCCAGTGCCAGAATGGTGGCAACACCCTGCATGTAGCCGTATTCGGTAAAGGCACCGTTGGGGCGCAGCCCTTGGGCATAGCGGTTGATGCCGGTGTTCATGGTCATGCGGGGGCCGAATCCCGACCAGAGCGTCAGCCCTTGCCCGAATTGCAGATGGTACTGTCCTGCGATGAACCGTTTGATATAGACGTTGCGGCTGGTGCCGTCGCTGCGCCAACGCGCCATGTCGTTGACCAAAAGGCTGTAGCCATAAAAATCGAATCCTCGACGCTGGCTTGCTGCAAAGAGTGCTTCGCCGGGGTCCTTGTCGGCTGAAAGTTGAAACTGGATGCGGTCTTTGTACTTGTAACGATAACGCCACATCAGCCGGAGGTTATCACCTTCATATATGCTGTCGCGATAGCCGCGCGCCTGTTCCACCGTGCCTCCTATGCCCATCACCAGGTTGCTCCTGCCGCGGGTCAGCAGTTCCTTCAATGTGAGAGGCTGCGAAGATTCCAGCGGCTCCGCCTTCACAATGGGTCGCAGCAGTTCTACCGTCAAGCTGTCGAAGCCATTGATGGCATAGAGTTCATCAACGCTGAGCAAGTCACCATACATCTTGATATACAGACGCAACCGCTCGCGCTGGAGGTCGCTCACGAAAGGAATTATGGAGAGCAATGCGACGGTATCGTTCAGGTTGGATGGTGTGTCGTGTAACGACTCGTATAGTTCCAACATGTCTTCGGCAGTTTCATCATCTCCTTCGTCGGAGAGCTGCTCCAAGTAATACTGCCAGACGGAGGGCAGGAGTTCCTGCGCCCTGGCTGCCGACGGGCAAAGCAGCCACAACAACAACACAGCAACAAGCGTTCTCTTCATGGAATCCTAACCAGTATGGGCAGATGGTCGCTGTAGCCACCCAGATATACCATACCCGTATAGGTACGGAAAGGTTTCTTGCCCATATATTTCTCGTCGTCGACAAGTAGGTAGTCGGGGGCGAACAAGTCTACGTGCAGTTGCTTGTTGGCGATGGCATGGTCAATCCATGACCACACGCCTTGGTATTTGTAGCTTCCGGTGCCTTTGGGCTGCTTAGCCATGAGGTCATGGAACCCGGCGTGGTTGGTTGCTTTGCCGTGGAATTGCATACCCTTGCTTATAGGTTCTTCGTCGCTGGTGGCGTTAAAGTCACCCACTGCCACGACCAATGCCTGCGGGTGTCGCCGTTGCAGGCTGTCCATGGTATAGAGCAGACGCTGAGCCACCTTCATTCTGAGTTGGTCGGCCTCTGCCCCACCCCGTTTCGACGGCCAGTGGTTGACAAGAACAAAACAGGTTTCGGCCGAATGGTTGGCGTCCTTAAGAATGCCCCCCACCAGGAGGATGTCGCGGGTGGGCTGAACATGGAGCGAATCTGAGACGACGATAGGGCGCGATTCGAGGACTTCGAACTGCTCTTTGCGGTAGAGCAGGGCACAGTCAATGCCCCGTTTGTCGGGCGATTCGAAATGAACAAAGTCGTAGCCTACTTTGCGGAGCGGGGTATTGTTGCACAAGTCTCGCAAGACGTAGGCATTCTCCACTTCTGCCAGACCCACCAAGGCGGGCGACTGCATGGCAGTGATGACCTTGAAGATGTGGTTCTTCTTGATGAGGTAACGCCTGGGAGTCCAACTGTTGTCGCCGTTGGGGGTGAAAACGGCGTCCTCCTTTACAGAGTCCCGCCAGGTGTCGAAGAAATTCTCCACGTTCCAGAAAGCGAGAGTCCACCGACAGCCCTCCTGGGCGTTGGCGGTTCCCGAAAACAGGAGAAATCCTATTACAATGGCTATGAACGCTCTTTTCATTGCTGCATAAGGCTGAATAGGTGTTCCGACATGCTGCGTGCTTCCTCGCTGTCTTCTCCCATCTGAGCGTAGAGGAATTCATGGCCGGGCAGATGAGTGCGCACTATCACCTGATAGATTCCGCCTCCTGTGGGATAATCGGATGAAGGCGGTCCACAACGATTGCTCTGGCTCGCCATATTGTGCCGTCATCTTCTGCACATACTCCTCGCGGCGTTCATCCAAAGACTGTTGCACCTGAGGCTCTAAACGTCTGTTCCTCCACAGGAAATAGGCTACTGGGAGTATGATAAGCAATACCAAGAGAACTGTTTCCAAGTTAATGTCCATAGGCTATTTCTTTTTGCTGTACTTTGTCTTCACAATTTCGTACGACTCGCGTGTCAGTGTCTGTAAGAGATGGGTACTTGCCATCCGCGCATCCACTCCTATCCAGTGTTTGGGCGAGAGATTGTAGGGGTTGCCTATAGCCGGATGCTGTTCCTTGAGTTTATCGATATGCTCGGGGTGGCACTTGAGCGTTACAACGCCGAAGTTGTCGGCATCGAAGAATGAGAACATGTGCCCTTTGACATAGAACACCAGAACGCCGGAAGCATGGTTGAATGCCCCGAACGGCATCTTTTCTTCGACGTCGCTGCCCAGCGAAAGGCAGTAATCCCTGTATTCCTCTACATTCATGACTGCTGACAAAAACCGCACCGAGAATCCAAGAGTCCCCAGTGCGGGTAGTTATTAACGCCTGCTGGCCGCTATGCCAGATTCATTGAACGCTTGATGTCCTCTATCTTGGCGTCGAGAGCGGCATTTGCCTTGTCGAACGACTCCTTGTTTTCCAAGTCGCCTTTCACGCCGAAATAGAATTTGATTTTGGGTTCGGTGCCGCTGGGGCGGACAGTCACCTTGTTGCCGTCGGCGGTGAAGAACTGCAGCACGTTGCTGGCGGGCAGCGTGATAGGTTCTTTCTTGCCGGTAAGGGTGTCGGTGCTCTCATGCAGTTTGTAGTCTTTGATGCAAACCACCTTGCTGCCGTTGATTTCTGAGGGAGGATTGTCGCGGTAGTCTTTCATCATCTGCTGGATTTCCTCGGCACCGCTCTTGCCCTTGCGTACCACGCTCAGCAAGCCCTCTTTGTAGAAGCCGTATTCGGTGTAGAGATCCACCAGCACGTCGAAGAAGGTTTTGCCCTGCTCGGCAGCCCAGGCGGCGATTTCGGCTATCATAGAGCATGCGGCGACGGCGTCTTTGTCGCGCACAAAATCGCCAATCATGTAGCCATAGCTCTCTTCACCGCCACCGATGAAGACTTCTTTGCCTTCGAGCTCACGGATTTTGTCGCCGATGAATTTGAAGCCCGTCAGCACGTCGTAGACTTTCACACCCACGCGCTTGGCGATGTCGGCAGGCAATTCGCTGGTGACAATGGTTTTGACGATGAACTCCTTGCCTGTCAGGCGTCCGGTTTCTTTCCATTCCTTGAGCAGGTAGTAAATCAGCACGGACATGGTCTGGTTTCCGTTGAGGAGCATCCACTCGCCGTCGGGGCGTTTTACCGCCACGCCTACGCGGTCGGCGTCGGGGTCGCTGGCAAAGACGATGTCGGCGTCGATGTCCTTGGCAAGGTCCACAGCCATCTTCATGGCAGCCTTCTCTTCGGGGTTGGGGCTGGGGGTGGTGGGGAAATTGCCGTCAGGGGTAGCCTGCTCTTTCACCACATTCACGTTTGTGAAGCCCAGTTTCTCCAGCATACGCGGTATGAGGGTGATGCCGGTGCCGTGCAGCGGGGTATAGACTATTTTCAGATCGTGGTGTTTCTTAATCAGTTCGGGGTGGAGAGAGTTCTGCTCGATGCGGTCGAGATAGACGCTGTCGACGTTCTCGCCAATGATTTCGATGTTGGCTTCGCCGCCGGTCATCTTGACATCCTCGAGACCCTTGATTTTCATCACCTCGTCGATTACGTTGGTGTCGTGGGGCGCCACCAGCTGGCAGCCGTCGTCCCAGTACGCCTTATAGCCGTTGTACTCCTTGGGGTTGTGGCTGGCCGTCACCATCACACCGGTCTGGCAACCGAAATGACGTACCGCAAAGGAGAGTTCGGGAGTAGGACGCAGAGCTTCGAAAAGGTATACATGGAAGCCGTTTGCAGCCAGTACGTTGGCAGTGATTTCGGCAAACTCACGGCTGTGGTTGCGGCTGTCGTGGCTCACGGCAGCCTTGATGGGGTTGGCATTGGGGAAGCATTTCTTCACATAGTTGGCCAAGCCCTGCGTGGCCATGGCCACGGTGTATTTGTTCATACGGTTGGTGCCCACACCCATAATGCCGCGCAAACCGCCTGTACCGAATTCAAGATTACGATAGAAGCTTTCATTCAACTCATTGGGATTATCCATCATGTCGCGGATAGCCTGTTTGGTTTCTTCATCATACTGGCCATTCAACCATGTTTTAGCGTTCTCTTTTGCTGAAGCGTCAATGTTCAGATTGTCGATATTATTCATAGTCTGGTCCTTTCTATAAGGTGAAACAATCAAATAATTAATTCAATCTGCAAAGATACACATTTTTTTCCATACACAAAGCATTTTACATGATTATGAATGAAGAATTAAGAATTGTACATAGGGCAAGTGAGTTACCCAACGCCTAAATGTTGGTTCACCGTCACAGCGCAAACGATGGTGGCGCGACTTACCCTCCGCTTTGGATTGAGAAAATAATATGCCATATTGTGAATAATTTGTATTTTTGCATTTGCTTTCAAATAACAAAAAAGAATGAAAAACAGCATCATATTCATTACACTGGCAACATTGCTGGCAATGGCCGGGTGCAAACAGCACAACGAAGAATCGTTCGATTGGGACAATCAGGACAAAATAGAGTACACGGTTGACTACACTGCATGCTTCACCGCTGACCACGACAGCACCCTACAGGTGGCGGCAACAAGCAATTACGGCACCGTGAAAGTCGTGCAACAGGAATCTGAAAACCTGCTCGACGCGGACGGCAAGCCCGTAAAGAACACCTTCATCATTCTCGAGGATGCCGTCCCCATGGGCAAAAGCATTACGCTGCACACGGGTTGCCTATCGTATAGTGGCGGCAAGCCGGAATTCTTGCATGTACAGATAGTAGGGAGTGACGACATGGTTGAACTTAGAATCCCCGGCAGCGACATTTACACCCTGTATTCCATACGCGATAACATGTTCTTCGGCCCGGACGAAAAGCCTTATTTTACCATAAACGGAGGCCAGCATGTCTCCATCACCCTTCCCATCATGACCGAAGAGCGCTACCCCAAGGCCAAGGAAAGCCACAGTATCAAGATTGCCTTCGACATTGCCCACAGCGAAACAACAGGACAATGATGAGGCCAAATCAATAGAATATTTGGCTGTATCGGAAAAATGTTGTATTTTTGCAAATCGAAAAAAGTCAAGATATGAGCAAGTATGAGATACCATTCCTTACAGCTGCAGTGCATGCTTTTGGCGAGCGCTTCGCGATGACGCGACAAGCGGCGTTCGATTATCTGCACGAGCATAAGGGGTTAGCGTTCCTGATAGAGTTCTACGATGTGGAACACTTGCAGTCGATGGACGAGACCATCGACGACCTAATTGTTTATTGTCAAAAGAATGGAGGTACGCTCGCATGAAACTATATCACGGCACAAATACCGATATTGAAACGATTGATCTTAGCCAAGGATTACGATACAAAGACTTTGGCAAAGGTTTCTATGCAACCCCTGACAGAGCTACTGCCGTTCGTATGGCACAAAAACGTGCAAGGCTTTTCGGTGGAACAGCTACACTTATCATTTACGAATTAGATGAGTTAGTATTTCGTTCTGATTTGGAGATTAAACGGTTTCCAGAGAAAGCTTCAGTAGAATGGTTCTTATTCGTTGACGCAAACCGAGACCGGAAAAACTCCGCACCTGTCCACAAATACGATATTGTAATAGGACCCATAGCCAACGACGGTGTTGTGCTGCAGTTGACCAATTATCATGAAGGCATATATTCCCCAGAACAAGCTGCCCAGTTGTTGCAAGACAAATATCTTGACCAGCAATATTATTTTGGGACTGAGAAAGCCCTCGATTACCTCCATAAGATTAATGCCGAAACAGTATGAACCAGCCAACCCACCATCAGATAGCAACGTACTTGACCAACTATGTCTTAAGCGAGCTGGTGAAATATGTAATGGAAGACACCGGTTGCGGTATCGAGCAGGCAATGGAGAAAGTTTATAAATCTCCTCTGATGGAAGCCCTGCAAGATGAAGAGAACGAATTATACGTGCAGAGCCCGGCATATTTGTATGAGTTAATGAAAGGTCGTTGGCAACGTCTCCGCGGCATAGCGACTGCACCAGAGGACTTCGACTACAAACAAGAACTGGCAAGCCGTTATGAACTATGAGCGACAGATTATATTAAGAAAACTTCTATAAATCACCTCGGGTGAGACTTTTCATAACACCGTACAAGAATTGAGATGACCGAGTTGCCATCCAAGGAATTGTTGCAACGCCAGATACGCAAAAGCTTGAAGGCATCCCGCCAGCATTGGGAGAACCGCTCAAAGGACTAACCCCTAAAATTGTTTTGCCAAATAAGAAAAGAATTGTACCTTTGCAGCGTGAAATTACGAAAAAGTTCGTTACGAAAAAATGCGTAGCAAAAGAGCACTTTTCAATGTCAGTACTTTTTGATGTATTTACAATGGGGTGAAGAGCCTAGTTCAAATAGCAATTACCCGATTAGGAGGGAAGTCGTAGTATGTTTTGATTATTATTGTTACACCATTGCGCTAATTTGGAATATAAGTATGTCCCACAAAACAATTGAACTGAATAGTTACTAAGGATTGTCTTTTTTAAATTTTTTTTCAACAAATTCCCACCTTTCCTTTTTTGTATTTCACAATACACACAATCCATCAAATCATGACCATTGGTAATACTGAGTATTTCAACTATACTATGGCTGTTCTGAAAGGAATCTAATTCCTCTTGCTTTGCAGTATTATTGGGAGACACACCTTTTACCTTAACAAATAATTTATCACGTTGTCCTAATAGACCTTCTTCATATAAAGAAATAGTGTTTAAATTTTTGAAAGCAAGGTTTCGATGGTTATTATAATTGTACCATTTCATATAAGAATAGTCTTTGAGAATTTCGCTTAGTTGGTAGATATCTATACCATCGCAATAACTATTATACTCTTCGCCAACAATCTCACCGATACAATGATTCTGACAAATCATTGTTTCAAGATCATGAGCATCAGTAAAAAACATGGATGCACACGGAGGTGGGTTTAGGTTTGCATTGTTAAAATCAGCATCTCTCAAAGATATGATTCGTGTAGGAAATTTTTTTTCAACTTCTGATAAAACAATTTGATGAAAACTAATATTTTTGGGAAGCAAATATACTGCGTCCTCCTTCAAAACATTGCTATAAACCAATTTATCATCTGGACCTTCAACTAATACTAAAACCTTATTCCTTAAATCACGGCTTTGGAATAACAGATAAACTTCACTTAAAGCCGCACCTTGGCCATGTCTAATAATTTCAGATCGGATTGTATTATTCATTTGCATTGAGATGTCAAATCAAAACACTTCTCCCACCTTTCTCCAATAATTTGAGGTGAATGAGTAGCAATTATAGCTTGCCCTTCTGTTAGTTTTAAAATGCGCTCTAAATCATCAATATACTGAAACTGCCAGGCAATATGAAGGGATATTTCTGGTTCATCTATCAACAGCAACTTATTCTTTCCAAATTCGAACACAAGATAATACAGCATAATTATAATGTTTTGCTCTCCACTTGACAAGTCAGATAATGATATCCATTTGAAATCATCAGTCTGTACTCTAATACCCTTCTCCACAGAAAACGATACTTTTTTTGCAGTAAAGCCCTTCCTCTCAATAATATCTGTGAACAATTTTAATTTCCCACAAATATCATCTAACTTTTCAAACTTTTCTGAAATGTCTTGAATATATGCAGAAAGTTCATTACCATGACTTTCACTATATTCAGGGATAATAACATTATCTATTAAGTCATAAGAATATAGTTCACGAGTTTGTTCAATTAATTTTTTACGTTTCTCTTCATACTCTTGCTGAGTGAGACGTGAAAATGTATCATTTATCAATTTGTTTATAAACTGATTATCTTTTTCTTGTGAAAAGGAAAGGAAATCATATTTTGCTCTCCGGATTCTCTGTTTTATCCGTTTTGCAACATCGTCAATAGTATAATCTACCATTGAGGTTAAATATTCAGTCTCATCAAGATCGATTTGCTTACTTACTTTGGGTTTGAGAATTCGTTGAGCTTCTATAAACACCGTAGCTAAAGACTTTATTTGCAAAAGGAAAGCATTACCACTATTTTGCTCCTGAGCTATTATCTGAAGCATTCTTGGATTACGTCTTGCAAAATCATGAAAATCTTTAGATGACACTACATCTGACCTCAGCCTCCTACCCTCATAATAACCTATTGACCTTATTGCCTTTCGAACAATTTTACCGTTAATGACAAACTTACTTTCAGACTGGTCAACATTTATCCATTTAAATTCTATTTCTTTATTTCCTTCATTCGGTGTGTCTTGCGCATCTGATTCGTCAAGAATAGTCTTAGCCGTCACAAACAAACAACACCCATCAGCAAGCAATAACTTAACAGATAGAAATGGCAATGAATAAAAATAGAACAAATCAGACTTTGCGAGGGCATTAATGATTGTTAAGATAGTCGTTTTCCCGTAGCCATTTGGACCTGTAAGAATAAGATAATTACTCTCTGAATCTAACTGAAAATAATAATTATATCGGCCAAAAAGTCCTTCTATTTCAAATCTAGACAATTTCATCGTGACATAATATTTGAGAGTTGTTTCTGCAAATTGCTATTCACAGTAAATTGCCCCTCAATAATGACATTCTCATTACCATTAGACTTTACACTTGCAGTATAAGATGGGTAGTCATCTCCTTTTGAACGATTATTTTGCCACTGCATTGGTCTTAGATTGATTAAATCATCCGTACCTCCTTTTGTCTTAGGAAGCACATGGTCTATTTCCCAACCGAAGATACTATCTGTGTTACCATATTGATTCCTCAACATCCATGCGCCACACGCATCTTTACGTACGGAGTCTGAATCGTACCCTTTTTGTATAAGGCCCTTATTCCAAACTTGTTGTATGATACCCTCATCAAATATCGACATCTTTTTTTTTTGCAAAAATACGGTTTTTCTTTGAATTGAGAGAAATTATTATTTCATTCTAATATTAATTTGTATCTTTGCAAACGAAATAACAACTAAATAGACAACATATCGGAAGAAAAAAATAGAAGATAAATACATAATATAGAAGCGTTTTCGCATTTCAAGCAGTCCGAAACCTAGGAAATTTCTGACCACAATGCTTACGAAAGCAGAAGCGCTCGCGGTAATACCGTGAGCTTTCTTGTTAGCATTGTGGGTTATTCCTAGGACCTCGGACTCAACAAAAAGTTCGCGGTTTTTTTTATGTCTAAACAAGAAACATAGATTTAGAAGAAACTAACATTAAAATCCTGCCTATGGAAAAGAAATACAAACTCAATTATGACCCGCCTAAGGTTACAATGGTGTCCTTTGTGGTGGAAAAGGGATTGCAGATGTCGGTTCGGACATCTGGCTTCGAGTTACCCCTCTTTGATAGTGACACATGGGATGGCCCTACATCAAATACAAATGCCAATCGCTTTGGCGATGCCGGATGGAACAACGGTTCCTCTCAGGGTACCGATGTCTTCGGCACAGGTTCATGGAATTAAACAATTTATCAAATCATCAAACATTGAAAACACATACTATGAAGAAGCAACATATCATTTTCTCGTTCTTTGCAGCCTTGCCGGCCCTCTGTGCCGTCAGCTGCCAGAAAGACCAGGATGTCGTCACTCTTAATGCGGTCATCCAGAAAGTCAGCAACGACTCAAAGGTCTATATCAACGACCACACACCCTATTGGCATAATGGTGACCAGATAAGGATTAACGATGTCGATTACACATTACAGACGGCAATGGAGAACTCCGCACAGATACCCAATGTGGCAAACAGCACCTCGGGCTACCGTGCTATATTTCCTGCCGGCATCCTCACCAATAGCAATGCCAATATCAATAGCAGCAGCTCTGTGGCTGTTACCCTGCCTGCAACACAGGTGTTTGAAATGGTGGGCACTCATCAGCGGGTGGATGTCCCCATGGGTGCCTTTATAGATAGGGGCAACACCTTACAGTTTCACAACCTCTGCTCGGTGGTAAGGGTGTATGTCAGCAACGCCATCAATGCCCAACTACCCGTTACAGACATCACCATCACTGCTGAAAGCGCTATTCTCAGCGGTACAGGTACCGCCACTATCACTGGCGAAAGCACGGACGCTATCACTATCCCCTCTTCAACAGGTTCTCATTCGGTTAGCCTTTGCAAGACAGACAACAACCCGATGAAAACAGTTGAGCCTTTGGCAACAGAATATTTTGATGTGATAGTACCTGAATTCTCCACCCCAAGCGATGTAACCGTTACTGTCACGACTCCCACGGGTTATAAGTCTATTCCCGTCGAGGATGCCACTCTAGCTCATAACACTATTACTACCGTTACCGTCAATGTGGATGAATTGGCCCAAATCATCGCTGCTGAACTTGTTGATGGACCAACATTCAATGCAGCCATTCCCCAGAATGCCACAGCGATACGTTTTGAATACAATAATGCCTATGTTACATCGGGTACAACCCTTTCCATAGCCATATCTCAATATCCAATTTATGGCAATATGAACGGCACCACCTGGGTGGTTTCTACTTCATCCAATAGAATTAACGCCAATACTAACAGTGGCAACATGTTTGACGGCCAAGCACTCACCAGTATTGATTTTGGGAACAACTTCAACACCTCTAATGTCACTAATATGTCTGGGATGTTCTGGGAGTGCAGAGATCTGACCAGCCTCAACCTCTCCAACTTCAACACTTCCAATGTCACGGATATGTCAAATATGTTCGTTGGTTGCAGCAGCCTGACCAGCCTCAATATCTCCAATTTCAACACTTTCAATGTCACGGATATGAGATCAATGTTCTTTAATTGTAGAAGCCTAACCAGCCTCAATCTCTCTAACCTCAACACTTCCAATGTTACGAATATGAATGGGATGTTCGTTGGTTGCAGCAGCCTAACCAGCCTCAACCTCTCCAACTTTAACACATCCAGTGTCACGAATATGTCAAATATGTTCATTGGTTGCAGTGGTCTAACAAGCCTCAACCTCTCCAACTTCAACACATCCAATGTGAATGATATGCGGTACATGTTCTGTAATTGTAGCAGACTAACAAGCCTCAATCTTAATGACTTTGACATGAATGCTCTTTCTAATCATAATGGCCAAACCGGTAAATACCAAATGTGTTCAGGTCTCGCTTCTATCTCTGGTGCCTGCGCTATCACTTGTCCTACAGTTATACAGACCGAATTGCAAAGTGGCACAGACCTCAATAATAGTATTGTCACATGGTACACACACTAAGGTAAAACCATTCCTGAAAACGACTAAATCTTGAAGTGCCACTTCGGCTATTCGCTGAAAAACCGAAGAGGCACTTCCTTTTTTTGCATATCCATTGAGGTCATATCAGGCGTAGTCCACCCGACGGGAAAGCCGACTTCGCCGAGAGACCGAAGAAGGGTCGAAGAGCTATCACACTCTCTTTAGGTGGGTTTATTCGTTATGTGTCGCGTCCCTGTCGGGACGCTGGTTTAGTGGTTGTCTTAACACGGCACTGCGAGGACTTTGTCCTCTTGTACCGTGTTATGCAAGGTCTCGTCCCTGTCGGGACGCGGGTCTATAGGTTGTCTTGTCACGGCACTGCGAGGACTTCGTCCTTTTGTACCATGTTATGCAAGGTCTCGTCCCTGACGGGACATGATAGCAGTATGACAGCCGATAGGGCGTCCCGATAGGGACGCGATATGCATAACACGGTACAAGCCTATGGCGCAGTGCCGTGATAGCAGCATGACAGCTGGGAGGGCGTCCCGACAGGGACGCGATATGTAAAACACGGTACAAGCCTATGGCGCAGTGCCGTGATGTCAGCATGACAATCGGTAGGGCGTCCCGACAGGGACGCGACACAATAAAGGCACACAACAAGCGTTATCAGAGCATGAGTTATGTCAGTGCATTGTATCATATCGTCTTGCGCACACACCGCAGCGAGTTAGCTATTGCCGAAGAACATGAGAATGAACTGTATGCCTATATGAATGGCATCATCAATAGCTAACGGCAAACTGTACCGTATCGGCGGGATGCCCGACCATGTGCATCTGCTGGTATCCTTGCCAGCCACATTGGCTCTGGCCTCTTTTGTGAAAGAGCTGAAAGTGTCATCCAGTAAATGGATGAAAGCCAACCCACACTTTCCAAAGTTCACTGGATGGTCGCAGGAGTATGCGGGATTCACCTACAGTATTCACGACAGGGACAAGATCATCAATTATATTAAGGGACAGAAGGAGCATCACAAGAAGATGACCTTTGCCGAAGAGTATAGGCGGTTTATCGAGGCCAATGAGGTGGCTATAGACAACCGGTTCTTCATGAAGGATGCATAGTCGCGTCCCTGTCGGGACGCTGGTCTAGTGGTTGTCTTATCACGGCACTGCGAGGACTCTGTCCTCTTGTACCGTGTTATGCAAGGTTGCGTCCCTGTCGGGACGAATCGTCTTTTTTCTACTATTTTGCTGGGTGCCTATTCTACTTACTTTTTGGAATTCATTCCAAAAAAGTCATGTCTTGGCGAGTTAAGAAAATACCTATTGCCCGAACAATAACACTCCTTATTGTAGAACTCCGTTTGGATTGTCAGGCGTAGTACTCGGCCACGCTGTCGAGGATGGGAAGGATTTGGTCAAGGGCGGTAGTATTGACCATGGGAATGCGGAACTGCTTGAAGTCGCGAAGGCCTTTGAAATAGCCGCCGTAGTGCTTGCGCATCTCGAACATGGCAGTGTGTTCGCCTTTGAACTCGACGGCTGCCAGTAGGTGACGGCGGCACACCTCTACACGCTCAGCTACGGCTACCGGACGTTCTTCCTCACCGCGCAGCAGGCGTTGCGTCTGCTCAAATATCCAGGGGTTGCCGATGGCACCTCGCCCAATGAGGATGCCGTCCACTCCATAGCGATGTCGTGCCTCGATGGCTTGTTGGGGTGTGGTGATGTCGCCGTTGCCGAAAATGGGAATGTGCATACGAGGATTGTTCTTAACCTCGCCGATGAGTGTCCAATCGGCCGAGCCTTGGTACATCTGGGTCTTGGTACGCCCATGGATACTGAGGGCGGCAATGCCCACATCCTGCAGCCGCTCTGCCAGCTCGACAATGGGCTTGTCGTCGGCATCGTAACCCAGCCGGGTCTTGACGGTAACAGGCAAGTGCGACCGCTTGACGAGTGCTTCGGTAATGCGGAGCATTTTGGGTATGTCCTTCAATATGCCGCTTCCCGCACCCTTACCGGCCACTTTGCGCACGGGGCAGCCCCAGTTGATGTCGATAAAGTCGGGTTCCTGCTGCTCCACAATGTCAAGACAACGCAATAATACGTCCTCGTCGGCACCGAAAATCTGGATTCCGATGGGGTGCTGCGACGGGGTGAAACGCATTTTGCGGTAGCTTTTTTCTGCCTCGCGGTTCAAGGCCTCAGAGGCGATGAATTCGGTGATAAGAAGGTCGGCACCAAACTCTTTACATAGCTGGCGAAAGGGAAGATCGGTTATGTCGTCCATGGGAGAAAGCCCAAGGACACAATATTTTCCAAATTCAAGCGTTTTCATTATTCAGAATGCAAAGATACGAAGAAATTGAAAATTAAAAATGAAAATTGAAACCTTGCGAAGCAAGTATTGAAAAATGAAATCTCAATTATATGGAAAATAGGAAATTGATAATTGATTATGCAGAGTATGACTCGTTGGCGGAGTTGCCAAATGATGCGAGACAATTGATGGAGAGAGCCATGGAGGCTGCCCGCAATGCCTATGCCCCCTATTCCAATTTCCACGTCGGAGCAGCAGTGCGGCTGGCCGACAATACGATCGTAATAGGCAACAATCAAGAAAATCTCGCCTACCCGTCGGGGCTATGCGGAGAACGGGTCGCCTTGTTCAGTGCCTCGGCTCAGCACCCCGACCAGCCTGTCACGGCGTTGGCTGTTGTGGGGCTGCACAACGGGGAATACTGCGAGGCCTCCCCTTGCGGTGCTTGCAGGCAGGTCATGATTGAATATGAACAGAAATACGGGAGAGAAATGACCCTGCTGTGTTACCTTGCAGGAGGTAAAATTCGGCAAATCAGAGGTGCAAAAAGCCTACTTCCATTCAGTTTTGATACCAAACTATAACTATTTTTATTACACAGCAAAATACTGTAATACAGACGTGTACGGTTACTTGCCAAATATTTTTCGGCAAAAAAGTTTCGTACACTAAAATTTCTTTGTACTTTTGCACGTTTAAAATAGCGAATAAAATAATAAAAAATATAACAAAAATACTCACAAATGGGAATTATAGGAAGTATTAGAAAACACTCATGGATAGCTGTCGCCGTCGTCGGTGCAGCTATCATTGCATTCATCATCGGTGACTTGACCAAGAACAATCGCGGCATCCCCGACATGGGTAAAATCAATGGTTCTACAATCACCTACCAGCGCTTCAACGAACTGATTGAAGAAACAGAAAACAATTACATGCGCCAGCAGGGTATCAGCCAGATACCTGCCGATGTGGAATATCAACTTCGCGACCAAGTCTGGCAGACGCTCGTAGGCGAGACTTTGACCGATGAGCAGTTCGATAAATTGGGACTCACTGTCAGCCCCGCCGAATTGAACGACATGTACGTCGGCACCTTCATCCACCCCTATCTGCGCCAAAGTTTCACCGACCCCAAAACTGGCCAGTATCAGACCGAAGCCATCCAATACTATGTGGATAACTTCGACGACCTTGACACCGCTCAGCGCATGCAGTGGGTTGAACTGGAGAAAGCAGTAAAAGCCGACCGCAAACAGCAAAAATACAGTGCCCTGATTAGCCGCGGCATGTACATGCCAAACAACATTGCCAAACAACTTGTGGCCATGGGCAACAAAGTAAGCAATGCCTATGCTATCAACCTCCCCTACCAGTCTGTCTCCGACCAGGAAATCACCCTCACCGACGAGGACTACCAGAAATACTACAAAGAACACAAAGCCGAGTTCCGCATCCGCGAAGCCCTGCGCGATATTGAATATATTGTCTACCCCGTAGTACCCACGGCACAGGACCTTGCCACCATCCAAGCCGATGTTGAGAAAACTTGGGGAGAATTCCAAACTGTTGACCCCGAGGAACTGATTTTCTTCGTCAACGCCGAGTCTGACCGCAGCTACGATTCAAGCTACCGCAAAGCAACCGAATTCGGCTCACCCCTCGATTCTGCCATCATGGCCGCTGGAGAAGGCACCCTCATCAGCCCCCGCAAGGTCGGAAACGAATGGGTCATGGCAAAGGTACTCAAAGTGGCCAACCGCCCCGACAGCATGCGCGCCAGCATTATCTACATCTATAACGAGAAAGCCGGTGGCAACATCACCCGCAGCGACGAGCAAGCCAAACTCCTTGCCGACAGCGTCCTGAACATTGTCCGCAGCGGCTCCATGTCGTTTGAAGAGGCAGTCAACCAATACTCCGAGGATCCCCAGAAAGCCAACAACAACGGCGACCTCCAATGGCAACTTGACGGCAACTTTGGTTTCCTCAACGAGGACATCTACAACAACCCTGAAGGAAATGCCTTTATAGCCAAATTCCCCAACGAAGTGGGCTACATGGTTGTAAAAGTAACTGGCAAGACTCCTCTCCACAAGAAATACCGCGTTGCTGCCATTACCCGCACCATTGCCGCTTCGGAGAACACCTCCCGCAGTGTATACAACAATGCCAACCGTTTTGCCGGCAACAACCGCACCTATGCCGAGATGATTGCCACCGCCCAGGCCGAAAACCTGCAAGTGCGCAGCGGCAGAATCAACTCCATGAGCTACTCCTTGCCCGGAATCAACAATGCCCGCAACATCATCCAATGGGCTTTCAACGAAAAGACCGAAGCCGGCGATGTCGCCGACCAGATTTTCGAAGCCGACGACATGTTCATCGTGGCTGCTCTGAAGGAAGTCTACAACCCCGGTTTTGCCACTCTTGAGCAGGTGCGCTCCTCCATCGAGAACAGCGTCCGCATCGAAAAGAAAGCCGAACTGCTTAAAGCCCGCCTCGAAGAGGCCAAACAGGCCAATGCCAACCTGACCGCCATCGCCGCCAAAATGAGCGTCGCTATCGATACCCTCGACAGTATCTCCTTCAACGACTACTATCTTGGCAAATATGGCATGGAGCCCAAAGTCCAGGCCGCCATCGTTGCTGCACAGCCCAACACGCTTATCGGCCCCATCCAGGGTGCCAACGGTGTTTACATGATCAATGTCAACACCAAAGTTGATAATCCCGTTCCCGAAGATGTCGCTACCGTCCGCAGCCGCAAAGAAAACGTCTTCATGCAAGGACTCCGCGGCATTCAGCAAGTGCTGAAAGACCACGCCAAGATTATCGACCAGCGCAACAAGTTCTTCTAATGGACATACCGCTATTTAACGCGATAAAACAGAAAGGCGCGGCCCTGCGGCTGCGCCTTTCTAACAATTGGCAGGACTTCCGCGAGCGGATGCGCCACAAGCACCGTTTTGTGGTTATGGACACCGACACCTTCAAGGAGACCTTCTCCGTCGAGCTCACTGCTTCCAATGTGTTCACCTACCTCGGCATCGCGTTTATCGTTCTCCTGATTCTGGCCTCCCTGCTCATCGCCTTCACTCCGCTCCGCAGTCTCGTCCCCGGATTCATCAAACCTGAACTAAGGGAAGAAACCGTCCGCAACGCACAGATTATCGACTCCCTCGAAGTGGTTATCGACCAACACGAACAACAAATCCGTATTATCCAGGACGTAATCAACGGGAAGACTGTCTCTGCTGCCGAACCTACCCATACCGAAGCAATAGACAACATCGAAATCACCTATCGCCATAGCCGTGCCGACTCCCTGCTTCGACAAGAAATAGAACAACGCAACAAGGCATTACAAAAACAAGAAAAGCCCAAGCACAAAAAGAAACACAAAAAATGAAACGCATCGCCATACTGGGTTCCACGGGCTCGATAGGCACCCAGGCACTCAATGTAATCCGCCGCCACCGCGACCTCTTCTCGGTGGAAGTCCTATGCGCCGGAAGCAACGCCGACCTACTCATACAACAAGCACTGGAATTTGACCCCAACGCTGTGGCCATTGCCGACGAGAACAAATATCAACAGGTGCAGGAGGCTCTCTCCCCTCACGATATTAAGGTCTTTGCCGGCATGAGCTCCATCGCCGACCTTATGGAGATGGACACCATCGACATGGTGCTGGCCTCCATCGTGGGCTTTGCCGGCCTCCGCCCTACCCTTCGCGCCATCGAACACCATAAACCCATTGCCTTGGCCAATAAGGAGACTATGGTGGTAGCCGGGCAGATAGTCACCGATGCCGCCACCCGCTACAACGTCCCCATACTGCCTGTCGACTCCGAACACTCGGCCATCTTCCAGAGCCTCGTGGGCGAAATGGGCAACGTGGACAAAATCCTCCTCACCGCTTCGGGCGGCCCCTTCCGCGGATATACACGCCAACAATTGGAACATGTCACCCTGGCTGATGCACTGAAACACCCCAACTGGAGCATGGGACGAAAAGTAACTATCGACTCTGCCTCCCTCATGAACAAAGGCCTCGAGGTTATCGAAGCCCGCTGGCTCTTCAACATCCCCGCCGAGCGTATTCAGGTGCTTGTTCATCCACAATCGGTTGTGCACTCCATGGTGCAATACATCGACGGCAGCATCAAGGCACAACTGGGCGTCCCCACCATGGAGACCCCCATCCAGTATGCCTTCAGCTTCCCCACCCGTATTGAGAGCCATCTCCCACGGCTCGACTGGACAAAATATCCCCAACTCACTTTCGAGGAACCCGACACAAAGACCTTCCGCTGCCTCCAGCTGGCCTACGATGCCATCGCCCGCGGGGGCAACATGCCTTGCATTATGAACGCTGCCAACGAAGTGGCCGTCCAACGATTTATTGATGGAAAAATCACCTTCCTGCAGATAGCCGACTTTGTCGAAGAACAAATGCAACAAGCACCCTTCATCGCCAAGCCTACCCTCGACGACCTCTTCCGCACCGACGCTGAAGTCCGCAACCGAGGATGAACTCCTAACGCTGTTCAGAGACAATATAAACTTTGTAATTTGGTTCTATAGGCGGATACCAACTCTCAATGGTATCTTGTATCGTATTGCATTCTTCACGTGTTTCTGCAACGATACCTACCACCAGATTGTCCGGCTCCTCCATCATGTCCCTACCCATGACAATTTCGTTATAGAGGAAGGACTCCTTAGCCTTCTGTCTTGCCGCTACAAGCCACCGCTCTATTGCCATCACACGTTTGCCCGTTTTAGAAGCGAGCCATTTCATATCGTCCTTTATCTCACGCAGCTCTGCCATGCAGTCAGAATAAAGGGCATCATCCATATTTCTCCTTTGGGCTACAATCAACAGTGCCACCTCCTCACAATCCTTTCTTGTGGTCAATTCCCTATCTGCCGACTCTATCCCCAACGCCGCCAAATCCTCCAATATTGCATCCGACAGCCGTGTGTGGAACATCCGCCCTACATCCCACAGGATAAGATCATCTTTCAACCCTTGCAGAAACTGTTCTTTGTCCATCGGCTTCATTACTCTTTATTCTTCTCATGGCACATCGCCAAATACTGCTCCGTCAATTCGCGGGTGGCATCATCAGGCTCGTGGTCAAGCACATACTTTAACTCCTCCTCTGCCTCGCCTATGCGGTCAAAATTGAGGTAATAGGCTGCTCGGTTGACGTATGCCAACAAAAAGTCGGGGTCTATCTCGATGGCCTTCTCTATATCAGCCATCGCATGCTCATGGCGGCCAAGCATGCCGTAGGCACTGCCCCGGCTGCAATAAGCCTGCGCGTAGTCGGGATTCAACTCTATCGCCCTTGTGAAATCGGGTATCGCCTGCTCATACTGCCCTTGCTTATAGCGCAGATAGCCGCGATTGTTATATGCCTCCGCCCGTTTGGGACATAGCCGTATCGCCTGCTCGAAGTCCGCTAACGCACGCTCCATATCACCCAATGCATCGTAAGCAATGCCGCGATTCAGATACACCCGGATGCTCCTCATCCCAATACGCCAAATAAAACAGATTCTCCGCCTCTTCCTTCGCCCGCTTCTTTGCCCCATACCGCACTCCCCGCGCCTCAAAACGCAGCGACCCGATAGTGACAACCCACCTCCTCGGCGACTTCTGTTTCTTATGCTGGTTCTTCACAATATAAATACCCATTTATATAAATGGTCATTTACATATAGCGTACGCCATTACACCTTATTTCGTACCTTTGAACTCGAACCCTGCCTGCTCGACGGCAGCGCGAATGTCGGACTCGTTTGCAGTGCCTGTGACAACGAGGGTGTTGGCCGCAGGGGTGGCCTCGCAGGTGTCGACGCCTTTCACTTTGCCGACAGCTTGTTCACAGGCGGCTTTGCAATGATTGCAGTGCATACCTTCGACGGCATAGACAACCGTCCCGGCAACAACTTCTTGTTTCTTGAATTTACTGAGGAATTTCATAGTAAGGGCTATTATGATGAACAATACTAATAGTGACGAACATATCATTTGAAAGACGCTGGGCGAAGCTGCCTCCGACGGGCAACAGGCGCTATGCATACCGCATCCTTCGGACACGCCAATGGCGTTGATGCCAAAAGCGTTTATCAGCAATCCGAAGAGAACGGAGAAGCCCACGATGGTGAGCAAGTAAATCCACGTGAAGCGACTACCCATCGACTTGCGAACCACAAGGATAGAGGCAATATTGACCGCAGGACCGGCCATCAGCATCACAAGTGCGGCTCCTGGCGAGAGGCCCTTCATCATCAACGCAGCTGCTACAGGGATGCTGCCAGTGGAACAAATATACATTGGCACCGCCACAATGAGGATGACCAGCATCTGAAGCAACGGCTGCTTTCCAAAGGAGAGGAAAAACTCATCAGGTACGGCCACATTGATAAGGGCAGCCACCAAGAGGCCGATGGCAAGCCGAAGACCGATGTCTTGAATCATGTCGAAGTAGGCGTACTTAAATACACGCCACAGACGGTTGCCGAGTTCAACGGTGCAATTGTTCTCTGAGGGCGTCACGGCAGCATCGAAACTCGTAAACCGATTCACCAGTAAGCCACCACAAACACCTGTCACCAACGCGGCCACAGGACGCACCACCGCGAAACCCAAACCCATCAGCGAAAAGGTGGCTAAGATGGAGTCGATGCCCGTTTGCGGAGTAGCGATAAGGAACGATGCCACAGCCCCTTTCGACGCACCCTCGTTCTTTAGCCCGACAGCAGTGGGGATGACACCGCACGAGCAGAGCGGCAACGGTACACCCAACAAGGCCGCCCACAGCACCGACAGCTTGTTGTCACGTGAGAGATACCGCACGTAAAACCTTTTCGGCACAAATACATGCAGCACCCCCGCAATGAGGAAACCAAGCAACAGATAGGGACTCATCGCATTAATAACTGCCAACAGTGCGTTTAATAAATCAGATACTGTCATCTCTCATTAACAATTCTTCTACTATTATTAACGCCAAATCCTCGGAATTATTGCCCCATCAAAGACACATTGCAGCATTACATCGGCGTTTTCAAAACCGTTTTGGGGTAATGCAACCTCTTTCATCTTCATTGGCGAACTGTTAACAGGCTATATATTTTTGTATAGCCGTAATGTCCATCCTCTTCGTCATAATTTTCCACAAGCCCATTCTTATTGACAAGCAGAGGAATCGGCATTGCCTTGGTTTTTCTGTAATCTTTCAGTAGGCTAAGCATAGTCTTGTTGGCATCTCTTTTAATCAAGAACGGAATAGACAAATCTAGATTGATAACCAATCGGTTCTCGGATATTAAATCAACGACTGCTTCTTCTTTGCCATAATGAATGATAACAATTCCGACGTTGTTTCTCTCCAGTTCTTCAAGATATGGCTTTATATTCGTCTCAAGCATGCTTTTACTTGCTTCACAATAATCTGCCCATATATAAATCAATGTATTATCATGACTCTCTATCATGTGAACAAGGTTTGTTCTGTCAGAATCTCTCAATGCTGTCTTTTGACCAGAACAAGAAACCAATCCAAGAAATGCTAGCAGAAAGACTATTCTATGTTTCATATCGTTATGTTTTATATTCTTTCACCATTATAAACGCCAATCCCCCGAAATTACTGCTCTCCCACCAAACAAAAGCCACCACCCATTCGGTGGCGGCATTATCTGCATCAAGTTTTATTACAAACTCCTTACTATGTTCAGAAACTCTGCGAGCGTCCGCACATCGACCTTTGGGAAGTCATAATGCTGGAGTTCACTGAAGTGGCGGTCATTGCTGACAATATAGGTAGCACCCGCTGTAATGGCGCAATCTACAAACTTGTTGTCATCGGGGTCGGTAGTAATCATGTTGAAGCGAAAAGCAGGGCTTATACGTATAACATTAGGTGTCTCTATCAACTCCTTAAGTACGGTATTAGCGATAATGTTGTTGTATCGTTTTGCTAAAATCTCATGGTACTCAAAAAGGATTTCGTTGGAGACACACAACTTGTATTTGCCTGCACGGAACGCTTGCCAGATGTCATTGTTGTATGACCCAGGCATGATGACATTGACAAGACAGTTTGTATCGAGAACTATTTTCATTTGTTGTACGGTGTTCTCTCGTGCAGGTTCGACCAATCATCCAATGTCTGTTGAGTAATGTTATTCTCCTTCTGGAATTGCAGCAGCAGACGGTCGGTCTTCTGCCGATAGAACTGGAGCAGAATATCTTGCAATTCATTCTGCTCTTGTTCCGTGTCGATATACGACATGAGTCTCAAGATGTTCAACTGCGCAGGATTTAATTGCGTTGCCCCTGTTGCTTCCATATTGCGTAAGTGTTTATGTGTTCAACATTTTGCTATTATAACGAATCTGAATCTGTTTTATTGCGCAAGCGACTGATTTCTTTGAGATGCCTCAATACCGCCTAACTTGTATTAGACGTTGCGTATTCCAGATATCATTATTCACAATCGGTGCAGCAAAGCTCCCCTGCTACAAACAACCAAAACACTCCTGGCAATGTCAATCCGAGCAACAATGCTCTCCATCCCCCAAGTCCAAAAACTACGAGGACGAGAAGTCCGCCTGCTGCATTGTTATTAATTGTGAATCAACATTAATTGTTACAATACTCTGCTCCCAACTTTTCTTTAAGTAATTGCTCTTGTGCTATCACTTGATCATCGGGTGTGTTCTTTGACATTATCATCAATAATGAGAATGCAAAGTTTCTGGAATAGTCGGGGTCGCAACCGACCAACTCTTTCAGAGTCTTGTTGTTGCCATGTCCATTGGTCTTCACATACACTTCCCATCGCTGCCAGATGCCTTCCTTGCCATAGGCCGATCCAATATAGAGCTTGTCAGTTCTCGTGTCTCGAATTACATAGACACCGTATACATTTGAAAGCATGTGATGCCATTCTTCGTTGTCGGTATTTACCAATTCTGTCAACTCATCGAATGTGAGTATAAAGTCAAGGTATCCAGGGAACGGCTTGGAATCGAAACCTGAAGATATTTCGATGACCTCCATCTCGTTGCAGAACTTCTGATGCCATGAGATTGGGTTTGACCAATTGATAATTACACGTTCTTTCAATCTTTCGAAACCACCGACTTCCTCTAATGTATAGAAATATTTGTCGTTGGGATTTTCAATCGTTTGACGGACTTCCTCTATGGGTTGAACCCGCAAAACACGATATACGCCAACAAAACGGGCTCTTCTACCTTCCTCGCCGATGAAACTGACGATGTAGTCTAATTCATGAAAAACAGGTTTGGATTGTATCGCCTGATAATCCTCAAATTTATCCCGGTGGAATCGGTAAAGGTCATAAACATTCTGACGATGGTCTTTGTGTCTCACCAATTTGGCTTTTGCGTCCTTAGGGAATCCGCATCTTACTAATAATTCTTGAATTGTGATAAGCATGATTATAATGTTTTATAGGTTTATTAATGTCTCCAATTGTACTCAACACCTAACTCGTTTAGGACAATGTAGGGAATGTTATCCGTAAAAAAATTGGGGGTTAATCTGGCCTTTACCAGTTCTTTTCCCAATGTGCTTGTAGGTGGGCAGGCGAAGGTTCCATAAACACTGCTAAAGAATCGTCCGTTACGGTTCCTTACTAGCTGGTCGTCATTAAAATCAGCATCCAACCCATAGAACACCGTTCCAAGTCGGTCAAACTTGGAACATTCGGACATGTGGATGCAGTGATTGTCGAGCAACAAGGCGTATTCTTCATGTATTACTCCGACTGGTAAAACATAGGATGCTCCATGAAAATAGGCCCGAACTATGTCTCCCGTATAAATGTGGTCTCCTCGTTTGTCTTTAAACGGGGTACGCACTCCTGCGAAATGCACCCTGCGCACATAGCCTTTGTTTGGACACTCATCATGAAATTCATCATAGAGGATATAATCTGCATGCTGGTCTTTGTATTTCTCGTCCTTCGAACAAACGTAAAACTCCCATGGACTGTGGAAAAAGAAGCCAAAACCAAAACTAGTGTAGCCGAATTTTCCATCACCATCAACATAACGTATTTTTATATGTGGATACTTAGTATTTAGTGCTGCTCCTATTTCGTATCTATACATACGGCTTAAGCGCACAAGTTCTTCTTCGTCAATTCCATAATTCAACGTAGGAGTTTCTTCTTCTTGTCTGCCCAATCTCATATCTATATCGAAAAAAATGAGCCACCATTCAAGAGCAAATACTGCATTATTCACATCACGCAATTCATAGAATAGGGGTGCGACCTGTTGGTCTTTAAAACCAGCTACACCACATCCCAACCGCGTGATAAGGAATCTGTTCATTGGATGGTCTTTTACATATTCTATGAACTCTTGGACGTAAGGAACCATCTCTTCAACTGTTTCAAACATGGTTGGAATAGCATAGCATTGTCCTTGTGGGCCTACACCCTGTCCATAAGTTGCACCAAAATGGCGACAGGCATATCCTGCAGCACCACCACGATGTTTGCCTTCCAAATTGCTGCCAAAGACAAATACCTCACAACGAGTCAATTCTCTAATGGGTTCTGCTGACAACTTTCTACCTCTATAGTTTGACACCATAATTGAATGCTATTTAAAGTTATCATACCTTTCTTTAGAGACCGGAAATCTCATCATCACCGCTTCCCACCAGCATCCTATACCGACATCCTCTTTCCAGTCGTATGGCTCTTCATCCCCTCTGCCTATAGTTTTTCGCCAAACATGCCATCCGTATGGCTTCGTTGGAACAGAACGGTAGATGTAGTTGCCACATTCTGGCACCAAATACATCTCTTCTGTAAAGAGCTTCTCAAAAAATAATTCAGCTTCCATCATTAATACCTTTATTGTTACTTTCGAATGCAAAGATACATCATAGGTATGCCAAAATGTGACATAGGGTTTATTTTTTGTACAAAAAAAGCCGTGAACTTTTTTTGTTCATGGCTGAGGTTCTCGACTACCTATCATTACGAACAAGAAAGCTCACGGTGCTCGTGAGCGTTTCTCCTTTCTTGTGTAATGATAGTTGAAATTGTCGAGATTTCAGCCATACAAAAGAAAAGCGAATACGCTTCAATATGTCTTTATTTTTCTATTATTCTCTTTAACTTATGCCATATCTTACTATTTTTGTTTGACAGTGCAAATATACGAATATTTTCGGATATAACCGAAAAAGTCGCATTATTACTCCCGTTTATCGGAGTATAACCCGACAAACCGTGCAGGAATCGATAGGGCAACATCACTCTTTATTATTGATGATTTTTGACATTTGTTCTTTGTATGTTAAAAATCTGTCGTATCTTTGCATTTTCTAAGTATCACGCAGAATGCTCTTAACTATTAATAATGAACTATCTAACCCCATCGCCTTTTTTGGCGACGCGGGGGATGTGCCGATGCTTCAAAACGAATCGGTGACATTCCATGAGGCTCTCCGCGCCCCGTGAGCGACTTTTTCTTTGCAAAGTCACCATCTGTTTCATTATTAATAAAACCAATCTATGCTGAAAAAAATCATCATGGCGATGCTCGTAATGGGCATAGCCAGTGCCGCGATGGCACAAAACCATTATATGCTGACCGGACAGCTATCCGACAGCAAAGGACAGCCCCTGCCCTATACAAACTGTGTGCTACTCAACGCCGCCGACAGCTCTTTTGCATGCGGCACCACGAGCGACCTCGACGGTGCGTTCTCACTCGCCAACATCAAGCAAGGACACTACCTATTGAGGGTAAGCGCCATCGGATACGACACCCACTGGCAGACCATCGAAATGGACAAAGATACCAGCCTCGGGACCATCATAGTGGAAAGCAATGCCACAATACTAAACGAAATCAAAGTCACCGCCTCACGACCGCTCTACTCCGCCAACGGTGAGAAGGTGTTCTACAACGTGAGCGACGACCCCAGTGTGCAAAGCGGCAACGCCACCGACGCTCTGCAAAATGCCCCGGGCGTGGAAGTCGATGCCGAGGGCAATATCAAATACCGCGGCGGAGCCGAAGTGACCATTTGGATTAACAACAAGCCATCACACCTCAAAGCCGAAGGCCTGAAACAATACCTCAAATCACTCCCAGCAGGCACACTCAAACGTATCGAAGTGATAGCGCACCCCTCGGCCAAATACCACTCAAAGAACTGCGTAATCAACATCATCACCACCGCCAAAGTGAAGCACAACGAACTGCTCTGTCTCGGCCTCAACGCCAACAGCAAACCCCAAGCCAGCCCTTGGGCAGATTATGTGTGGACCAATGAGAAAGTACGCTTCAACCTCTTCCTCAGTGGCGATTACGACAACTATCAAGTCACATCCAGCAACCACTCAAGTCTGCTGGCTCCCGACAGTACCATCTCCACAACCCTTCGCAGCCGAGGCAACAGCCGCAACCGCTCCATCAACGGCAACTTCGGAATAGACCTCGACTACCACATCGACTCCAACACCATGGTCAATCTCTGGCTCTGGGCTACCGCCCTCCACGACAGCAGCCACCTCGACTCCCGTACCGAACGCACCGAACTAATCCACAACCCTGGACGCTATTTCTATAACGAAACTGTAAAAAACAGCAACACCATGGGAGACCTCAGCTTCGGCGTGATGCTGGAGAAAAAACTCGACACCCTCGGAGGCATGCTCTTTTTCGACTACACCGGCACCCTGACCAACACCCGCGCCTACAAAGCTGACGACCGCACCCACGACAGCCTCACCACTCTCGACTTCCTGAGCCTCAACCGAAGCAACAACCCCACCCAATGGCACGGCATCATGGCCGATATAGCCTTGCCTTACAGCCGTCACGGCGAAGTGGACTTTGGCATCATGGCCTCTCTCTCGCCCGAAAGCAAAACGGTGAAAGAAAACCTATCCACTGCCGAAGTCATTAACATGGTGGACTCCCTGCGCAGTTACACAATGACAAACAGCACCTACGAACTTTCCATCTATGCCGGAGCCGAACACCGTTTTGGACGACTCACCCTCGGGGCTTCGCTAAGCAGCGACAACACTTGGTACAACCTCACCTACCCCGGAGCCGACAGTGCGAACGTCAACAAGAGCTACCACACCTTCAGTCCCACCGTTCATGCCAGCTACAGCACCGAATCCATGCACAACTTCACCCTCAGCTACACCCACTACGTCACCCCACCTACCGCCACCCAACTCACACGCTTCACCATCTACGGCTACGACAGCTACAGCACCGGCAACCCCAATTTGAGCAATGGCTATGCCAACAACCTAGAACTCGGCTGGGAACGCTATTTCGACCACCTCGGCTCCATAGGCCTCACCGCTTGGTTCAACGCCAACAGCGACCACACAGGCACCCTCACCGACGTAGCCTACTGCGACCGCTTCGGCCGCATCGTCGCCTTCTCACAGCCTTTCAATATTGGCACCACCCGCAACACCGGGATTGGGCTCAACACCACCCTGCGCCCGACCGACTTCATGAACATCCGTTTCTACGCCAATCTCTACGACGACTACTACCGTGTGCAGTATCGCCCTGGCCACTGGCAGGAAAGCGAGATGCTCTGCTACTCGCTCCGGCTCAACTTTTGGACAAAACTATGGGACAAACTGCAACTCTTCGCCAACGCCACCTACCGCAGCCGCACACAAACTCTCCTCGCCACCGTCGACCCCTACCTCTCCTTCGACTGCGGTGCAAGCACCGACCTCCTTGACCACCGACTCTCCCTCTTCCTCAACGTGGCAGACCTCTTCGGCACCGTCCGCACAGGCGGCGAAAGCATCAACCCATATAATCCCTCCACAAGCGAAAGCACTCTCACCAGCCGCTACATCAGCTTTGGGCTCACCTGGCGCATAGGGCGCACCGAAATGGAAGGCCAGCAAACCCACGGCAAGAAACCCTCCCGAAAAAAAGGACGCTAACCCAAATATCAGTAAACTCCAACAATACAAACACTGCCCATACAAACCTCTTACCGACAAGACATTGTTGCGATACAACGAAGCAATCTGCTACAGTGCTACAGTTGCTACAGTTAGTTTTGCAGTTATCAAAATTCCAACAATAATGTATTTAACAATAGATATATAGCTATAGCTTCATGCAAAAATGGACACCCAAACTCTAACTGTAGCACTGTAGCGCTTTTTTCCCATTGCAAAAAAACAAAGAATAACAACCTATCATATATTTTTCTTTTATTATTTGAAAATCAGTTGTATATTTGCAGGATGAAAGGTTTGGCAAATATGATTGTGGATTCGTTGATATTCAAGTGTTTATTTTACATTTATTTTAGGTTTTGTCTACCTTTTGTTTAGGTTTTATTTAGGTTAGATAGACAAAATATAATCAAATAATAGAAAAAAGATGGCAGAAAGTAAGGCTAATATATTAGGGTTCATTGGACGCATACAGGGTAAGGGAGTAACATTCTACAGGCGCGGGGGGAAGACGTATGCACGCATCAGCACACGAAAGGCGCCTAATAGGCAGTCAGTGAAACAGTTTATCAACCGCGAGAGGATGCGACACTCCATCGCCTTGTGGCATTGTTTTTATTCCTCCGACAAACCGTTGATGGAGACTTCTGGCAGCCTGACGGCCTACAACGCCTTCCTGCGGGCGAACTCGGCTTTGCCGACAGTTTACTTTACTAAGCAGCAGGCGCGACAGGGGGCGTCGTTGCTGATGCCGGGGTTGGTGGTTTCGGAGGGACGGTTGCCTGCGGTGGAGTATGACTTTGCGGTACTGGAAAGCGGCGAGCGGGTAGTGCTGACCAACCTGCTGACTGGTATCGACGAGTCGGAGACGCAGGAGCTGACTATCGGCTGCAACGATGATTTGCGCCAACTGCTATCCAGCAGCAGCAACCCGCAGCTAATGCCCGGCGACATAGTGCGCTTCTACCGCTTTGAGCAACGGATGCAGGACGACTGCCCAACGGTAAAGATAACATGCTGCGAGTTGGCGTTGGACAACGACCCGCGACAGAACCCCGCATTGAGGAACTGGCGGTTCCTCTCGCACGAGGGACGGCTGGCGATAGGCAGTGCCGACGACGAGAACACCGGCTGGGCAGTGGTGCTGTTCGGAGAGAAGGAGCAGAGTGCGTCAACGCAGAGGGTCGTCTCCACATGCCGTATATTTGAACAATACACCACCGACGAGGCGTTGGCAAATGCCGCCGAGAGCTACGGCAACATAGAGAAACCCGGGCTGCTGACCCCGGACAACCAAGAGCGCAGATAGGAAATAGTATGTGACAAAGAGGAATTTACCAGACTATATTATGTGGGCAAAGTATCGCCTTTAGAGTATGTCTGACTCAATATCTTTGTTGGTTACACATTGCAAAATACCACTTGATCAAAAATGCGAAACTCCATAATAAAGAAGATCTACTCATCTGTTTCCCTCGCAACCATGTTCTCTCTCAATTTGTCAATCATTAATGTGGCGCGATGTGGTATAACTTTTCGGCAAATAGAAAAATATTTGTTCATTAATACATTGAATACTGAAGGTTTGGTATAGTTGAAGTTAACTGCAACTTCTCCCATAACTGGCTCAGGAGTGTAGTAATCAAAGAAGTCGTCCATTAACAAATCATGCATAAGCTGTTCAAAACCTCCATGTTCAATGTATTTTTTCTTGAAGTATTCGTTCTTCCTAGGCTTGTATTTGTAGTCCTCCAGAGTTTGCTTAAGGTTGATGAGTGACTGATCGAAGTATATACCATGGGTATAGTTTATCAGGTTTGAGGGATCATACCAGATATTGCCTACACTGAAGAAAAGTGCACTGTGCGGATCGTCAGACAAATTATGGTCAAATATTTTTTTTATGCTCAATAGATTGTCACCCATGATAAAGTCACATTCGGTTGAGAAACGACCTTTGCTGTCGAACATCTCACGCCCATAAACATCATGGAATGCCATCACACATATGGCGCGTGAAATATTTAGATATCGGACGTGGTTCGAAGCCAACTGAGGATTGTCATAGTGTGGGTCACCAATCATACTCCGAAGGTCAAAGGTCTTTAATCGATCTATATCACCATCGAGATGCTCATCAATGAATTCGCATAGCAACTTCCAGTGCTCGAACACGGGGTCAGCAATACGTCTCTGCTCTTTCCAATAGAGAATTCTTCTCTGCTCGAACTCGGAAGGTTCAGTTAGAGAGCGTTTTCTATACTCGCATCTACCGGCAAGGTTGCGGTCGCGAAACGAGCGTGCAAAGAGCTTCCCGCAACCATTTCCCTCCGGGTCAATCCCTTTTGAATATATGCAACCCTCGCAAATTGTTCCTTTTACGCCAATCCATAAGTTAGGCAGCGTTACATCGATCTCTATCCCGATATGTTCCCCATAGAACACCCGAACATATCCGATATACCCTTTGCGTTTAATCCATAGGATATCATCGTAGCCAGCCATCCAATGGATGTCATCGTACTCCACATTCAGAAGCACTTCACCATTGATATGCACCAATCCTTTGGGATAACGGGTTGGGGTCGTCTTAGTCTTAGGGATAGTGTTGCTAACTATGACATAGCCGTTGCGATAGCTGTTTTTGAAGATAGTATGGTAATTCTCACAAAAAACAAGTGTGCCGTCGTTCCACATCAAATTCTTTCTACGGGAAGGCGTGACATCGACGAGATAAAGATTGCGTCCAGCAAAGGGCTCAATGTACCAGTATTTGAACTCGGTGACTTTTTCTCCTTGTTTGTTGAGGAGGCCCCAACCGCCCTCGTTAGTCTTATGGTCTAATCGAAACCCAATGGCTACCCCGTCGACAAACTCCTTGATGGTACGGTATCCTAACGAAGGACTGATAACGACATTCCCTTCGTTGTCCATCAGACCTTCATAGAGACCATCCATAAAGGCGATGTAGCCGTCTGACCGGGTGCAAGTGATTTTTGGGTTTGGCATCTTTGTATCGTTTGTCCGGATTCTTTTATCCTAAATCGGTCATTAGGCCGACTCGGCAAATAACTGAATATACCTCTGACTTTCTAAAATATTAACGTATTACAACGAATAGTAATATTCTTTTATTTTCTCCGCCATTAACGAACGTCTGATCTGAAGAAATTCATTGTAGCTATCGGCATTCATAGAAACTATTGATTCTGGAATACAATTTGATTTCAAATTATTGTTTAATGTTTTTGTATCAGATATATTTCCATATACAGCTATTCCATCAGCGCATCCATTTGCCGCCTTTTGAAAATAAATATTCGGAGCATCATCGGATATAAGTTTATTCACCATAGTGTCAAGGTAGGTGAAATTTGCAATCTGATTATAACGGTTTTTTTCTGTTATATCATTACGTATAAGATATTTTCTTGGGAAAATATGATGGACATCCCCAACTACTCCAATCAGATCGCTAATCTTGGTTCCCTTGCAGAACAAGGAATCATCGGCAAAAAATATTTGTGCCGCGAAGAACACATTTAGGAATGGACTGCTGACAGAGGCTGATTCCAATCTTTGCGGTAATTGGGTCTCCCAGAATGTTTCTGAGAGTTCCGCTTGCTCAATTTCATTGTAGTATGAAAGGAATCCCCGCTCCCTGATACGTTTTATATCATAGTCCATTACACTTTCGGGTGATGTAATGTATCGGCTTGTCAATGTGGATAAAATATACCATCTTTGCACATAATGCTTGATTTTTCCTTTATCAATATTGGAGTCACTATGAAGCAGTAAATAGAGGGTGTATGCAAAGTCAAGCGTCATCTGTGAATTGATTAGTTTTTCACATATAAAGCCTGCTGATTTTATAGCAAGTATAAAGTTAGTATAATTATTTTGATTCATATATTCCAACACACTCTCGGACATACGGACAAACGTTTCTTCCGATATCATTTCTTCATTTTCACGAGTCTCGAAGTTACGCCCTTCAAGCAATGCCACAAGGTCTTTCATTTTGGCACGGCCAAATCTATACATAAATGATACCCTAAGTATATCATTGAAATCTGGGTCGTAAATAGATTCCTTGTCATTCCTCAGCCAACTCATTTTATCGAAGAATGGGGTTTGCTTGAAATCTTCGTCCTTTGTCATCTCATTATACCACTCTGGTGCAACCGCCAAATGAGAGAAATACTCGACTGCTTTACGCAAAGTATTTCCTCCGTACTTTTCGTTGGCAGCCATACGAGACATAGCAAAATCGGCTTGATTAAGTTTAGTTCCTTGACTATTAATACGGATAAATATTTCTGTCACCTCGTCAATGGATATTTCATTATTCAATGTAATAATACCTATCTGACGGTTCTTTATCTCAACAAGGCGCATGATAATTTTGTTCAAATCTCTCGGCAACACTTCTTTGTTAACTGAGCAGTATTTTTGAACAAATTCAAAGCTATCAAAATCAGGCCGGAATACTTCAGCAATATCCGCAATCCATCTTTTGTCTTTTATTACTGCAGGAGTTTGAACCTTGAATTTTTCTTCATCGTCATCCGATGCTAACGGATTAAAAGATATTTTGATTCGATGCTTCTTAAAATTAGCATCCATAATGTCAGTTCCTACTATTGATGTCATCAAAGCCGTAACACGTTGTTGTCCATCAATCATTATCTTCTTGCCAGTAGAGATAGTCCCATCTTTTAGCTTCATAGTAGGACTTTGCGACATAATAAGATAACCTGTTGGATAGCCCATATACAAAGAATCAATAAGGTCTCTGACCTGCACAGGTTTCCATACAAAAGGTCTCTGTATTTCTGGAATTGCTATTTGTCCTGATTTGATAAACCCTATAACCTGTTCCAAGGAATGTTGCTGAACATTATATTTTTCTGCCATAAATAATTGTTATTTCCTCATGCTGGGATGAGTTCATTATGTTTGGATGGATAGTAGAGAGTATAAACTATTTCTTGATAAGCTTGATATAAGCACCATTTTCAGTAATGCCTGTGGATGAGCAAGTTCTCAAGCATACGATGTAAATGCCGGAGGGAAGATTTGAAATGTTGAAGCTGTTAGTTCCCAGAAAGGTGACTATCTGACGGCCATTCATGTCCATAACAAGAATCTCGACAACTTGATTGTTAGTACCGACAACAGAGACTTCACCGTTGGTGGGGTTGGGGTAGAGAGTGACTGCTTGGGGTGATTCGGGGTTCTCTATGCCTTGAGTGCCGCCGTTCAGAATGGTCAGCTTTAGCATTACGATGCTGTCGCAGCCTTGCTCGGTGGAGAAGATTTGCATGTAGGTTCCTGAGGAGGTGTAGATTGAATCATTCCATGTATAGGTACCCGAAGCTATGGTGTCGAATATGAAGCTTATGGCTGAGTGATTGACGACGAGATGGTAATGGGTGATGGAATCGCAACCAGAGACGGTGGTGAGTTGCTCGGTGGTATTGGCTGATTCGGTATAGAAGTTTCCTTGCCAGAAGAGGGTATCGCAGGCGGTGACGGTGTCAAAATCTTCGTAGGAAGGAGTAATGACAATGTGGTGCGTGACGGTGGAGTCGCAGCCGTTGACGGTAGAAAAAGCCTCAGTTATATCGGTCGAGTTGAGATAGCAGCGGTTGTTCCAGTAGAGGGAGTCGCAACCAGAGATAGTTTCGTGTGTAGAAACGGAGGGATAGACAACGAGGTTGAGTACAAAGGAGGAGTCACAGCCGTAGATGTTGGTGGCTGGGTAGACGGACTGGGTTGAGGAGGTGTAGGTGGTACCGTGCCACGTGAGACTGTCGCAGGCGGTAATGCTGTCGAACGTAGTGTGGGAGGGATGGATGACATAATCGACGAGCCAGACTGTGTCGGTGGCAGAGGAGTCTATATAGGTACCCGCTCCGGGAGTGGTGGTGTTGAGCGTATCGCCTGCAATAATATACTGGGTGCCTGCACAGATTTCATCGTTAAGGATGACCGCTTGACGCGAGCGGTGAGGCAGCACAAGGTCGTCAATCCAAGCGCAGTCGCTGTTGCGGTTGACGCTGTAGTCCTTGACATAGGTGAACTTGAGGGTATGGCTGCCTGCCGGGACGAGGAAGGCGGCACGGGTCCAGTCCACCTCGCCGGAGGCGATGATGAGTTCGGTATTGTCGATGAAGAAATGGAACTTGTCGTAATTGGTCTCGGATGATACCTTGTAGTAGAAGGTTACACTGTCGAGAGAGGGGTTGACAATGGAAAGTGTGATTTGGGCGGTTTGGCTATGGGTGAGAGCGGAGGTAGAACGGAGGGAGGAAGAACCAGAATGGACAACGGAGTTGTCGAAAGTCCAAGGATAGGTGCCTTGCGTCCAGCCGTTGACTTGGAAGTTGCCCCCATCGAATGACTCGATAGAGTTGATGCCGACATAAAGGGGGAAGACTGTGTTATTGCTTGATTGTGTTAATGTGAGAGTTAGAGGTAATTCAATGCCTGTCGGCAGCAGGCTGTCGGCATGGAGCGGGAAGGAGAGCAGGGTAGACTGACCGGGTGTGAGGGAGAAGAGCGAGGAGCTGTCGGCAGTGGCAGTGCCCACAGCAAGCAGATGTGTGGGCGAGGAGAGGACGAGGTGGCATGGGTCGAGGGTTGCATGGCCGTTGTTGACAAGAAGGGCGAGGAGCGTATCGCTGGTACCCGGAAGGATATTATTGTTGCCAACGGCGATGTCGAACGAGATGTCGGGGGCATTGAGTGTGAGACTGTAAAGGGCAGAGTTGGGAGTGGTGCTGCCGTTCCAATGAGTGAGGATGGTGAGGGGAAGCACAGTGCCGTCGGCAACGGTGTTGCCTACACAAGCCTGAAGGGTAATCACGGCAGTGTCGCCTGCGGGAAGGCTGTCGATGGGTGTGGGCAGCGAGAGGAAGGAGAGAGCCGTGGAGTCGGCTGCAGAAACAGAGAGCGAGACATTATGGGCGGGGGCAGTGCCTAAGTTGATGAGCGTGAAAGCGACGGGGACAGTGTCGCCTGCATCAAGCGGCGAAAGCGGAGTGACGGAGGCAACCGTAGGATAGGCTCCCGAAGGGCTGACGACCGAGACCGGGACGAATGCCGTGCGATACTGCTGAGCGGAAGCGGCCAATTCGTAGCCACCCACGGGGAGAGCAGGAGGGAGAGAGAGGACTGCAATTCCGGTACTGTCGGCATAAGCGGAGGCTATGAGGGTGTGGGAGATGTTGTCGGTGAATGCCACATAGGCATAGGGGGCAACGGAGACGGTGAGACTGCTGATGCCGTTGACCAGCGTGGTGGGAGCCGAGACTGTCATGACCGGAGCCTGGGTAAGGTAGGGCATGACGGAGGGGTCGCCCATGAGGTGGTAGATTTCCCAATAGTAGAGTTTGCGGCTGGATGTGGAACTCTCAACAGCCAAGTTGCCAACCATCATGACAGCACCCTGGGTGAGAGCCCACTGGCTGTAGGGTTCGCCGTGGGTGTGGCAAAGACGGTCGTAGGCACCAAGGTTGGCGGAGTTATAGGCCATGGACATGGAGGCACTGATACTGCTGCGCAGACCGACGGCCCAGTAGAAGTCTTCACCCCAATAGGTACTATTGCTACCACCGATGTAGCCGACGGCACCACAATAGTTGTCCTTGCGCAGGAGGGCTTCGCCAAAACAGGTGGTTGTTTCGAACTTGTTGGTAAGGCAGCAGTTGCCAATCATGAGGCCAAACTTCTGGTTGTTGGTCATGGAGGCGATGTGGGTAGTGGTGAAATTGGGGGTGCCCCAGCTGGTGGCACTGCCGTGGGCGGAATAGTTTATCCATCCGGCACCTTGGTTATAGAATCCGCGCACGGTGGCCGAATTGGACGAAGCGCTGCTGCCCATGGTCACTCCCGGGGCAACGGGGATGACAGTGGTGTTGTTTTTGAAATAGCGCACTTGGGTAAAGCCACGCGAGGAGTTGATGTAGTGTGTTGCGGCGTAGTCCATGGCAGGGTCGGCATGGGTGTAGCCATAGTCACCGGCAGTACCCCCGTCGACACCAGCCACGAGGACAGCGCGGTCGAGGAAAGAGGGGTCGTTGAAGGTGTACTGCTCGTACATAAGGGTCTTTTGGATTTGGGGCGTGAGCTGGCTGACGTTCTGCGCGGAGAAACGGCCGCAATAGCAGTCGGGGATATTGTCGCCAGGGGTCCAGCTGATGTAGTAGAGGTCGGTGATATGGTCGGTTGAAGTGGTGCCGGTGAAGGCGGGTATCTGCTCATGGTCGCCCACGATGAGGAGATAGGTGGGGGCAGGATTGGAGGGAGTTGCGTTAGTGTACTGGCTCTGGATAAAGGAGGAGATGGAGGAGGTTGTGGTGCCCACGGCCGAGGAGTCGGTGTAGACGATGTCGGTGAGGAATCCCTTACGGCGTTTCCACTGCACAAAGCTGTTCAACTGGCCACGGAAAGAGCTGTGGGCAACGATGAGGTAGCGGATGGGAGCTGAGGTACGCACCGATTTGGGGTAAAGGTTGTTTAGGACAGTATTGCCGAGGGAGAAAGCTGGGGAATGATGTAGTTGGAAAAGAGAGGTGGAAGCCTCCTGGTCAGCCTCGACATAATGGACAGAGACCAGTGCATGGCGGCAGACGATGAGTTGTCCGCGCACCGGATTGTAACGCACGGGGGAGAATTGGAGGCGCGCCAGGGAGCGGTCGCGGGCTATGCCGACGTACTCAACCAGAGCCTCGTCCTGGCCATAGAAGGTGTCGGAAGAATAGATTTTGGAGTCTATGACCAGACGCTGGGGAGTGGTATCGGACTTGCTGCGAGAGGGCTGCGTGGGCAGGAGTCTTGCACCGTGCAGCTGGATAGTATCGTATTTGGCATCGCTTACTACCACCTTAAATCCCTTGCAGACGGGTACTTCAATGAGACGGGAAAAAGTGGGCAGGGAGGGAGCACCCACCGCAGCAGAGGGGAGATATCCGTCGAGAGAGAGGGTAGTGAAAGACTGTCCGTTGATGGTGGTTTCACCATACGATAAGTTGTTGGGATTGAATACTACTTGCATGCCATGCCAATTGTCGCGCACAACACGCTGGGCAAAGGTAGATGTAGATGCCAGCATGCAAAGAATTGCGAGAGAAAGAGATACTAAAGATTTCATTTATACTGAGTTTTTTAAATTTTCTACTTGTTTTGTTGAGTAATAAACCAGCCTATTTCGGGACGGAGGGCGAAGGTCTCGTTGTCCTGAGTGAGACCTACGAAGCCTGTCCAAAGGGTGAGGTCGTGTTTATTTCTATTAATGTCGGTGAACTCCAAGGGGGCAGAGACTATCTCGGCCGGGAGGTTGGATGCACCGTCGACTATACCTTTAAAGACGTTGCGTTCCTTGTAGTAATCGTATGGATAGAACTTGACTATCCAACCATCGGCAAGGTAATATGGGTCGCCGCACATTTCATGGTTGTAGTCGTGATGCTTGTACATGCCGCGCCAGAACTTGGTGTCCACCTCGCCGTTAGCTGCCTTCTCTATCTTGCGGAGTACGGGCAGCAGCTCGTCCACCCACCAGTCGAGCTTGTATTTGCGGAGTACCTCCGTACGTTCGACGATGGTGTGCCAATCTTGCGGTGTGCCTTCAAGGATGACCTGCGGGATGCCACAGATTTCATACATCTTGTAGTCGAAATATTCCTGCATGGCGGACATGATGGTTATCTGTGAGGCGGTGCGGGTAACGGCGGTGGAGGTGGAGAAGTTGCAGGTGAGCATGTTGACAAGGCTGTCGCCCACACACTTTGCTATCTGCTTGGTAAACTCGGGGAAGTAACGTTCCCACGGGCTGTTGGGGTTGTCGAGACTGATGCCGTTGCTGACGACGATGAGAGTTTTCTTGCCCTCGAAGTCCACGAACAGATGACGCAGTGCCTCGGCGTTGAAGTTGACATGATAGGAGAAACCCTGGCAAATGAGCAACCAAACGGCATCGGGCGAGAGGACGAATGGACGGTGGTCGGCGTATGCCTGATGCATGCCGTCGAAAAAGGGATGGGGCAGCTGCACCAGCTCCTGACCGCAGCGGTTGTGCGCCACGGTTTTTGCTTTCCCCTGGTCCATGTCGTACATTATTGGGTGGGTACAGCCACCGTGTCGGTGGTGTCATCCGCCTTGCTGCTTCCATTGTTGGAACACGCCACCAACAAGATGGGCAGCAATGTCACTAAAACAAATAGCAAAGTTCTTCTTTTCATATTATTAAGCGGAATAATTACTTGGTTAAGGGGACGATTGAACGGAGTGTGCCCACCATGCGGCAATGGATGTCGGCAGTGAGGTTGTCATAGGATTTGCCACGGTCTTCAGGCAGAGCAGCTGCGAAGGCCTGACGGGCTGTGAGCCACGCGGAGAATGTTGTTCTGAGTTGGCTGACAAGTTCATTGACGGTACTTTTGTCGGGGATGAGATCTTCCATCTCTAATTCGACAAGGAGGTCGATGTCTTGGGGGACGGAACTTTTTGCAATCCAGTCTTCCCATTGTTTGGAGTTGACAGTGCGACCCTGCTGAAGGTAAGTTATTCCTCCAAGGACAATGGAACGCTCAACAGCGAGTTCGGCACGGCGGTTCTGCGAAAGGTTCATATAGTAACCTTCAATCTCCATAGGTTTCATACTATACTGTTCTTGCTGGTAAGAGACATCGCGCCAGAGAGTAAAACGGGCCTTGTTAAGGGCATGCCAGGCTTTGTATTCCTCTTGTGCCAAGGGTTTAAGATTAATTGGAACATCCTCAAGCCACTGACGGTAGGCCTCTATGGTCTTATAGTAGTCGACCGCTGACAAGACATAAGATTCCATGTTCATTTCGGCCTGGGTGGTGGAAGAAAACTTTTCCATCACACGCTCGATTTCATCAAGGGCTGAGTTGGGCACTACCTCGGGCACTTCGGCACGGAAGGTGTCGAGGATGGCGTTGACGGCTATTGCCCACTGCAATTCATCCATGGCATCGCCATTTATGTCGACAACGTGGTGCATACGCATAAAGCGGTTGGCAAGGCGAATGGCACAAGAGTCGCGCCGGGTAGCGATGTAGTTCTTGGCGTATTCTGGTTGTTCTTTTGCCAGATCGAAGTTGTTGTAGTTAAAAAGCCACTCCTCAAGAGAGTGAACCTCGGCCAAACCAAGCAAGTCTTTAGCGGAGATAGGACTTTGTATCACAGTGTTTTCAATAAAGGCTATGCTGTCCTCACCAGTGTACTCTTCGGGTACCTGGACGGAGACGTACTGGTCGATTCTACCCTTTCCGTGATTGCCACACGCCATGATGGTTAGTGCCGTGGCTACTATGCAGAAACATTTGATATTCATGGTATTTAAATTAGGTATCGTTATTGGGTAATAAGATTATGACTAATAAAGTTATTTCGTGAAGACTATGACATGTAATTAAGCTTGTCGAAGCCATGCGGCCATAATTGGGTCGGAGAAATGGATTTCTTTGTTCTCAATGGTAATGATATCCTTGTCTATCAATGATTTCTTGATGATTGCCACATTGGAGGAAGAGCCGAGACCGTATTGTTGAATGACAGGGATGGACGACAGGTTGGTGTGAATGCCATCCGCCAAAGCGCGGAGAAAGTTCATTTGGTAGGCAGTCAACGTGTCAGTTTTAGTCTCAAACACATCGCTGCATTGCTCTACCAACTCTTGGAAGGCCTCTTTTATAATAGGTTCGGTTACTTTGTCGTCGGTACGCTGAAACACATACCATGAAAGTTGCTGGACGTAGGACGAGTTGCCATCCACCCGCTCAACAATAGCGATTGCCTGCTCTTCGGTGATGGACTTGCCCTCTTTGGTAAATTTGTCTGAGATGTATTTTATCCAATATTCTGTCGGAATACGCTGAAGGTAGATGATGTCACCGAATTTGTAGAAAGGTTTGGATGTGCCATCGAAGAGCGATTCCATCATGTGTTTCTTGCTGCCAAAGAGGCAGTAAGAGGTCAGCTCATGATGTTGCCAAACGGAACGCAACTCGGTTTGGAACAATGCAGAATCATTGTACAACCCTATTTGCTGGAACTCATCAATACAGACCACAATACGGATGCCCTTCTTACGGGCAATCTGCTCCGGCAATTGCAATAAGTCGTCCATCGACTGCTCCTTTGGTGACAACTGGAGTTTGAGGGATAACTCGTTTGCTGGGTCAGCCGAGGTATTAACGGCAAAACTGAAACGGCTGAGAAATGATTTGGCATTGTCAAGCCATTCTTCAATCTTGTTGGCAGTCTGTACCAGAACAGCCGAGGCGAAACGCTCGCAAAACTCCTCGCGGCTGCGACAACGCTGCACATCGACATACACCACACGGAGTTGAGAACTCTCGGCAATCGATTTTGCCTTTTTGACCAACGAGGTCTTGCCCCAACGACGAGGGGAAACAATGAACGTATTCACACCATATTTGAAGTTGGAAACCAACTTCTTGGTTTCCTCTTCCCTATCGGTAAAAGCGTCACCACTAACAGTCCTGCCAAACACAAAAAGGTTGTTCATAGTACTCACGCAATAAAGTTATGACTAATAAACGTATTAGTCATAACTTTATTGCGCGAATGTGAAGAAAAAAGTGAAATATGTTGCTCCCTCATGAAATAACTGAAGAAGCTTTGTAATCATACTACCTCACTACCACTCGTTGGGCAACCCCGTCGCCCACCTGCACCAAGTAGACACCTGCTGCCATCATGCGGAAGTGCTGAGTCTCGGCAACAGTCTGTTCGGTGCTGAGCAAACGTCCTACCACATCAAAGATGCGCACTCGCTGCCCTTCTGCCCCCTGCACGGTAATGACATTGCCCTGCGCAGTGATTGTTACGCCAGAAGGCTGTACATCCGAAACACCTACCTCATCTTCAATAAAAGAGGCAGTCATATTCATGTCACTTGTCACCGTCACGTGGCGTGGATTCTCTGAGCTTCCATCACTCCATTGCACAAAGTGATTTCCCAATACTGCTATGGCAGCAATCTCAACCACAGTGCCATCGCTAAATGTACCAGACCCTACAACAATGCCCTTTGTCGGTTGCTCCGAAGTTAGCGACAACGTGTAGTAATCTATTGGCACCATAACCGTTATAGTATCGTGGATATAGTTGTCAACAATGGTCGTATCGTGAATGTATGTCGTGTCGTGAATAAAGTTGTTCACCACAACTGTATCATGGACGTAGTTATTCACAATGGTAGTGTCGTGGATATAGTTGTTAACAATGGTTGTATCGTGAACAAATGCCGTGTCGTAAATATAGTTGTTTACCACAACTGTATCATGGATATAGTTATTCACAACTATGGTATCATGGATAATGTTCGTGACAATAGTGGTATCGTGCACAATCGTAGTATCGTGAATAAAAATGTCCACATAAGTGGTATCATGCACAATCGTTGTGTCATGTATAAAAATGGTGTCGTGGACCACTGTGGTGTCATGGTAGGCGATAGTATCGGGTAACAGCGCAAAGTACGCCGTAAGCAGTGTGTCTCTGTCGACGGTCAGCATACGAGGATTGGCCGTGTCGCCATCGCTCCAATGGGCAAAGAGGTAGCCTGTGTTGGGTGTAGCAACTATAGTAGCGGTTGGTTCCGCACAGGTGGGCTGTGTGACCACCGATGCCGTTCCCATCGTCACGTCAATCGACGATACACTTACCGTGGCATCCAGCTCTCCTACAAAGTTGTTAAAGTTGTTCCAACGTGCCGTGTATGAAGCAGTACTCCCGCAGGGAATATATACCGGGATAGAATCTGGGACGTTGTAAAAAGCGTTGGCTCCAGTCATAGGTGCAACCGCAGGCTTTGCGGTGATGCTTGTCAGCCCTGTGCAACCAATAAAGGCTCCGGCTCCTATCGAATCCACAGAATTACCAATAACCAAAGATTCTAAGCTGTCGCAATATGAGAATGCTCCTTCACCAACATATTCTACCGAATCTGGTATTATAAGGGTTCTTACTCCCCTTGAAACCCCAAATGCACAATCAGGTATTGTTTTAACATTATTACCTATACTAATTGCATTAATGCCACAATTAGCAAATGCGCGATAAACTGCATGCGTATTAGTATCATAACCCATATAGGTACAACTATCGGCATTGAAGTTTACCGTTGATAGGTTACTACAATTTTTGAACGCCCATCTACCAATAGACCTAACCCTCCTGGGTATCGTAATCGAAGTAAGGCCCGTGCAACTACCGAACGTCTCATTGCCTATTCTTTCAACAGAATCCGGAATAATGACCGAAGTAAGTCCTGTGCATCCATAAAACGCATCACTGCCTATTGATTTCACAGCATTCGGAATCGTGACAGACTGAAGATTCGTACAAGCACAGAACGCGGCATCGGGAATTACCTTCACATTGCTGCCGATATTTACAGTACTAACATTACAATCCAAAAACGGAGCGTATGAAGTCATAGTCTCGCAATCATATCCCATATTGGTACAACTATCGGCATTTAAGTTTACTGTTGCAAGGTTGCTACAATTATAGAAGGCATGATCTCCAACACTTTTCATATTCCTTGGAATCGTAACCGAAGTTAGACCTGTGCAGTTCATAAACGACACGTTCCCTATTGATTCCACCGAATCTGGAATCGTGATAGATTGAAGATTTGTACAACCACTGAACCCACCATCAGGAATCATCTTGACTTGACTGCCTATGTTCACCGTAGTGACATTACAGCCTCCAAACACATAGTACACATAATGAGAATGATTATTGCTAACACACCCCATATTGGTGCAGCTGTCCGCATTAAAGTTTACAGTTGACAGGTTACTACAACCAGCGAAAGCGCTGCGACCAATACTTTTGATTCTTCTGGGAATAGTAATCGAGGTAAGCCCAGTACAATTAAGAAACGATAGGTTACCTATCGACTCCACCGAGTCAGGAATAGTGATGGATTGTAGATTCGTACAACCACTGAACCCGCCATCCGGAATCATCTTGACATGGCTGCCTATGTTAACCGTAGTGACATTACAGCTTCCAAACACATAGAACACATAATTACTATCGCTAATGTATCCCATATTGGTGCAGCTGTCGGCATTAAAGTTTACAGTTGTTAGGTTAGTACAATAAGCGAAGGCACCGGCCCCAATACTTTTAATATTTCTTGGTATCGTAATCGAAGTAACACCAGTGCATCCATAAAAAGCATATTCTGGGATTATTTTCACATTCTGACCTATATTGATGGTCGTAATATTTGTATCCCCACTAAATGCGTAATACATGCTTGTACAACTATCGGCATTAAAATTCACTACATATAAACTATCACACCAACCGAGAGCATTACTTTCCATAGAGATAATGGAGTTAGGGATAGTAACAGAAGTGAGTCCACGGCACCCATAAAATGCCATAGTATCAATAACTTTTACAGCGTATGTGGTTCCTCCGTGTGTGACAGTCGAAGGGATTATCAAACTGCCTGTTGGCATTGTATATCCCACCCAACATGACCACCCAGATCCATCATAGGATGGATTGACATTGGGACTCACTACACCAACTGTAGATGATGTCAGAATTTTATAGTACAATGTCTGCCCAGTCGGGGCGACAGCGGAGAAATCGTAGGCAAAGACGCTCTGCGGCAATGCCATTGCCATCAGTAGGATGGCATAAAGGAGTAATTTTTGTTTCTTCATGTTGTTTATGTTTTAGATTAATCATTCTCTTCCTTGCAAAACAACATATAAAAAAAGCGCGGGAACAACTTTCTTGCTTATCCTGCATAGAAGGCCTTCGCATTGCCCTGGTTACTGAATAAGCAATGCCGAAGCCCACGCGTTAGGTATATAGCTGATACACTATATGCCAACCATGGACGATGAACATTGCGTTATTGCGGTAACCAGTGAAGTTGCGAAGTTCTCTATGCCGCAGACAAAACGCTGTTACAACGTCTTTTTCAATATGTCTGCCCTCTGTCTAAGGTTTGCGTAAATAGTGGCAGGGCAGTGAGTTGCCCCCGCCCATACCCGTCGCGGCCTCGGCAGAACGACGTTACAAAGATACAAAACTATTTGCAATTTGACAAAAAAAGTAACCAACCGATATAGCCATGTATAGCTTTTTCGTATAGCTATTGTCGCATTAGTCACATAAGAATAGCAATAAAGGACAACAGTAGCCTTGGATTACACTTCTGGACATTTGATAATCCATTGTATGTCATGTCTATGTATTCACTGCTAAATTTATATGGTATTTTACCGCAATGCTAATTTTTATGTTGCAGTTGTATCTACAAAGACAAATGAACGACATTACCATTTCTCTTCTGCATCGTCCCATACGGTGCTAACTTTTTTCTCTTCGAAGATTTGTATCTGATTGTGCCTTATCAAAGTTTGCTACATTTTTCTATTTACCCCAACTATCTCGGTCTAATGAGCGGTAGGTGATGGCCTCCTGCAGGTGGTGGGGCTGAATGTCGGGGCAGCCTTCGAGGTCGGCGATGGTGCGGCTGACGCGCAGGATACGGTCGTAGGCTCGAGCCGAAAGGCCAAGGCGGTTCATGGCGGTCTCGATGATGCTGCGGCACTCGTCGCTCAGTCGGCAGTGCTCACGGGTGAGCTTGCTGGTCATCTGCGCGTTGCAATGCACACCAGGATGGCCGGCAAAGCGGGCAGTTTGGATGGCACGGGCTGCCACTACCCGCTCGCGGATGACGGCACTGGACTCGCCCTGCTGCATGTTGTTGAGCTGGCTGACTGGGACAGGCGTTACCTCAATGTGCAGGTCGATACGGTCCAGCAGTGGGCCAGAAATCTTGTTCATGTACTTCTTTACCGCACCTGCGGGACAGGTACACTCTACTGTGGGATGATTGTAGTAGCCACACGGGCAGGGATTCATGGCAGCAACAAGCATGAAGGATGCGGGATAGTCTATCGTCATCTTGGCACGGCTGATGGTGACACGACGTTCCTCCATGGGTTGTCGAAGTACCTCCAGCACCTGACGGCGGAACTCGGGAAGTTCATCAAGAAACAGCACTCCGTTGTGTGCCAAGGAGATTTCTCCCGGCTGGGGGTTGGAGCCACCACCCACAAGAGCAACATCGGAGATGGTATGATGCGGAGCGCGGAACGGGCGAATGGCAATAAGCGAGTCCTCTTTTTTCATTTTGCCCGCCACACTGTGAATCTGTGTTGTCTCGAGCGACTCCTCCAAGCTTAACGGAGGAAGGATGGAGGGCATACGCTTGGCCAACATGGTCTTGCCCGAGCCCGGAGGACCAATCATGATGACATTATGTCCACCCGCAGCGGCAATCTCCAATGCCCGTTTGATGCTTTCCTGCCCCTTGACATCGGCAAAGTCATACTCGTAGCAGTTGAGGTGATTGGCGAATTCGGCACGGGTATCGACGATGGTTTGTTCCATCATCTTCTCGCCGTTAAGATGGTCTAAAACCTGTTTGACATTCTCGGCACCATAGACTTCGAGGTTATTGACAATGGCAGCCTCGCGGGCGTTCTCCTTGGGGACAATGATGCCTTTGAATTTCTGCCTGCGGGCTTCGATGGCTATGGGTAGCACCCCTTTGATGGGGCGCAAGCCGCCATCGAGAGACAACTCGCCCATGATGACATACTTCTCCAAGTCGTCGGCACGCATGTTGCCTGCGGCGGCAAGGATACCGATGGCAATGGTGAGGTCGTAGGCTGCCCCTTCCTTTCTTAAATCAGCAGGAGCCATATTGACTACCACCCGTTTGCCCGGTATGCGGAAGCCATACTGACCGATGGCGGTGGCTATACGCTGCTGACTCTCTTTCACGGCACTGTCGGGAAGCCCAACGAGCGTGAAATTGACACCCATTTCAACGCTCACTTCCACGGTGACCATCATGGCGTTAACTCCACAGATAGCACTGCCGAATGTCTTGACTAACATAGTTGTCGGTTTTATTTTATAAAAAGCCGACACCTGATGCAGATGTCGGCTTTGCTGCAAATGTGTTTACAACGGCTTATTTGAGGCCGAGTTTTTTCTTGACGAGAGGCATGATATCGTCGCTGTCCTGCGAATAGAGCACAGTGCCGATGCCTGAATCGAAAATGTAAGTATAGCCGTTCTCTTTGCCCACTTCCTCGATAGCTTTCTTAGCACGGTCGACAATGGGTTTAAGAAGGGCTTCCTGGCGCTCTTCAAGAAGCTTCTGGGCATTGGTCTGAGACTCCTCGATGCGGGCTCTCATGTTCTGCAGGTCGCTCTCTTTGGTTTTACGAATCAGCTCGGACAGTTGGTCTCTTTTGGCCACATAGTCGTTGTATTTGGTCTCGAACTCCTTGTTCATGGTTTCCAATTCAGCTTGGAGAGCCTCTACTTCTTTCTGCAAGGCAGCCTGGGCAGAATCGCGACCAGGCATAATCTGCATGAGTTCGTTAGAATTGATGTGACCGAGTTTGATGTTCTTCTGAGCCATGGCACTGCCGCTGAAAGCCAACAGAGCCACCAATGCTACGATAAGTCCTTTTTTCATGTTGTGTTTATCAGTTTTTGTTTGTTATTATTATTTACTTTTGAATATTGTGTTTTATCTTCGTACCTCTCTTTTCTCCATATTGTCGGGCTGTTTGTTCTTACTGCCACCTGACGATTTGGTATCAGGAGAACGCGCTGCCGAGCCAGAGTTGATGCCCTCAGGCGGGTTGGAGGTGGGCTTGACACCGAGTATCTCCAACACTTGGTTGCTGATGTCGTATTTCTCGCCTGCGTAAAGAAGGGTTGCGGAGGCTGATTTGTCAAATACAAATGCGTAATTCTTTTCTCGTGCCACCCGCTCAATGGCATTATAGATGCGATCCTGCACAGGCTTCATTAGTTCGGCACGTTTCTGGTCGAGATCCCCGCCCGGGGCGAAACGCTGCTGTTGCAGGTTGCGCAATTCGGCCTCTTTGTTTCTGATTTCATCCTGTCTGCGCTGCTTTAGGTTGTCGGGCAACAGATAAGCTTCCTGCTGATACTGCTGGCGCAACTCATCCACCTCGGCCTGTTTGGCTTCAAGTTCCTTCCTCCATTCTTCGACATACTTGTTAACCTTGGTGAGCACCTGATTGTATTCCGGCACATTGCTCATGATATACTCTGTGTTGACACAAGCATACTTCTGAGCCTGCACATTGACCACAAGCAGGAAGAACGTTGCTAAAAGAATTAATTTACGCATAGGATATGTTGCTTAAGGCGTTAATCTAAACTCTGACCGATACTAAAGTGGAAATGGGAGCCACCGATATTACCTCCGTCGAAACCATAACCCCAGTCAAGTCCGAACATGCCAAGTGCCGGCATGACAAGCGTGACACCGAAACCGGCGGCATTATACATATTGAAGGGCTGGAAATCTTTGGCATTATACCAGCTATTACCACCCTCAAGGAAACCGCGCACCCAGATAGTGGTGTTGGAACTCTCGATGATAGGCTGACGTAATTCAAGGGTGTAACGCGCAAAAATTGAGGCACCTTCTTTCGGGCTAAGTTTATTGTTGTCGTAACCACGCGAAGGCACAATCTCGCGGCCGTCGAAAGCATAGGCCTGCAAGCCATCGCCACCTAAGAAATAACGTCCGAAGGGCGACAGTCCGATATTCTTGTTGTAGAAACCCATATAACCGAAACGAGCCTTGGCATTCAGCACTACGTCTCCGACAATGTTAAGCATCCATGAACCCCGGATGTTGACTTTGTAATATTCGGTCCATTTGTATTTGTCCTCGTTAGTTGCAGTCTCAACTTCACGCCCCGAAATGGCTGTATAGGGCGGTGTGGCAGACACTGCTATTGAAACCTCAGAACCGCTACGGGCGTAGATAGGCGAGTCGAGCGAATTACGACTCAATGAGATACCGTATGACAAATCGTTGGCAGAACCATACGTGAAATCCGTACCGCTGAAAAGCGCGTAGTTATTCAGATTATAGTTCTTGTACGAAAGGGCATGTGAGATAATGAAGTAGTCATCCGGCCAAGTGAGACGACGAGTGAACGACACCGATGCGCCACTGATACGGAGGGTACCATAGTTGGCCGTATTTTTCTTATAGACATATCCTGTGCTGAGGAAATGGTGGTACAGAGACACACTCAGCGACTGCGGGCGGCGGCCACCCAACCAAGGTTCAGTGAAACCGGCGCTGAAGGAATAATAATAAGTACCGTTAGTGACTGCATTGATAGACAGTTTCTGGCCATCGCCTACAGGCAGAGGTTGCCATGCTTTCTTGTTGAAAATATTGCGGACCGAGAAATTATTCAGCGTCAAACCTATCTGGCCAATCAACATTCCGCTGCCATATCCACCTTGCAACTGAATCTGACTGGTGTTGCCTTCTTCCACCTTGTAGACAATGTCCACCGTGCCGTCTTTTGTATTGGGCTTCACATCGGGCTGTATGGTCTCCTGTTTGAAATAACCCAGCGTGGTCAACTCGCGGTGACTCCTGATAACAGCATCGCGGCTGAAAAGGTCGCCTGGGCGAGTGTGCAACTCCCTGAGTATTACGCGGTCGTTAGTCATCGTATTGCCTTCAATGATAACGTTGCGCACACGGGCTTGCTTGCCTTCCACTATGCGGATTTCTATGTCGATAGAATCATTCTCAACGCCAACCTCTACCGGTGTGGCCGAGAAAAAGAGATAGCCGTTGTCCATATACATGGAACTGATGTCCGTTCCCGAAGGGTTGTACTTGAGATTGGTCTCCAGAAGCGTACGGTTATACGGGTCGCCTTTCTCTATGCGGAGATGCTTCGTCAACAAATCGGAGGGATAAATAGTATTGCCCGTAAACGTGATGTTGCGGAACACAAACCTGTTTCCCTCATGTATCTTAATCTTAACAATCAGACGGTCCTGATCTGCATCCTTCCCATCGGCACTGTGAGTAGAAGGATATACTGTGTCCCACACTATGCGGGCATCTCTGAAACCGTTCTCGTTATAATAAGTTATAATGCTTTCCAAGTCCTCGTTAAACTTCGACTCTTGGTATTTTGACGAGCTCCAGAATCCTTTGGTCCAGAAGAAGAACTTCTTATAATAGTTCACATCATGAGTGTTCTTCATCTGTTGCAACAATTTGTTGGTACTGATTTCCTTGTTGCCCTCTATTATCAGGGAATCGATTTTGACGCGCTTTCCGGGCTTCACATTGAAAATCACATTCACACGGTCCTCCTTTCCCTTGGCAACGATGGTATCTTTCTCCACCTTGGTGGAAACTGTGACATTGGTATAGCCTTTTTCGAGATAATAGGCACGGATTTTGTTCCGCGACGTGGTGAGAAGATTCTCTGTCACCACATCACCCGAGGCTATCTTCATCTCATCTTTCAGCTTGTCGTTGTCGCTTTTCTTCACACCGCTAATCTTAAACATACTCATCTTAGGACGGCTGCGCAGCTCTATCTCGAAAAAAATCTTGTCACCCTGTATGCGGGTTACATAAATCTGGATGTCCTCAAACATACCCTGCTTCCACAAACGGTCTACAGCGGTAGCCAGTTTGTCGCCTGGTACTCTTATCTTGTCACCAACCTGCAAGCCAGCTATCAACAATATCATTCGTGTGTCGAAATTCTCGGCACCTTGGAATGTTATACCGCCTATCTCATACGTCTTTGGTGTGAGATAGTCTATATCGTATTCCTGATTGCCTACAACAACCTGGGCAAACCCCGGAAAAGATAGGCCGAGCATGAGGAGCAACGGCAGTGTAATCAGTATCTTTTTCATTAAGCCAAATACTTTTCTATATATTATTCAGCACTTTAGTCCAAACAGAACACAGCACTTAGACTACAATAACTCCGATTCTTATATTTTATTATATATAACAGCAAAAAAAACTTTCCATAAGACACATCCAGCAACACTAATCGCATACCATCCCACCTCTTACACAGCTTGTAACAAACAGCCATTCTTTCACCAAATAATAACTACCAATCCACTAAATCCTGACTCCCCTTCAGTTCCTGCTTGTTTCTTCCAATATCCACGTTTCTTGAGGTTATTCTGTCAACAACTCTTTCAACTGAGGTGGCGTGAAGGAAATAACCAACGGTGTCTTTGTGTGTTGCGAAGTGTAGTAATACACCAAAGAGGCATCGGCTTCCACCAGCAACTTCACCAACTCCATGCCATCCTCAGTACTAATAATTGCTACTATGCCTTCTTTCAGGAAGTCATACAAATTACTGTTTTTCTCTAAGTTAAGCATAATCAACTCATCCACCCGATAGGAATACCTCAACTCCCGGCTTGCGGAATCGAAAACACAACTTGTCATCGTAGTAAAACTGTCTACCACCGTAGGACATTCCTTGTTCATCCCTTCAGCCATTTTGCTCAACATAATTGCAGCTTCACCCCTTCCATACGCATCTTTAAACTCCATCTCTTCCAATGCTTCTTTATAGAAGAACTCCCACATCCATGGGGCAATATTCACTTCCACCGAATCGGTGCGCGACCGGTCGCGATACCGATATTTCATCGTAACACCAGCTGCCATAACTGCAAAATCAAGACTGACAGTAGTATCCCTAATGAGACTCACTGCCGAACTTCGCCTAATCTCGTCTGTGTTATTTGATACATAATCTTTTACCCCCGTCCAATTGCTGTCTGGATATTCATACACACTTAAAAACACAAGATTTGCCGTGTCAAAATAGCATTGCACCAAGGTCTCCCCATATTCGTCGGTCTGTTGTAGCAACTCTTTTGCTATCGCATTGCTCACCTCCAGCAGGAACCTTTTGGCTTTTACCTCAATAGAAGGCGAAAGGGCTTCTTGCATTTCCAGCGTTGTATACGTATAGTACTCACAAACAGGCTTGCCGTCTTCAAGAACGTATAAAGTAAGGTCGAAAGTATGCTCTTCCAGCGGCTTTAACTGCCATGGACTGTGATGCATAAAGTAGTCAAACAACAACGCTTTCGTGCTCTCGTCCACAGTCTCAGTGCTGTCCATGACAACCGTAAGCTTCACATACCGGTAATCGGTATTTATCATCGCACGTGTCACCGTGAAACGGTACGCCGTGTCATGGTAAGGCAAAGCATGTTTTATAGTCTTGACAAGGTCATATACTGGCGTCACGTCCTCCACACCAATCTTTTGAGCATGCAGCAATCCCGCAGGGAATGCCATCAAAACCCACGCCGTCAACAGCCATCTAACAATTTTCGTAACCCTTGCCATCCACTCTAACACAAAGACTTTACGCTATTTAGATACCTGGTCGCCAGTCTTGCCAAAACGGCGTTGCCTGTTCTGGTAATCATACACAGCATCGTAAAAATCTTCATGACGGAAGTCCGGCCACAACTGCTCGCTGAAATAAAGCTCTGTGTATGCCATCTGCCACAAAAGAAAATTGCTGATGCGCAACTCCCCACCCGTTCTTATCAGCAGGTCTGGGTCTGGGTAGTCTCTTGTAACAAGATAGTTACGCAATGTCTCTTCTGTCACGTCGGTGGCTTTCAGACGCCCCTCTTGGGCATCGGCACAAATGCTGCGCACAGCCTGGGCGACTTCCCAACGGGAACTGTAACTAAGAGCCAGCACCAACGTCATGGCAGTATTCTGCGATGTAGTCTCTATGCATTCCAGCAACTTGTTGCGCGACTTCTCAGGTATACGTCCTGTGTCGCCTATTGTCTGCAAACGCACGTTGTTGTCCATCAGAGTTTTTGTCTCCTCACGCACTGCCTTTATTAGCAACTCCATCAACCCATCTATCTCCTCCTGAGGACGGTTCCAGTTCTCTGTGCTGAATGTATAAAGCGTAAGGTATTTTACTCCACAGGCCACAGCAGCTTCAACGGCCTGACGTACTGCTGTCATGGCATTCTGGTGTCCGAAAATTCGTTTGTGCGCCTGCTTCTGTGCCCAGCGTCCATTGCCATCCATGATAATAGCCACATGCTGCGGCACACGGCTTTTGTCTATGTCTTCAAGTTTCATATTACCGTTTATCGTTTATTCTAAATAAGTTATTGTTCACATACTTTCCCTCGCATCCAACCAAAAAGTACCTCGGCTGAGAACGTGATGCTGACATTGAAATACGAAAACCAGTCGTTGAGTGAATCATCGCCCCGCTTTATGCCGGGGGCGTTCACATATCCTGGCTCCACCTCTCCGCTTCGGTCGGCAAGAGTCGCTGCCATTGACCCTCCAGCTCCCGCTCCCAGCACCTGTGCACCTACATAGGTCTTACTCACATCATCCAAGTAGTCCGTCCAGGTCTTTCGCCAACCATATTCAACAGTTAAGTGCACACTCTCACTTATGCGCCATCTGTACCCAAGTCCAAATGGCATACTCACCCCTATCAACTGATATTTAACGCGGTCTGGATAGGCCTTTGTCCCCTGCCCTTCTGTCCCCAACGGCTGCAACGCATACCATATCGCCTCACCTGTGGAAGGATCCACATATTTCGCCTTAGGGTTAAATTTAAACACACCAAAGCCGCAGAATATATACGGTGTGGAACGTTTCATTGCTCCCGACCTTGTTCCATAAGGGAAGAAATTGAACTCCGCGCGTATAAAACCTTCTACTATCGGCGAACGGAAACTTAGATTGCGTCGGGCTATCACATCAGGATTACCTCCCTCCACATGCCCATACGAACCTCCCACGGAGAGCGACCAACGTGTATCGAAATTCACTCTCGCCAATAATCCCGCAGCAGGACTAACCTTGCCGAACATACTCTGTTCATTGAGGTCTCCCAAATAGTTCATTCCGCCTACTGTCAAACCAACTTCGCTCCGCTCAAGGAAATTCTGGGCTCTCAGCGTCAAAGCTGCAAACACCAATGCCGACAACAACAATAACCTACGCATGACAGCAGCAAAATTCTACTCCAATAAACATGCTATCAAAACTTTAACGACCAGCAAATACTTTCAACCTGCATCAGCAAGTCACGCTTGGTCCATGGCTTGTTACGAGGACAGTACACATAGCCTGTCAACATTATCACACTTTTCTTGTCGGGCGACAAAACTGTGTACGTAACAAAGGGACCTCCCATAAAGTCTCCGAACGAACGCCAGCAACCGCGCGTCTCGATGCAATAATTGCTGTCAAAATCAACGCGTTTGAAAGTGATGGGAGCAAGGTAGTCACCTTCTATGGTGCGACTGCGCTCTATTCCCATATAGCTACCCTCTTCACTGGCCGGAACATGGCGTTTCATAACCGTGTCGAGCCGATCAAGGATATACTGCTCAGTAAACATGTGCTGGTCTTTGTATGCAAACGTGTCTATCAGCACTCCCATTCCGAAATCCTTGCCCTCCTTGCGTACCCAGGCAAAATTATCCTTCTGCTTGGCCATCGTATACTCATTGGAGAACATCAGCTCGAAACCAAACTGCTTTTTTATCGCATCGTTGACCTTGTAATTTTCAATTCCTTTGAAAGCTTTGACCACTCGTCTGTGCTCGGCATTATACAGTTCCTTCAGCACATCCTGTTCATACTTGCGTATCAAATCGCGCAACGATTCTTTACTCTTGGCTGCAAAATCGAAAACCACCTGGGGGCAGGCATACTCGTCTATATGTTTGTACACCTTGTCCTGATTCTCGGGATTCACATCCATCAACAGTATGTTCCGGTGGTTCTGGAACATCGGCGTATTCTTATACGATGTCATCGGCACATTCACTATGTCGAACATCTTCTCAGGCGAAGGTAACCCCACCTGAAAACGCCCAAAGATGGAATCTATCAATTCTTTGGTCTCTCCGTAGTAGACATTTCTGTCTGCTACAACCATCAATTCCAATGTCTTGCCGGACGACCCTTTCTTCTGTGATGGGTCAAAAGCTTCATTATGGCAAGCTCCAAAAACAGTCGCTGCCAAAACCAATATTAGCGGAAATAACTTTTTCATATTTTTTGTTTTTTAATATTTATACTCTGACTTTCTGGATATGATATTATTTTTGTTTGTTTTCAATGCCTTTTTGACCACCGACCTGTGCTAAACCGTTTTCTTCCCGTTTACTACATCAGTATCTGCACTATAAATCAAATATATAAGTAATTCCATCGCATTATTATCCGACAACAAAGTTACATTTTTTATTTCATTCATCAACAATTTTTATCGACCAAGAAGTTGTTTAACTTTGATTTAAGGAATTAAGCACCCCCCCCCAACTGCTGTCTCAATCACGAACTATAAGATGTCCTGTATCATTTGCTTGCATATGTCGGAGATTTTTCGTGTCTTTGCACAGAAAGTTTTTGAGTCCTGACCACAGCCAGATTTCAATTTTCAATTTTCAATTTCGAATTTGATAAGTACCATTCAAAAAAGTCAGCAATAGCCTGTTTAATCGGTGTCTGTGGCATGCCTAAATCTTCTACCGCACGCTTGTTGTCGTAATACTCACATACCGTCAACAAACGCACATTGCGGCTCGACACCTGAGTGCCGACTCCGCACAATCTGAGCATATCCCCTGCCCTTCCGGCCACTTGCAACAACCAATTCGGAAACACGACAATTTTCTGCCGATAACGGCACACTTCCGCCTGCAACTGGTAAAACTGCCGCAACGTCAAGTTCTCTCCCGTCAATAGATACCGTTTGCCGCTCTCCCCCCGCTCAATGGCATGAACCACTGCCGTTGCCGCATCAGCCACATGAACAAAACTTTTCCCACCTTTCGGACACACCATCAACGGTTTTCGGTAGCCTGTCAACAACAGCACTCCCGAGCTGGGTTTCGTGTCGTACGCCCCCACCATGAAACCGGGATTCAACACCACAACATGCCAGTCAGGATGAGCCTCCGCCGCCTGCAACAATTCAGCCTCCCCTTCGCTCTTGCTACGTGCATAATAAGAATCTGTAAAAGGGTATTTCATCGGAGCCGTCTCCGTTGCTGGACGGTTAGGCTCACCATAGCCTATCGTGTTGGCAGTGCTGGTATGCACCAACCGGGTAATACCAACTTGTGCCATAAGTTGCACTAACCTATGACACAAGTGGCTGTTTACCGGTAAATAATCATTGTAATGTAGCAGCGACATGTCTGTCGTCCCGGCGCAGTTCACAATGGCATCGCATCCTTCGGCAGCCTTGCGCAAATCGTCGTCATCAAGCAACGACCCTTTCACAACCGTCAGCAATGTCTGCGCCTGAGGGAAAGTCTCTGTCCGCAACCCATTAGGATTGCGCACTAAGGCATGCACTGCGTAGCCTTGTTCAAGCAACAGTTTCAGCACATTGTGCCCTAAAAGCCCGTTGCCTCCCAATAGCAATACGGTCATCTCAACCTACATTGCAGCCCGGAGTAACCAACTGGCTGGGAGTAACCAATACAAGTCTACCGTCCTTATCCTCGGCACTGAGTATCATTCCCTGACTTTCCACTCCTTTCAACTTACGGGGTGCAAAGTTGGCAATAAAGCACACCTGCATTCCCACCAGCTTCTCAGGCTCTGGATAGTACTTGGCGATACCGCTGACAATGGTACGGCATCCCATCCCGTCCTCTATCTTGAACTGCAACAATTTGTCGGCTTTGGGCACCTTGCTGCATTCTAACACTGTACCCACTCTGATGTCCATCTTCCCGAAATCCTCAAACGCTACAGTCTCTTTCACTGCATTCGGAGCCCAAGCATTCAACTCATTCTGACGTTTGGTTTCAAGCAGTTTGTTCACCTGTGCTTCAATGGCGGCATCGTCTATCTGTTCAAACAACAGTTCAGGCTTCTCTATTGTGTGGCCTGCCATCAGCAAATTGGCATTGCCAGCATGGCGCCAGCCCATAGCCGGAAGGTTCATGATGCGGTGTAACTTGTCGGCCGTGAAGGGGAGGAACGGCGCACACAGCACAGCAAGGTTGGCGCATATCTGCAATGAGAGATTGAGAACAGTGGCCGTCCGCTCCGGGTCGGTCTTCATCAGTTTCCAAGGCTCCGTATCAGTCAGATATTTGTTGCCCAAGCGAGCCAGATTCATCATCTCGGCCAACGCCTCGCGGAAACGGTAGTTCTCTATGCTGCGACCCACCCTTTCGGGGAAGGTTGCCATCTCTTTAATGGTCTCCTTGTCCAAGTCATTCCATTCTCCAGCAGCGGGAACCTTGCCATCAAAGAACTTGTGGGTGAGCACCAGCGTACGGTTGACAAAATTACCCAATATGGCTACCAACTCCGAATTATTCTTCAACTGGAAATCCTTCCAGGTGAAATCATTGTCCTTGGTTTCGGGAGCATTGCTGCAAAGGGTGTAGCGCAACACATCCTGCTTGCCGGGGAAATCTTTCAAATATTCATGCAGCCACACTGCCCAGTTGCGCGAAGTGCTTATCTTGTCTCCCTCAAGGTTGAGGAACTCATTGGCAGGCACATTCTGCGGTAAAATATAACTGCCGTCGGCTTTCAGCATCGATGGGAAAATAATGCAGTGGAACACAATGTTATCCTTGCCAATGAAATGCACCAACTTGGTATCTTTGTCCTTCCACCATTTCTCCCAGTCGTCGCCTTTCAGCTGTTTGGTGAAACTGATGTATCCGATAGGAGCGTCAAACCACACATATAGCACTTTCCCTTCTGTGCCTTCTATTGGGACTTTCACACCCCAATCCAAGTCGCGGGTTACGGCACGGGGTTGCAATCCGGCATCTATCCACGATTTGCACTGCCCGTATACATTGGTCTTCCAGTCTCCCTTATGTTGCTCAAGAATCCACTCGCGCAGCCATGGCTCATCCTGGTCCAAGGGCAAATACCAATGCTTCGTCTCACGCATAACGGGAGGATTGCCGCTAAGCGTCGATTTTGGGTTAATCAGGTCTGTGGCATTCAGCGAGGTACCGCAGGCTTCGCACTGGTCACCGTAGGCATGTTCATTACCGCAATGAGGACAGGTCCCCGTAATATAACGGTCTGCAAGAAACTGGTTCGCCTCTTCATCAAAATACTGCATCGACGTCTTTTCCACAAACTTGCCTGCGTCATACAGCTTCTTGAAATAAGCTGCTGCCGTGGCATGATGCTCGGGACTCGACGTGCGGCTGTAGATGTCGAACGATATTCCCAGTTCCATGAAAGAGTCTTTTATAATCTTGTGGTAACGGTCCACGATGTCCTGAGGGGTAACGCCCTCTTTGCGTGCCTTTATGGTAATAGGCACACCATGCTCATCGCTGCCGCCTATAAACATTACCTCCTCACCTGCACTGCGCAAATACCGCACATACACATCCGCAGGCACGTACACCCCTGCCAGATGCCCAATATGCACTGGACCGTTGGCATAAGGTAGTGCCGATGTAACGGTATAACGCTTAAACTGTTGGTCTTTCTCGTTGTATGTCATTATTTTCTTTAGTTCTTATATGCGTAAATTATTTCTGAGTCTCCCATTACCTTCACCGGGTAATTCTTGTCGTTGTACTGGTAAGTATATTCCTCCAAGGTCTCTGTCGGTCTTCTGAGCAGCTCCATGCTCTGGCCCATCATGGATACCGACAACGCTACCTCGAAATAGTTGTTCATCACCAGCACATTGCTCCGTGACAGGGTCTGCGGGCTGAAAATCTCGCCCCAATTGCAGAACATGGGGTTGTACATTTCATCATAAGTGGCGGTGATAGTATCAGCCAAATCAACCTGCAACGGAAGCGTACCGCCTCCCAGCATCATGGCCATCTGAATCATCGACAAATATTCTTCAGGAATATCCATGAAATTCTGAACCATCTCAAGGTCTTCTGACGACACGTTCACCACAAAACGTCCATTGATAATCTGTTTGTCGACATTCTCACCGTTCCATACAAAACCCAGCGTGAACGACTTATCGCCAATGCTGAACTTACTGTCACCGGCACGATCGGCTATCTTGGCAAACTGAACCAGATTCTTCGCCATCGAAGAACCCAGCAACTGCTCAAAGAACGAACCACCGCCCAGCAATTCACCGGCTAAAGTCATGAGAAAATCATCGTCCACTGTCAATGTGCCGCCACTAAGTTTCCCTTCTGCATTGTGTTGAAGGTCAACTGTCACTGCCAACACATCTTGGTAGTAGAGTTCACATTTGGTCATCTGGCCATTGGCATAAGTATAGCGCAACTCTTCACCTAACCCTTCGTTATTTGAAACACGCATAATCATGTCTCCCTCGTAACTATAGGTCTTCAAAACAGTACCGTTTCTCGTGATACGATCCAGATTGTCACCAATCCAGTTCCATTCCTGTGTGACGGTACCGTCATCGCTTATACTGGCAAGTTTCATAACTGGATGGAACACACCTTCCTTGTATACAGGTACTGGGGCGGGGATTTCATGTGCATCTTCTGTCTTTTTACACGATACGGCCGATAACAAAACAGCTAATGCAATCAACGGGACAACGATTTTTTTCATGATTTAATGGGATTACTGGTTAAACTATTGAATAACAAATAAAAATCTGGTTTAGATGGCCTTCTTCGCTGTAGTGGTGCGCTTGGGAGCGGCCTTGGCCTGTGTAGTCGCCTTGGGGGCTGCCTGTTTGGGGGCTGCTGTACGCTTGGGGGTAGCGGTTTTCTTGGCAGCAGGTTTCTCTACACTCTCGGCTTCAGCACCCTCTTCTTTCTTCTCTCCCTCTTCAGGAGTCAGCTTTCCGGCACTGAGCAACACATTATACCATGCAAATAATTTTTTTGCGTCCGACGCATGCACACGCTCTGTGTCATAGTTCGGCAGCACTTTGCCCATCAACTCAAACAGCACGGTGCTGTCTGCCTTCTTGGGGTCAAAATCTGTGGGCTTACCTTCCAGCACATTGTAAGCATTCTCGAATACCTCCTCAAGAGGCTTCTCATCCTCTGTAGTGAACATACGTATCTCGCTCAACTGGCTGATACTGTTGGTAGAGAATACCGGGAATTTCTGTCCCGTGACAAGGTTCTTAACGATGGCGCCGTTTTTAGTTCTTGACACCATTTCATTCAAATCAGGTTTGCCAGAGATGGCTAAGATGTTAGATAGATCCATTGTGTATTAAATTTTTTAAAACTTCCAAGTAACGCAAAAATGCAATTATTATTATAACAAGACAAAAAAATAACCTCACAAGCCATGGTAGCGAGCTAATCCTCCTACCGGCGATGGCGTCAACGTTCCTAATGTCACACCCTTGACCGATGCGGCACGGCGCATCTCCGGCTCAAACGATGTCACAAGTCCCCCCACCAAATGCAATGGTAGCAATGCATGCTCTCCAAAAAAGGCTGTCTGCTCAAAGAACTCTTCAAAGCAATGACTCAAAACCCTTTGCACATATACATCTTCCTTATGTCGCGAAGCAAACGCAGCCAACGAGGCCAGAAAGCGGTTCGGGTTGGGCTGACGGTAAAGACGGTCGATAAAAGCCGCCGCTTCCATCGGGTAATCGGCTTGGAACATGGCTCTTAGCCCTTGGGGCATACGCTCCTCAAGATAGTCTTTCAACAACCTTTTCCCTATATGGTTGCCCGACCCCTCATCGCCTAAAATATATCCTGTCGACACCCTTCTTCGCGCTATCTCACGTCCGTCGTAATAGCACATATTACTTCCCGTACCCATAATCCCCACCATGCCTGGTTCTCTGCCGCACGTGGCTCTACAGGCTCCCAACAAATCACTCCCCACCTCTATCTCCTCGCATTCCAATGCGTCTTGCAGCCATTGGCGAACCATTTGGCAACTGCTCTCCGTACCGCAGCCTGCTCCATAAAAAAACAACTTCCTTATCACCTTTTCGCCAATCTCTAAATCGGATACCACCTGCCTACAGGCACTATCAAACACCTCTCGGTCGGCAAACAAGGGATTCAGGCCCACCGTCACACAGTGTCTCTCGCCCTCCTCTCCCATCAGCATCCAATGGGTCTTGGTGCTTCCGCTATCGGCTACCAGCTTCATTTGTACTCGGACTAAAGTACGGCTTAAATTATTCCTATAATCTCGTTAATATCGTCAATATGATGGCGTTGGCAGTAATCCTGCAAACCGTCCACAATCTTCACTGTCACGGTGGGGTCTAGGAAATTGGCAGTACCCACCTCTATGGCTTTGGCTCCAGCCATCAAAAACTCCAGTGCATCAGCGGCACAGCTTATGCCACCCAACCCCACCACGGGAATCTGCACTGCATGAGCCACCTGCCATACCATACGCACGGCAACAGGCTTGACGCAAGGACCGCTCAATCCGCCCGTGATTGTGCTGAGGTAGGGACGCTGACGCTCCACATCAATAGCCATGCCCAGCAATGTGTTAATCAACGACACACTGTCGGCGCCCGCCTGCTCTACCGCCTTGGCTATCTCCACCACGTTGGTCACATTGGGCGTAAGCTTCACTATCATAGTCTTGTGATACACGTTCCGCACCTCCTTGACCACCTGCGCAGCCATCTCGGGGTCGGTGCCAAAACCCATACCACCCTTCTTCACATTGGGGCAACTGATGTTCAACTCTATTCCGGGAATATTGTCTAATGCATCTATCATTTCCGCTACACGGCAATACTCCTCAATCGATGACCCACTAACATTCACCAATATTTGGGTATCAATGTCTTTAATGCGCGGGTACACCTCATTGCAGAAGGTCTCCACACCTACATTCTGGAGCCCGACGGCATTCAACATGCCCGCCGGGGTCTCCGCCATGCGCGGGTAGGCGTTGCCCTGACGGCGTTCACCCGTCGTGCCTTTCACGATAATACCTCCCAAACGGCTCAAATCTATAAAATCGGCAAACTCCTCGCCGTAGCCAAAAGTGCCAGAAGCCGTCATTACCGGATTCTTCAGCACTATGTTGTGTATTCTTGTTTCTAACTTTGCCATGACAGTCTACTTTTACTTGGTTACATTCAACCACTTGGTCAACTTCTTCACATCAAAGACCGGACCCTCCTTACACACACACTTGTGTCCTTCGTCCGTGTCGCACACGCAGCACAAACAGGCCCCTATGCCGCAAGCCATCATATTCTCCAACGACACCTCGCAGGCTATTCCTTTCCCCAGTGCATAACGGCCAACGGCCTTCATCATTGGAGTCGGTCCGCATGTGCATATCCTGTCATAACCACCTTCGAAACAAGAATGCTGGGTCACCAGGCCTTTCTCACCAAGACTGCCGTCCTCGGTGGCGTAAAAAACCTTGCCGTAAGGTTCGAAAGCCTCGCGTACAGGTATCAATTCTTTGGTGCGTCCACCTAACAAAATCACCGGCTCCACTCCTTTGTTCTTATAACACTTGGCAAGATACAGTAACGGAGCAATCCCCGCACCGCCGCCCACAAGCAACGGCCGTTCGCCCGCCACGCTAAAACCGTGACCCAACGGGTAAATCAAATTCAACACCTCGCCAACCTTCAGCTCCGACAACTTGCGGGTACCTTTGCCAACTATTTGCACAAGCAGCTTTATCGTGTTCCGCTCCTTGTCCACATCATGGATGGATATAGGTCTACGCAACAGCACCTCACGGCAATCGCGCACCTCTACCTCTACAAACTGCCCAGCCTCTATAGGCGGCAACTTATCGGGATGGCGCAACTCAAGAGCAAAATACTGCTCGCCCAGCTGCTCCCTTCCCTCAATGACAAAATCGGTAATATGTTTCATCTTTCCAATCTTGGTTATTTCTCATTTACTGCTGCCCGCCGCCCCAAGGGCGACTTGCATTTCAAATTGCAAAAATACGAAAAAAAATCGTACCTTTGCAAATTCAAACAAAGAAAACCTATGGAACTCCCCTCAAACACCCTCGCCAACGCCGTCGAGAACCTCTCCAACCTTCCCGGCGTAGGCAAACGGTCGGCGCTGCGCTTCGCTCTTCACCTCCTCAAACAACCCCCTGAAGAGGTCCAGCAACTGGCCACCGCTATCCACCGCCTCACTACCGACATCCATTACTGCCACCTCTGCCACTGCCTCAGCGACTCCGACACCTGCCCCATCTGCGCCAGTCCCAAACGCACCCAAAGCATCATCTGCGTTGTAGAGAATGTCCAGGACGTCATGGCCATCGAAAACACCCAGCAATACCGCGGGCTCTACCACGTCCTTGGCGGGGTCATCTCCCCTATCGACGGCATCGGCATTCGCGACCTCCACATCGACACCCTCCTCACGCGCGTCCAGCAAGGACTCCCCGCTGCCGTCGAAGAGGTCATACTTGCCCTTCCCACCACCATGGAAGGCGATACCACCGCATTCTATCTCAATAAACAACTGGCACCCCTCGGTGTAAAAGTCACCACCATCGCCCGTGGCATCGCCGTCGGCGACAACCTCGAATACGCCGACGAAATCACTCTCGGCCGCAGCATTCTCAACCGCATTCCCTTTGCCTAATGCATCTAAAAACACCAAAATCCTCTTTTCAAAACAAAAAACAAACACACCATGAGACATACATCCTTCTTCATTGCCATGATAGCCTCCACTTTGTTAGCCTGTGGACAAAACACTCCGCAACAACCTGAAGTCATCCCCGTAAGCAACGAATACACCGACCAACAACTCCTCGAAGACATCGGCGAAATGCTCCTCGTAGGCTTCCGCGGCACCACAATCAGCCCTAAAAGCCACATCGTCCGCGATATTCAGCAATACCATGTCGGCAGCGTCATCCTCTTCGAATACGACGCTCCCACCGGTACACGCCACCGCAACGTGGAATCCCCAGACCAACTCCGCAAACTCTGCACCACCCTCCAACAATATGCTGGCGGCAACCTCCTCATCGGCATCGACCAGGAAGGAGGCAACGTCGTCCGCATGCGTTCCCGCGACGGATTCCCCCGCACCATGTCTGCTCAAGCTTCCGCTCAGGCCGGCTACGACAGTGTCACCAACAACGCAGCAATCATTGCACGTGAACTCGCTGACGCCGGCGTCAACCTCAACTTCGCCCCCTGCGTCGACGTCAACGTCAACCCCGCCTGCCCCGTCATAGGTAAACTGGGACGCAGTTTTTCCAAAGACCCCAATGAGGTCACCAAATGCGCCTCGCTATGGATTAAGGAAGCCTCCAAACTACACATCATCTCCTGCCTTAAACACTTCCCCGGCCATGGCAGCGCTTCCGGCGACACCCACGCAGGCCTTGTCGATGTCTCCTCCACCTGGCAGGAAAGCGAACTGCAACCCTACCGCGACCTTATCGCTTCAGGCAGTGTCGACATGGTCATGGTGGCTCATGTCATTAACCGCACCCTCGGCGACGACCTCCCCGCCTCTCTCTCCCCTGCCATAGTCAACGAACTGCTCCGGAACCAATTTGGTTTCACCGGTGTCATTGTCACCGACGACCTCGCCATGGGTGCCATCACCAACCAATACGGCTTCGAAGAAGCTCTTCGCTTAGCCATTCTTGCAGGCTGCGACCTCCTTTGCCTCTCCAACAACGGTGGCGGCTACAATCCCGACCTTGTCCCCAAAGCCGTCGACGCCATCTTCCAGTTGGTCAAATCCAACCAGATACCCGCCGAGAGCATCCAGACCTCAGCCCAGCGTATCCGCTCTCTCAAAAAGAAAATAAACTTAGACCCAGCCCGTTAGGCTCAATAATCCAGTGGCTGCAAGATAACGGGCAAACTTGCCTGCAAACATCAAAACCAACGTCCACCGCGGGTTCACCCTCATCAACCCCATCGCTATGGCTATCAAATCTCCCACAAAGGGTAGCCATGTCAGCAACGCTGCCCACACGCCGTACTTCGACACTCGGCTACTCATCCTTTCCAGCTTCTCCCGTTTCACCCTAAAGTACTTCTCAAGCCACTCCCATTTGCACAGCCATCCCATAGCGTAACTTATCATACCGCCAGTGGTATTACCAAGCGCCGCCACCAGCGACACCGTCCACTTACCATAGCCTGCCAGCAAGGCACCTGCCAGCAAAGCCTCGGAAGAAAAAGGAACCACCGTGGCCGCCAACATGCAGCCCAGAAAAAGCCCAAAAAGTCCTAAATTACCAAACATACCACACCATAACGCTCCACCCCCACTTTTATTGCCTTAGCAGTGTCAATCCATCTTGCACCATTTTGACCCATCGTAACCCAAGTCGAGGACGTTTAGTTGCAATGACTATGGCAACAACATCAAAATTAACCCTGACACTAATTCACTGCCTCATTAATCGCTTGCAGCACCAATTTTTCCATGATATAATACGTGTCGGGGTCAGGGTGACAGCCATCCTCGCTCAACTTCTTTGTGAATCCGTCTTGCTTGTCAGCAAGGGCGATGTGGTAGTCTACATACACTACACCGTTGGCTTCGGCGTAGGCTCTTAGCTGTTTGTTGATACTGACGATGGTCTGGGCAGCGTTTTTTATCTCGGGATTCCAACGAAAGGCAGCACACGGAGGAACGGAACTAATGATAGGCACTATACCATTGGCACGTGCCAAAATGCACATCGCCACAACGTTGTCAACTACCATTTCGGGCTCTACCCAATAGGGGTTGTGAGCCACGTCGTTGGTTCCTGCCATGATGACTACAGCCTTGGGATGAAGATTAATAACGTCGGCAGTAAAACGCATCAGCATCTGTGCTGAGGTCTGCCCGCCGATACCTCTACCGCAATAGTTGTGTTCACTGAAGAAACTGGGATGATATGCAGCCCAAAGCTCGGTGATAGAATTCCCCATAAACACAACTTCGGGAAACTCTCCACTCTTGATAATACGCTCGTTGTCGACCTTGTAGCGGTTGAAACCGAACCAATCGTCTTGTGAAAAACATGAGATTGTCATGATGAGAAATGTAATAATTAACGTGGTTTTTTTCATATTGTGTTATTTTGCAAATATTGTCACTACTTCAAAGCCCCCTTGTCCTGCGGGGTGCGGTGGAAATAACGGTACCCCTTGAACGGATATTGGAAGCACTCATGTTGGCAGCCTTGCCTTTGTTTGTTGGAGCAGTGCTTGACGATTTGCCTTTGACAGCGGTTTTGTTCACAGACTTCTTTGCGGGCTTACCTGTGGAGGGTGTATTGCTGCTGGGTTTCGCTGTCTCCGGCTTTTCTTCTGCCGCAACGGGTCGGTTGGGGCTGTCGTAGTCTGTAGGAGTATAGTTGCCACGACTGCGTTTGTAATTGGTCATCGAGTTCACACGGTTGATACGCGACGAAAGATTATGTCCGCCGGTAGTCAGCATGTCGGCGTAGGTAATAATGAGCGACGAAGTCTTCATGTACCGTCCTGCATTGCCCTTCAAGTTGGCAGCAAACCAGTTCTTCACATCCTTTAAGTCTATCCCCAACAAGTCGAGGTTGTTCTTGCCCACCTCCCGCATCAACTGGTTGACCCTTCGCCCGCGCAACATGGTGTTGTAGCTTTCGCGGTCGTGTATTTTCACCCCACGGGGATAGGAGAGGAATCTGGCCAACTGCTTAAACTGCTCTTCGGAGAGTCCGCCTAACATACTCTTTACCTCTTGTATACTCCTGCCGATGCCCGCCTTAGTGTCGCGGTGTACATTCTGATAGATTACGTCTATTTGCTCCTCGCTGTATGAGATGTTGTGTTTCTGCTCGTTTTCGCGCAACCGCTTGTCTACCCGTTCTTTCTGATAGCTCTTGAAACTGCGCTGCGAAAGACTGTCGGCCAACAAGCCAATCTCCTCCCCGTCCAGCTGACGAATCTTATCAAGCAAGTCCTTCGATGGCTTGTACAGCAGGAAAGGTTTGTTCTTTGGGAACGAAGGATAGGTATTGCCCGAGTAGCTGATGTTGTTGTCGATAAACAGCTGGTACAACGCAGTGTACTGTACCACACGTGCCAAGTCGGTATTGCCGAGTGTTGCGAAATAATGGTAGGCCTGGTTCTCGTAACGGTAGCCTATCGACTCGCTGCGTTCCTGCGAGTTAAAGTAGCTCACTGGCAACGACCCAGTGCGTCCTAAGGTGTAGATAGTATAACCCTCGCGGTCAATCGCGTACATTGCTCCGGCAGTATTCCAATTATAGACCAGCTCGTTCAACCCTAACTTTTTGAACAAAGGCTTATCGAAAGGATAGTAGCCCGGCTCGGGGTAGCGGTAATAGCCCTCCTGTATAGTGCCGTGTTCCGACCAGTCTTTCAACAACACATCTGTAATGGTCATCAAGTCGCCAAATTCAGTGTTCTCCAATTCCTTGCTCAGGTAGGTAGGGCACCAGTCGCGTCCGTTGTTCATCTTGCCAGCCATCAAGTCGTTAATGTCCAAGCTCTGGGACAACTCCTTCTCTGTAGTTGAAGCCAACAGCAATATACTCTCTATCTGCAAAGGCGGCAACTCATGTAATGGTGACTGGCGTTCACGACCAATGATTACCAACGTGCTACTATCGGCCAAAGCACCCAATATCAAGTCGGCATCCAATGTAAACTGCCGTATGGGAGCAAGGGCACCCTGCCCGTCAATAGGAGTACGGGCACCCTGCCCGTCTAAAGGAGCACGGGCACCCTGCCCATCTAAAGGGATACGGGCACCCTGCCCGTCAAAAGGGATACAGGCACCCTGCCCGTCAAAGGGAGTACGGGCACCCTGCCCGTCTAAAGGAGCACGGGCACCCTGCCCGTCTAAGGGGACACGGGCACCCTGCCCGTCTAAAGGAACACGGGCACCCTGCCCGTCTAAGGGGACACGGGCACCCTGCCCGTCCAAAGGAACACGGGCACCCTGCCCGTCCAAAGGAACACGGGCACCCTGCCCGTCAAAAGGAGCACGGGCACCCTGCCCGTCTAAGGGAACACGGGCACCCTGCCCGTCTAAGGGAACACGGGCACCCTGCCCGTCAAAGGGGACACGGGCATCCTGCCCGTCAAAGAGGACACGGGCACCCTGCCCGTCAAAGGGAGTACGGGCACCCTGCCCATAACCAGCAATATCAGCATTCTTAGCAAGAGCCCAAGCCACAAAGCCCGGCTGCTGACTAAAGAAAACACCGCGTTCTTTTTTGGCAAAAATGTCACTAATGGTCAGCACTGTGTTTGTGTCATCAAGACGGATGAAGCCCTCGCCCTCTTCCATGAACCAAGTATTAAACTCTTCCAATGTAATCTGGTAGTCGATATTCTCCTTGGCAAAATAACAGCGTTTTTCTTCGGCAGGCAACTTCATCACGGTAGGCTTGTAATCAGAAAAAAACAGCTCTCGGTTCAACCGTTTTATCAGCCTGTTGCAGTTCTCCTGTGTGGCGTTGCCAAGCAAGATAACCACATCTGTCGTGTATCCGTCATAGCCTATGGGATGTTTGCGCAACTCCGTCTTGTGCGTGAACTCAGCAAAGATAGGCGCGATGGAATCCGTCTCGAAATGCGGAGGAATGTCGCTCAAAAAAATCAAGCGGCTGCTGTCGGCAAAAGAAGCCAACCCGACTGTCTGATAATGAAAACGGTATTTCTTCCGGAAGTCCCTGTAAATAGAGTCCGTCATCCCAGCTGCCTCGCATCGGTCAATGTCAATATTTTGATTAGGGATATACTCATAATCAAACAATCTCGCGCTCTCCCGCCTCACGCTCTCCCCCACCCTCGTCCTCGACAAACAGACTACAATAATGGCTGTGACCGCTACACTCACAGCCAGCCATATTAGAATTGTTATCTTGCTTTTTCGTCTCATTTGTTGATTCTCCTGCGGTACTGTCGGTCATAACTGTTAGATAGAGCCTATGAAAAAAAGATGTTGATTGGGCTTGGCCACCATCGGTAGCGGTCCTCGGGTATGGGGATCCATCTGCCACTGGGCGACAACTCATAGTCGCCTGTTGGCAAATGTGAAGCAGCAAACAATATCTCCCTGTTGAGCCTCTGCTTTGGCAGCATCATGGTGACCTCGCGATTGCTATCTACACGGCATCGCATTCCTGATGTGTCGCTGAGAAATATACTAATTCTATTTTCTTGTTCACTCAGAAAGAGTTCACGCCGCCAGACCGCCATGCTGTCGCCCAGTGCACCTGCATCAAAACGGAAATCCCTATATGAGACATTTGTGTCGGTGTCGACAAATTGCTTCACTTTCAAAAGACCATAATTGCAAGATAAAACTACAGAAAAAACTTTTGTCTCTTTTTTTGATCTGGAATAATCATAATGATAAGATAAACTCGGATAAAAGTACGAAAGAGGATAATGTAGTCTGAACTCAATCGCCAGTCCACGGCAGACAGCTAACTGTTTCTGCAATAATGCGGTGTCGTTCGAAGTAACAGCAAGACATACAGTATCCAACGCCTTGACTGTGCGATAGGGCAGAGTGCCCTCCTTTGGACACCATGAACTGACCAAGCGGCCAGAGGAGCCGAGGTAGTAGGTCACACCATCAATGCCAACAAAATAGGAAAAATAATTGGCGGTGATGGTGGCATTTTCCAGCAAATCGTCCAATACCCTATATTCGTCAATGCTAATCGGCAACACCCAACGGGCAGTCTTGTATTTAGGCATCTTTTTTATTCTGCTCCATTTAGCACTAACAATCTTCTTACAAATCAGTTGTTCCTTCTCCACAGTCAATGCGAAAGTGGTATCGAATGCAGGACTACAGATGTAAAAATCAATCCATCCGTATTTCCCGTAATTCTCAACAAGAGCATCAAGTGATGCAACAAAATATTTATTTGCACCATCTTTCGGAGTGAAACATTGCTGGGCAAAAGTGTTTGTTGCAAGAGATAACAACGTGAATAACACAAAATGTCTTGCTTTCATATTGTCTAATAATTATTTGTTTCCATGTAACTTATCAGATTTATCGAATCCGTCAACAACGCGACTTCATCTACTACCGAAAAGAACCTTTTTTCATTTTCGGCATCCAAATAGGTGCGTACCTTCTTATCTTGAAATATCTGAACTATTTCCATCTGCTCACTTCGTTTTAGCCGCTATCACTTTAAAAATCATTCTAATGCGCTGTGTTTTACCAAAAATACAACTTTACAAAGATACAAAACTTTGATGGATTGACAATACTAATAATGTCGCAAAATCATATATAAAGAGCCACAATTAGTTACAATATTTATCGGTCGTTATTGTACACTAGTGTGCACTAGTGTACGGTAGTGGTAAAAGCGTGGAAAATAATTTTTATCTTTGCAACCGGTACTGGGACGGGGTCAATGTAATATAACTTATTGGTTCCATGTATCAAACAGCAGTAAATCATCATTTAATCCGCATTTGGTTTGCACTATTGAAGAGCGAATCGACTGCACTACAATTGTAATATAATAATAATTAAAAAAAAGGAGAAAAAACTATGGCACAGATGAAAAGAAAAGGTCTTACCCTTTCGGGAAGATTAGAAAAAGACATGATTACGTTCTACACCAAACGAGGAAAGCTCATTATGAGGTCTTCCACCTCAAATCAGCCACTGCGGCGCACCCGCGAACAATTCATTTCAAGGCAGCGTGTGGCACACAACATGGGCTTGTGGAAAAGGCTGAAAAGCAGCACCCGACCAATGTTTACAGACTGCGATAACAACTATGGACGATTCTGCTCCCTGATGCGAAAACGCCCAGTAGTCTTTCTGACCAAAGAGGCATTGCGCAATGGGGCAACACTCTTGCTGCCAGGAATGCCCGTGAGCGAGGGCAAATTGCCCGATATAGGTTACCGTCTCTGTCTGGCCGGAAACGAGCCAGCACTACTGACTGAATTGAAAGTAGCAGTAAACTGGGACTCCTCCCCTACTGGAACAGACATGGTTACAGCACTTTGTAAAAATGGGAACAATTTTCGCAAGGGCGATGTACTACGGTTCTACACGCTAAGACAAGTGATTGAAAACAACATACCTATCTTATATATTGACTCGGAAGAACTAAGGTTGGAAAACGGGCGTACACCCATGAGGTTCAAACATGCCGAACTACGCTCCGTTGACGGACTCATGGCACTGACAGGAAGCATGTTTGCCGATACGTCGACAGGGTGGGCGTTGGTTCACATAAGAGGAGAGAAGTGTTCAAGCCAGACGGTGGTGACACATTGCACCCTATATGAACAGTACACTACCGAAGAGGCTCTGATGATTGCTGCAGAGAGTTATGGAGGGCTGACGGAACCGCCATTCCTAAAGCCCGACACTGACTGATAGCATGGATGATGCGCTTATCATTGTCGAACGAAGGAGCCATTTAGTTCAATTGGTGAAGAAGGCTCCTTTAATAGCAAAAATGAGCAAAAACAAAACTGCGATGAGTTGCCAACGGCGGGCGCGCAGGTCTTTCTTGGTTCGGCCGAGCATGATGCCCAGATAGCAAAGCAAAAACATGACGACGAAGAGGGGGACAGCCACCCGCCACACATTGGCTTGGAACGGAACAAGAAATCCCAAACCCAGTCCGACGAAGAGGGTGTTGGTGCCCGTTGCAACGCCGAGCAACAGCACCGTCGACCATCGGGAAATGTCATAGGCAGGCAGTGGCTTCGCCTTCTTACGAAAGGCAGGGAAGAACATGCGTAACGCCACGACAACCATGAAACCGAGATAGACCAGATTGTCGTATTCGGGGAACCCGAACCGAAGTAGGTTGCCAATATAAAGTCCTGCAACCATGAGCAGTACATGGATAATGGATACTAGAAAAGAGTTGCCTAAACCACGAGTGAGGCGGATGGGGTTCTGCAATGCGCATCCACGCAATGTAACCATTACGGGAACCGACATGGCAAAGGAGAGAATGATAAATACAATGACAGACATAATGTTAAGACAATGATTTAGTTAATGTAATAAAGTCGTTGACGGAGAGTTGTTCGGCTCGGAGCGAGAGGAGCTGCGCCGGGACAGCGTCGAGTGGCAGGGAGAGTTGCTTCAAGGCATTGCGGAGAGTTTTGCGACGCTGGTTAAAGCCTATTTTGACCACTTTTACAAAGAGTGTTTCATCACATTCCAAGGAAGTTACGTCGTTTCTGCGCAGACGGATGACCGCGGATTTGACCTTGGGCGGGGGATTGAAGACGTTCTCGTGGACAGTGAAGAGGTATTCGATGTTGTAAAATGCCGATAGCAAGACACTTAAAATGCCATAGGTTTTGCTTCCCGGCTTTGCTGCAACGCGTTCGGCCACCTCTTTTTGAAACATTCCGACGACTTCGGGGATGCAATTACGATTATCGAAAACTTTGAAGAGTATCTGCGACGAGATATTGTAAGGGAAGTTGCCGATAACAGCAAAGGGCTCGGAGAAGAGGGTGGAAAGGTCAAGTGCCAGGAAATCGCCCTCGATGACATGGAGAGTAGGATAATGCTCATGGAGGTAGGCCACCGACTCGCGGTCTATTTCTATGGCGTGGAAATCAAGTCCCTCCTTATTGTAAAGGTACTTGGTGAGAACTCCCATGCCGGGACCTATTTCCAAGACATGGGGCGTTGTTGCGGTAAGGCTGTCGGCTATTTGTCGAGCGATGTTTTCATCTTTGAGGAAATGCTGTCCTAAGAATTTCTTTGCGTGTACTTCCATTGCAGGGTGTGGGGTGGATGATGATAAGTAATTGATAACTTGTATTTATTATGCAGTGATTGATGATTGAAAGCAAGAGGTTTAACGAATTAGTGTGACGGTGCCGGTGGTACGCTGGTAGGCGTTGGGAGAGAGTAGAACGCTATAACGGCAGTTATAGACATAGGCACCTTGCTTGCAAGGGGTTCCGTTGTGGGTACCGTCCCAGCCCACATTAGGATCGGTGGAATGGTAGACCAATGTGCCGAAACGGTCGTAAATCCATATTTCGTAACTTGCAAAATCAACCCCATAGGATTTGAAGATGTTGTTCTCGTCTTTGGACGGGGTGAAGACATTGGGGAAGACTATAAAGTTGTGGAGTTTGTAGATGGTCTTGGAGGCGGTGTCGGAACAGAGTTCGTTGTTGATGATGAGCGTGAGGATGACGGAATCGGTGGTAGGACTCAGCTCGTAGATGAATTGGGGACTGCTATTGTCAGTCAATGAGCCATTGAGGAGCCACGACTGGGAAGAGTAGCCAGAGCTAAGGTTGACGGCAGAAAGGGTGAGATTGTCTTCAGAGAGGGCTTCCGGTTTGACTTCCCAATTGACGTGCAGGGGCACGATAGGGATGACCTGGATACTGTCGAGCAAAGGGCACCAGCCGGAGACTCCATAGGAAAACTGGAGGGTGTAGGTGGTGGTTTGAGCGGGGTTGACAGTGATGGGGTTGCTTTCCTCCTGACGGGAAAGAGAGGGGTCGTCGGGGCGCGATGACCACTGGTAGTGCCAACCGTCGGCTACGGAGGCGGTAATGAGGTAGTGCTCGGGCGGGAGGCAGGTGTATTCGTCCTGCAAGTCAAGAGGCACGAGCTCTATGACGACAAGGGAAAGATGGACGATACTGTCACAGCCGAGGGTAGTGAGAAGAGTGTCGCTATATTCGCCAGAGAGGGTAAGTTGCCTGTCGCCGAAAAGATATACAGAGCCTTGACAAACAGTGTCGTCTATATGGTAATTATAGGCTGGGGCGACGAGGAGCGTGAGGGTGACAACGCTGTCGGCGCCGTGGCTGCTGATGTAGGTGTCGGTACGGGTGCCGGGACCGGTGAAGAGATGCCCGTGCCAAGTGATGGGGAGTTGGTCGCTACAGATGGCAGTGTCGAAATACTGATGGCTGTTCCAGTCAACTGTGAGATTGTAGGTGATAAGACTGTCGCAACCAACGCTGTTGGGGATGTGGATGATAGCCTGAGAAGAGTCGGCATAAAAGGTGACGCCGTGGTAGGTGTAGGGCAGCTGGCTTTGCGAGACGGTGTCGTAAACAATACTGGAAGTAGAGTGGAGAAGGGAAAGATGGAGGGTGACGGAAGAGTCGCAACCATTGGCATTGAGGGTGTAGGCAGGTACAAGGAGGGTGGTGTCGACCGTAAAGGTCTGGTTATACCAGAAGAACGAGTCGCAGACGACGGCATGGGTGTCGCCTGAAGTGACAGCATTGACGAGAAGATGGAGGGTGCGGAGGCTGTCGCAGCCAAAGTCGGTGTAGAAATTGTGTGTGTAATCACCTGAAAAGAAGTAAGTAGCACCTTCAAACTGAGTGGTTTGATTGCTACATATTACACGGCTGACGGTATCGTCATAGACCGGGGAGATGTGAAGAGTAAGGGTAAGAAGACTATCGGCACCGAGGTGGTTGGAGATGGTATCGTACTGAGTGCCAGGAGCTGTGAAGAGACGATGGAACCATTGAATGGGGAGGAAGTTGACACAAAAAGTAGTATCAAACTGGGCGTAGGTATTGCGAATAACGTGTAGATTGTAGTGGATGATGCTGTCGCAGTTATCGCTTCCAGAGAGGGTGACGAGGAGGTTCTCGGTATCGTCGTTAAGGCTGATATCATGATAGTTGTGAGGGAGGTCGTTTTCGAAAACTGTGTCGTAGACGTTGGTATGGGTAGAGTGGCCGAGGGTGAGGTAGAGGGTGACGGAGGAGTCGCAGCCGACGGCGTTGAGCGCTACGGGCGAGATGGTGACCGTGTCGCTGAGGATGAAGTGCTGGCTGTGCCAGTCGAATGAGTCGCAAGCGACGGCAAAGGTGTCGCTATAGGAGGTATTGTTGACGGTGAGACAGAGGGTGCGGAGGCTGTCGCAGTCGAGGGTGTTGCGGTAACTGTTGGTATAGGTGCCGGGAGAGGTGTAGTAAGAGTCGTCAAAGATGTAGCTTTGGTTGCTACAGATAGTGGCAGAAATGGTGTCGGCGGAAATGGGGTTGGTGTGGAGAACCAGCGTGAGAATGCTGTCGGCACCGAGATGGTTGAGGATGGTGTCATTTTGGACATCAGGGGCGGTGAAGGTACGATGGAACCAGAGGAGGGGAAGTTCGTTAATGCAGACGGTTGAGTCGAGGGTGCTTCGGGTGTTGCGAATGACATGGAGGTTGTAGTCGATGATGCTGTCGCAGCCGTTGGGGCCGGAGAATATGATGGTGAAGTGAGAGGTGTCGGTGTCGAAACTGTGTGACTGATAGAGGCGAGGGAGGTTGTTTTCAAGAATGGTGTCGTAGAAGGTTCGGGTGGACTGGGCAGCAAAAACGACAGTGAAGGTAGTGTCGAAGACACAGCCCATACTGTCGGTGATATAGAGAAGGTAATGGACAGTAGAGTCGATAGTGAGTGTGTCGGGGGCGGTGATGATAAAAGTGGTATCGGAGGTACGTGTGGCCCAAGGACCTATCATGTCGACATAGGCAACGGTCGGGACATAATCGTTGCGGACAAGACGGTTGGGATTAAGGGCAAGTTCCCAGCCGAAGATGTATCCATTATCGCCTGACCATCCGTCGATTACCTCAATATACCATACGCCGTTCATTGGGCAGCCGATGAGAGAGGCGAGGGATTCATCGGGGTGGTAGAAATTGGTTCCAGCCGCGACGTTGGAGGAGTCGAGGGTATAGCCTACACTGCTCGTTACAAGATTGGGTGCGCGATAGATAAGCCCGTCGGCAGGGGCATAGGAATAACCGGCATCGGTACAGTTGGACCAACAATAACGCCAGCCAGTGCCAGGACAATTATTCGGAGCAGTTGAATCACACACATACATATTATCTTCGACATCATACGCTAATCCCAAAAAGGTGGAGGTGCTAACATTATAACCTGCCTGCCAACCTCTATTGGCGGGCAAAATGGAGCCGGTGCAGGAAGAAGAGCCCACGCCACTATATTTTAAGATGTCAGCCTTCTGAGAATTGGGGCATGTGATATTGATGTAGATGTCCCCGACGTAAGAGTGCTCGATGTTGAGCATGACATAACGGATGTCGTTGACGTCGTTGATACGGGCAGAGGGGTCAAAGCCGGAGAATTGGAGTTCGGAACGATAGGAGCAGCCGTTTGGATCGCAATAGACGCCGTCTGGGAGAAAGATGCGGGAGACCTCGGAGAGGGTGGACTCGTTGCGGATGACACGGACGGAGGCATCGAGGCCGAAGCCCACACGGATGTTGGTGGACTGGCCAGGGCAGATTAATTCAGGGATGTTGTATTCGAGGTCGAGACGAATCGGGGTAACCGTCACATGGGTGCTGTCTTCACAGCCACCGAGGGTATAGACGGTAAGGCTGTATTCTCCTGTTTCGGTAACCACTATGGAGCGTGTGGTGGCACCGGTACTCCAGAGATAGGCGTCGGCAGAATCGGCAGTGAGGGTAATAGAATTGTTGCCACAAAGAGGTTGAAGGCCGTTGATAACAGCCTTGAAACAAGGTGTGTGGACATCGATAGAGTCTTTACAGTCGAGTAAGGCGACATCAGATAAAGCGACCACTGAGAAACGGTAGTCTTGTCCTGGAACGAGACCAGTAATGTCGCAGTAGGTTTGATTAAGCACCGTATCGACAGAGCCATAGTGGATGAGGAAGGTACCTGTTGGATTGATGGCTGACCATGAGAGATGCAACGAACTGGAAGTGACTTCGGTAGCAGCGAGATTGTTGATAAAGTTGGAGCAGTGAGTGGGGCGGACAGAATAGTGAAGAGCGAAACCACTGTCCACCGTGGATACATCAGAGGAGAAATAGATGGTCATATAGCCTGTAGTTGACATCACAGAGACAGAACCGATGCCGGTGCAGGTTTCTAACAAATCGGGTAATAGTGTGCCGTCTGCCTGATAGAAAAAAAGCAGTTCATAGGAGTATTCCATCCTGTAGGAGCCAGTGATCTGGATGGTGTCGCCCGGATTGGCGAGGATGCGAACAACGCCGTTAAAACTGTTGGAATAACAACCCAAATCGCCACCATCGTCAAAAATGACACCTACAGGGGAGAGATAACCATCGATTGTAACCGTGCTTCCATTAGAGAAAAGAATGCTGTCTTGGGAATAGCCCTGTCCCAAAAACGACATTAATAGTAACAAGACCAATAATTTATGGGAAAAGGGATTCATAATAATAATTTATTTACATTTTGCAAATATACAAAAAAAATACAGAAAGCCTGTTTCCAATGAAGAAAAAAAGAAAAAAGGCAATTGGTTTGGGGAGGTAAGATACTGAGGCTTAGTATGGTTAGTGATAGTACAGATATTTGTACCGAATGGGGGAGGCAAAATGCATCGGGTACGTGACCAAAGGAGGACTGAACCTGAGCGAGCCTTGACTGGACGTAGAATGAAGGGGTGAAGAGACTTTATTACTGGTTGGAAGGTGCTGGTGAGTCGGCAGACAGTAGACGGTAGCGCTTGCGAGCCTGCTCAACATAAAGGCTTGTAGGATAATCTAATATCAATTTCTCGTAGCAGTCGCGGGCACGTTGGGGGTTGTTGAGGCGTTCTTCATTGAGCTGAGCCAAGAGAATAAGTGCGTCGTCAGCCAGAATATCGAAGGAATACTGAGTGACAAGCTGTTGAAGAAGGGTGTCGGCTTCGGCATAGCGTTGCTGGCGTATGCGGATTTTTGCTTTCTGGAGAAGCACTTCATCGAAGAGGGGGTGAGAAAGGGCACTGCGGGAGATGTCGTCGAAGAGGTTCCAAGCCGAATCAACCAGGTTGCGATAGAGAAGCAAATCGGCTTCAGCATAGCGCGAAAGCATACCGAAGGTACTGTCTTCCTCCATGTTATCGCTGATGAGTAGCGAGAGCTGCATGGCGTCGTTGGCGATGAGTTTTGATGTGGAAGCGCGCAGGACATCGAGCTGAGTTTTGGCCCAAAGGAAGTCGTTGTTATAGTAAGAGAGTTTGGCATTTTTGAATTTAGCCAGGGAGCCGAGGACATCGTTTTTATTGGACTTTTCCACCTGCATGTAGAGGAGGGAAGCATCCCAGACTTCGCCGGCGAAAAGGAGGAGATCGCCAAGAGCCAGTTTAGCCTCGTCGCGCTGGTTGGGCGAGATTTTGGGCAAATCGAGAATGTCGTAGAGCATATCGGCGGCGCGCTGGACGCTGTCGGCATAATAGGCCATGAGGTCGGCATAGTTGCGCATGAGCTGGACGGTGTTGACGTTTTTGCCGAGTTCGTCGAAAGCAGATTCGTAAGAGTGAATAAGTTGCCAGAGACGCTTGTTTTCGATAGGAAAATTGCGGTTGAGGCGTTCAAAAGCCACCTCAAGGTCTCCTACCTTGGCAGAGAAGTAATGGGGGCTCTCAGTGCCTTTTTTCAGAACAGCAGCGTAACATTCTTGAGCGACATCGTAGGCTTCGTTGCTACGAGCAATGGAGGCCACCCGCATGAGGGATTCACCACCGGAGTCAGGGAAGCGGCTATCAATGGCTTTGGCCTGCACCATGGCGAACTGGAAATCTTTCTGTTGCAGAGAAAACCAGAGCATCATCTCGACATACTGTTTGTTTTCAGGATGTTGCTGCACCCGCTGAACTAGCGCTGATCTAAGTCCGTCAACCAATTTTGGGTTAGCGGTCTCGCTAAGCACCCGTTGTAGAGAAATCTGGACGGAGTTCATCATATTGGGTGCGTTGTCGAGAAGATCGAAGTATTCCTGCATCATGGCTTCGTAGTTACCGACACGTTCGTAGAGCGTAGCTAGTTCGCCGACGAAGGTGAGGGGGTTCTTCATTTTTTTGCGAGCGAAGAGGTAGACCTTGATAGCATATTCGGGATGTCCAGCCGACTCGAAAGCCTGAGTCAATTCGTTGATCTGACTTGAATTATATCCAATCTTTTCAATAACAGCGTCGTAGGTTTTAGTTGCTTTGCGCCTGTCGCCACGCAACTCGTAGACACGGCCGAGGTCGACATAAAGGTATAACTCGCTGGGGTTTTTCTTGAGACGACGTTCTACCAAATGTTCGGCATCTTTGTACTGCTTTAGCTCGATGTAGGAGCGATAAAGCATCTGATAATAAAACTTGTTGGGGGCGCGGGAGTAAAGGGCTTCGTAGCACTCGGCGGCTTGCTCGAACTGACCACTTGAATAGTAATGGGAGGCCATCTGTTCCTGGGTTTGCTGTGCATGGCACAACTGGAAAGAACAGAGAAGGAAAGCCAGAAAGACCATCCACGTTTTATGACCTGACACAGTAGAGATGTGCATATAACCTACAAAAAACACCGGAGAGCCAAAGTTCCGGTGTTGAGTAGTGACTAAGCTGGGATTCGAACCCAGGACCCCATCCTTAAAAGGGATGTGCTCTACCTGCTGAGCTACTTAGTCAATCCATAGTAGTGACTAAGCTGGGATTCGAACCCAGGACCCCATCCTTAAAAGGGATGTGCTCTACCTGCTGAGCTACTTAGTCGCCTCAAATTTGAGTTTGCAAAAGTACAACTTTTTTCTCTTTCGACAAAAAGTTTTTGCTTTTTTATTTTTGAACATACATATAATACACTATTGTTCAGCAAAATATAATGAAGAATATTTTTTTTAAGAATTAAAAATTTGGCCAATCAACAAATAATTCGTAACTTTGTTTTCTCAAAAAAATGAAAAACATGAAAAAATCAATCACCATAAAAGAAGGATACGGGGACATAAAATTCGATATGCCGGTAGAAGAAGTTGTCGGGATATTGGGTGAGCCAAATGATGTGGAGACCATCGATAATGCTACCGAGGAGACCACAACTGTGCTCCACTACAACGGTAACCTGACCCTGTTTTTTGAAGGGGACTGCCCTACCCTATCGTGTATTGACATCAGTGATGAAAAGGCGACACTCTTTGGCAAAGAGCTGTTTGACATGGGAGAAAAAGAGTTGGTGAAGCTGATGGTAGACAACCACTATTACGAGCAGGAAGTTGAAAATGAGGACTGGGGAGAGCGACGCGTTTCGTTTGGAGAGGGGAATATTGACTTTTATTTTGATGGGGATGAGTTGATTGCAGTAATTATTGGCAAATAATAATTATGCGAAAAGACATACCGCTCCTATCTACGGCATATCTTCCAACGATACGCTATATAGCCTGTTTGGTTCAATATGGTGCCGCCACCATAGAGAAGAATGAAACATTTCCAAAGCAAACATTTAGAAACAGGACACAGATAGCGACGGGAAACGGCATTCTGATGCTGCAAGTACCCGTGTCACGACCGTCGGGGAACCATACAATGACGGGCGAAATAACTGTAAGTTACCATGAGCCTTGGAACATACGGCACTGGAGAGCGATTGTATCAGCCTATAATGCAGCACCTTATTTCCTTTATTATAGGGACGGTATAGAGGAGATATTGTTGAAACCGCACGACAAACTTGTAGAACTCAACGACCAACTACTGAAGTTCTTGCTGAAAAAGATGAAGATAGAGTGCGAGTTAGATTACAGCACTGACTATATACCAGCTGGCGAACACCCGTTGGACTACAGAGGATGGCTAACCTCGAAAAAAGGCCAAAGGGATGAGAGCTTCCCTTCATACAGCCAAGTATTTGATGCAAAAAACGGGTTCATGCCCAATATGAGCGTGATAGATTTGCTTTTCAACCTGGGACCAGAGGCCAAATCATATCTCCAGAGCCTTTGCACGGCTGAACATAGTATATGATATTTGCAGCAAGTTACCCCCCTACCCTTTTCCAACAAAGGAGTTATTAAGTTGAATACAGGCGTTGGAAACGTTTATAAAGCCACCTTGTAATGCATGGGGCGACTGCCATAGGCGGCCCATGTTTGAACGTTCATAGGCCATATATTATTCTTGCCATGATAGGATGAAAAAAGACTAAAAAAGAGATAAAATGCATAGAATATGGTTCATAAAATAAAAAATGCTATTTTGTAGCATTTTTTATTCATGGACGCATAATCGACATAGAACATGCAATTTAAATGGTCTGTTTCTCGTGAAACAGAGGTTTTATTTCAGCTGCTGCATGTAGATAAGCAGCACAGAAATATCAGCAGGAGAAACTCCACTTATGCGAGAAGCCTGCCCGATAGTTCGAGGTTGCATCTTGCTTAGTTTTTCGCGTGCTTCATAGGATAGGGACTGCAAAGAGAAGTAGTCAAAACCTGACGGCAACTCGATGTCCTCAAACTTGAGGATTCTGTTAGCAACATCACGTTCTTTTTCAATATAACGTTCGTACTTTAGAAGAATTTCTGCAGCACTTAGTACATCGTCTTTTATGGAAGTAGGGATACTGTCTGCTTTGTCCCTGAGCATAGGAGACACCGAGAGAAGATGCTCCATATTTACTTCGGGACGCAGGAGTACATTGACCAATTTGACCCGTTGCTGCAAAGGTGGAGTGTTGAGTTCCTCCAGTAGCGAATTAACATCGGAAGGAAGAACAGGGGTTTCCTTCACAGCATCAATGAGCATATCGGTGAACTTGCTCTTCTCCCCTACCCTTTTCATTCTTTCTTCCGACGCCAGACCCAAGTCGTAAGAGAGGGGTGTCAATCTTGTGTCGGCGTTATCTTGTCGCAAAAGAATGCGGTATTCAGCTCGAGAAGTGAACATGCGGTACGGCTCGTCAACGCCTTTAGTGACAAGGTCGTCGATAAGAACACCGATATAGGCCTGAGTGCGATTCAAGACGAAAGAAGGACGACCCTTGAGTTTTAACACCGCGTTGATGCCAGCCATGAGGCCTTGACACGCTGCTTCCTCGTAGCCGGTTGTGCCGTTGATTTGACCTGCAAAAAAGAGGTTTTCAATAAGCTTGGTCTCAAGAGTGTACTTTAACTGAGTAGGTGGGAAGTAGTCGTATTCGATGGCGTAACCAGGTTTAAAAATTTCAGCATGTTCGAAACCTTCAATAGAATGCAGAGCATCTACTTGGACTTCGAGTGGGAGCGATGAGGAAAAGCCATTGAGATAATATGAATTGGTTGTCCAGCCCTCAGGTTCGACAAAAAGTTGATGTCTGTCCTTCGCAGAGAAGCGGACAATCTTATCCTCGATGGAAGGACAATAACGAGGGCCATGACCTTGTATGCGGCCAGTGAAGAGTGGAGAACGATCAAATCCAGTTCTGAGGATATCGTGAGTAGTGAGATTAGTATAAGCCAGGTAACAGGAACGCTGTTGGGTTAAAGGATGGGTTGAATCAAGATAGGAGAACTTACGCGGGATGGGGTCGCCAGGTTGTTCGACCAACTTAGAGAAATCGATTGTGCGTCCATCGATGCGAACAGGAGTACCAGTCTTCAGCCGTTCGACTTCAAACCCATATTCACGTAATTTGTCAGAGAGACCAAGAGCTGCCTTCTCCCCTATCCTACCGCCTTGCCACGAACCTTCGCCGATGTAAATAGTACCATTGAGAAAAGTGCCGTTGGTAAGGATAACAGAATGGGAAGGGATGTGAATGCCCATACGAGTACGAACCCCACAGGCTGTTCCGTTTTCGACAAGTACGTCGACCACCTCATCCTGCCAAATAGAAAGATTTGATGTGTTCTCTAACACATGCCGCCAGTTGAGAGAGAACTGCATTTTGTCACATTGAGCACGAGGGCTCCACATGGCAGGGCCTTTGGAGAGATTCAGCATCCGGAACTGAATCATAGATCTATCGGTGACGACACCCGAGTAACCACCGAGCGCATCAATCTCACGAACGATTTGGCCTTTAGCCACTCCTCCCATAGCAGGGTTGCAAGACATCTGACAGATGGTGTCAATATTAAGCGTGATAAGTAGCGTCTTAGCTCCAAGATTGGCGGCCGCTGCTGATGCTTCCGCGCCAGCATGTCCTCCACCAACAACAATTACATCATAAAGAGGCCAATCCATATTAAAGAGACAATTATTTACTCAGACAATAACGATAATAATACTATTATAAAGAATAGGGGAGACCCAAAAAGAAAAAAGTGAGTGTAGCGAAACGAGATGATGTGAGGAACGCTATGTTTCGCGCGAAACACTGCAATTAAGTGATTGTTTTCCATAATGCTAACGCCTCATCTTCGCGTTGGCGCATGATACGTGCCTCATCGTCTGTTTTGTCACCCTGCCCCAAGAGATGAAGAACTCCGTGGATAATGACACGGTGGAGTTCATCGGTGAAGGGGACACCGAAAGTTACGGAATTGTCGCTAACTCGTTCAACACTAATCATGATGTCGCCAGACACCAAGTTGCCGTTGACATAGTCAAAAGTAATAATATCGGTAAGAGTATCATGGTTAAGATATTTGTTGTTTGCTTCAAGCAAGAAGGAATCATCGCAAAAGAGGTATCCAATATTGCCCACAGACATTCCATGACGCTTAATAAGAGTCGAAATCCATTCTTTAACTCTATTCTGGTCGGGTAGAGAAAATTCGATATTTTGATTGGAAAAGGAGATGGCCATTATTTAGGTTATATTATTAAATTAATAGTAGGGGAGGGGAAGAGGGGACTTGCCTGTCCTCATAATCAGTTTTTAGAAGAAGAAAGTTGTTTGCAAAAAATTTATTTCAAAACATTATTAATTAATCAATTACAGAGAAAATAACAAGAGATTCATTGATTTCCTTTAAATATTTTAGAGGCACCAGATAAAATATACAGCAGAAACGAATCTCGAAGGGATAAGAGTGCTTGCAGAGACGATGCTTCTTTAATTAGACTCGACCATGGCCGGTTGATAAAAAAGGCTCAAGACCTCTTTACGTCGAGAAGCCTCCTTGGCATCAATACCTCTTACAAAAAACACCATGCGGAGAGTAGAACCGTTGTCAAGTATCTCAAATTCGTCAACTAATAATTTCACAACCTGGATAGAGTCAAAAAAAGAATTGAGAGAGGACTGGAGTGGGAACGAAGAAGAAAAATGAGAGAAGCAATTTTGGTAACTATGCACTGTGAAACATATACCTTCATGACAATATTCAGTAGATATAGTGACAGGCTCATTTGATGCAGAATTATGAGAGGATTGGAGTGTATCCTGAACAACTTTTATGACAGGAACAGAGATAGTAGCAAGATAATTGTCAAGATGATTGTTATAACAAACAGCATCAACAAACTCCTCAACCTGCTTCATGGAATTTTTATCGGGTTGGATTACAAGTGTTTCCATCATAATATTGTTGTTAATTCCAAATACAAAGATACAATAAAAAATTGAAAATACAAAATAACTTAAAATTGATAAAAATATTCAGATACTTTAGCTTTATAGTAAGGGGAAAGGGTAGGGGGTACAGATCTAAAGAGGTCCGAATTATTGTTTTGCAGCCTTTTAAACTTTTCCAAATCGCTTTGAGAAGGCTGATGTGGTATGTCCTTGCCTTCGCGGCTTTCACGGAGTTCCTCTTTTTCGCGTTGCATTTCAGCTTTTTCATGCTCGAGAAGACGACTCATTATTTGATGCTGACGGTTGATGGTCTGTTGAGAAATAACACGATTAACAAGGTCAGTTTCAGTCGCTTCCATTTGTTTCATTAATTGGTCAATTTCTTTTAACAATTTGCTATTCTCTGCATTTTCTTGCTTCATCTCTTGCCCATACTCTTGCATCATACGTCTTATCATCTCTTGTTGGGCAGCCATACGAGCAAACTCTTCACTCATCATCATACTTGACTTGTCACCAATCTTTTTGCGACCATCTTGCTGATTTTTACCCTGTTTATCGAGTTGTTTCTTCAACGCTTCCATCTGCTTGTTAAGTTCTTGTTGCATTTGCTTCATGGACTTAGGAGAAGGTTTACCCTTACCAGGTTTGCTACAATTGCCTTGTTTTTTCATACCTTGATTCTTGCAGCTACCATTGTTCTTTTTTTGCTGATTTTGGCGCATTTGATTCTGCATGTTATCAAGAGACTCGGCCATAACAAGAGCAAGGTTATTGAATGATGTCATGGCATACTGCATTGATTGAGAGGACTGTGTATTTTTATAATTGGCATAGTAGGTTTGATTCATTTCAAGCAAACCGGAGAGCGATTTAGAGATGCTGTTGTTAACAGTAGTAAGGTTTTTATTAATCACTCTGGCAACCGTTACTTGCCTTTTGGCGATAGCACGTAACGAATCCTCTACGCCTTTAAAATCCTCCTTAATCTTGTTCTGAGAGGAGATGATAGATTGATATTTAGGGTCTTGGATATAAGTAGAACCCACTTTTCCTATAAGCGATTCCTGGTTGAAAGATAGTTGAACCAGATTTTTAAGAAGTCTTCTGATCAATTCGGCATCTTCTGCTAAGTCTTGTTGTTCAATATTCTGCTCAGCCTCAGCAAGTTGTTCAGAAAGTTGATCCAACTGTTGGGCAGCATCTTCCTGCTGTTTGGAAGCATCTTTGTTCTTGCCTTTACTAAGGTTATTCTCAGCATTTTGTTGATATTCGTCAATCTTGTTCAATTGATTTTGGTCAACCTTAAAGTCAAGATTCTCATCGAGCTTTTTATAGTCATTCTGGATTTGGTTAATATCTTTTTTCAATTGCTCAAATTGCTGAGAAAGTTCTTGTTGCTCCTTTAAAGCATTGTTCTTTTCATCTATGTTGGAAGCTTTTTTCGACTTCTCGGCTAACTCTCTCTGTTGCTCGGCAAGTGTCTCTGCTTTACGTACAGCATCCTCGACTTTCTTTTCTATTTCAAGACGTTTCATCAACTCAATATTTTGATCGAGTTGTTTCTCGAGGTCTTCATTACTCATTTTTAGTTTATCCAACTGGTCTTGAACCTTTTTCTTATCCATCTCTTGCATCATCTTCTCAATTTCCTGCATCATTTGCTTCATCTCATCGTTCAAGACTTCATTCATCAGTTTGTCCAGCTCTTGTTGCTTCTGCATGAGCTTCTCGCTCTGGTCTTTATATTTTTGTTCGAGTTGTTTGTTTTCACGAAGCTGAGATTGCATTTGCTGCATCATGTGCCGGATTTCCTCCTGCTTTTTGGCCAGTTCTTGAATGTCTTTTTTATCTTGCCAATCCAACTCTTTTTTATCAACCAGATTGCGCATCAACTCGTTGATTTCCTGCTGCATTTTCTTTAATTCAGACATAGATTTCTGCATTTGCTTTTGAGCTTCGGCAGAATTACGTTCAATTAAATTATCCAGTTCTTTTTCAGTAGGAACAAGAACTTGAAATTGTTGGGAAGTAGATGATTTAGGACCATGAACGGCATCGTTGTCCCAGACCTCGAAATAGTAAGTCAATTTATCGCCGGGAGCCAATTCAATAGTTGAGAAATCCGTTTGATAATAGAACTCCTGAACTGGATTGTTGCCTATTCCTATCTCGACAGAAGTCACTTCGCGCAATGAAGTGTCTTTAACATTGGTTTTCACCATTTTAAACTCAAGTTTGGAGAAACCATAATCATCTTTTATACGACCCTGGAAGTACAAGCGGTCAAGAGATATAGAATCCTTCATTTCGACCACGGAAATGACTGGCGAGGCATCAGAAATAGTAGAAACGGAATAACTAAGGGTATCAGAATGAGAGACTTTATGACTTACAGCAGTGAAGCCATAGTCAAAGGAATGCATTGCCCGAAACGTGACAGAAACACGACCATTTGCATCAGGGAAGAGAGCTTTTGGTTGACCGTCAACGACAAAGAATAGCGTATCGACATTCAAGGTATTGAAAAACCATTTGACGTAAGTACCCTCGGGTACAACCACATCACCCTCGTTAGAAAGCGTTTCATTAGTCTTGCCAGTATAAGAAGGGTAGAGGAGAGATGTCTGGAAATCAACGACTGACGGTTTGGGTATAACAGAAAGATGGTAATCAATAGAACGGGTTCCAACTGCCTGAAGAAAGAAGGAACAGGAACGTTGAAGAGTTTTAAATGTATAGCTAAAATGATTCTTGTCAAGCTGGCGCAACTTATATACGTTACCTTCTATATTGATGAATGCATCGGATGGTACAGACTCACCTTGGACAGAGATGTTGAGCTCGAAATCAGCGTGTTGAAAACACTCTAAAGTATCATTTTCAACCATAAAGGTGAAAGGGGCGGGACGCTCAAAATAAGTATTATAATGGGCAATTCGGTGAGAAGGAGAGGTGAGAAGAGTAGGGGAGACCAATAGAAGCAATACGATAACAACCAGCGGGATAGCTGCATATTTAATATACTTTTTATTGGATTTAAGATCAACAGCTTGGTGGAAAGGAAGAGGTTTGAGCTGTGCCGTTTTTTGCTCAATAGCAGAAACAAGCAAACTGTCGTCAACATTTTGTTGAAGTTGTTGCAACTGGAGCAAATTGAGCAATTTATCTTTGATTTCAGGGAAATGGTTTCCAATAATGACAGCAGCCTCTTCGTAAGAAATCACCTTTCCCATGCGGAACATTTTTGAAAGCGGAAGCAGCACATAATAACCTAAAATAATGACAACCGACAACAAATAAAACCAAAAGAGAATAGCTCGTACGGTGGAAGGAAAATAGCCGAAATACTCTAGCAGTGCCATAATCAAGAAAAGGGACAAGAGCAAAGCCAAGGAATAAAGTATTCCTTTTATCATCCTGTTTTTGTAGTATTTACGGATGAAACGATTGAGATTCTCGAGTATTGAGCCTTTGTTATTCACGAGTCAAAATTAACTTGCAAAGATACAAAAAAAAATTTGTATATCGCCAATTCAATTATATTTCGTACTTTTGCAAGACAAAACAAGCACTATGAACAAAGTAATAATTATAACAGGAGCCTCCTCAGGATTTGGCAAAGCAGTAGCTGAAAGGCTTGCAAAAGGAGGGCACAAGGTGTACGGAATATGCCGAAGAGCCATGGACAATAACGCCATTACATATATGCAGGGCGACGTACGGGATTCAGAACGTATAAAGCAGATAGTAAAAGAGATATATGAAAAAGAACAGCGCATAGATGTATTGATAAACAATGCAGGAATGGGGATAGGAGGAGCGTTGGAAATGGCCAAAATAGAAGAGATACAGACACAGATGGGGGTGAATTTTATGGGATGCGTGAACATGTGCCAACAGGTGCTGCCGTACATGCGCAAACAACGCCACGGGAGAATCATAAATTTGAGCTCTATTGGCGGAGTTATGGGTCTGCCATACCAAGGGTTCTATTCGGCATCGAAATTCGCTATAGAGGGCTTTTCCGAGGCTCTGAGCGCAGAAGTAAAAGGGTTTGGTATAACAGTATCGATGGTGGAGCCAGGAGACTTTGCCACGAATTTTACGGCCAGTCGAAAGAACTCTGAAAGTACGCTGAACGACCCGGATTACGGTCCAATCTACAAGAGGTCGCTCGGACTTATTGAAAAAGAGGAAAATGGAGGACTTAGTCCCGATGTGCTGGCACGAAAGATAGAGAAGATTGTTGATGCCAGACACCCACGACTGCGCTACGTTGTGGCTAACTTCGAACAATGGCTGTCGGTAGTGCTAAAGCGTTTCATACCAGGAAACTGGTTTGTGAACATTTTGGTTGACTACTACAAAACAAAACCTTGAACAAGGGAATATAAGACCATCTTCGAACGAAAAAGAGCCTACGAGCGAAGGTAGAGCGAAGGTAGAGCGAAGGAAGAAAGACTTTGCGAGGGAGAACTGAGCTTAGCAGGACAGAGAAAATATAAACCTGAATTGCGAGGACAATTCAGGTTTATTTTTTCTGCTCATTAGATAATGATATTAAGTACAGAAACTAAATGGGTTTCTTAAAGATAGCGCGTTTGATGAGGGGGGTTGACTTGTAGGTAGTGTCCCAAATACGCTGAGCTTCATTGCCGATGATTTGGGGATTAGAATAAGCCCAACGAACATTACGCTTGATAGCGTTAGAACTCATGTAAGCGTAGTAGATGGAATGAACACCACGTTTTTGCCAGTCGGGATGGACACCGTTGAGGAGTAAATCGATGTCGGTGAACTTATGCAACGCCCTGAGAATATGAATCCAACCGAACGGGAAAAGATGACCATTCGCCTTTTTGTAGGCTGCATTGAGATCGGGGATGCTGAGGCCGAAGGCCACCAAATTGTCATCTTTATCGACTACAAAGCCTGCGAAATCAAGATTAATAAAGGGGAAGTACTCATTGATGTAAGTATCTATTTCTTTTTCAGTTAATGGAACGAAATCGTACAAGTCCTTGAAGGCGGCATTGATAGTATAGAAAAATTTGCGTGCATAAGGGTAGATTTCCTTGCGAGATTTGAATTTTAGCAGACGAAGATTATACTTCTGCATGATAAGTTCATTGATACGAGCCACTTTTTCGGGGATAGGCTGAGAAGCATGTATTTGATATTGAGCCCACTGACAAGGAATTTCATAACCGGCACGCTGGATGAAGTCGATATAATATTTAGGATTGTAGAGGGTGCTGATATTTTGTCTTTGGTCGAAACCTTCGATAACCCAGCATTCTTTGTCCATGTCGGTAAAACCAAAGGGACCTTCAATCTCGGTCATACCTTTTTCTTTACCGTAAGCTACCACTGTTTCAAGTAGTTTTGAGAATACATCGTAATCCTCGATGAAATCGAACCAGCCGAAACGTACGGCCTTTTTATTCCAGCGTTCGTTGACAGAATAGTTGATAATACCGGCAACACGACCCACGATTTGTTTGCCACGATAGGCGAGCCAAAGCTTGAGGTCGCAGTGGTCGAGAGAAGGGTTCTTGTCGGTGAGGAGCGACATTTCGTCGTTCATCAGAGGGGGGATGTAGGTAGGTACATCCTTGAAAAGTTGATTGGGGAATTTAATAAAAGCGCGGATATCCTGACGACGCGTAATTTCTTTTACTACAATGGATTCCATAGTCAAAAAGATTACTACAAGACTGATACTTGTTTAAAACATTTGTAGATTTTTTCTACAGCGAAGTCTATCTGTTGGTGGGTGTGTGTTGCCATGAGGGCGAAACGGATAAGGGTATCCTCGGAAGGGACTGCAGGAGGGATGACAGGCGTTACAAAGACGCCTTCTTCGAAAATCATGTGAGTGAGGATGAAGGTTTTTTCGGCATCGCGCACGAAGAGAGGTATGATAGGAGTTTTGGTATGTCCAATTTCAAAACCGAGGTCTTTGAAAGCCTTCATGGCGTAATTAGTGTTGTCCCAGAGAGAAACATTACGTTCAGGTTCGGTACGCATGATATGGAGGGCAGCGAGGACAGCTGCGGTAGAAGCGGGAGCGATAGAGGCAGTGAAAATGTAGGGTCTGACACTGTGTTTCATATAGTTAATAGTCTCCTTGTCGGCAGCAATAAAACCTCCGATTGAGGCCAAAGACTTGGAGAAAGTACCCATGATGATGTCCACATCGTTGAGTTTACCGAAATGGTCGCATGTGCCACGACCTTCGCGACCGAAAACGCCGAGACCGTGTGCTTCGTCGACCATGAGGGTTGCCTGATACTTGTTGCAGAGGTCGACCATAACGTCGATAGGAGCAACATCCCCTTCCATAGAGAAAACGCCGTCAGTGACAACGAGTTTGCTTGCATCGATGGGGCATTTCTGCAATTGACGTTCAAGATCTTCCATGTTGCAGTGCTTGTATTTCATGGTGGTGGCAAAGGTGATTTGCTTGCCTTCCATGATAGAAGCGTGGTCGAGTTCATCGAAGAGGACATAATCGTTACGCCCCGTTACGCAAGGGATTGTACCAGAGTTGGCTTGGAAGCCTGCGGAGAAAAGCATGACGCCATCTTTGCCCATGAACTCGGCGAGTTCGTCTTGGAGCTGGATATGGATATCGAGGGTGCCATTGAGGAAAGGTGAGCCGGCACAACCAGTACCATATTTGTCAATAGCAGCCTTGGCAGCCTCCTTGATTTTAGGGTGGTTAGTAAGGCCGAGATAAGAATTAGAACCGAACATAAGGACTTTTTTGTCACTGACAAGGACTTCGGTGTTTTGTTCGGATGAAATGGGTGTAAAATAAGGATAAATGCCCTTGGCTTTGGCTTCCTGTGGGGCGGTATAACGCGCAAGTTTCTTTTGTAAAGGTTTCATCTAAAGAATATAGCATTAATAATAAAAATGCAAAATAACAAAAAAAAATTCATATTACAAAATTCTCGTCTGTTAAAAAAGCGAAGAGACGTTCGGTCAAACGGCTTGCGCCAATTCTAAAAAACTGATTTGTAACATATTTTTTGCCCAATATTTGAGATGTGAGAAAATAATATTTTAACACTTCTTCGGGGGTTGAAATGCCTCCAGCAGCTTTAAAACCGACCCATTTTCCTGTAGAATCGTAGTGGTTTTTTATTATTTTTAACATCACTTCGGAAGCCTCGAGAGTTGCAGAGACAGAAATTTTGCCGGTAGAGGTTTTGATGAAGTCGGCACCTGCATCGATAGCCAACTGGGAGGCTTTGGCAATGTTTTGAGGAGTTTTGAGCTCACCAGTTTCAAGGATGACTTTTAGAGTCTGTGTACCAACTTCTTGTCGGATTGCGGCTATCTCATCATAAACTTTGTTGTAATCGCCTTCGAGAAGGGAGCCACGGGAGATTACCATATCGATTTCGTCGGCACCTTGATCGAGAGCGTAGCGAACCTCGAGCAACTTAACAGACAAAGGAGACTGACCGGAAGGGAAAGCACCAGCGACAGATGCCACACGAATGCCACTGCCTTGGAGAAGTTGCCGGGCTTGTTTTACAAATACGGGATAGACACAGACGGCAGCCACATGGCTGATTCCCTGGGAGAGGTCTTGAAGCTGAATGGATTGCTGACAGAGGGACTGAATACGCTCGTGGGTGTCGCTACCTTCGAGCGTGGTGTTATCAATACAAGAGAAGACGCACCGTAAACCTTCGATTGCTTCGGCGGAAAATGCAGTGGGTTGCATAATCAACAGTTATTTAAGTAACTGATTGATTTTCTCGACACGACGTTGATGGCGTCCGCCTTCAAAGGGCGTATTGAGAAATTCGTCAACAATCTGCAGGGCGAGTTCTTGAGGAATAAAACGAGCAGGGAGAGAAATGACATTGCAATCGTTGTGCTGACGGCCGAGATGAGCTATTTCGGCGTTCCAACAGAGAGCACACCGCACGTTAGGATACTTGTTGACAGTCATTTGAACACCATTGCCACTGCCACAGATTACAATGCCGCGCTTGAATTCACCATTGTTGATGGCACGGCCTACTTGATGGGCAAAGTCAGGATAATCAACACTTTCACTACTATCAGTGCCAAAGTCTTTTACTTCGAACCCTTTATCGAGCAAATGTTTTACAACCTGTTTTTTCAGTTCGTAGCCGGCATGGTCGCATGCTATAGGAATAATTTCTTTCATTACAAAGAGTGTTTAAAACTTTATTGATTTGCAAAGATAAGATAAAAGCGCAAACTAACAGAAATCATAGCAGTTAAATTATGCACATATTTTTGAACATGATATGGACTATAAAGAGTATCAAAGAGATAATAAATATCAACATAGTTTGTTAAAAAGGGGGATAACAACTATGTGGACAAAAACTGATAACCTTAGAAGGGGGTGAGGCATGTTGAAAAATGGATGTTTTTTGAGTTCTTTTCAACAAAAAAATTGGATGCTAACTTCGATTTTGGGTTTTAACAAATAGGTGTTGGCAGTTATTTTGACAATGGTTAATAATGACAGGCTAATTCTGGAAATAAGGGAGTTTGGTGGGAATATGATGTTGGTATCTTTTAATAACCACTAAGGTGGATTTGTGCAAAAGGGGACTTATCAACAATATTGACAAGCATAAAAAAAGAAATAAATATTTAAATGAAATATAATGATTAGTTATAAAAGGAGGGGGATTGAGTAGTATTTAATAGTTGAATTACTGGGTATTAAAAATAAAATTTTATTTTTCAATTAATTTCCGTATATTTGCAAATTCTAAACCATTGTTTTTGATGGTAGGAATGGTTGAAAATGATGCAAATATAAATATTATGGACACAGAAAAATTGAAGAGCGAAATAGTTCGCCTTAAAAAAGAAAAGAATGCTGTAATATTGGGTCATTATTATCAGCGGGAGGAGATACAGGATCTTTCAGATTATATAGGAGATAGTTTGGCTCTGGCTCAGAAGGCCGAACAATGCGATAATGACATAATAGTTTTTTGTGGAGTTCATTTTATGGCGGAGACTGCGAAGATTCTTAATCCGACCCGCAAGGTTCTGCTTCCTGATATAACGGCGAGTTGTTCACTTGCCGAGTCGTGCAAAGGAGAAGATTTTGCCAAGTTCAAGGCCAAGTATCCAGATCATATGGTGATTTCTTATGTAAATTGCTCGGCTGAGATAAAGGCGATGTCTGATTTGATTTGTACTTCGGGCAATGCAGAGAAATTGGTTCGTTCTATTCCTGAGAGCCAAAAAATCATTTTTGCTCCCGACAAGAATCTTGGAGGATATATTAACAGTGTTACTGGTCGCAATATGGTATTGTGGGATGGTGTGTGTATGGTTCATGATGCCATGCGCGCTGAAAATGTGATGAAGTTGAAGATTGAGAACCCCGATGCGGCTGTCATTGCCCATCCTGAGTGTAATAGTGCTTTGTTGCAGGTGGCTGATTTTGTTGGAAGTACTAAAGCAATGCTTCAGTATATTGAAAAATCTGACAAGAAAAAATTTATTGTGGCCACTGAGACGGGTATTCTTTACGAAATGAAGAAGAACAATCCAGATAAAGAGTTTATTGTTGTAACAGCGAAGGATGGTTGCAATTGTGCTGATTGTAGTTACATGAAACAAAACACACTTGAGAAACTGTATGCTTGCCTGCGAGATGAGACGCCCGAAATATTGATGAGTGAAGAGATGATAGAGAAGGCCAAGTTACCCATAGTGCGTATGCTTGAGATGTCGAAAAAATTGGGAATAATAAAATGAGGGGGCAGCAGCAAGTATACGACTATTTGTCGGGGCAGGGAATAGAGTTTGATTACTATGAGCATCCTGAAGCTCCCACTATCGAGATAGCGGCCCAATACTATCGAGGCGAGGGCACAGTTTTGTGCAAGAATCTTTTTTTCCGCAACCATAAGGGAAACAAGCACTATTTGGTGATAATGGATGCACGACACAATATGGATATTCATGATATTGAACATAAATTGCATCAAGGAAAATTGTCGTTTGCATCGCCTGAGCGGATGATGAAATATTTGGGTGTTCGTCCGGGGTCGGTGTCGCTTTTCACCTTGGTGAATGATGTGAATCATGAGGTGATATTGTTTATTGACAGAAAGTTGCTTGAAGCTGAGAAAGTAAGTTTCCATCCCAATGATAACACAGCGTCGTTGGTTATATCGCGGGATGATATGGTAAAGTTTATAAATGGCATAGGAAACCAGTACGAATATATGGATTTGTACTAATTTGAGCAGGGTAGGGGAGAGGTGTTGTTTATAAGGTAAAATAGATTGTTGATAACGTAAAAAATGTTTCACGTGAAACAATTAGAATATAAAGTCAGAGCCACTTGTGAGTTGTTTCAGTTCTTGATAGAACAGATGCCAGACACGAGCCGAACAAAGGTTAAAGAGTTGTTGGCACATAGTGTTTGTGTAGATGGGAGGAAGGTGAGTCAGTTTAACTACCCATTGCAGCCAGGCATGCGGGTGACGATAGAAAAATCGAGCTACAAGGAGCGGTTTAAACCGCGCGATTTGGATATTGTGTTTGAGGATGAACACCTTTTTGTGATAAACAAGCATGAGGGGTTGTTGTCATACAGCAAAAAGCCGTCAGATGAGACAGTAATAACGGTATTAAACAAGTATTTGCGTTTGACACATCAACAATGTAATGCCCATATTGTGCACAGGCTTGACCGTGACACGTCAGGGCTGATGGTAGTATCGAAGTCGAAGCAAGTTTCGCAAAAGTTTGAGTCGGATTGGAAGGGGATTGTAACAGACAGAGCATACGTTGCTGTGGCTTGGGGGAAGATGGAACAATCGGAAGGAACTATACGTTCATGGCTGACAGATGGCGAGTATTGTGTGCTATCGTCGCCGACGGACAATGGTGGGAAGTTGGCCGTAACGCACTACAAAGTTGTCAAAACCAGTAGAAGATATTCGCTTTTAGAGTTGCATCTTGACACTGGAAGGCGGAACCAGATAAGAGTTCAATTGCGAGAAGAAAAGCACCCAGTGGTTCATGACCCGATGTATGGCTATAAAGATGATGTTTCACCTATAGGGAGACTGGCTTTGCATGCTTTTCGTCTTGGGTTTACTCATCCTGTGACAGGGAAGCGGATGAAGTTTGAAACGCCCTATCCAGCGTCATTTATAAAATTAATGGAGTTGTGATACAATAAAAGAAGGGAGTTTTCGTTAGTAATAAAATAAAGTATAAAGAAAAGTATTTATGCATGCGATATCAAATAGTGTAAGACTGTTTATTGTTCTCGTTATTGCGATGGTTTGCCCCATGGGATTGGTTAGTGGGCAGCGTCCAGTGATGGAGAAAACAGTGGCGGATTCGATTGTTTTGCCCAAGTGGGAGCCCCATTTGATGGTTGGAACAGGTTTTATGGGGACATCTTATGGCGACAATAGATTATTCACTACCGTAGCACCTTCATTAAAATACCGCCCGAATGACAGATGGACAATAAGCGGAGGTTTCAGAATCACGTCCGATATGGGTTTAAACCCGCATTACATGGCTTCGGGGTCCCACAAGAGTCTGGCTCCCTACAAACGTAATGGAGGGACGGGGCTTGCTTCTGCCCATGTGGGGGCGCAGTATCGGGTGAACGAGAATGTGTGGGTGGCTGCATCGGTTTATCACCTTGGCGGAACGTATGCGCCGTTGTATGGATTTGCCAATGGCCAGGTGCTGGATGTTTCTGCTACCGCTTTGTCGGCAGCAGCGGCGTTTCGATTCAGCAACAACAACTATTTGCACTTGTCGTTTACAGTAGTGCGCGACCATAATGGAACGCTTCCTTTCCTGTATCACGATATGTGGATGCATGGCGGCCTTGGTTCGTGGGGGATGTGTACGTCTCCTACGGATTGTTACCGGATGGTTTCACCGTTCAGCCCTTATTACTGCGGCGGAATATATTAGCAGACATCATAAACAAGTAAGATATCAAGCAAGAAATGGACTATAACACCCAACGAACAAAACTAAAGATAAGCGATTACGGTCGAAACATATATAACCTAATCCAATACACGAAAACTGTAGAGGACCGCGAGTTGCGGACGCAGATGGCGTCGGCCATTGTGGATATTATGGCTCAGAACAGTCCAGATGCAAAGGGTGGGGATGATTTCAAGCGTAAGTTCTGGGTACACCTGATGATTCTGGCCGATTGGCAGCTTGACGTAGATGTGCCTTACGAAATTACTCCCGAGGAGACGGTGGAGTTTAATCCCAATAGGGTTGAATACCACCAAGACCAGTTGCATTACCGTCATTATGGTTCTATTCTTGAAAAAATGGTAAAACAGGTTGCGGAATATCCGGAAGGGGAGGAGCGAGACGAATTGGTGAGGCTAATGGCCCACGCCATGAAACGTGATTATCTGCTTTGGAACAGCGACACGGTTGAAGATGACGTAATAAGTCAGCAACTTGAGACTCTCTCGGACGGGAAACTCCATTTGCCTGAAGATTTTCAGTTCAAAGACTTCCGCGAATACCTGAAAGGTACCGAAGAAGAGCGCAGAGCCAACGGCACTCATAAGAAAAAGAAGAAAAAGAAATAAAACACTCAGTAGCAGGATATGGCATCATTTGAGATAATAGGAGGGCATAAATTGCACGGGACAATACAGCCGCAAGGTGCCAAAAACGAGGCACTGCAGGTTCTCTGTGCCGTGTTGTTGACTAGTGAGAAGGTAAGAATCGACAATATACCGGACATACGCGATGTCAACAAGCTGATAAGTTTGTTGCAGTTGCTTGGGGTGAAGGTGCGCCGTTTGAACGATGACAGTGCTCTCCTCACTGAAGGCAGAAGCTATGAGTTCCAAGCCGATGAGGTGAATCTTGATGTGTTGGAAGGGGAGGAGTTTGCCCAGCAGGCTTCTGCATTACGTGGTTCCATCATGGTGGTGGGGCCGTTGCTGTCCCGTTATGGGCGGGCAATAGTACCGCAGCCTGGCGGCGACAAGATAGGCCGCCGTCGTCTGGATACCCATTTCCTTGGTATGGAAAAGTTGGGAGCCACAGTGACTTACCGTCGTGGAGGGTATCAGGTTGTGGCCGATAAGTTGCAAGGATGTTATATGCTTCTTGACGAGGCTTCCGTTACCGGTACAGCCAATATTATCATGGCCTCTGTCATGGCGGAGGGGACTACTACAATAATGAATGCTGCGTGTGAACCTTATGTATACCAGTTGTGCAAGATGTTGAACAGCATGGGTGCAGAAATCAGTGGGGTAGGTTCAAATCTCCTTACTATCAACGGTGTGGAATCGTTGAAAGGCTGCACACACCGCCTTCTGCCCGACATGATTGAGGTTGGGTCTTTTATCGGAATGGCAGCCATGACACAGAGCGACATCACCATTCCCAATGTAGGGCTGGAACACTTAGGGTTGATACCTAAAGTGTTTCGTCGATTAGGTATAGAAGTATGGCAGAAGGGTGACGACCTTTTTGTCCCTGCTCAAGAGCATTATGAGATTGAGCGTTTCATGGATGGATCTATCATGACCATTGCCGATGCCCCGTGGCCAGGGTTTACTCCCGACCTCATCAGTATTGCACTGGTTGTTGCTATTCAGGCCAGAGGCAGTGTTCTTATCCATCAGAAAATGTTTGAAAGCCGTCTCTTCTTTGTCGATAAACTAATCGACATGGGAGCACAGATTATATTATGCGACCCGCATCGTGCCACCGTTATAGGACTTGACCAACAGCATCGGCTGCGTGGAGTGCGCATGTCCTCGCCCGATATTCGTGCCGGTGTGGCATTGCTTATTGCAGCACTGTCCGCCGAAGGAAAGAGCCGCATTGACAACATAGAACAAATAGACCGTGGCTATCAGCATATCGACGAACGTCTCCGTATGCTTGGTGCCGATATAACCCGTATTGATTAACAACTTTATTTATTACGACATTCGTATGTTTAATATTTTCAAACCCAAAGTCAAAACAGCCATCCCCACTTTCGCACCGCTCGAGGTGGACATTCACAGCCATATCCTTCCTGGTGTTGACGATGGTTCAAAAAGTAACGAGGAATCCATAGTCTGTATGCAGGTGATGCATGATGCTGGTTTCAAAAACATCATCTGCACACCACATTATCAGTATCCCCGTTTCCCCAACGAGGAATCTGACATTCTCAACCGCTATGACAACCTCAAACTTGACATTATGAGTATTAAGCCAACCAACATCCCCCAGTTTAAAGGTGTTGCTGGCGAGTACAGGGTTGACAGCGGTTTCAGTCAACGTATTGAACAAAACAAGTTTCTCCTTGTTGGTAACAGGTTCTTGCTTATCGAGTTCTCACTTCATCAGCAAGTTATGGGACTTGAACAAATCATGTTCGACATTCAGATGAAAAACCATGAAATCATCCTTGCCCATCCCGAACGTTATCCTTATTATAGCAGTTCTGCCCCTAAACTACAGCAATTTAAAGATATGGGAGTATACTTCCAGGTCAATATCCTCTCCCTTATTGGCTTCTATGGCGATGGTCCCCGCCGCAAGGCCTTCGAGATGATTGAGAAAGGCTGGGTGGAATTCCTTGGCACCGACATGCACAACACGCTTTACGCCCAAGCACTCATAGATGCTTCCCATGACCGTAAAATCATCAAACTCATGGAGAAACACAAATTCCTCAATAGTCAAATCACCAATCCTCAAGCTCAAAGCAAATCATTCTAAAACATGAATACTCTTAACGCAATCTCCCCTGTTGACGGCCGTTATTGGTCAAAAGTTTCCAACCTTGCCCTTTATTTCTCCGAGGGGGCACTTATCCGTTATCGAATCCTCGTTGAAATTGAATACTTCATTGCGCTTGGTCAGTTACCGCAACTTCCCATCCACGAACTTTTTGTAAAAAATCCGGGTCTTCCCGAGCAGTTGCGGCTCATCTATCGCAATTACTCCGACGATGATGCCCTTGAGGTAAAAGAAATAGAAAAAACCACCAACCATGATGTCAAAGCCGTCGAGTACTTCATCAAACGTCGTTTTGACAATCTTGGGCTTCAGCCTTATAAGGAGTTCATCCATTTCGGCCTAACTTCGCAGGATATCAACAACACCTCCGTACCCCTTTCCATCAAGGAATGCCACAACAAGGAACTTCTGCCTCGTTACCAGGCTATTGCCGATCTTCTTGAAGAACGTGCCCGCCAATGGAAAGACATCCCCATGCTTGCTCACACTCATGGCCAGCCCGCATCTCCCACATCTTTGGGCAAAGAGCTCATGGTTTACGTTTACCGTCTGCGTCGGCAGCTGGATTATTTCAACCAAATTCCTTTCTCTGCCAAATTCGGTGGTGCAACCGGCAATTTCAATGCCCACCTTGCCGCCTATCCCGATGTTGACTGGCGTAGTTTCGGAAACAACTTTGTTGCCTCCCATCTCGGCCTCGAGCGTCTGCAATACACCACACAGATAGAAAACTATGACAACATGGCTGCCTATTTCGATAATTGCAAACGCCTCAACGTCATTCTGATTGATCTCTGTCGCGACATCTGGAGCTACATCTCCATGGAATACTTCAAGCAAAAAATCAAGGCTGGCGAAGTAGGCTCCTCTGCCATGCCCCACAAGGTCAACCCCATCGATTTCGAGAACGCCGAAGGCAACCTCGGTCTGGCAAACGCCATCTTTGAGCATCTTAGCCACAAACTCCCCATCTCCCGTCTCCAGCGTGACCTTACTGATTCCACGGTCTCCCGCAACATTGGCGTCCCCATCGCCCATACACTCATTTCCCTCGCCTCTCTCCAAAAGGGTCTTGACAAGCTCATTTTGAATGAAGCAGCACTCTTCAACGACCTTGAAAACAACTGGGCCGTAGTTGCCGAGGCAATCCAGACCATCCTCCGTTCCGTCGGCTATCCTAACCCCTACGAAGCACTCAAACAACTCACCCGCACCAACCAGAAAGTCACCGCTCAGACAATTGCCGACTTCGTCGAAACGCTCGAAGTTGACCCATCCGTCAAAGAGCGTATCCGCGCCATCACTCCCCACAACTACATCGGTTACAAGTTAGACTAACCTTCTTGCATCCTGTTTTCTTCTCGCCATGTCGTTCACCCTTCGCCACATGAAACCCTATTCAGGACGCCTTGTTGCCTACGGGTTTCTTGTAGTGTTGTCGGTACTCTTCACAATGGCTACTGCGCTTTCCGTTGCCGATTTCGTCAAGATTCTTTTTCCTCCCGCGCAGCCCGAGTCCGGCATGGCGTTGAATGTCGGTACAGCCTCCGCCTCCAACCTTCTTTCGCAGGGACTGCAACAACTCTACCTATGGCTTGTCTCCTTTGGTCCTAAGCATGCACTCATCTATTTCTCGCTCCTGCTCCTGCTCCTTTATTCTTGTAAAAACATTTTCAGCTATCTCTCTCTGGTTCAAATCAGCGTGGTGCGTTACAACATCGTCCGCGACATCCGCAACCGTCTCTTCCGTAAGGCTATGTCACTTCCGCTTTCTTATTTCAGCGGCAACCGTCGTGGAGACATTCTTGCGCGTTTTGCTGGTGATATTACCGAGTACGACGAAAACCTCTTAGGTTCTCTTCAACTCCTCTTCACTGCCGTGGTTAGTATCGTGCTCTATGTAGCCATGCTGTTTTATATCAGCCTGAAACTCTCCCTCTTTGTTCTCTGCATGCTTCCCGTTGTGGTCTTCGTCATTTCGGGTATAACCCATCGTCTCCGTCGCGATTCCGTCGAACTGCAGGAAAGCAACTCTTTCCTTATGTCCCTTATGGAAGAAAGTATCATTGGCCTCAAAGTCATCAAGGCTTACACGGCCATCGACTTTTCCAACAGGCGTTTTCGTGAGGCTGACCGTCGTTATGCCCGTCTCCGCACCCGTGTCTACCGCCGTGTTGACCTTTCCTCTCCCGTCAGCGATTTTCTCGGCAACTGCGTCGTTATTGGCATCCTCCTCTTTGGTTCGCTCATGGTCATCCAAGGTACCGGCATCACCCCCGAACTTTTCGTTTCCTACATCATGATGTTCGTCCTCATGATTCCTCCGGCCAAGAATCTCACCACTGCTCTTTCGCAAATCAAGCGAGGCAAAGGCTGTGTCGAGCGTCTTCAGCAGTTCCTCAGTCTCGACGAGGAGCCTCTTGACTCTCCTCAAGCACAGTCCTTCTCCGGTGTAAAAACACAAATCGAATTCAAGGATGTCAGTTTCAGTTATGTCCCTGATGTTCCTGTTCTCTCCCATATCTCACTCTCCATTCCCCGTGGAGCCACTGTTGCCTTGGTAGGCAGTTCTGGGTCCGGAAAGTCGACCCTTGCCGACCTCCTGTTGCGGTTCCACGATCCCGACAGCGGCCAAATCCTTGTCGATGGTGTCCCCTTGCAGACTTTTAATCGTGCCTCGCTGCGCCGGGGCATAGGCGTGGTGTCGCAGCAGACATTTCTGTTTAACGACACCGTCATGGCCAACATAGCCTATGGCATGCCAGACGCCACCCCCGAGCAAGTAGAACAGGCCGCCCGTGCCGCGGGTGCCCACCAATTCATCACCGCTCTTCCTCAGGGCTATCTCACCCCTGTTGGCGACAGCGGTGCCCTTCTCAGTGGCGGTCAGCGTCAGCGCATCAGCATTGCCCGTGCACTGCTCACACAGCCCGAAGTATTCATTTTCGATGAAGCCACCAGTGCCCTCGACAGTGAGAGCGAGGCCCTTGTCCAGCAAACTCTCACCTCCCTCCTCCATCCTGACCCTCAGTCCGACGTACAAGGTTCCCGCACTGCCCTTGTCATTGCCCATCGGCTCTCCACAACCCGCTGGGCCGACATCGTCGTGGTTCTTGAAAACGGTCATATTGTCGAACAAGGTTCCCCCGACCAACTCCTTCAATCCCATGGTCGTTATTGGGAACTAAACCAAGTACAGACTTCCGATTTCATTATTACCCAACAATCATGAAGCACAAACTGTTCATACTCTCCATGTTGCTGGGTCTATCCCTCTCTGCTCAGGATTCTCTTCAACTCCGGTTCATACATTCCGTTGTAATTGACCACTATGTGGGCGAATTCTTCTGGAACTCTGTACCGCAGGCTCGTTCCTATCAACTCTACAAGTGCTACCCCGGCCAGGGTGATTTCATTGCTGTTGCCAGCCTATCCGACACCCATTATATCGACACCCTCCACCGCGTAGTCTGTTCCGACACGGTTCATTATTACGTAACCGCAACCTGCCTCTCCGCTACTGAAGATACCTTCACACTTTATTCCGACACCTGCGGTCTTTTCTTCCACGACAATCTCCCCACATCTGCCTGTAGTCTTCGCCTTTGTAGTGTCGACACCCTCTTGGGGCGTCTCCGTCTCAGTTGGTATCCCAGCCCCGATACCGACGTCATGGGCTACTACATCTGCATGGGTTCCCCTTGCCGCGACTACGATACCGTCTGGGGACGCACCAACACCTCCTATCTGTGCCCCGAAGACCTTGACTTGTCCAACGCCAACTCCTATTCTTTCCGTATTCTGGCTTTTGACAGTTGTTTCCAGGCCAGTCCGCTCACCCCTTATTATCACAACCCCGCGCTCTCTCTCCAGGCTGCTCCTTGCTCCCGCCGTCTGCAATGCTCCTGGAATCGCTACATCAACATGCCCGACAGTGTTGGGGAATACATCCTCTATTATCGTGCTGGCGACGACCCCACTTGGCGCCGCCATCGTGTCAGCCCCGATGGCAACTTCTCGTTCGACACCCTTTGGGACAATCTTGCCGTGGGCAATATCCGAGCCTACCTCGCCGTTGTCAACACCTCCGACTCCCTCACTGCTTTCTCTCCAATCCAAACCTTCCAATTCTCCTATGGCGACACGGCTGCTTTTGCCCGAATCACATCTGTCGAATACCATGACGCCATACCCACCATCGAGCTTCAGATGGAAATCGATCCTCTCTTCACTGGGCAGACAGCCTATCTCATGCGTTCCCGTTTACGGGGTAATCCGCCTGTCTGGACTCCTTTCGAGCAAATCGAGCAACTTCAAGTCAACCCCGCCGAGCCCTTTTCCTATACTGATTTCGACGTAGTACGTACAGCCCTTGCCTATTCCTATCGTCTCGATGTCCCTGACCTCTGCTTCCAACGCATCGTCAGTTCCGATACTGCCAATGTCTCCCTCCCCTCCGTCGACGACCCCGCAGCCTGGTTTCCCAACGTCATCCATGCGGGCGATCCTGAGTTGGGTCGCTTCTGTCCCTATTACGTCTCTCCTTTGTCTGGCGACTATCGTATGCAAATCTTCACCCGTTGGGGCGAATGTGTGTTCAGCACGGACCAACTCAACGACTGTTGGGACGGCACCTCTCTCCGCGGCAATCCTCTTCCTCAAGGGGTCTATGTCTACAAAGTCCGCTGTCGTCATGCCAACGGCGACCAGAAAATCTACAAAGGAACCGTTCTGCTGTTGCGTTAGTCACTCACGTATTCATTATTCATCAAGGTATTATAGTTCAATAATCATTCGCATCACTTAAGTCATCAAACCATGGTCATAGCCCTCTACATCCGTCACATCGAAGAAGAATATCGTCCACAACTTGAACTTCTCATTCAACTTCTCCACAAGGAAGGCGTCCAAACGCACATTGTCACCGACGCACTCCCCCAGTGCCACTTCGATTTTCTGCTCTCCATCGGTGGCGACGGCACCCTCCTCAGTTCCGTCCATCTTATTGCCGATCGCGACATTCCCGTCTTGGGTGTCAACTTTGGCCATCTTGGTTTCCTGACTACTGCCGGCCGCGACAATCTCGACAGCCTTGTCTCCGACCTTCTCTCGGGTCGCTACACCCTCGAACCTCGCTCACTACTCCATGTTGTTGCCCACCATGGTCAGAATTCCCTCTCCACCTTCGCCCTCAACGAAGTCTATCTGCATCGCTTTGTCGACGCCCCGCTTTTGCGCACCGACCTTTATGTCTCAGGCGATTTCGTGGCCAACTATGCTGGCGACGGTCTCATTGTCGCCACCCCCACAGGCTCTACTGCCTATTCTTTAAGTTGTGGCGGTCCCATCCTCACCCCCGATAGCGGCTGTCTCGTCATCACCCCCATCGGCGTTCACAACCTCACCCTTCGCCCCATCATTGTCCCCGACACCGCAACTCTCCGATTAGTCACCCATGCCCAGCCGCAGCAATTCAGCCTTGGCATGGACTCCCGCCATCAGCCCCTCCCTTATGGCACCGAAATACTCCTTTCCCGGCAGGATTTCTCCATCCGCCTTGTACGTCTTGGCAACCAAAGTTTCTTCAGCGCCATCCATCAAAAACTCGGCTGGGGTGGTGTCCCTCCTCGCCAATAAAACAGCAATTAGAAGAAGGCTATCTGTCCATCTATCCCCACCAGTCCGGCTGGAGTCGTGGGTATTTTGCGTTTAATTACAAAATGCTGTATTACGGTTGACTCTAACCCTGGTATCGGGTCTGTCAGGGTGTGGACGTAATTGTTCAAGGTGGTTGTTACTTTTATCTCTATGGTGTTCTCGCCCGTATGGAAGAGCCCGCCCAGATTGTCGTAAATTCGTTCACCGTACCACTTGGTACCGCATTTGGTACCGTTCACCGTCAATTCGCAAATATCGTACACTTGCCCGAGGTCTATGTAATCAAGGCTTTCCGGAGAGTATTCAATACCCTGTTCATTATCAACGGTCACGCTGTCAAGATGGAAACGTGCAGTATAGTTTATAGTGCCGGAAAAGTCTCTGAACTGTGTTTCACGCAGGTCGCACAGCCGCTGCATGACGGTGTCGCGAGTCCAGCCCTCTATGGCATGTTGCAGCGTCACGTGCCATTCCATCGGTATGGTAAAGTACTGTGAACCTTCATAGTAGTCTGGGTACCATATCGTGTCCGTGTCCATCTGGCTTGTAGCATAGTTTTTGCTAGCGTTTTCAACGGCCAGCGTCTCCTTCTTCTCAAAAATAATGAACAGGCTTTCTACTGGCGGCAGGTATAGCCAGAAACTACCTTCGTCAAGCACCAGCATTTGCTTCTTGTCGGTGGCCGGGTTATAAACCCATGCCTTGCAGCCTTGATACACCTCTTTAGGAAATGCTATCATGGTGCCGATACCCGTGTGAAGCGATGCGTTGCAAAACAAATAGGTAGCGTCCCCCTCTTTGTTACGGTATGCATTGTGCAGCAAAAATCTGTCGGGATTTGCTATTTCCATGCAGTGAGGTAGTTCGTAGTTACGTTGAACCTCTCTGTACCATTCCATATAGTGGTTGCTGTCGGGTTCCGTCAGATGGATGAACTGTTCACCGTCCACAACGCACTCATCAATGCAGAATAACCTTCCGCCACGATCAGCATAGGAGAGCAGCCAACGGATGTCTTCGCCTTCGAGATATTTAATCCTGGGCAGGAAAACTGCCTTGTATCGTAACTCACCATTGGCCAATGTATCCAATAGCCAGTCGATTCTCACGATGTCGGCACCCGAGCCGTTTTTGTGTATAGCTTCCCATAGCAGGGGTGTGATGTCGTAGCCGCTTCCTTTGGGGTACTGCGGGAACGGTTCGGTTTGCACTCCGATTTCACCCCACATCTGTTCTGTAGGTGCCAGAATCGCTATGGGCGTTTCCATCTGCAACCCCTGCAACACTCTGCTGAACCGGCTGCGGTACTCATTTAGCAGGTGGAAGTAAGGCCACCAGCTGTTCTGTTCGTTCAGGTAGCTGCCATACTGTACCCATCCCGGAAATCCAGCCTCGGGCGGAGAGTAGTTGAAACCGTGCCACACCGAGTGTGTAACACCGCTAAAGGCACTCATATCGCTGCCCAGTTTCAGCAGTTCCAGTGTGGTTTCGAACATGCGGTAGGTATTTGTCATCTCCTCGGCGCTGACGAGACTGTGGCCACTGTGGTGGGCGGCGGAGCTGACATACTTGTTAATCATGGTGTAGGCGCGTCCTCGACGGTAGTCGCTGTCGGGCATCTCCTCGCCTATGCGGTGGCGCAAGTAGTTTGTAGTCCAGCTCTCCCCCTCGGGTATGTCATAGGCAGTGGAACCCTTTAAGGGGAAGAAACCGCGGCCGTAGGCTTGCCCACGCGCCAGCACCCCTTGGCTGTGGCACCAGTCAGCAAAGGTCTTCGTGTACCTCTCATACAGTAGTTCTGCCTTTGTGCGTTCATAATGCAGCCGTACCTGCGCTATGCGTCTCGCCATTTCGGGCGATTTACGCGAACCGTAATCATAGCTTGTCACCTCTCCCAGTCGCCCCGTAGGGAAGAGTATGAGGGGCATCCACGGCATCACGTCATAGCCGTTGCGTTGCTTAAACTCCTGTGCAAAGTCATCCGTCCAGTTGCTCCCTTCCAACTCCATGCTGTCTGTAAAATAGGCTCTAAGCCATTGCCGCAAGGGTCCAGTCCGTTGTTCTATGGTGTGCTGCATCCGCTCTAAATATCCCCGCACGGCTTTTTCGTTCATGTGGTCTACTATCGCTCCCGATGCCCCCGGCGCCCCGTTTATTACGCTGGCAAACGAACGGCAACGAATCAGCGCATATAGCATGCCTTTTTCCTGTTCTAACCTCAGTGTGTCGCCCTTGGGCAGTGGCAATGGCTTCATCTCTTTTATGCTGGTTATGGAATCTGGAGCCACCCATAGTGCTACCAATTCAAACTCCCGCTCGGGATTAGGTACGGTCACCTTGGGATCCACGGCATGGTATATTTGTTCACGTGTCAGATTCTCATTGGATAGGGGTTTGGCGTATGTCAGCATCACTTGCCCCCGTTCTTCCATGGGCAGGCTTTCCATCCCGATTGGCCATCCTGAACCAACCAGCAGGTCGCACTCCATTCCCAGCCGTCTGGCCTCTTGCATGGCAATACGTAGCATGTCTATCCACTCATCGCTCAACCATATAAGGGAGGCTTTCTCTACCGAGTCGCACCGTTTCGCTGGGAATTCAATGGGATTAATCTCCACTCCCCCTATGCCTGCGTCGTGCAGTAGCCGCAACTCCCGAACTATCTCGGCACTGTCCACCTTGTCGCCATTCCACCACCACCTTACAAAAGGCTTGGTGTTCAGCCTCTGGCTCTCTCCTGTCTGCCCCATGGCAGCAAGGCTCATCAGCAGCAGAATCAATGGAATGAGTCTTTTCATATAACCTCTTCGGTTTTCAATATTTGCGTCTCGCCCCGCTTGCAGCGTTTGTCGTAGCGGTATGTCTGATACAGGTACCATCCCCCCTGTACGGCCTGCACTACGGCACTCACCGCAGCAAACAGCAGCACGGCCAATTTAAAGTCGCCCATTGCAATGCCCGTATACAATGCGCCCACACGCAGCAGCAATTGCAGCAACTGCAGGCAGAAGTCTACACGTTGCGTTCCTAACACATTCGCCACAAAGGCAAGCGAGTTTGTTACCACCAGTATACCCATCCAGGGAAGCAGGCAGCGCACATAGTAGCCAGTCCCAATCCATTGGTCACCAAACAGAAACACAAACAACGGTTCGGCAAAAAAGAACACTGCCGATCCCACTGCCAACGCCCCTGCCCCAAGCAGCAGGGCAAAACGGCGCACATCGTGCCATATCAGTCTCCTCTCAGTAACCTTGACAACCGTCGACTGGTAAAACACTTTCTCGAAACTGTTAGCCAATACATTTACAGGTCTCTGAGTAAAAGTAAGTGCCAGCGAGAAAAGCCCCAACAACGGCTTCTCAAAATACACGCTCAACCACATCAACGGCAAATTGGCCGAAAAACTGCTCACCAGTTCTTTGGGCATCACATATATTGGAAAGTTGCGGTGCTTCCTCAGGGTTTCTTTCATTGACAGTATCGCTGCGACTGTTGCAGCTTCGCCCTCACTCAAGTGGTCTGTCGCTACTGTCAGTTCCCTCATTATTGTCTTGGCGCATCTATGAAGGTATATATGTCCTGCCACTTTGCCCAGTATCGAGCCAACGGGCAGACCTATGCTGTGCAGCAGCTGCCACAACGGTGCTGTCAAACCAAACAGAATCCGTGTCACCGTTCCCCCGCTCACCGAAACTACTTCGCCCATGGCCAACTGTTGGTATTTTCTGTATCGGTTACACACAAAGTTGTAAACGCGGTTCGTCCCGGTAAAATACACCAATACTGGTATCAGCAACGGCATCCACACCGGCAGTCCCGACAAACTCACTCCCAGCAAAGCCAGCGCAACTCCGATAACTGTCAGCAGCAAGGCAAACATCCAATTCAGTTTCAACGCTGCACGCACCAATGTCTCCGCCTCGTTGTCGTTGTCTGCTTTCACCACTGCCATTTCGTATTTGCATGTCGAAAGGATGATAAGTACCTCGGTATAACTGAAAAACACGTTGCAAAGTCCGAAGTCCTCAGGAGTAAACAACCTTAGCAGTACAATGTATGCCGCAAAGGCAATCCCCTGTGCCACGAGGTTGCCCCACAGCAGTGTTCCCGAATCTTTGATAAACCGTATTTTGAACAAATTCAGCATCTCGGTTCCTTAGCTTGTGAAGCGGGCCAGACGCCGTCCTGCCCATTCTATGGTAAGCAACAATATCAGCAGTATCAGCACCCACGGCAGCGAAATCATCGGCGTATATTCGGTATGGGAATAAATCACCGTCTTCAAGTCCTCGCGTTCGCCAAGCAGCGATGCCAGTTTGTCGGTCTGGTCATACGGCACCATGTCGCCGCCGGTGGTCTGTGCCATCGTGTTCAGCAGGGCGTGGTCGGCAACCAGGTTCAACTGCTCCAGGTCAAGGGCTTCCACGATAAAACCTCCTGTTGCCTTGTACTGTTTCCCTGCAAATGTCGTTTTGGCTTGGTAACTATATTGTCCGGGAGCCAGTGTACCAAGAGGCAGTGTATATCCCTGTCCTGAAGGCTGGAATTCATATCGGGTGCTTTCCCCTCCTCCTTTGGGGGTAATTTGGCATTCCACTTCCGGTCGGTTGGTCAGCTGCCAGTTGTCGTCGTAGAATTCTGCGCGAATCACTATTGCCTCGTCTTCCCGATAATAGCGTTCCGACATCACATGCAGCCTCTCTTTCCCGGCTTCGGCACCGGCATACACCACTATTTTCTCAATTGTCTGGTCAAAATCGTCGTGGCTGCCCGTCATCAAATAACTGTGCAGCCTCCATCTCCATAGCCCTTCGCCTAACACACAGGCGCATCGCGTCCCGTTCTGTACGCCAAATGCCATCATGGGTCTGTCGGTCGGTTTACCCGACAATTTCGCCCTGAACAGGCACTGCATTCCGGGTGCCATGCGGTAATTGCCGAACGGGGCTTGAAGGGGTGGGAGTGCTGCTATGCGGGTAGACGTCTCTCGGTCAAAGGCAAACAGGGTAAAGGTCTCGTCAAGTATTGCGGTCACTTCGTCCGCATGGCGACTTTTCGCTGTCACCTCTATACCGCAGTGTAATGCGTTGAAGCGTCCAAGGTCGGTGGCCATGCCCACCACATACACTTTCGGTAGGGTAGAGGGAAGCGTTTGCAACCATTGCGCTGTGGTGTTTCCCGGGGCAGGCAGGTTATGCAGCACCAACGTGCTGTAGGTATCCCACACCGATTTCTCTGCATTCATGGCTGCTTGCAGCGTTGAGTATACCTCCACCTCATAGTTTGGGTTGGTCTCTATTGCCTGCTTCAATGCTGCTATGTCGGGATGGGGTGCTGCCGCTACAATAGCCACTTTTCTACGCCCTTCAAGCACCTCCACTGCCACCGTGCGGCTGTTGTTGGCTGTGCTTGTCTCGCCTTTCACTGCCGATACGGTTACGCTATAACTGTGCAGCCCGCTCTCCTTGGCATCCAGCATCAAAGGTACCGTCTGGCTGTAACTATTCCCATCGTATGTCAATGGCTGGGTAGCCAACTGTCGTCCGCCACTGCTTATTGTCAACGTTGCCTTGGCTCCGTTCAAGCGGGTGGCTCGCACCGTAACTTCCATCGGGAATTGGCTGCCAGTGTATACCACCCTGTTGCACCGCACATCGGCTATCCATGCATCCGGTCTGCGTGTTGTGTCGCCCAATGCTATGGTGTATATCGGCACCCCCAGTTGCATTGCTTCGGTGGCAGGGTTGGCTCCTTGGTTATATATTCCGTCGCTCATCAGCACCACTGCTCCCAGGTTCCTCCCAGCATACTGCTGTCTCACCGCGTCCAGTGCGCTTGCTATATCGGTGCTGCCTCCTCCAAACGAATCATAGACTACCTCATACTCTTTCTCCAATTCCGTCAGTCCTTCGGGCAGCGTCCGCTGTGTGGTGGGAACTGAACGGCTTACATCTCTTATCACTGCCACCACTGGCTTCTCATGTCGGTTTACTGTGTGGCGCAGCACTGGTCCCAACAATAGGAATGCCAATATTGTAACTATTAAAAACCGTGCTACGGCCAACAGCCATATCCATCCCTTGGCAACCTTGTCTTCTGCCACTACCGGTTCCTTGCGTCTTGACAGATACATTGCCGCGCTGTACACCGCTCCTGCCAAGATGCAGAGCGGCAAACAATACCACGGATAGTCAATAAAAATATGCATCATCATTCTCTATCTGTCGCCATGCGGCAGGCTCTCCGAATCTGTTCCCATTCGCAAAGTGCACACATGCGGCATAATTCTTTAATTAGTTAATTCAAAAGACATGGCAGCAAAATAATTTGCAAAGATACGAAAAATATTTGTATCTTTGCATTTTGAAAATTTTAAACTATCACTCATGCAGAATAACCTATCATTATCAGCGGCAACGCGTCGTCTCGCCTTGGCTTTTGCCATCGCCTCTACTCTTTTGGCGGGTGTGGCGTGTAGCCATAAAACCAACTCCTCGTCTATGAGCAATATCGACCCCACCACCGTCCAGGCCACGCTCGACTCCCTCCGCGTCCGTTACGGCGACGAGGCTATGCCGCGCGCCGAGCGTAGTGTCCCGCAAGCTGCCGCCCTTTGGACTGCCGATGACGGCACCCCTCAGCAATTCCTCTCTTTCTGCTTGGATAATTTCGTGGCCGACACTGCCGAGCTCTGGCGAATGGCCTCCACGCTCCAAGCCAATCTTGAAAGTCTTTGGGGCTGTTTCAACAAAATTAGTGTCGACCTTAAACTGCCCCTCCATGTTGTAGGACCCGAACCCACACCCCTCGACGAGATGTTCGGTGGCTTCGACCCCTCGGCACACTTCGACGACGACATGTACCAACAGAAAATTGCCTTTATCGTCGTTCTCAATTTCCCCTTCTACTCCCTTGAAGAGAAAAACCAGTTAGGGCAGAACTGGACCCGTCGCCAATGGGCTTACGCCCGTCTCGGCGACCTCTTCACCTCGCGTGTGCCAGCCTCCGCCAACCAGCAACTGGCCAACCAACTTGCCGCAGCCGACAACTATATCTCCAACTACAACATCATGATGGGTCACTTGGTGGATGACCAGGGCAACCACCTTTTCCCCGATATGGCGCTCATCACCCATTGGGGTCTCCGCGACGAACTCAAAACCCACTATAACGAAGGCGACAGCGGCTTGGCCAAGCAACGCATGATTTACCAAGTAATGCGTCGCATTATCGACCAAAGCATCCCTGCCAAGGTCATCAACTGCCCCGACTACAATTGGAACCCCTACAGCAACAACGTTACCGACAAAGACGGTGCCACCATTCAGTATTCTTCCGAGCCCGACACCCGCTACCAGTTCTTCCTCGACAACTTCCACGCCATGCAGCAGGTCGACCGTTTCAACCCCCGCTATCCCACGGCCATCGCACGTGCCTTCGACCAAGACATGGAAGTGAGCTATAACGAAATCGAAAAACTCTTCACCTCATTCCTCAGTGCTCCCGAAGTCGGCCAGGTAGCCAAATTCATCGAACAGCGTTTAGGCCGCAAACTGGAACCCTTCGACATCTGGTACGATGGTTTCAAAAGCCGCAGCACCATCAACGAAGACGAACTCTCGGCAAAAACCCGCAGTCTCTATCCCAACAAAGAGGCCTTCGCCTCCAAAGGCATGCCTTCCATCCTCAGTCGTCTCGGCTTTGCTCCTGACAAGATCAAATTCATCTGCTCCCACGTCACTGTCGACCCCTCCCGCGGTGCCGGCCACGCATGGGAAAGCAACATGCGCTCCGACAATGCCCGTCTTCGCACCCGTATTGGCGACAACGGCATGGATTACAAAGGTTACAACATTGCCGTCCATGAGTTCGGCCACAATGTAGAGCAAACCATCACCCTTCACGACGTCGACAACTACATCATGAAAGGCGTCCCCAACACTGCCTTCACCGAAGCACTCGCCTTTGTGTTCCAATCCCGCGACCTCGATTTCCTCGGCTATAAGAACAGCAGCAACGCCAAAGAGAGTCTCGAAGCTCTCGACATTTTCTGGGGTTGCTACGAAATCATGGGTGTATCGCTTGTCGATATGTACTCGTGGCGTTGGCTCTACGACCATCCCGATGCCACCGTCCAGCAACTCAAAGAGCAGGTTATTGTCATCGCCCAGCAGGTGTGGAACCAATATTTTGCCCCCTACCTTGGCGAGAAAGACTCCCCCATCTTGGCCATCTACAGCCACATGATCGACTCCCCCCTCTACCTGCCCAACTACCCCTACGGCCACATCATCCAGTTCCAGCTTGAGCAGCAACTCAAGGACAAAAACATTGCCGACGAAATTCAGCGTATCTATCCCGCCGGTCGTCTCACCCCTCAGCACTGGATGCGCCATGCCGTAGGAAGCGAGGTCTCCACCAAACCCCTCCTTGATGCTTCAGCCAAGGCATTAGAACAACTATTATCCGAAAATAAGTAACCCCGAATAATCCAATACTCCATCCCTATGAAAAAAGTCTTTACCTTATTCACAATGATTGTTTTTCTGCTGCCCACGGCCTTTGCCGACGAGGGCATGTGGATTCCCATGCTTTTAGGCAAAAACCAGGCCGCCATGCAGAAAGCAGGCATGCGCATTACTGCCAAAGACATTTACGACATCAACAACGCCTGCCTCAAGGATGCCGTTATCCTTTTCAACCAAGGCTGCACGGGTGAGTTCGTTTCCGACCAAGGCCTCTTCCTCACCAACCACCACTGCGGCTACTATTACATCACCAGCAACAGCACCGTCGAACACGACTACCTAACCCACGGATTCTGGGCTATGGAACGCAATCAGGAAATACCCTGCAAAGGCCTTACCGCCACCCGTCTTGTCCGTATGGAAGATGTAACTGCCCGCGTTCTTGAAGGCGTCGACGAAAAGACCCCCGAGGTGGAACGCGAACGCATCATCAAGCAGAACATTTCCGTCCTCTCCTATGAGGCAGTTGCCGGCACCCACTACAAAGCCGTCATCAAACCCTTCTACTACGGCAACCAATTTTTTATGTATATCAACGAAGTCTTCACCGATGTCCGCCTTGTGGGCGCTCCCCCCAGCAACATCGGCAAGTTCGGCGGCGACACCGACAACTGGATGTGGCCCCGCCACACTGGTGACTTCTCCATGTTCCGTGTCTACGTCGGCAAGGACGGCAAACCTGCCAACTACTCCAAGACCAACGTGCCCTACAAACCCCTCAAGCACTTAGACATCTCGCTCAAGGGCGTTGACGAAGGCGACTTTACCTTTGTCTTCGGCTATCCTGGCACCACCCAACGCTACGTTACACATCATCAAGTTGAACTCCAAGCCATTGAGGAGAACCCCATCCGCATCGCCCTTCGCGACATCCGCCTCAAGCACTACAACAACGCTATGAACCAATCTCCCGCCCAACGTCTCAAATATGCTTCCAAGGTGGCCTCTATTGCCAACGGTTGGAAGAAATGGCAGGGCGAAACCCTCGGCATTCAGCGTCTCAACGGTGTCAAACAGAAAAAAGAACAAGAAGCCGTCTTCCAAGCCTGGGCCGACAAGCGTCCCGAATACAAGAACGTTCTCCGCGACCTCGGCCGCGCCTACGAGCAGATTCGTCCCATCGAACTGCAATGGGTCTACTTCAACGAAGCTGTCATGGCCTCCGACTTCATGAACCGCGCCTACAAACTTTATAGCATGGCAAGGCAAACCACCAACAACGACAGTCTGGCACGGGTGGAATGCGACAAACTCCTCGCCGCCAACGAGACCTATTTCTCCGACTTCGAACTCCATTCGCCCGTCGACCGTGCCATCTTTGTCGAGACTTTCCTCTACATGTGGCGCGCAGGCTACGCCCCCTATTTGGATAAAAAAGGCAAAGACGAAGCAGGTGTCCAGAAATTGCTCGAAAACATCTACGACAAGTCGATGCTCAACAACAAGGCAAAGTACGACAAATTCCTCAAGAAATACAAAGCCAAGGACTGGGAGAAAGTCATCAGCAATGGCGACCCAGCCGTCGACCTTTTCAACATTGCATACACCTACGCCTATCCTGCTGACATGGAGATAACCTACGATGTTAACAAGCGTGAAATCAACCGTCTCATGCGCACCTATGTCCGTGGCATGATGCAGCAGTACCCCGACTCTAACTTCTTCCCCGATGCCAACCTTACCCTTCGTGTGGCATACGGTCATGTCCAGGGGTTCAGTCCAAAAGATGCCGTCTACTATACCCCCTACAGCACCCTTCAAGGCATTATGGAAAAAGAAAACCCCGACATCTACGACTATGTTGTGGAGCCCAAACTTAAAGAACTCTATAACAACAAGGACTATGGCCGTTATGCCAATGCCAACGGCGAAATGCCCGTCGGTTTCATTGCCACCAACCACACCACCGGCGGCAACAGTGGCAGCCCCGTCCTCAACGCCGACGGCCAACTGATAGGCATCAACTTCGACCGCTGTTGGGAAGGCACCATGAGCGACCTTCTCTTCGACCCCGCCTACTGTCGCAACATCAGCCTTGACATCCGCTACTGCCTCTTTATCATCGACAAATTTGCAGGAGCCACCCACCTAATCGACGAAATGACCATCATTCAGTAACAATCTTCATCACAGCACCGTCCCGTAGCCCCAAGCCAACGGGACGGTTTTTATTCATCAACTATGGAACAGAAATCACAAAGAAGTTGCACACTCGATATCATGCGCATCGTGGCATGTATCGCTGTCATTGTATGCCATACATCAGGCTCTCTCGTTACCCATAACCAAGTGGCTCCTGGCACCGCTTGGTTCAATCAATGTCTCGGAATAAATGCTTTCATCCGTTGGGCTGTGCCTTTTTTTGTCATGCTCACCGGTTTCTTTATGCTCGACCCTCTGAAGAAAGTACAACTCAAAACGCTCTATTCCAAGAATATCCTCCGCATATTCTCAGCCCTTGTCTTTTGGTCTTTCTTCTATGGCATCATATACCATACCTCCTTCTACCCTTTAGGCGAACAAGAAAGTCATCTCTGGTACCTCGGCATGATTATAGGCGTCTACTTTGCCATCCCCATTCTCAGGTATATAACCCAGAATCAGACCATACTGAAATACTTCTCCTTAGTGTGGATGGCCGCCATGTGCTACCAGTTCATAGGTCATTTCACCACCCTCCCTGTCAATCTCGATAAAATGATTTTCGTCGACTATGCGGGTTGTGCTGTATTTGCCTACTATATCAAGACCCTTTTCTACAATAAAGAGGAATCCCCACAACTCAAGCGCCTCAGCCATATTATTTATATCCTTGGCCTTATCGGACTTATAATCACCCTTGTGCTGGGTATAAAAATGCAGAACATCGACGGTGATTTCTTCCGATACGTTTCTCCCAATGTCCTGGCCACCGCTACCGCTGCCCTTGTTTTCAGCATCCGACATCCGCTTAACCTCACAGGCAAAATCGCAGCCCTTGTTGAAAACTGCTCCAAATGCACCTTCGGAATCTATCTTTTCCATATCTGGGTCTTAGTTCAGATTGTCAACCGCATACACCGCATCGTGCCGCAACCTATCCCCATGACTATCCTCTGTGTAATTGGAGCTTTTCTTGTCAGCTATGCCGTCACCTTTGTACTGAAGAAAATTCCTATCGTTCAGAAATACATAGTCTGACCCCACCCAGCATATCTGCCATATACAAGGCTACAGCTTGAAATAGATAAGTTGTATCGTTAAACATTAAAGTAACTTTCCATCCGCAGTTGTATCAAATTATTAAAATGTGATTCAACTGCGGATGAAATGTATTATAACAGCGATTAGATACAGATTAGAAACCCTTTCATTATAATATATAATAGACATATTTACAGCAATTTATATTCATCTATGGCCATTGGGACGTTTTGACCCCCTAAAAACAGTCGAAAAATAGCCTTTTTGGGGCGTTTTTCAAGATGTTTTCCGAAAAAAAATAATTGAAAATCAGTAAGAAGAAAAAAAAATTTGGTCAGTTCAAAAAAAGGTTGTACCTTTGCACCCGATTTTGAGAGATAAAGATACATCTAAAGATGTTTCTAAACAAATCAGCAAGCAAGGGGTATTAGCTCAGTAGGCTAGAGCGCTTGCATGGCATGCAAGAGGTCATCGGTTCGACTCCGATATACTCCACCAAGAAAAGGTTCATTTGAACCTCTTTTTTATTTTTTGATAGAATGTGGACTGCGTTTTATCACTTTTTGACGCCGGTGTTAAGACAAATATCGTGTTATATTCAAGAAAATTTGTTTTTTTGAACTTTCTTTTGAATAAAACAAAATGAACTATCTGCAATTTAAAGAACGTTGGGGCGCATTAAGCCAAATCTATCAATAGGAACGTATTCTTTCAGTATTATAGGGGCTGATTTGGGTTAAACCTCAGTCAAAAGGAACAACATATAGAATGGCAAGGTGAGCAGTTGCCCATTGCGACCGACATTATAGTCACCAACCTTTAATGCATTCTTGATGTGGTAATGTTCCGGATGCTTCAGTACAGTTTGCATTGATTTGGCATTTCCTGAGCGGGCTTTGCATTCCGTTGGTTTAATGTCTGCTCTATTTTACGTTTATACATAGTATATTTACACTTATTAGGGCGACTTTTTGTTTATGAATAGATACAACATTTTTTTCAAGCCCCCCTTTTATTATTTATTCAATCATTTTTTGTGTCAAAATGACACTAAAATTGTTTTTTAGGTGCTGTTTTGGTGGTTTTTTGGGATGGAAAAATGGGTGAGATGGATTTTTTCTTTATTGTTTCTTTCTGTATTTCATTATGTTGTATATTAATTGTGTTAAAATGACGCATTTTTATTTGCTAATTTGAAAAATAGTTGTACTTTTGCGTCAAAATTACACAAAAGATGAGCATTGACAATCATACTGAAGTTTACACTTACAAATACCCCCATCCGGCGGTGACTACAGACTGCGTTGTGTTCGGTTTTGATGGCAAAGAACTCATGGTTCTCCTCATTGAACGCGGTTTGGAGCCTTACAAGGGGATGTGGGCCTTTCCCGGCGGGTTTATCCGGATGAACGAGACAGCTGAAGAGTGCGCCAGAAGAGAACTGAGAGAGGAGACAGGTTTGGAACTTGACAAGGTTCGTGAGCTTGGTACTTTCTCGGGTGTGAATCGCGACCCCCGAGAGCGTGTTATCTCGATAGCATTCTATTCACTGGCACGTCATTCGACGGTAAGAGGCGGCGACGATGCTGTAAAGGCTAAGTGGTGGGCTATCGACGACATTCCACAACTGGCATTCGATCATGACTATATTCTCCGCCAAGCTATGAAGAGAATACGTCAGGACATCCATTTTGAGCCGGTGGGCTTTGACTTGCTCGATGAGGAGTTTACTATCGCAGAATTGCAACGTCTTTATGAGAGTATTCTCGGAGTACATTTTGACCGCCGCAACTTCTACCGTAAGATGCTTCAGACTGGTGTGCTGGAGGAAGTAGAGGAGGAAGAAATGCCCAGACCTATCTACTATGGCAAACAGAAAGAGATGAAGCGTATGGACGTTGATGAGCTCTTTGGTGACACAATGGGTGAAACCCAAAGCCCAATTATTGATTCAATATGTGCTTCTGAGGCCTCTTCCTCTCATGAGGGGAATGCAATTACCCGAGAAGAACGTATTAAGATAATAAACAAATTATTAAATACGGATTCCTTGGAGGCGGTGACATGTGATTCGGCTCCAGACACAATGTATGAAAAGGCTGCTACGGCTGAACGTAGTCGCTCGGTGGGTCGCAAGGGAAAACTATACCGGTTCAACGAAGAAAAATACAATCAAATGAAGGAGGACGACAATTTTCGGTTGGAGTTTTAATAGGGAATGACAGTCTCTTACATATTTAAATAGTTAAAAATTAGAAATATAATTCAATTATAAAATAGGCGCGACAAGTCGTGCCAGCGTAAAGAACACCCTTTATCAACCTTAAAATGAAAAGATATGGAAACAATCATCAAGACAAAAGTTTTTAACCTCATCGTCCTCGACAAGAGCGGTTCAATGTCTACCATAGCCAATGCCGCCATTGCTGGATTTAACGAAACTGTGGGTGGCATCCGTTCGGCACAAAAGCAATTTGCCGACACCCAGGAGCAATATGTGAGTCTTCTTCCCTTCTGTGCCTGTTCAATGGAGTATGTCTACGACTGTGTGCCGGTGGGAGAGGTAAAGAATCTTACTCCTCGCGACTACCAGCCATGCTGCGGCACTCCACTTTACGATGCCATGGGCAGAGGTATCAATGACCTGCTCAAGAAGACCAAGGAGATGGACAACGCCACTGTAATCGTAACCATCATTACCGACGGCATGGAGAATGCTTCCCGCGAATACAGCGGTGCCGCCATAAAAGCTCTTGTTGACAAAACGCGCGACATGTATGGTTGGAACTATGCCTACATTGGCACCAACCAAGATGTGGAATCTGTGGCCGTCAATCTTTCTATCACCAATTCCTTCTTTTTCGAGGACACAGCAGAAGGGATGGAACAGGCATGGAAGAAGGAACGCAAGGCCAAGCACCGTATGTTCAGCCGTATGAATGAGACATGCTTTGCAGAACCTTGTATCAGTGCACCAGAAAGAACGAAGAGAATTCACGACATGCTTCGTATGAACATAAATTACCAAGAAATAAATGAGTTCTCGCACCGTATGACACCCGACAAGATTGAGCATCTGAAAAGTGGACAGGTATTTGTGTTCGGGAGTAACTCGCAAGGGAACCATAATGGAGGAGCGGCCAGAGCAGCTGTGACGAAGTTTGGTGCCGTGATGGGCAAGGGCGAGGGGCTGCAAGGTCAAAGCTATGCCATTCCATCTACTGATGGACTGGATGCTTTGGCAGAGCATGTGCGCACCTTCATAGCGTTTGCCAGAGAGCATCCAGAACTGACCTTCCTTGTCACCCGCATAGGCTGTGGCTCGGCAGGGCATTCTGTTGAGGAAGTGGCACCGTTGTTTGTCGGCGCGGTAGATGTGGAAAACATCTGGTTGCCGAAGGAATTTTGGAGCGAATTGATTTAACAGAGTAAAACAGATTGTGTAACCATTAATAAGTAGAATAGTTATGGCAACAAAAGATTCAATCAAGAGAGACAACAGCTCATTAGAGAAAGTGGCTCGCAAAGTAATTGGCAAGTTGGATATGGTGATAGCATTCGACACGACAGGTTCGATGGCTCAATATATCGAAGCCGTGAGAAAGGAGGTGATGGATTTGATTCCCAACCTATTCAAAAACAATGACGACCTGCGGCTTGGCATTGTGGCCTTTGGTGATTACTGCGATATGAAGAATGCCTATGAGTTTGGGAATGCCTACCAGTGCCTTATGCCGACTAATGACCAAAAAGCGATTATTAATTTCGTTAAAAATAGCAAGGATACGAGTGGTGGTGATGGTGACGAGTTCTATGAGTTGGTTATTCGCAAGATTGTCAATGAGACCCCTTGGCGGGAGGGATCCACGCGGTCTATCCTGCTTATCTCCGATGCAGACCCTCATCCATTAGGCTATACGTATGATGACTATGTAGAGAACAACCAGATAGATTGGCGTAAAGAGGCAGCAAAGGCCGAGGCGTTGAAAATAAAGATTGATACGGTATCCATCACCGATGCTTCATGGTACAAGGAACTCTCCAAGATGACCGGCGGAGTGCATCTGCCTTTCTCAAGCGGATATAAGACTGCAAGTTTAGTGGAAGCTGCTGCCTCGGCGCGCGGTTCTATGAAGTCAAGGATGGTATTTGACCATATGGCCAGTTGTTGTGTCGACCCTGAAATGAGCAGGGTGTATGAGTCGCTAAGAGGAGAACGCGAAATAAATGAAGAAGATTACTAAGATAGCAATTTGAGATATGAAAAACCTATTGATGAGTGCTGCAGTCGGCGACATTGCAGGCAGTGCATACGAGGGACGGAGCCATCGCACCAAGGACTACAACAGAGTAAAGATGTTCAGCTCGCGAGCAAGATTTACTGATGATACTGTGTGCACTTTTGCTTGTGCCGAAGTTTTTATTGACCATCTGGATATGGCAAAGAATCTTTGGAAGTGCTGCAATGAGCATCCTTATGCCGGCTATGGGCATAAGTACAAGGAGTGGATGGCAAGCCACAATCCGCAGCCATATATGAGTTTCGGCAATGGTAGTGCTATGCGTTGTTCTTCGGCTGGATGGCTTGCTAAGAGCGAGGAGGAGTGTATACAGATGGCTACTATGACAGCGAATCCCACCCACAACCATCCAGAGGGTATTAAAGGAGCAGTGGCAACAGCAATGGCTATCTACTATCTCAAGAACGGGCATGACAAGGAGTATGTCAAAGAGAATGTCCTTGCAAGGTATTATCCCGAGTGGGCATCAAAGAAATACAACGATTTCCATGACAGTTACACTTTCGATTCCACATGTCCGGGGTCAGTGGGACCTGCCATTATCTGTTTTTTGGAGTCTAAGGACTATGTGGACTGCCTGAAACTGGCAATCTCGTTAGGTGGAGACGCTGACACCCTCGCAGCCATCTCGGGTCCTATGGCCTATGCCTTCTACAAGGAGATGCCGGATAGTCTGGTGTATAAGGCCATGAAGATGCTGCCCGACTGGATGGTGGATGTGAACGACAGGTTCGACAAGGCTTGTGCCGATATTGAAAACAACAATAAATAACCATATGATAGGAGCAATAATAGGCGACATAGTAGGGTCGCGATTTGAATTTAACAACCATCGTTCGACAGAGTTCGGGTTCTTTCATCCCGATTGTGAGTTCACCGATGACACGGTAATGACAGTGGCGGTTGCCGATGCCATTATGAGCGGGCGTACGTTCGGAGAGGTGATGCATGAATATGGGCGCCAGTATCCCAATCGTGGCTATGGTGCGCGTTTCTTTAACTGGCTGCTTTCTGAGAATCCGAAACCATACAATTCCTTTGGTAATGGTTCGGCTATGCGAGTGTCACCATGCGCACTACTCTCAACAGGGAACCGCGAATTGGCTCTTACATGGTCAACTGCTTCCGCAGTCTGTACTCATAACCATCCTGAGGGTGTGAAGGGTGCTATGGCCATTACGGATTGTATCTTGATGGCAATGGAACAAAGGCCAAAAGAAGAAATCAAGAACCTTGCGGTGCAGCTCTATGGGTATAATATGAATTTCACTATCGATGAGATACGTCCCAAGTTCCAGTTTGACGAAACGTGCCAGAATACCGTACCGCAGGCTATTGAGTGTTTTTTAGAGAGTCACGATTTCGAAAGTGCTATTCGCATTGCTGTGTCTCTTGGAGGTGATAGCGACACTATCGCTAATATCACTGGCGGAATAGCTGAAGCCTACTATGGTGTTCCGTTGGCGATGCGTACCACAGCACTTGATATGTTACCAGAAGGAATCCAGAAAGTAGTAGAAGAAATGTATAACTATTCATCTCGTAATTGAGGATGGCTCTTTTATTCGTCGCGTCCTTGTCGGGATGCTTTTCTTTGCATCAGGGAATCAAAGTGCTGTACGATGATATTCAAATCTCACCCTTGAGGATGATTAATGGAAGTCTCCTTAATCCTTTATTGGGTTGAGATTTCGATGATGTTGGGGTTGTAGATGATGGCGTTGGAAAGGTCTATGAAACCGAGGCCTGTGAGGGCGAAGCCTTCGGGGGCGAAGAGGAGTGTGGGATGTCCTTGAGGGTCGTGGTCGTAGTCGAAGGGGTTCTGCGAGCCTACGAGGATAGCTCCTTCGTTCAGCTGGATGTTTACATTTTTGGGGACGTGGAGGCTACCGGTGAGGTAACGGCCTACTTCGAAGACGAGTGTGCCGCCACCGTGGTCGGCGATGTAGTTGAGGGCACGTTGGATGGAGGAGGTATTGAGGGTTATGCCATTGCTTTTGCAACCGAAGAAGGAGGCTTTGTAGAGAGTATATCCCTCGCTGTAAGGGGTAGTGTTGTTTTGGGAGGTGATGAGGTCGGAGGTGGTGGCGGAGGCGTCAATGCCCGAGATGTTGTCGTGGGTGCCTTTCTGTTGTCGAGTGGTGATTGTTGAGTGTTGTTTTTTCAGCCCAGTCACGTTGTTGGCAACGAGTTGGCTGGTGTTAGGCTGACGTTTTTTCTCTGTAATCGCGGTGTGGTGGAGTGTGAGGCCGTTGACATCGTCGGCCACGATGGCTGGGCGGTAGTCGGTATCCTCGACACGGAGAGTGACATTGTCGAGCGTTATGCTGTCGGCGTGGCGCAGGTAGAGCCCCCAGGCGGGGAGTTCTTTCCACATGGAGAATTCGGGGTAGCGACGTTCCCATTCGGGGATGGCGGCTAACTGGTTTGGCGAGGTGCCACGATAGGCGTAGGAGGTGTCGGTCTGTCCAGGAAAGACTATCTCGGCATTCTGGAGAGTGATGTTTTGTATGCGCATGCCGGGAGTGCCGGAGATGACGGCGGGGGAGATGTTGCGGGGTTGGTCTTCGACAGGGCCTTCGTAGGGGTAGCCGGCATCGGGCTTGTAGATGGGCACTTCAGCATAGAGGTTCTTGATGACGATATTGCGGAGGCAGGCTTGCTGGGAGGGGTTGGTGTTGCGCGAAGCGAGTCGCAGGAAGAAGGGGTTGCCCGTGTTGATACTGCGAAGGCTGTCGACAACTACGTCCTCGATGATTGCCCCGTCGACACTGGCGGCGGTGAATGCGCTGCGGTAGGTGTCGTAGATGAGGATGTTGCGGAAACGGAAGTGGCGGAAGACTCCGCGTGTGACGGTGCCGAACTTGATGCCGTTGGCACTGCTGCGGCCGACGCAGTTCTCCACAAGGATGTTCTCGGAGAGGCCGTCTTTGCTGTGGCTCTTGAAACAGAAGGCATCGTCGGCAGCATCGTAGTTGCAGTTGCGTATGACGACATCGCTACAGTCGACTATGTCCACACCGTCGTTGTTCCAGTAGCTTTTGCTGTCTACGGTTTGGTCTTCTATCAGTACGTGGCGGCACTGGTCGTACTGTTGGTTCCAGCTGGCAGGGTTGCGCAGGGTGATGCCGCGGACGGTGACGTTGTCGCACTCGCGGAAGTGTATGTTCTCGGGGCGGTTGGTTTCGTTGGGGCGGTCGTATTTGAGGGGGTCTTGTATCAGTCCGAGGTGTATGAGGTTGACGGTGTTGTTGGCCACTTCCCAACCGCGGCAGTCGATGGTGCCTTGTCCAGTGATGGAGATGTCGTGCTGCTTGACGGCAAAGAGGAGGGCTGTCCAGCGGCAGTAGGGGTCTTTGACGTAGTCGAGGGGGTTGAGGGAGCCGAGAAGTACGGCGCCGCTATCGAGATGTAGGTTGACACCGCTTTTGAGATATAGGGTACCCGTCACATATTCCCCTGCGGGGATGGAGACGGTTTGGATGGTGCCTTTGCGGCAATAGCGTGCCGAAGCACTATCAATGGCGGCTTGGAGTGAGCGTGTGTTGAGTATTTGGCCGCCGCCGGTTGCCCAATAGGTGGTTGCAAAGATGGTGTCGCCGTGTTCGATGGGGGGTGGAGGTTGCAGAATATCGTCGCGGAACAGTCCAACACGGTTGATGACAGGGCAGGCGAGGGAATGCTCGAAGACGATGCGCACGGCGCGGGCAGTGGTGAGGGGGGTGAGGAGGATGCGTTTATAGCCTATGGTGGTGCCGTGGGCAAGGGTGGTCCACCCTGTGCTTGAGTTGTCGTTCGGCTTGCCGGGGTGGTCGGAGGTTGTCTCAACACGGAAGGACGCGACACGCTGGCCAAGGGGGATATATTCTTGCAGCATGATGCGGTTGAAAGTGACGGGGTGGTCGAACAGGAGGGTGAGTGTGGGCGTGAGGCAGCTGTCGGGGACAGTCCAGTATGTGTGGTAATGGGTGTCGAGTACATGAGCTGGAGAGTAGTCGGTGCCGCGGCAGTGAGTGGCAGAGACGGTTGCCGAGGAGGCGAGGTCGTGGGAGAAGATGCTGTCGAGGGCGGCACGGAACTCCATAAGGCGTATGGAGTCTTCGGTGGGAATCAGTCCTCGGGTGTCGGGGGGCACGTTGAGAAGCAACAGGGAGTTGCGGCCTACGCTAGTGTAATAAATATCGAGTAGTTGTTGCAGGCTTTTGGGCTGTTCGTTGGCGTGGTAGAACCAGCCGGGGCGGATAGAGACGTCGGTTTCGGAGGGAATCCAGACAGTGCCTTGCGGGTTGCCTTGGTTCAACACGTTCAGCGGAGGGGCACCTGCTCCGGGGGTGAAACCGGACGTATCGAGTAGCGACCAGCATGTTTCACCATTGCGGCCTTGTTCGTTGCCCATCCAATGGCATCCTGGACCCACGTCGCTGAAGATTAAAGCTTGCGGCTGAAGGGCGGCTACGGTGGAGTTGAAAAGCGGCCAATCGTATTGCTGTTTGCGTCCGTTGGGACCTTCGCCGTTGGCTCCGTCGAACCATTGTTCGAAGATGTCGCCGTAGTTGCTGAGTGCATGCTGGAGGGTTTGGCGGAAGGTTTCGTTGTAGGCAGGGGTGCCGTAAGTGGGGGCGTTGCGGTCCCAAGGGGATATGTATACTCCCATTTTAATGCCTTGTTCGCGGCAGGCATCGGAGAGTTGCCGTAGGACGTCGCCTTTGCCGTTGAGCCATGCACTTTGAGCCACGGTATGGTTGCTGACGGGGTTAGGCCAAAGGCAGAAACCGTCGTGATGTTTGGCGGTGAGGATAATGCCGGACATGCCAGCTTTTTTGGCAGTAGATACCCATTGACGGCAGTCGAGGGCTGTGGGGTTGAAGATGTCTTCGGGTTCGGTTCCTTCGCCCCATTCAAGGCCGGAGAAGGTATTGGGTCCGAAGTGGCAGAACATGTTTATCTCCATTCGTTGCCAGCGGACTTGTTGGGGGGTGGGGCAGGGGCCGTAGGGCGACGGGGGTTTGACGGAGGCGCATCCGTATAACAGTAGGATAGATGTTATTATGGGATATAGGAGTTTGCTCATGTGTAGGATGCGTTTGTGAATTATTGCTTGAATGCTTGATTGTGTTAATGCTTGAGTGGCTGGCGCAGTAAAATTACTCAATCAAGCAATCAGTATAATGTGTTAATTCATTAGTCAAATTTTTTTTCGCATTAACTAATTCTGTTTATTGGGAGGTTATTTACCATATTGTATGGTGATTTTGATATTGGAGAGGGTAACGCTGCTTCCTGGCAGCCAGTCTTTTTCGGAGTAAGGGGGATGTATGGTTATTGTTAGTGAACAGATTTTTTTGGTGCTTAGGGGAAACTCTTTGGTAATGCTCACATGCTCTCCTTTGGAATAGTTACGGTAGAGGGTTTCGTCGCACTTTTCGTCGTTGTCGCCTGAGAAATGGTAAGTGAAGATGGGGAATTGTTCCATGTTCGGGTTGCCGTTTACGGAGGCGTCGGCATCAAGGGTTACGCGTACTGTGCTGAATCCATTGTGGCCAAGTAGTTTTGTGGTTGGGAAAACGGTGAGTTCCTGATAGGAGGATTTGTCGTTGGGAGAGACGGATACGATATCGGTGCTGGATTGGTAGATGCTTGCGGTGGTGTATTGGCGGTGGTTGACTGGATGGGCTGTGAGACGGTTGGAGAGATAAGTGTAGGAGTAGAGGTAGCGCAGGAGTTCCATCTGTCGACGACAGGTGCGGAGCGAAGCTGTATCGGAGCAAGGGTTGAGGGTGAGGTCGGGAGAGATGGTGTAGAACTCTTCGGGCAGGAAACCGTTGGCGGGTTGGTAGTAGTAGTTGCGGTAGATGATGTTCTGAATCATGTGGATGTAGTTCACTACGACAAGTGTTTTGGGGGAGGGGCCAATGCCGTCGCCTAACCAATGGACAGTAGGGTGGGCGGGGAGGCCGTAGCGGGAGGTGAGGAGGCTGTAGAGGGCAGGGGCGATGTCGTTGTGGGTGACTATATGTGAGAAAGTGGCGGGGCGTTGGATGAGCGGAGACCAGAGTATGAGGGGTACGTGGTGGGAGGTGAGGTAGTCGCCGATGGGTCGGCCAGTGGCATGGTCGCCAGTGATGACAAAGAGGGTGTTTTCATAACCGGGAAGAGACCGGTAGGCGTTGATGAAACGTCTGAGACAGTCGTTGGTAAAGAGGCATGCAGGAAGGAGGTCGGACAGTCTTTGGTTGGCGGGCGGGAGGGACAGTCGGCTGGCGCGTTGTTCGTATTGTTTTTGCAGTTTTTTGTCTTGCAGTCGCAGCACTTCGTGCATGGACATAGTGGTTATAAGAGAAAGGTGGGGAGCGGGATGTGGTTGGTGAGATAATGCTTTCAGGTTCCGGAGTGTGTAGACGAAAAGGGAATCGTCGTTGTATCCCCACCAATTGGCGATATTGTGGGATGGGGAAGCTTTAAATTCCTCGTAAAGAGGAGAGAGGTAGTCAATGCGCTGAGCTGTGAGATATTCGTAGATGCAGTCGAAGTGGAAGTCGCCGGCATAGTAGGCGCGTGTGTTGTAACCGGTTGATTTGAGAAGGGTGAAAAGGCTGTTGTGGTCGGGCATGACACCGAACTGGAAACTGCGAGGGCCGCCTACTGAACCTGTAATGGCGGGTACGGCGCCGTAGCTGCGCATGGTGGTGGAGAGGCAGTTGCGCCAATAGAGGCCGGTAGCGGCAAGCGAGTCGACGAATGGCATGGCTCCGGAGCCCATTAGTTCAGCCCCTAACGATTCGACAAGGATGATGACAATGTTGGGCGGGGTGTTGCTGGTTTGGAAGTATGGGTTGAGGAAGGTGTCGACGGGGGTGGTGCGTTCCAAGGGGTAGAGCGGGTCGACGGGGGTGCCCCATTCGGGATGGGTGGCAATGAGTTCGGAGATATACTGATCGTTGTATTCTATTTGTTCGCTGTTAGTTAGATTAGGGTCACCATTTGCTTTAAGGAGGTGAGATTGGTGGAAATAGATGCGACAGTCTTCGACCAAATACAGGGTTTTGTTGAGGATGAATTGGCGATAGTTATTTACTATCAAATGTGACATTTTGAATATGAGAGAGAGTATTATCAATATGCCGACAACGGCTGCTACCACCCACTTGGCGGGAGTGGGATGTTTGGCGCGCCAGAGGGAGAGGGCTGTAAGTCCTCCTGTAAGCACTACCACAAGCACGATGGGGAGAACGATGCCCATGGCGCCTTTTATAGCCAAGATGGTTTCGCCGATGGGACGTATTATCAGTTCGCAGCCGAGCAGGAAACCGTTGTGAGCGACATACAGAGTGAGTCCAACTTCAGACAGTAGCAGAAGTGCATACAGTATAGCTGATGTTATGATGGCAGCCCGTTCGGAGAGAAGTCGTATCAAAAAGAAGAGGATTCCAATAATCAGAGCCTCCCATGAAGCAACGATTAAGTTGTAAACCAAAGAATTGACCCAAATCTGTCCATTGACGGCATTGGTTCCTAAGGCTAAGAGCTCCACTACCTTGAGTATGATGAGACAGACCAGATAGACGCCTACAATGGCCAAGTAGCGGGATAAAGAAGAGGAGAAATTTTTCGGGGGATTGTCGGATATTGATGAGACGGAACCGTTGGAATCACGCAATATCGAGTGATTCGATTTTCGTTTGAATAGAGAGCATTTGGGGTGGGAATGGTGGATCATTTGGTTGTTTGTTTAGCCTTGTTTTCGGTGTTGGCCTGGAACTTGGCGTTGTCGACGATGAACCGTTCGTGTTGTCCTTCACCGATGAGACCGCAGGAATCGAATGCCTTGACATGGAATACCAGTCGACGACGGTCAACCTCAATCAGTTCGCTGTCGCACCAGACTTCCATGCCGATGGGGGTGGCGGAGCAGTGACTGACGTTGATGTGTGTGCCGACGGTGCTTTGGCCTTCGGGTAGGAGGGGAGCGACGCTTTCGGCGCAGGTTTGTTCCATCAGGGCAATCATCATGGGTGTGGCAAACACCTGTGCCAGACCGCTGCCTACGCGGTCGGCGGTCATTTGGTCGGTGACGGTTTGTCGCAGTTGGTTTTTTATTCCTGGGGAGATCATATTTTTAATTCGTTAATGTGTTAATTCGTTAATGTGTTAATTCGTGAATGTGCAAATTCATTAATTCTTGAATGGTTTTTGTGGTTTTGTTGATATGTTTATCCGATTCGCATTAAAACATATCAACACAAAGTATCAACGTCACGTTTGAAATTAGTGGCCGTAGTCGGCGAGGAATTTGATGCGCATGAGGCGTATTTCCTCATGGGTGTAGTCTTCGTCGTCCTCGAATTCTTCGTAGGCTTCTTTGAGGGCATCTTCCATGTTGACGTTTTCGGATTCGCGCCAATAGTCGAGCAGTACTTCCTGGTGTTCGCGTTCGATGTTTTCGTCGATGTAGTAATCGATGTTGAGTTTGGTTCCGGAAGAGATGATGCGTTCGATTTCGGCCATGAGTTCATCGAGAGAGAGCCCTTTGCCACGGGCAATGTCGTCGAGAGATTTGCGCCGGTCGATGGCCTGAATGATGTAGATTTTGTTTTCGGAGCGACGGGCGGCGGAGTGGACGACAATGTCTTGGGGACGCTCGATTTCGTTTTCTTCGACGTATTTTTTAATGAGGTCGACAAATGGTTGACCGTATTTCTGGGCTTTGGCAATACCGACACCGACGCAGCGGCTCAGTTCCTCGATGGTGCAGGGGTATTGTATGGTCATGTCGGTGAGCGAGCGATCCTCGAAGATGACATAGAGGGGTAGTTTTTGGTGGTGCGCCATGTCGCGAAGGAGGCTCTTGAGTTGTGCATAGAGGGCTTCGTCGCCTGCAGAGGTTGCGGAGAATGGGGCAACCTCCATGTCGGTGGTAGGTTGGCTGAAATCGTGGTCGCAGGCAACGGAGATGTCGTAGGGTTTCTTGATGTAGCGGTGGCCTGCCGGGGTGAGTTTCAGTACACCGTACATTTCAATCTCCTTGGTAATTAATTTTTCGAACAGGGCTTGGCGCAATACGGCTTTCCAGAAGAGTGCGTTGTGGTCGGTGCCTTGTCCCCATTGTTCCAGTTCGTCTTGCTTGTAGATTTTGGTGTTGCTGTTTTTCTTGCCCAGCATGACATCGACGATGTCTTGGGCTTTGAAGGCCTGCTTGGTGGCGAGGATGGTTTCGAGGGCGTACTGCATCTCCTCGCGTACAAGGACGCGTGGTTTGGGGTGGAGGCAGTTGTCGCAGCAACCGCAATTCTCTTGGTTGTAGTCTTCGCCGAAATAGCGCAGGAGGTTCAGGCGACGGCACATGGAGGATTCGGCGTAACTGACCACTTCCTGTACCAATTGGTTGGCCATCTCCTGTTCGGTGATGTTTTTGTCGGTGAAGAACTTGTAGAGTTTTTCCACGTCCTGTTCGGAGTAAAAGGCTATGCACTGCCCTTCGCCGCCGTCACGGCCGGCACGACCGGTTTCTTGGTAGTAGCCTTCCAGGCTTTTGGGTATATCGTGGTGGATGACGAAGCGCACGTCGGGTTTGTCGATGCCCATGCCGAAGGCAATGGTGGCAACGATGACGTCTACTTCTTCCATGAGGAATTTGTCTTGGTTCTCGGCACGGACCTTGTTGTCAAGACCGGCGTGGTAGGGGAGGGCTTTGATGCCGTTGAGTTGAAGGAGTTCGGCGAGGTCTTCAACTTTTTTTCGGGTAAGGCAGTAAATGATGCCGCTTTTACCTTGGTTTTGGCGCACAAATTTGACTATTTCTTTGTGCAGTTCAATTGTTTCTGTAGGTTTTGGGCGGACTTCGTAGTACAGGTTAGGACGGTTGAATGAGGAGATAAAGAGGTGTGCTTCCTCCATGCGGAGGTTTTTGATGATGTCTTGTTGAACCTTGGGAGTGGCAGAGGCGGTGAGGGCAAGGATGGGAACTTTGGGATTGATGGCGTCGACGGCAGCGCGCAGACGGCGGTATTCGGGGCGGAAGTCGTGGCCCCATTCAGAGATGCAGTGAGCCTCGTCGATGGCGAAGAAGGAGATGGGCAGATGTTGCAGAAACTCGATGGTTTCTTCTTTGGAGAGAGTCTCGGGAGCGACGTAGAGCAGTTTGGTACCGCCCTTCATCAAGTCGTCTTTTACTTCGCGAGTCTGGACCTTGGAGAGAGAAGAGTTGAGGAAATGAGCCACGCAGTCGCGTCCTGCGGTGTATCGGACGGCGTCGACCTGGTTTTTCATGAGGGCGATAAGAGGAGAAACAACGATGGCGGTACCTTTGCAAATCATAGCCGGGAGTTGATAGCAGAGCGATTTGCCACCACCCGTCGGCATGATGACGAAGGTGTCGTGTCCCTCCAAGACGCTGTTAATGATAGCCTCTTGCTCGCCTTTGAAATTGTCAAAGCCGAATATTTCTTTCAATTGTGTTTGCAAAACTGTCATAATCCAAAAAAAAAGTGTAATTTTGCAATTCAAAGATAGCATTTTTTTTTAAAATAGCAAAAAAAAATCAGCATTGAGAACGCAAGAAGATATACAGAAAATTGCAATTGAAGTAATTGCAGAGGAAAAAAAGGCGGTGGAAAGTCTTGCCGAACACATCAATAATAACTTTTCTTTAGCAGTGGAAACTATTTTTTGCGCTTCGGGAAGAGTGATAATGACAGGTATCGGAAAGAGTGCAAACATAGCCGCAAAGGTGGTGTCGACGCTCAACAGCACGGGGACACCGGCGTTGTTTATGCATGCCGCCGATGCAATACATGGCGATTTGGGAATGATACAGCCGGGCGATGTGGTGGTGTGTGTGTCGAAAAGCGGCAATACTCCGGAGATAAAGGTGCTTATACCCTTGGTTAAGAATTTCGGCAATAAACTAATCGCCATTGTTGGAAACACCGATTCTTTTCTTGCCCACGAGGCTGACATTGTGCTGGACACCACTGTTGAACACGAAGCATGTCCCAACAATCTTGCCCCCACCAGCAGTACTACGGCACAACTGGTAATGGGCGACGCCCTGGCCATTGCCCTCATGGCATGCCGCAATTTCACTGCTCAGGACTTTGCCCGTTTCCATCCCGGCGGGGCTTTGGGCAAGCAGCTTTACATGCGTGTAAGCGATTTGTATTTGCAGAATGAGAAGCCGCAGGTAGCACCCGACACTCCTGTTCGCGAAACCATACTTGAGATGACTTCGCGCCGTTTGGGATGCGCTGTTGTTGTAAGCCCTTCGGCGGAGGGAAAGATTGTGGAAGGCATTGTTACCGACGGCGACCTGCGCCGCATGATAAAGGCTAACACGTCGTTTGACACCCTCACCGCAGCAGACATCATGACCCGGCATCCCAAATGCATCGCCGACACCGAGTATGCTGTCAACGCCTTGCACCTGATGAGAACACACAGCATTACCCAGCTGGTTGTCGTTGACCGGAACGGATACTACCTTGGAGTGCTCCATCTGCATGATATTCTCCGTGAAGGAATCATATAAAATTGTTTTTACGTTGATAAGTTTATACGTTTAACGACCCGCATCATATCAACTTATCAACAACCAACGTATCAACATATCAACAAAACATCACATGCAACTCCGAACCGAAAACGTTGTCAAGATATACCGCTCACGTACAGTTGTCAAAGAAGTGAGCGTGGAAGTAAACCAAGGCGAGATTGTGGGACTGCTCGGGCCCAATGGAGCCGGCAAGACAACTACTTTCTACATGATAGTGGGTATTATCAAGCCCTATTCCGGCCGAGTATTCCTCGACGACCGGGAAATTACAAAAATGCCGATGTATCAACGTGCTCAGCTTGGTGTGGGATACCTTGCCCAGGAGGCTTCTGTCTTTCGCCACATGACCGTCGAGGACAATATCATGTCTATTCTTGAGTTCCGCAAAGACCTTGACACCAACCAGCGCAAAGAGAAACTCGAGTCGCTTATTTCTGAATTTGGGCTTGAAAGAATACGTCGAAGCAAGGGAATACAGCTGTCGGGAGGCGAGCGCCGCCGTACCGAGATAGCACGTGCTTTGGCCAACGACCCCAAGTTCTTGCTACTTGACGAGCCTTTTGCAGGCGTCGACCCCATCGCTGTGCAGGACATTCAGGATATTGTTGCCCACCTCAAGGACCGCAACATCGGTATCCTTATCACCGACCACAACGTCCACGAAACCCTCAGCATAACCGACCGCGCCTACCTTCTTTATGAAGGCAGTGTCCTCCACCACGGTACTCCCGAGGAGATGGCTGCCGACCCCGACGTGCGTGAGAAGTACTTGGGTCGCGACTTCGAGCTTCGCCGTGTCAGCACCCGCGCCCTCAATGGTGAAGCTACCGAGAGCACTGAGAGTGAACCTTCAGAGTCGAGCCAGGGCAACGATGAGAATCAAATTGATAATTGAAAAGTGGAATCTCGCTGGGGCGGTAATCCTTTCAGTCTCCGATACTAATACTTCGTGGTAGCCTGAACAGCCGGACGTATAGTCGATTTGGCTTTAGTTGATAGGGCATGAAAGAGGCGTGTCGCCGATGTCGCAGCCACGGTTGCGCGCCAACCAAAGCAAGGCATAGCTGCATGTAGCGTTAACCTGTCCGCCTCTTCGCTCAATTTCCTCCACCGCGCGACGCACCAGTTCCGAGGCAATCCCCTGCCCGCGCAGTCTGTTGTCAACATAGGTGTGGTTGATGTTGTAACTGTTCTCACCCGTCATCGGGAACGTCACTTCCCCCACCTCCTCGCCATTTGCAATGGCGGCAATCTTGTTTCTGTAAGTGATATATTCTATCTCGGTTTGCATACTTGTTATATCTTGGCGATTTTTGTGCTTTTACTATAACTGTTCTTTCAAATTGTCTTTTGCTGTGTGTTGTTTGTGTTCTATGAAGTAATTGAATGGATTTATTGTGGCAGGTATACCAGTTTATTCCTCTTGCTCGTAATAATAGGAATAGTCTATGCCTTTCATGAATATCTCGCGGTCATTGATACGGTCAGTCAGAGCCTGTTTCAGCAGTATGCGTATCTTGCCTGCAAAGTCGTAGAGGCCACCGAAGAGGTAGGCGTGAATTTGCTGTAGTGATTTTACTTTGCCAATGTCCCGGCTTGATACGAGATTGCTCTCCCACAGTGTGTAGGCTTTTTTTCTACTTTGTCCGTCTATTGTGTTTTCGCTGTATTTAAACCAATCGAGGAAAGCCATTGCCTGGCTGTTAGGAATTGCTTTTGCTAATTTTTCCACACCGGACAGACTGATTACATCGGTGTTATACCTCTTTCCATCAGAGGCAGCCAGTTTCAGTTGGGTAGTGTCACTAACCACCTCGCTCTGTTCTTTCTTTAATTTTGCCTTGAGGTATTTCCAATAGTTTCGGTTCTTCTCGTGGTCATCTTGTTCGTTGATGGCTCCCACAACATCGAGTACCGAGAACCACCATTGATTGTTTTCCTCGCCCCAAATAGCACGAACCTTATAGTCCTTATAAAAGCGTATGGAAATCTTTGCGTTCATATTTTGTTTCTTATTATTCTCCTTTAAAGTATTCCTTCAATGTCTTGGTGGCTTAGATGTGCAACGTCCTCGCCTGATGGGAGTTGACACGGTAGTCAACAGCAATAACAGCATCGAGATTATTGAATGTAGTCAAGTGGTTTTTGCCGTCGGAGGCAGTTGCCGAGTTTTTCTCGGTAACTGAATTCTTATCCAGTTCTCCTTCGGAAAAGATTTTCTTTAAGTGGAGGGAAATGTTGTCGGTCGAACATCCAAACAGCTCTGCCATTGCTTTTTGTGTCAGCCAAAAAGTCTCCTTGTTATAGTAAACGTTGACACACACATTACTCTCATCGTTCTGATAGAGGACAATGCTATACTGGGTTTGTTGTGTTTCTTTTTTCTTCATGGCATTTGTTCGTGGTCATATTTTTTGTTCTTTTGCCAGTTCAACCCCATTTCATTTATGCGGAAATCCAACTTATTTGACAATCTCAATTGTCCAGCCCATATTCAATGACTCATTGATTTTGTCCAGCATTTTCTTCTTGTCCTTCGTGCTGCTGTGGGTGAGAACATAAAGGCCTGGAGCTGCTTCACGCTGGGCACGACCGTACTTTTTATCTTTGGTTGTTGCTACGATGTTAATGCGACAATGCTTCAAATTGAGCTCTCTCACCTTTACTAAACCAGCCTCGACAATAGCAGACGTAAATGTTGTTGCTGCATCGTGTTCCTGCAGTATCGAACCATCTTTTCTATAAATGCAGAGACCTGTCTTGGGTGCAATATTTGTGGAGCGGTTTTTCCGTGGGCCAAATTCTTTGTGTTCCACCTCGGGGTCGGCCTCCAAACGTTTGGCGTCAATAAGTGCCGAGATATTGGTCTTGCGAGAGAGAGCCACGCTGATGGGTTCTCCAGGGTGGTAATCCACCACAAGCACCAATTCCCGTTGCACCTGTTTCAATGCAGGCGCTATGGTCTCCTTAACGACTGGCAAGATTTCCTTCTTGATAATATTCTCCTCCAGTTCGCTTACCTGCTTTTCGAGATCTTCATTTAATGAGAGACCTTCTTTCCGCAATGTTTCCATTGCCTTGTATAAATCGCTGAGTCGTGACATAAGCTATTATTGATTATCTTTGATGAATGAGCAGTATTCTTCAAGGGATTTCCGCATCACCTCTTGTGGTATCAGTTTTCGTTGGTATTCTGCCACCATTGTAGGACTAAGTGAGCGACTCAATGTATACTCAACCATACTGCGATCTGCTGATGGACAGAGGATAATGCCGATACTTGGATTCTCATTATCTCGTTTTACATCTCTGTCAAGAGCCTCCAGATACATGTCCATCTTGCCGACAAACTCGGGTTGAAAACCAACTGCTTTCAACTCAATTGCCACCAGACACTGTAATGCCCGATGATAGAAAAGAAGGTCTATTCGTTTAGTGGAGCCACCAACTTGAACTCCGTATTCGCTGTCAACAAAAAGGAAGTCTTTACCCAATTCCAGAATGAATTCTTTCATGTGCTCAAGAAGCCCTTTGTGAAGGTGGTGCTCATTGTGTTTTGCTGGAAGACCCAGGAAATCCACCAAGGCTTTGTCCTTTAGCAAGTACTCGGAACTGGGGTAGTCTCTCAGTAATTGTGGTGACAACATCTTCTCCTTGTCGAGAATGGTGGAATATGTCTGATTGACAATGCAACGACGTAACTCTCTTAATTTTAGCCTTTCACGGTAAGAATAGAGCATATAAAACACACGCTCTTCGTTCGATTTGCATCTGTTTAGTATCTCAATATGGTTAGTAAACGATGTTACTGCAAGAACGGCTGGGAAAGGCAATGCAAATTGTGCAGTCGGCGACTGCACAATTAAGGCATCTTCATTTTGTGCAGTCACTGACTGCACTATTTCATTCTGACTGTGAGCAACAGATTGTGCAATTGGCAATTGCACTATTTTGTCCAAGTGTAGGGTGTCAATAAAACCAAGGAAAGATTCTGAGCTGTACGTTTCATAGAAACCCACCATATTGTACAAGTTTCTTTTGCTATAGCCTTTCCTTCTTGGATTCATGCGTTTCAGATAGTCTGCTAATTCGCTAACCACCTTGGCTCCCCACTGGGCAGATTTCAATTGTTGAGAAATGTATTGCCCCACCTCCCAATTTGTCAGCAACGCCTCCATATTCACTTTGGCGATAGCCGATGAACGGTGCCGTTCTATCAGTGAATTGACATACTCAAACTGCTGTTCCAGTTTTGTCAGATTCGGTATAGTTGGTATTGTCTTGCCCATATAATTCAAAATTATAATCCACTCTAGATGTTTGGATTTATTAGTATATTTGCATCAATATTCGCAGCAACATCAGAGCCGAAAGATTTTAGTTTTGATATAATGCCATTCTTTGCCTTCTCTTTATCATTTTTAGATTCATCAAGCTTCTTTATTTGCCGGTCAAATCATCCTTTATTGCTTCAAGGAACATGTTTATAGCAAGAGCTTGTTCTTGGCTCTGTCGATAGCGTACGACAAGTTCTTTTCCCCATTGAGAATAATCCTTGTCTATGATGGTTATTTTTTTATCCATATTCTTTTTGCAATAATACTCAAATTATTTCACTGTTACTGTCCTTATGCATTTTTCAATTCTGTCTTTTCAATTTTCCATTATTTAAGGTCCGAGACGCGGTAATGTTTCTCTCTACAATAATTATTTCTATTTTGACGGTGCCCAACGCAGTTATCTCATCAAGTTTGGTTGCCACAGCCCCACCCTACGGGCTGGCAGGTATTATTTATTACATATTTCTCTCGTGTGAGCGATACACATCCCATGCACCCTTGTTAGTTTGAAATATCTCTTGCTTTCAAAAAATCATCCTTTCATGATATCACGCTGCTATAGACTTCTTTATGTTTCTTGCTGGGCACAGAAACACAATATAATAATTTCAATCGTTGTGAACAATCTCATCCAAAGTCATGAAGAATGGAATCTTAAGTGTGTTTTTTGAACACAAAATCGCTAATTGACTCTAATTTATCTATTTGAGACTTGTTTAAACCTTTTGTATCTGAAGACCACATATCTTTATATGAACTAAGCACTGATAACCATTTAGTTTTCTCTGCTTTTGTGTTAAAACCGTCTCCTATATCAAACGAGAATATGCTTTCAAATGTTTTAAATGCCGAGGCTCCCTCTTTTTCACGTGACCAAAATCTTTCTATTATTGTTTTTAATTCTGACATATCAATCATGTCTGTCCAGACAATTTCTTCAAAATCGACTCCTTCTTTATGATGTTTTGCCATCTGGTCATTTGCTCTTTTTGTGCAAGCGTTTTTAATCGTGTTTATTTCAAGATCCCAATGTTCTCCAAAAAGTTCCTCTAATTGGCAAATAACCATCTTTCTAATTTCTGCAACTACAGATTGTCCTATTTTCCGCCCCTTCTCTTGTAATTCTTTATCTTGAGTTTCTCTCCATTCAATAAGCTTTGACGGGTTATATTCAGGAAATGTTTTATTAATAAGGTTTTGATATGTCCTCAACCATATTGTTTCTGCCATTTTACCTTGAATACCTAGGAACCTGTCTTTTTCTTCGTTCGATAAAGACTTAAGCCCTTCCATTAATGCTTTCAAATATTTAGTTATTGCATCAGCGCACTCAACACTTGATGATTTGTTTGTCAAAAGGCCTTTATCTATTAGGTGATTCCTTAAATCGCTAATTAAACATATATAAGGGACGACACCTCGAATAGACATAATATATTTATTATTTCTGTCGTAAAACTCAGGATAATTGTCTTTTATGTATGAATAACAACGGATAACGAAATCTGTTATCTTATCTCTTGATTCTCTCATAGCAGTGTCATCATCATGTATTGTGGTATCGTACATCGAATATCGTATAGAATCTTCTTTAAATCTTGAGGCAGTAGCTTTGGGTATGAATGTTGCTTTGCTGAAAGCATTATCAAAAGATGTAAATGAAAAACATGCAGTATCTTCACCGACAGTTATCATATTATATAGTGGGGATTCTTTTTTGTTTGCAAGAACCTTAATAATTGAAGATCGTAAAGCTTTCATTTTTGAATCCAACTTACTTGACTTCCAAAGCATATCTTCCTCCAAATCAAGTCTTAGATCTTTACTAACTGCTTTTTGATTCTGATTGATTTCCATAAATAGATTAAGTTGCTCCTCTGGTATCATGCCAACAAAAGCAACTACTGGAATTGTGTTTGTGTCTTTATATTCTGAACCAGCATATCCATAAACACGATGTTGCCCATCTATTATGTAGGCCATTCCATACACATTAGGTATTTTTAATATGCCAAGTCGGGATTTTGTATCTTGACCTTTTGATTCTGCTTGAAACTCTAATTTATGTTTTTTGTTTGTATTAAAGTTTATAATGATGGAGTTTGGGAAAAAACCGCCGCCATTAATAAACTCTGTTATATTTTTAAGTCTTTTGGGAACTAGTAATCTTTGATAAGTCGGCAAGTCAAAATCATTAGCAGCAGTTCTATGCAGGACAAATCCCAATTTCAACAGTTTTGCAGGTTCAATAGAAAACATATAATACTTGTGTTTGCCCATATTGCCTTCAATCGCAGGAATCTCTATACGATTATTGTTGATTGCCTCATCTCTAAACATTAAACCATAGAATTGGTATAATACAGAGTCTTTGTAATTTTTTATTAGTTTATCAATATACTTTTGTGTTTTTTCATCATAAATATAGACTTTCTGCTCCTTGAAACGTTCAAGATCTGCACTGCATCCCGCAAAATTATAGTTTTTTGTTGCAAAAATAAATTTTACTTTTTTATCTTGCCCATATACCTGTCTCAATGCATTAATTACGCCTTGTTTTCTTAAACGCAATGCTTCAGCTTCATCTTTGAAAGATGGTGCACTTTTAAGCTCCGCTGCGGCTTTACATTCTACTACAAATATTGCTTCTTCGCCCACAGCAACCACGTCTAATTGTTTGCGGTCTTTTTCGCCTTCTCCCCATCTTAAATGAAATTGATCATCAATATTTAAACATCTAAATCCTAATTCATAGAACTGACACCATACTTGATGTTCAAATTGTTTTGAAATAGACTTCTTTCTTCTTATTCTCGTAACGGATTTCTTTATGTCTACAATTTCCCAGCCTTCCCTAACTTGGTCATCGACCATCCCATGAGGAACACTCATTTCTTCATATTCGCCTTTAAATGCTTTATATAGTTTGCCTAGACGGCTAACGTCATCAGACATTTTTTCAGAAATATACTGCCGGTCTTCAGCTGTAAACTTTGCCATAATGAATTATTTTAGATTACTAAATTCGTATTTGTAAAAATACACTCTTCATATTGACCTCTTTGGGCATTTTTCCCACCGATTCCACTACTTCGAACAATTGGGATCACTCTATCTCCTTTATCGAAAACTTCTCGTATCACTTCATGATCGGCATTTGTAAGAATATAATAAGCACCTCGTGACTTAATCTTGTCAATCATAATCGATAAACGAAGTTGGTCTTGAAGAGTAAATGTCTTTTGGTTATATTGAATAAAACCATTTTCTATTTTGGAATGAGTATAAGGAGGATCAAGGAAAACTAAAGCATTCTTTCTTACTCGACTAATGCATCCTTCAAAATCCATTGTTTGAATGTTGATTTTTTTTAAGTAAATACTTACATTATGAAGATTTTCATAGTCAAAATGGTAATTTAATCGTTTCCCCCAGGGTACATTATAATTACCCTCGGAATTGACACGGTAGATTCCGTTATATGACATTTGATTTAAATAAATAAATTGGGCTGCTTTCCTAATAGGGTCGTTAGTTTTTATTCCTCGAACTGTATAATATGCCTCCTCTCCTGTGCCAAATCTCTTTATTAAATCAATAACATCGTCAATGCTGTCACGAACCGTCTTGTAGGTTAACATCAATTGTTCATTTGCGTCAGAAATATATGCTTTTGATGGATGAAGATGAAATAGCATTGCTCCAGCACCAACAAAAGGTTCATGATACGAAGAATATGAGGTAATGTCGAAAGTGTCTTTTATACGCTGAACGAGCCAATTTTTACCCCCTGCCCATCGTAAAAAAGGATGTAAGTTAATATGTTTATTTATTGTTTCCACCACCTATCCTAAACCAGGGTATTATTATATATTTCAAACTGCAAAGATACACAATCTTTCTGGAATATCAAAATTATATTTTGCAAGGTTTTCAAATGTGGCAACGTGTTTATGCAATAATGTGTCAATGCGTGAATGCGTCAATATGTTAATGAAGGAATAATCCTTGCTCCCGGACAATAATTCATGTCCTTGGGCTTTACGGTTTCAAACAATTATCAAATATCAAAGCTTCGAATTATGACAGATCTTCTTATCCTTTTGGCAGTTTAGCTTGCGGTTTCGGCTGTGGGTTGGAAGTATTTCTTCTGTCTTGGCTATGGGGTGTCGGCACTTGTTTTGACATTGGGCTTGATGTACCATAACAACCTCTCCTTGCCAACCATAGTTCTCTTTGCCCTGTTATTCATATTCGGCGTGCGACTTGGCACTTATCTGTTCATTCGTGAGCGTAAGGCAGTGGCGTATCGCAAAATTCTCTACGACCCCACCCTGCAATAGAAGAAACCCGCTGGCATGGTCGTCAGTGTGTGGTTTTTCTGTGCTATCCTTTATGTGGTGCAAGTGAGTCCCGTCGTGTTCCGTATATCCAATAGGTCAAACGGCATTGCTGTCACTAATCCCTCACCGGTGAAACAAATACACTTCGCCGTTTGTCTCTATCAATGTCAAACTTGCTGTGTCTTCTGGGAGGTCGTCACTTTTAAGCATTATATACTCAGGATTGTGGCACATCCCTACTGGGTACAAATAGACCGAATCCCTCAGTGCAAGATGGGGGGTAAAACATGATGAGGCACAGACTGAAACCTCCGGAGGCAACTGTTTCAGCACCTTCCGCACATAGTCCGTGTCAAACTGCTCCTGCCTATAGTGGTCTTTATAAAATATCCTGACGTTTTCACGTTGCACCCAGGCCTTTGCATCGGTACAAGTATACCAAGTCACCAACCCGCACAGCAACGGCATAGCGATTACAACCGTTCGTCGCAGCCAGGTCTTCTTAACCTTTGCGGCCATGGCAAACACACCGCACACTATTACAGGGGCAAACTCCACGCTGTACTGGCTGCCCACACCCCACAATGCAATGTCTTCCGACAACATCTTCTGTGCCACAAGAGGCACCATCATGAGAAGCCAGTTAGGCTTGAACAGACAGAACAACCCGCCCGAAACCAGCAGGCAGAGGTAAAACTCAGTCTTTAGTCCGTCGCCGCGATGCGAATCGCGAAAGTTGACAAAAAGATTGCGCACCGTCTCTAAGGGATGGGAGAAAATCCATGCGGCCACTTCGCCGAAGCTGTCGCCCATGTACTTGAACTTCCCCATAAAATGGATTTCTTCCGGGTTGAGCGACGGCATTACAACCATGGCGACAACAACAAGGTACCCCACACCGAACAGAATGCCTCCGGCCAACCACAATAGGGCGCGCCGGTTACGGCGGTAGTCCCACATCAGTGCCAACAAGATGCACACAAGCCACAACGGCATGTTCTCCTTGGCTATGCAAACCATCACCACTGCCAGTGCATAGAGTCCGTACCGCTCCCGCCTCAGCCAGTAGAAAAGCCACGGCACCCACATCGCCGCCACCACGTTCGAGTGGTAGTCAAATCCCAGTGCATCCCATATCCCAAAAAACAGCAGAAACGAAACCATGGCCAACAAGGCAAACCCGTTGGCTCCCTTCTCGTTCCCCACATTACTGTCTTTCCTGCATACGTCCACGAACTGGTACACCCCTAAGGCACCGAACAGTATCGAAACTATCTGTACAACCAAAAGCGTGTAGCTGCCCATAATCCATACCAGCGGTGAAAAAAGAACCAAATACAGGTCAAAGTGGTCGGACAGCAGGTTGCGGGGCGTTTCCTGAAAGAACGTGCTGTCGTCAAACCGCAGGTGGCTGTAGTCATACAGGGCATGGGTGTACAGTCCCAAGTCAAGACCATACGTGCGAAACAAAACATGGTTCACAATAGAGATAAGCGCATAAGCCACCCCTGCCACACCGATAATGTGCCACTTGTTCAGTTTGGTATGGGGCTTGAACGATAACATATATGGACTTGGATTATTTGTTTCGAATCAACATTCAACAGGCTTAAAGTTCCAAAGGTCTCAGGCGCAGCAACGTCGGTTCTCCGTCAGCCATTACCGGTTCGGCATGGATGTTGAAAACCGTGCGTATATTCTCGGGCGACAGCCCCTGCTCGGTAGTGCCGTGATAGTGTATCCCGCCCTTGTGCAGCAGTACCAACTGCGGACAGTAACGCAAGGCCATGTTCAGGTCATGGATTACTATCAGGATAGTCTTGTGTTCCTCACGGTTGATGGTACGCAGCAATTCCAATATCTCGAACTGATGGGCTATGTCGAGGTTTGATACAGGTTCGTCAAGCAGCATCACGGGTGTCTCCTGTGCCAATGCACGGGCCAGCATCACACGTTGCAACTCGCCGCCGCTCATCTGGTTGGGTTTGGCAAAACGCAGGTGCCAGGTATTGGTCTGCTTCATACAACGCTCCACGATGTCCCAGTCCTCCTGCGACTCGTTCTGTAACCTCCGCTGGTAAGGGTTGCGACCCATCAACACCGTCTCGAAAGCCGAGAACTCAAAGTCCGTCTGCGGATATTGCCTCACAAAAGCCATGCGTTGAGCCAGCTCCCGTGCCGTATAACTTCCCACGCTCTGACCGTCGAGCAGCACCTCGCCCCGTTCGGGGGTCAACAGTCCTGCCACTAACCGCAGCAACGTAGTCTTCCCGCACCCGTTGGCACCCATCACCGCATACATCCCCCCTCTCTCAAACCGCACACTCAACCCCTCCAGCACCCTCCGCTGGGTATATCCGTAACTCAAATCCTTCAGTTCTATCGTCATGGTGCTTTCAATATTGCTTCTTGTTCTTATACAGCAGGTAGATAAACAATGGTGCCCCCACCAGTGCGGTCAAACTGCCCACAGGCAACTCCGCAGGCATCAACACCGTCCGTGCAAGCGTGTCGCACAGCAGCAGGAACAACCCTCCTGCAAAGATGGCACAAGGCACCACCCTCCGGTTGTCCGGCCCCATCACCAACCGCACACAATGCGGCACCACCAACCCCACAAAACCTATCACGCCGCATGTGGCCACACAAAATGCCACCATCAACGTGGTCGACAGCAGCAGCACCCTTTTCACACGCTCCACCTCCACGCCAAGGCTCTTTGCTGTCTCGCTCCCTGCCAGCAGCAGATTCAAGTCGCGGCAGTAGAACAGCACCACGCACACTCCCGCCACAACAACCGGAGCCACAACCGCCACGTCGAGCCACGACGCTGATGCAAAACTCCCCATGGTCCAGAATATGATACTGTCCATCTTGTCCTGCCTCAGCACCATCAGAAACGAAATCACTGCCGACATCAAAAATGTGATGCACACACCCGTCAGCAACAACGTAGTAGTGTGCATCCGGTTGCCTATAGAGGCAATGCGGTAAATTGCCACCACGGTCAGCAATCCAGTAACCAGCGCACTCGCACCCACGCCCAGCATGTAGGCTTCCAAGCCCAACAATATGGCCACGGCTGCACCTACCGACGCCCCCGACGACACACCCAGCACATACGGGTCCGTCAACGGGTTGCGAAACACCGACTGGTATGCCGCACCGCAAACCGACAGTCCCGCTCCCACAAACACCGACAACACAATACGCGGAGCCCTGAGATTCCAGAATATGGGCGAGGACCACATCTCTTCCCACTCAAAACGCACCACACCCAGCATAGCGCATCCGACCATGGCCGCTGCCAGCAACGCTGCCAGCGCCGCCACAACCCATCCGCCCTTGCGGTCTACCTTGCCTCGCTCCATCATGGTCTTGCTACAGTTCCAGCAACTCTTTCATCGTGTAGTATCCCTTGCGGCCTTCAAGAAACTCTGCCGCCAGCACTGCGCCCACTGCCAGCCCACGACGGCTCTTCGCCTCGTGCTTTAGGGTAATGCGGTCTATTGCGCTGTCATACACCACTTCATGCACTCCTGGCACCTCGCCTTCGCGTACCGAAACGATAGGCACCTCGTCCTTTTTGGGCTTCACCCCTTTGCGCATCAGGCACCAGTCGTCCTTCCGGTCAACCTCTTCCACAATGTCCCGTGCCAAGGCTATCGCCGTCCCGCTCGGGGCATCCAGTTTATGCACATGGTGCACCTCGGTAATGCCCACGCTGTACTCCTCATGGCCGTTCATAAGCTTTGCCAGACGGCGGTTCAGGTCAAACACAATATTCATGCCGATGCTGAAATTCGACGCCACAAACAGAGCGCACTCGCGCTGCTCGCAGTCGTGCACCACGCCTTCAAGCTGCTCGTACCAGCCTGTAGTGCCAACCACTACCGGCAGCCCCAAGTCGAAACAACGCATTATGTTTCCCACCGCGGTAGCCGGTGTCGAGAAGTCGATGGCCATGTCGCAATCCTTCAAGTCTTCCAACTTGTCCATCCAGTCGTCCTCGTCGTCAATGGTCACTCCTATCGAGTGCCCGCGTTCTTCGGCAACGGCCTCGATGGCCTTGCCCATTTTTCCGTATCCTAACAGTGCTATTTTCATATTTATCAATCTTATATACAAAAAAAGCCACCTACTTAAAGTGGCCTCTCTCTGTGGAGTATACGGGAGTCGAACCCGTTACCTTTTGATTGCGAACCAAATGCTCTACCAAATGAGCTAATACCCCATTTTTCCCAAGGCGGTTCCTCCTGTCCGTTCCACGCCTCCAACAGCGTTGTAACCATCTATTTAGAACGTTGCCTTATTGAATGATTTGAGTTGCAAAGATACAAAAAAATATGGACATACGCTTATTGTTCCCCAAAATAATTTGCCGTTAGTAATATACAATACATATATACAAACTTTTACACTCATCTCCCCATTCTGTCAGAATGCGCTGCGACACCGCCCCGCTGCAGTGAAACGCCTCCTCCTCCCCGCCCTTTTTGCCCTCCTCATAAGCTTCAAATTCCCCCCGGCAGCCGGCCCCATACCATTCCAATTGCTGTAATATCACCTTTGACATACGGTTGTTTCAAACTCTTGAACAGCAATACAATTAGAGAAGAGCTGTTGTATTAGTTCGGGACGATACAAGTTACTCAGAATCATGTCGGATACAAATATAATGTTATAGAATAGTTAAATGTGGCGATGAAAGGAAAAGTTTTTGTAATTTTGCATATTGGTGGGAAAAGGTTTTTCACCGATAACACGATATTATACAATACTTTATAAAAAACAATAACAAAGAGAAATGGCTCGAGAAATAAAATTCAGCTTGGTTTACCGCGACATGTGGCAGTCGTCAGGCAAATATCAACCCCGTGTTGACCAGTTGGTGCAGGTGGCACCGGCAATTGTGAAGATGGGTTGCTTTGACCGCGTTGAGACCAACGGCGGTGCTTTTGAGCAGGTGAATCTAATGTATGGCGAAAACCCGAACAAGTCAGTGCGGGCATGGACCAAGGAGTTTAACAAGGCTGGAATCCAGACCCACATGCTTGAGAGGGCTTTGAACGGTCTGCGTATGTACGGTGTGCCGAAGGATGTGCGTCAGCTTATGCCCAAGGTAAAGAAGGCTCAGGGTGTCGACATTATGCGTTCGTTTTGTGGACTGAACGATGTGCGCAACCTTGAGTTGTCGGTGAAATATGCCAAAGAAGCTGGCATGATAAGCCAGGCTGCGCTGAGCATCACCTATTCGCCCATCCACACGGTGGAATACTATATGGGCATTGTCGACAAGCTGGTTGAATTCGGAGCCGACGAAATTGCGCTGAAGGACATGGCAGGTATCGGCCGTCCGACCATGCTGGGCAAGTTAGTCTATCAGATTAAGAAGAAGTACCCCCACATCATAGTTCAATATCACGGCCATACCGGTCCCGGCTTCGCCATGGCTTCGGTGCTGGAAGTTGCCCGCGCTGGTGCCGATGTGATCGACACTGCCATGGAGCCTCTGGCATGGGGTATGGTGCATCCCGGCATCATTGCCGTGCAGGCTATGCTGAAAGAGGACGGTTTCCTGGTGAAGGACATCAACATGAGCGCCTATATGGAAACCCGTGCGTTGACGCAGTCGTTCCTGGACGATTTTCTCGGCCTGTATGTTAATCCCGCCAACCGTATCTGCACGTCGATGCTGGTGGGCTGCGGCCTTCCCGGCGGCATGATGGGCAGCATGATGAGCGACCTGAAGGGTGTGCACCATGCTATCAACATGGCTCTGAAGAAGAACGGCAAACCCGAGGTGACCTTCGACGAGTTGACGGTTCAGCTGTTCCAGGAGGTTGCTTATATTTGGCCGATGCTGGGCTATCCTCCTCTGGTTACTCCCTTCAGCCAATACACCAAGAACATTGCTTTGATGAATATCATGTCATTGGCTCAGGGCAAGCCCCGTTTCAACCAGATTGACAAGGACAGCTGGAACATGATTCTGGGACGCGCCGGCAAACTGCCCGGCCCGTTGGCACCCGAAATCGTGGAACTTGCCAAGAAGAACAACTTCGAGTTCTACGATGGCAACCCGCAGGATGCTTATCCCGATGCCCTGCCCGAGTACATCAAAGAGATGGAAGAGAACGGCTGGGACCGTGGCGAAGATGACGAGGAGCTTTTCGAACTGGCTATGCACGACCGCCAATACCGCGACTACAAGTCGGGTATTGCTAAGGAACGCTTCGAGAAAGAGGTGGCTCAGCTCCGTGCCGAAAAAGCCGCTCCCGCTGCCAGCAATACTTCTGTCAACTCAGCCGGAGCCGTGACACTGACACCCAACTATATTACCGAGAAGCATGCAAATGCCATGCCGGTTGTGGCTGCCGAAGACGGTCAGTTGCTGTGGGAACTCGATTTCAACCGTTCGGTTCCTCCCGCCCCCGGTCGCGAATACAAACAGGGTGATGTGTTCTGCATCATTCAGGCAAATTACGCGTTGGTGAATGTATACATGAACAAGGGCGGCCGCCTCATCGACACCTGCGTCAAACAAGGCCAGTGGGTGAAGAAAGGCGATATTCTCGGCTGGATAGAATAACCCTTATCCCTTGATAAAGAAACGGTGGACGAGCCGATGGCTTGTCCATCGTTTTTTAATTCGTTAATTCGTTAATGTGATAATTCGTTAGTCTGATTCACACATTAACGCATTTACATGGTAACGCATTCACACGGTAATACATTTACGAATTAACGAATTCAAAAATTCTTTGTATCTTTGCAGCATCAAATTTGACAGTTATATGAAACGTATCTCGATTCTCTGCGCAACGATTCTTATTATGTACACTGCGGTGGCACAGACCCCTGGGCAGGTAGCCAGTCCCTCGCAATGGGTGAATGTGTTTATCGGCACCAACGGTATGGGTCACACCTTTCCCGGTGCATGCTTTCCGTATGGGTTTGTTCAGTTGAGTCCCGACACGGACACTATACCGCACAACATTAACGGCGTGTATCAGCCACGAGTTTATGACTACTGCGCCGGTTACCAGCATCGTGACAAGAGTATCGTAGGTTTCAGCCATACTCATTTCAGCGGCACAGGTCACAGCGACTTGGGAGATATTTTGATTATGCCCTACAGTGGTGAGACCAAGCTCAACCCCGGCACTGCCGACAACCCCGACGGAGGCTACCGCCAGCGTTTCCGCCACGAGACCGAAGTGGCCGCGCCGGGCTACTATGCCGTCACCCTCGACGACGATAACATCCGCTGCGAACTCACCGCCACAAAGCGCTGTGGAGTGCACCGCTATATATTTCCCAAGGGTGCAGCGCAGAAAATCATCCTCGACCTCAACCACAGTCTCTACAACTACGACGGAAAAGTGTTGTGGGCAGTGTGCAACGTGAACGAAAGTGGTGTACTGTCGGGCTGGCGCATGACCAGCGGCTGGAACCGCTGCCGCAAGCTGTATTATTACATCCGGTTCAACAAACCCATCAAGCAGTATGGCTACCACGACTTTGCCCCGCTGTCGTACCACGGATTCTGGTACCGCTTTGACCAAGAGCATAACTTCCCCGAGATGGCAGGACGCAAGCCGGTGTGCTGGTTCGAGTTTGAGGACGACGGCAGCGATACCCTCGAAATCATCGTTGGGCTTTCACCCAACAGCACTTGGGGTGCCAGAGAGGCCGTCCAGCGCGAAGGGTGCCAGTACTCTCGTTCTGCTTCATGGGCACTATACCGCGATAGGCCGGAGGGCGACACGCTGCTTATCGTCCATCAGGGTGACACTAACTATCGCAGCCATTTCGACGTAGTACGTGAACTGACACGCATCCATTGGAACCGGATGCTGGGACGTATCGAGGCACAGGGACCGGAGGATGCCTTGGCTATGCTCTACACCTCGTACTACCACACTATGATAAACCCCTCCATATATCAAGATATTGATGAAAAGAACTATGACGGACATACCCGCTATACCATCTTCTCGCTGTGGGACACCTACCGCGCCCTGCATCCACTCATCAACCTCACCGACACCGCTATGAGCCGCAACCTTGCCCTGTCGCTCTACGGTCACTACCAAAGAAGCCCTCACCACATGCTGCCTGTGTGGAGCCACCATGGAGGCGAGAACTGGTGCATGATAGGCTACCACGGCGTTTCGGTCATGGTAGATGCTGCCGTCAACACACTCCAGCCCGATACTGAGCAAGAGCTGGAAACCATGGATGCCATCTTCTCCACCACCAATGTGGAAGACTACGACTTCACCGGGCTGTACAAAGAGATAGGTTATGTCCCCGTCGACGAGAGCCGCAACGGAACCTCCGTTACCCTTGAGAATGCCTATGAGGACTGGTGTGTCTATTGGGCGTTGGAGAACCATTTGGAGAATACGCTGCCCGATGTGATAGGCTATGAGGATTCGGTGCGGGAGAATTACCGCCAGCGGGCATTGAGCTACCGCAACGTGTATAAGGACGGCTTTGTCCGCGCCCGTTACATCGACGGCAGCTGGAAAACCCCTTACAGCCTCCTCTCCACCAGCGGCGAGGGCCTGATTGAAGGCAATGCCTGGAACTACAGTTTCTACGTCCCCCACGACGTGAACGGCATGATGCAGATGATGGGCGGCGAAACCATGCATGTGCCCGACGAGTTCTTTGCCGAGACCGAGGACGTGACCCGCGAGGGCATGCTGGGCGGCTACGTTCACGGCAACGAACCCTCCCACCATATTCCCTACCTCTACATGTGGACCACCCAACCGTGGAAGACCCAATACTGGGTGCGCGAGGTGATGAACAAGATGTACCGCAACCATATCGACGGCCTCTGTGGCAACGACGACTGCGGGCAAATGTCGGCCTGGTACATCTTCTCCGCCATGGGCTTCTATCCCGTCTGTCCCGCAAGCGGACAGTACGTCATCGGTGCGCCCTACCTGCCCTATATGAAGGTACGCATGGGCAGCGGCAAATACCTTGAGATAAAGGCTCCCAAGGTTAGCGACAAGAACCGTTATATACAACGCGTGCTGTGGAATGGAAAGCCCTACGATAAATGTTACGTTACCTACGCCCAGTTGATGGAGGGCGGCACCCTTGAGTTCGACATGGGACCTAAGCCCAATAAGAAACTCTTCCAGAAGCCTGATACCAAGCCTTACAGTTTGACAAGGAGCGTTGGGCGGTGAATGCGCTGGGGAAGTAAATTAAATATACACGAATTATAGAAACACAATAAGATACAGAGAGATGAATATATATCTGATAGCAATAGCAGTGCTGCCGGTGATTGTACTGGCATGGGTGGTTTATAGAGGCGACAAGTATGAGAAGGAGCCTCTGGGTAAGTTGGTGAAGGCTTTTTTGTTTGGAGCATTGTCGATAATACCTGCGGCGATGATGGAACGGGTGCTGGTGCAGTTCACGCCTCCGTTCCCGGTGGTGAGCGGGGTGTATACAGGTTTTGTCGTGGCGGGATGCAGCGAAGAGCTATGGAAGTTGCTGCTGTTGATGCTGGCGGTATGGAAGAGCAGGGAGTTTGATGAGTATTACGACGGGATAGTGTATGCCTGTTTTGTGTCGCTGGGTTTTGCTTGCTTTGAGAATATATCGTATGTGTTCGGACAGCAGGCTTTCAGTGATGCACTGGTGACAGGCTCGGTACGGGCAGTGCTGTCGGTGCCGGGGCATTTCCTGTTTGGGGTGATGATGGGGTATTATGTTGCGTTGGCCAAGTTTGACGAAGGACACCGGAAGGGGTATTTGCTGATGGCGTTTGTGGTGCCGATGCTGCTGCATGGTACATTCGACGCGTTGCTGATGGTGCCGGAGAGCATGGAGAGCGGAGCGGAAATAGTGTCGGGGTTGCTGTTTATTGTGTTGCTGTGGTTCGACATACGCTTATGGAAGTGGGGAGTGGGCAGGATAAGACGGTTGCAGGAGTTGTCGAAAGAACAGAACTCCGACCGAAATAACCCGTTTAGAGGGTTTACCTGGAATTTTTGATATTACCAGTCTTGGACGCGTCGGGAGCCGCTGAAGGCTTTAAGACGGACACCAAGCGAGATTAGAACGAGGGTGGGATTGAGGTCGTAGTAGTCGACGTGAGTCTCGTTGTTGATGACGTGGAGGTTTCCGTAGACATTGTAGCGGACGGTTTCGGTCTGGTCCCAAATAAGGGGGCTGGCACCGAGTATGTTGTAGCTGAAGCCGATGGAGACGATGTCCTTGATGAAGAAGCCGCCGCCAAGCCGGAGGGCGAAGGTGGTGGCGGGGGCGTAGGTGTAGACTTTGACGTTGTTGTAGAGGAGGGACTCATCATCGCTGGGGAAGTTCCATTCGGCGTCGGCAAAGGAGAGAGACCAAGGGGTGATGTAGCGGAGGTTGATGCCTGCGAGGGCTTGCCCGTAGAGGTTGATGGTGGTGGTAAGTGGGAAGCGGTACTGAACTCCGGCGAGGATGGGGATGTTGCGTAGGCGGGGCAGTATCATTTCGTAGCGGCTGCATTGGTTGTAGCGTTGCGAGAAGCGAAGGGTGAAGTATTCTTCTACATCGCGGCTTACACCACTTTGCATAAAGTCGGCGGCGAGGAGGATTTCGAGGTTGGAGTGAAAAGGCATGGCGTAGGAGAAGTCGACGCCTGCGGCCCAGCCGGTGCCAGCGCCGGCCTGGCGTTGGTGGCCTTGGGTGAACATCCATTCGTTGTCGCTCATGCGGGATTCGGCATAGAAGCCAACGGGTACGGTGGCACCGCCGTGGAGGCCGATGTATAGTTGGGCGTTGGCCTGCTGGAGGCCAATGCCAAGGAGCAGTGCGAGGAGTGTGAGGCGAGGGAGTGCAAGTTTTTTCATGGAAAAGATTAATTATTTGTGACGATAAGGAGCATCTGTTTCAAGTCGATAAGGCGGAGAAGGAGAGCGGCCAGGAGGGCTGTGCCTGCGGCCAGGAGGAGGGTGACCCACCAGGAGAGCGGGGGCAGCAATGCCATGGCGGTTGTAATGACGGCAGAGAAAAGCAGGAGCCTTAGCAGATAGCCTACAGAGGGTTTAAGGTGGAGGCGACGCAACGCCTCGACGATTTGGGTTATGGCCATAAAGCTTTGGGCTGCGAGGGCGGCCCACGCCGAACCTTGAGCCCCGTAGCGGGGGATGAGAGCGAGGTTTACAGCGATGTTGATTAGGAGGGTGGAAGCGGCGAGGATGTTGAGCTGGCGCAAGTGGCCTGCTGCGGTGAGGAGGGTGCCGAAGACATAGGTCATGGCTATGGGTACGATGCCCCAGACGAGGATGGTGAAGACTTGGGCGTAGTTGTTGACGGTGGAGGCGGGTTGGCTGTGCCAGAGGAGATACATGAAAGTGTCGCTATGGAAGGAGAAGGCGGTAGCAGCCGTGACGGAGAAGACCAACATAAGGCTGGTAATCATGCGTGTGACGGAACCGAGTTGGGGGTCTTTTTCGACAGTCATGCGAGAGAAGACGGGGAGTAGCAGAACGGATACAAGGTAGGCAATCATGGTGAGGGCGTCGAGCAGGCGGAAGGCACCGGCGTAGATGCCTGCCTGATAGATGCCTTCGGGATGGAGCCAGGAGAGGAGGAGGGGGTCGATGCGGTTGTAGGAAGCCATAAGCAGAACCAGCAAGGCAAAGGGGAAACTTTTGCGGAGGATGACGATGGCAAAGGGGAGGGAGAGGTGGACAGACTTGAGCGAGAAGGAGGGGTTATGTTTGCGGCGTATGCGGATGGTGAGAACAATGAGGGCAGTGAGGGCGGTGGCGATGTAGGCGATGCTTTGGGCGTAGGCGAACCATTCGACGGTCATGCCATGACGGGGACCCCAAAGGAGGAGGGAGCAGATAATAATCATTATCACGCGGTCGAGGATGCTGATGACGCTGTCCCATTTGAAGAGCATAAGCCCTTCGAAGTTGCTGCGAAGATAGAGGATGAGAGAGTTGAGGAACTGGTTGAAAGAGAGGACTGCCAGCAGATGGAACTGGCGGGAGCCGTAGCCGGAGAGAATGCCGACGGTGAAGGTGATGACGAGGTAGAGGCAGAGGAGGGCGAGTTTGATACCCAGCATGCCGGGCAGGTGCTTGTCGATGAGTTTGGGATGTCGGGCGATGTTGCGGGTGTTGAAGTTGGTGACCCCCAAGTCGAGGAGGATGTTGAAAATGTAGGTGAGATTGAAGATAGTGAAGTAAAAGCCGTACTCGTTGGGACCTACTGCATTCTGGACACCTGTCTCAATGCCCAGAATCCAGAACGGCTTGATGAGCAGGTTGAGCAGGAGAATCCAAAAGAGGCCTGAGAGGAGCTTTTTTTGTAAGGGGGGTGCCATTTAAGAAGATTGAAGGTATTGTCGCCTAAGGGGCGGGGATGTTAGTTGACAGTTTTTTTGATGAGCCATTTTTCCTCCATGTCCCAGTTTTCGCGCAATTCGAGTACTTTCTCGAACTTGATGATTTCCTCGGGTTGGCGGTGGAGCCAGTAGTTGCCGGGAGACCAGAGGGAGTTGCCGTCGCGGTCGAAGATGGCGCGGAAGGAGTATTTGCCCCCTTTGAGGTGGAGGAAAGAGATTTTGGAGGGGGAGGTGACGACTTGCTGTTGGACCATGTCACCTTTTTCGTTGATTAGCTGGATGATGAGGCGGGGGAATGAGAGGTCGGGTTGGGTGGAGTCTGGGAGGAGTGTGAGGAAGATGTTGCCGTAGTTTTCGACTTTGGTGAGTTCGGTGGTGAATTTGAGGGAGTCGCTCTTGTTGAGCCAGATGTCGTAGAAGAGTTCGGCGGGGATGGAGAACTGATATTTCTCGCCGGGTTTGCCGTTGAAAGGTAGGAAGGCTTTGAGACCCATGGCGGGGGCGAGTGAGGAGTCGGGGAGCAGCTTGATGCCGCATTGCGAGGTGGAGCTGTCGCTGAGGACGAGAATGTGGACGGCGGTGTCGAGGGCGGAGGAGTCGGCGAGCCAAGGTTTGCAGATGCCCTCAATGGGGTTTTCGAAGGCGAGCCAGAGGGTGTCGAAATAATGGTGGCTGGCGGACACCAGACTGCGAATGATGGGAGGTTGGGATTTGAGAGACCTCATGTTGGAGAGTCCGGATGCTTTGTTGCCCTTGGATTTGCGATATTTGAGTGTGAGGGTGTCGTTGAGGCCAGTGGTGTCCTTCAGCAGGAGGGTTATGGAGTCGCAGTTTTTTTGTCCAATCCATACGTTGAGGGTGTCGCCTTTGGTGCAGCGTTTGTGGTATAATTGAACTTGGGGTTCGGTGGTGTCGCGGGTGAGGTGGCGGAGAGAATAGTTGGGGGAGAGTGGTACTTGAGTTATAATCTCGATGCGTCCTTTGCTCAGGAAACTGCTTTTGGAGATGTGTTGTACCTCTTTCTTTTCATGCGACATGAGGAGGAGAATCTGTGGGGTTTGGTGGGTGGAGTCATGGACAACAGAGTCGGCGGGGTGGCGGAGGGAGTCGTGCGTGAGGTTGAGGGAATCGAGCGCGGTAGTGTCGCGGGTAGTGGAGTCGTGGGCGGAGGTGTCAGGTGGAGGGAGCATTTTGACGGCGGTTACCAAGGAGTCGAGGAAGGCGACAGGTTCGTTGTTGCCGAGGCGCATGTTTTTATCGCCGTCCTCGATGGCAAGAAGGAGGTATTTTCCGGTACGGAGGTGGTTGAGGGCGAAAGAGCCGTCTTTGTCGCAGCGGGTCATGTACATGGGGCGTTCTTTGGCTACGATGCTGTCGCCGATGGAGTCGGAGAGTTGGCTTTGGTGGTAGGCGAGGACGGTGACAGGTTCGGAGGAGGCGGTGCGGGAGAAGGCATCGAGAACCTGTCCGCGGATGGTCATGCTGTCGATGGAGGAGCCGGTGGAGAAGACGTATTCATAGCTTGGGAGGGGGTTGCCCTCGTTGTAGTCGACAATGGCGTTTTTGAATTGGAAAAGGTAGGTGGTGGAGGGTTGGAGCGTATCTTTTATCTTCACCAGAATGCCGTGGCCTTTGGTTTTATATTCGGGTTTGTGGGACAGGACGGGGGAGATGATGACATTGTTGTCGGCATCCTTGATGTTGACGTACTCGTCGAATTCGATAAAGAATTCGCTGGAGTTGAAGTTGGTAGTGCCGCTGGGAGGGGTGGCGGAGAGGGGGACGGGAGGGGTCTCGTCCTTGGGTCCGCCGGAAGGGAAGCCCTGTTTGGCACAGGAGACGAATCCCAAAAACAGGATAGAGAGGAGTATGAGTAAGGATGATATTCTGTTCATTACCAATGTGTTTAATTGTAAGTGGCGATTGAAACCAAAATACAAAGATACAAAAAAAATTGTTCGCATTTGATAAAAGCCTTTGGAATAGTGTGATTTTTGTTGTGGGGAGGGGAGAAAGGAGGATGCGGGAAGCGAGGGATGGTAGAGCGGAAGGGGAGCGGAGGAATAGGGAAAGTTTTTTTTGGCGAAAAGTCATAATGTCGGATATATTTCTTATATTTGTAGATTAATTTGAGCGTAATATGCAGTTTAAAGATATTGAGGGTCAGGAGGTTTTAGCTAACCGACTGACTGAAATAATTGATTCTGGACGTATCAGCCATGCCCAAATGTTCCTTGGACCGACAGCGAGCGGGAGTTTGGCGATGGCGATAGCCTATGCCCAGTATCTTGGCTGCGAGAACCGGCAGCATTACCCAGAAGGGTCGTTGCTGCGTGCAGACAGTTGTGGAGAATGCCCCCATTGCAAAAAGTACAGCCAGTTGGTGCATACGGACCTTCATCTGGTATTCCCGACCACCACGACGGCGACAGTGACAAGCAAGCCGTGTGCCGACGATTTTCAAGAGGAGTTTCGAGAGTTCCTGATGGAGAACCGTCAGTTGGGGACAGAGGATGACTGGTATATGCGCTTGGGTGTAGAGAACAAGCAAGGGATGATTCGCGAGAAGGATGCCGACAATATAATCAGAACTTTGGGACTGAAGTCGTATGAGGGGGGGTACAAGGTGCTGATAGTGTGGATGGCCGAACGGATGAACATAGCGGCAGCGAACACGTTGCTGAAGACGTTGGAAGAGCCAGCCGAGAAGACATTGATACTGTTGGTGTCGGAGAGTCGTGACAGGATACTTTCGACGATTATGTCGAGGGTGCAGCAGGTAGTGGTGAAGGATCTTGGGGTGGCGATGAATGAAGAGCGGCAGCAGAAGTTTGCGCAGATGTTCATATCGTGGATGCGACTGCTTTTCAAGCTGAACATGCAGCCGTTGTCGGCATGGGTGGATCAGACCGCCAATATAGGACGCGAGGGGCAGAAGATGTTTTTGCAGTATGTGCTGGAGGCGTTGAGGGCATGTTTCCTTCAGACGGCCGCGGGCATAAGGCTGCAAAAAGAGTTGGAGTTCGGTGACCAGAAGTTTGACGCGGCGTTTCCCGCCATGATTACCGTCCGCAACATAGAGCAGATGAACGAGGCAGTGAACAACGCCATATATGCCATTGAGCGGAATGCCAACGCGAAGATAACATTCATGCAGCTCTCGTTTAAGATGAGCCGGTTTATTAAGAACAGGTAGGAGAGTGAAAATTGAGGTGTGCTTGCTTTAAGACTTATAAGTAACTAAATATAGAAGTTGTCATAAAACATTTGTAGTTAAAAGATTATGGAAGAAAAGAAATATAGTGAGGAATCGTTAGAAAAAACAAACGCTGTGGAAGCACCGAGTGCCGTTGAGCCTGAGGTGGACGACGATGCCGCCACCGCCGAAGAGATGGAGGCCTTTATACGCGACCGCCGAGAGAGAGAGAAGAAGGAAAAGAAAGAGTATGACCAGGATGAAGAGGTAGACATATTCGGAGAGCATATAGCTCCGGAAAATTCGATAGACCCCTACCTTGAACCTGACCCGACGCTGCCGTGGGTGAAGTATGACGAGAGTGTGTTCCTGTCGCGCGGTTGCAAGGCTTGTCCGGAGTCGTATGTGCCGATAAGCGAGATAGAGACCCGCAGTTGCAGCAAGGTGACTTCTTGCAACTGGATGCGCGGCATACGCCAGCCGGGCATCAAGCCTTTTGATTGCGTAGAGGTACGATTCAAGAATAACCGAAAAGATTTTTTCCGTTTGCCTGACGGACTTGATGTGACCGAAGGCGATGTTGTTGCAGTGGAAGGAACGCCCGGACACGATATAGGCATAGTGAGTTTGACTGGTGAGGTGTGCCGGATACAGATGAAGAAAAGGCATGTAGACCCTGCCGACGAGAATGTGCGCAAGTTGTTCCGTCGTGCCAAAAGCGCCGACCTTGAGCGTTGGGTTGCCAGTTTGAAAAACGAGAATCAGGCATTGCTGAAAACACGTCGCATAGCGCAAGACCTGAACCTTGAGATGAAGGTGAACGATGTGGAGTATCAAGGCGACAATGCCAAGGCAATTTTCTACTATACCGCAGACGACCGTGTGGATTTCCGTACGCTAATCAAAGTGTTGGCGGAGGAGTTCCATGTGCGTATCGAGATGAAACAGATAGGTGTGCGTCAAGAGGCCGGCAAGGTAGGCGGTTTGGGCACCTGCGGTCGTGAATTGTGCTGCAGCACATGGCTAACCAATTTCAAGTCGGTGACGACCAGTGCAGCCAAGACACAGCAGATACTGCCGAACCCGCAGAAACTGGCAGGGCAGTGTGGCAAGTTGAAATGCTGTCTCAATTTCGAATGCGAGGTGTATGCCGATGCCCTCAAGAAATTTCCTCCAGCGAATATCTCCATCCGCTTTAAGAAGGGCTTGGCACAGTATAAAAAGACCGATGTGTTCCGTGGCATTATGTGGTATGCCTACGAAGGCGAGAACGAGTTGTATGCCATCCCGGCCGAGAGCGTGAAGAAACTGATAGAGATGAACCACAATCAGGAGTATCCGGAGAAGCTTGAGGATTACCAGGTGGAACTTATGTCGACGGCAGCCTTAGCCCAAGAGACGGATAATGCCGAATTTGAGCGTGAGTTGAGGCGGATGGCCGACGACATGACCGAGAGCGATGACCAAGGCCAGGAGAAAGCACCGGCGCGCGAGCAACAAGGAGAACGCCGTGGACACAATAACGACAAACAGAAAAACCGCCAGCGTACACCAGAAAAGGGCGAGAAACTAGAGCGTCGTCCCGGACGGGTGCCCGCACCGGAACAGGGCGAGAAGAAGTATGCACCCAATGGCGGGTCAGCACGTCATGACGAGTACCAACGTCCGCGCAACAATCCCGGCTCGGGTCGTAACGCAGGACGAAGAAGTGCAGGTCGTGACCCCAGAAGAAATACGAACTAATAGAAACAAGACAATGGGGCGGAACGAGGTTGCTTAACTCCCGACTAATATAAGTTGCTACTGAGAAGTGAAAGGAGCTCCAAAGTCCGTTACAACAATAAGAATCAGATAAGATTAGAAAGATGAAACCTACATTACGATACCTTCTACCAGTGTTCCTGTCAGTGGTGTCGCTGCTGTGGACGGCGTGTGACAACCATGTATATTATACCGAGGAGCGCGATGTAGACGAAACGGGGTGGAATATGGCCGACCGGCTTAAATTTGATGTAGAGGTAGAAGACACGTTGCACGTATTCGACTTTTTTGTGGATGTGCGCAACAGTGTGCATTACCCCAAGGCCAATGTGTTCTTCTTCATCAATACAACGTTTCCTGACGGGAGTGTGGCATACGATACGCTTGAGTGTCCGCTTGCCGACGTGGAGGGACATTGGTATGGCCGCCGGACAGGGCGATATGTTGACAGCCGCTATGTGTTTCGCAAACATGTTATCTTCCCCCGTTCAGGGAACTACCATTTTGAGGTGTGGCACGGAATGCGCGACACCAACGTAGTGGGATTGAAAAGTGTAGGTATGCGTATAGAGCGACTGTAACAGCCATTGGAATAACATTACGGCGCAGAAGCACCAACCAAGGGAACGTGGAAGCGCCAGCCGTAACCTAAATTGAACGCCATGACAAAAAAACAGAGTAAGACAAATAGCAACACCATCCGCACCGCATGGAAGATATTTGCGGGAGTGTGGATATTTATATTTCTCTTTTTCGTGCTCCTCTCGTTAGGATGGTTGGGATTCATGCCCTCGTTCGAAGAGTTGGAAAACCCGCAGAGCAACCAGGCCACCGAAGTGCTTTCGGCAGACGGTGAGATACTTGGTTTCATAGGGATAGAGAACCGTTCCAATGTCACGTACGATGAGTTGTCGCCCAATCTGGTGAATGCCCTCATCGCTACCGAGGATGTGCGTTTCTACAAGCACTCAGGCATAGACCCGCGCAGTCTCTTCAGAGTGTTCTTTAAAACACTTCTGGGTCGCCATAGCAGCAGCGGTGGCGGCAGCACTATCACACAGCAGCTGGCCAAGAACCTGTTTCCACGTGAGCACAAAGGACCTATCGGCACGGTGTTCTCCAAGTTCAAAGAGTGGGTTGTGGCAGTGAAACTGGAGCATAACTATTCCAAACAGGAAATCATTGCCATGTATTTCAATACGGTGGATTTTGGCAGCAATTCTTTTGGCATCAAGACAGCCGCGAAGACCTTTTTTGACAAAACGCCTGCAGAGCTTACCGTCAACGAAGCTGCGGTGTTGGTGGGACTACTCAAGGCCCCCACAGCCTACAGCCCCGTGCTTCACCCGGAGGCAGCTCTTAGCCGCCGTAATACGGTTCTGTCACAGATGAAGCGGTATAATTACCTGAGCGAGGAAGAATTTGAAAAGTACAAAGAGGAGAAGATAGACATATCTCATTATTCCCCGCAAAGTCACAACGACGGTCTTGCGACGTATCTGCGTGAGTATATACGCACCTATATGAAAGATTGGTGCAAACATCATCGCAACAGCGAGGGTGACCACTACGATGTGCACAAAGACGGCCTTCGAATCTACACCACTATTGACTCGCGCATGCAGCGATATGCCGAAGCCGCTGTACGTGAACACATGAGCAAAGAGGTGCAGCCACAGTTTAACCGTGAGCTCCGCAGCCGTGGTGGCAATCCGTTTTGTGATATCAGTCCTGAGCAGCAAGAGAAGATTATGGTGCAGGCCATGAAAGGTTCCGACCGTTACTACCAGCTTCACAAGGTGCAGGGGTTGAGTGAGAAAGAATGCCGGAAGGTTTTCAAAGAGAAAGTGAAGATGCGTCTTTTCTCATGGAAGGGGAATATTGATACTATGATGTCGCCATGGGATTCGTTGCTTTACTACAAGAAGTTCCTTAACGTAGGCTTAATGTCGGTTGAACCTGGGACAGGTCACGTCAAAGCATACGTTGGGGGCATCAACTACCGCTATTTTAAATACGACAATGTGATGAGTCACCGTCAGGTGGGTTCTACGTTTAAACCCTTTGTCTACACCATGGCACTGCAAGACCTGGGAATGTACCCCTGCACCCAAGTGCCGAACTCGGAGGTTTGTTTCGAGGTGTGGGGACAGCCTGACTGGTGCCCAAAGAACTCGTCGCATGAGCGCGAGAACCAGATGGTCACCCTTAAATGGGCGTTGGCACACTCCATCAACTGGGTGTCGGCCTACCTGATGAAACAAGGGTCGCCCGAGCAGGTGATAGCCATTGCCCGCAAAATGGGTGTTGCGAGCGATATAGATGCTGTGCCGGCCATCTGTGTAGGTACGCCTGAGATCACCGTTTACGAGATGGCTGGTGCCATGGCCACTTTTGCCAACAAGGGAGAGTATGTGGAGCCGATATTCATCACCCGAATAGAAGACAAGAAGGGAACGGTTCTCGACCGCTTTACAGCGGAACGGCATGAGGCTATCAGCGAGCGTACAGCGTATATGATGATAGAGTTGATGAAGGGTGTGGTGCAGAGCGGTACAGGTGTGCGCCTCAACTATAAGTACCACCTCAACGAATTCAGCAATGCCATAGCGGGCAAGACGGGTACGACACAGAACAATTCAGACTGTTGGTTTGTGGGCATCACGCCCAAGTTAGCCACGGCTATCTGGACAGGCGGTGAGGTGCGCAGTATCCATTTCCGCAACATGACCTTCGGACAGGGTGCTGCGCAGGCACTCCCGATATTCGGCTATTATATGCGCAGCATCTATACCGACAAGACCCTTAAGTTTCCGCGTGGCGACTTTGAACGGCCTAACGTGCCTCTCGATGTTGAGTTAGACTGTTCCCAGTTCCAACAGGAAATCCTTGACGAGACTCCTGAGTACGATTTCTAACTTTTCATAGCAACATGAATCAAACCACTCATGTTTCAGACTCTGGCCTGCCATCCCTGTTCGGCATGGGGCTTGACCAACTGCAACAGTTGTGTGCAGACGAGGGCATGCCGCGTTTTGCAGCGAAACAAATGTGCGATTGGCTCTACGCAAAGCATGTTGATAGCATAGATGCCATGACCAACCTATCGCTGAAGGCTCGTGCCCGTTTGAAGGAGATAGCTATCATCGGGCGTCATCACCCTGTGAACTGCCAAGTGTCGCGCGACGGTACCAAGAAGTATCTTTTTCAGAAGTCTGACGACCCGACCCAGTTTATTGAGACAGTCTTTATTCCTGATGGCGACCGTGGCACATTGTGTGTTTCATGCCAGGCGGGTTGCAAGATGGGGTGCCGGTTCTGTGTAACAGGGCAGCAAGGGTTCCATGGCGACCTTTCTGCCACCGATATTCTGAATCAGATATTCTCCATTCCTGAATTCGACCGACTCACCAATATCGTTTATATGGGCATGGGTGAACCCATGGACAACCTTGACAACGTTATGCGCAGTACGGAGGTGCTTACTGCACCGTGGGGGTTAGGGTGGAGTCCCCATCGTATTACGGTATCCACAGTGGGCATTATCCCTGGTTTAAGGCGTTTCCTTGGCGAGAGCCAATGCCATGTGGCGGTTAGTCTGCACAATCCCTTTGCCGACGAGCGGGAGGAGATTATGCCGATGCAGCAGGCTTATCCCATTGCCGACGTGGTGGCGTTGCTTCGCAAGTACGACTGGAGCGGCCAGCGGCGAATCTCTTTTGAGTATACCATGTTCAAGGGGCTCAACGATGACACCCGTCATGCTGCCGAGTTGGTGCGTCTGTTAAAAGGGCTGTATTGCCGTGTAAACCTCATTCGTTTCCACTCCTCGCCAGACACTCCTTTCAAGACCTCCTCAGTGCAGGCAATGGAACGTTTTCGTGACTATCTCAATGCCCACGGCATTACTTGTACCATCCGTGCTTCGCGAGGCGAGGACATCATGGCCGCCTGCGGACTCCTGGCCGGTAAAAACCAATAAATCACAAATCCGACTTTATAGTAGCGTACAGTACAGGTTTGACCTGCGCCGTACGCTTTCATCTTATTCTTCTTTCAATAGTTCGTCTATCTCTTCGCTGAGGTTGGAATAGCGTTTCTTCAGCCGGCGGGCGACCAGCAGTCCGGCAAACAGGCCGGCAGCGCCTCCGAGTAGTTTGGAGGGGTTTTTATAGGCATAGATTAACATGAGTGCTATGATAATACCGCTAACCACATAGATGACGGCTTTGTGGCGTTTGGGCGTTTGGGAACTCCTCCGAACACTTTCGCGCAGGGAAAGCAGTCCGGATTTTGAATTCGTGTCGGGTCGACGCATGCCGCGTGTCACGATAAGGCTGTATATGGTCATGGAAATCATCAGCAAATCGACTATTATAATCAGCCACCATGGCCATAAGTTTTCATATAAGAGAAACGGGGTGATGACAATGACGAAAATGATGAGGAAGACGGAGCACGCCAGGTTTAGGCGGTACATGCCTATAACACGTCGGCGCACCGAGCGGCGCCACACCTCGTTGTTGAAAGTACTGTGATTGGCTATGTCTTGCTGCAGGTCGCGGAGGTCTTGCTGCAGCTCTTGTTTTAAATCGAGATTGTTTTCCATTGTTGCTTGTTTTAGTCGGTTATTGATTTGAGTTTTTCGCGTATGCGCACCAAACGGACGCTTACGTTTTTGACGGTGATGCCGAGGATGGCGGCAATTTCGTCGTAGGGCAGGTCTTCGAGCCAGAGGAGGATGAGGGCGCGGTCGAAGGGGTGCAGCTTGCCGATGCGGCGATGCAGGCGTTGGGCAGCGGGATTGTGTTCCTCACTGCTGTCCCAGGAGGAGGCATCGGCAAAGTAGTCCACGCTCAGCTCTAAGGGTGAGGTGTCCCTGCGCCGGCGGTGTTTGCGGTCCATGTTGATGCATGTGTTCAACGCGATGCGGTACACCCAGGTCTTCTCGGTGCTGCGGCCTTCGAAGGTGTCGAAGCCCTGCCACAGGCGTATGAGCGTCTCTTGGAACAGGTCGTCGGCTTGCTGCCGCTCGTCGGCAAAGAGGTAGCAGACCGAATAGATGGTCTGCCGTTGCCGCTCCACCAGCTGCTCGAAGTCGCGTTCAATCTGTTGTTTCTTGTTCATAAATGTGGAATCAGTTTTTATTTTGCCCGTTAGACAACGGGACTACCGAAAAAACTACACCCCAGCACAAGTTTTTTTCAATGGAAAGAAAAAAGAGAGTCTCGCCGTGGTGAGACTCTCTTCGTTGTTTAGTGATTCCGCTGCGATTCGAACGCAGGACCTACTGCTTAGAAGGCAGTTGCTCTATCCAGCTGAGCTACGGAACCGCTTTTGAACTTGTTAATTCGTAAATCTGACTAACAAATAAACGTATTCACGCATTAACTCGTTCAGTTGTCGGGACACCCAGATTCGAACTGGGGATCTCCTGCTCCCAAAGCAGGCGCGATAACCGGACTACGCTATATCCCGAAAGCCGCAGGGGCTGTTTTTGAAAAAGAAAGACGCCTCACGGACGTCTCTTTTTCTTTGGCGGAGAAGGGGGGATTCGAACCCCCGGTACCCTAATCGAGTACGACAGTTTAGCAAACTGTTGGTTTCAGCCACTCACCCACCTCTCCGTAGCTGTCTGTGAAAACCTTTGTTTTCCTTCAGCGAAATCGGGTGCAAAAGTACGAACTTTTTTTGAATTGGACAAAACTTTTTTCGTTTTTTGCACTTTTGAGCTTGAAATTATTTTCTTTTTGCTTGATTCTTAACGCCTTCTATTTTTCGTTTGATTTCCTCTTGGTTACCTAAATAGAAGTCATTTTTGAGGATCATTTGGTCGTCAAATTCAAAAATATAGGGTACAGCAGTGGGAATATTGAATCCGACGATGTCGGCATCGCTTATACCCTTGAGAGTCTTGACGATACCGCGTAGGCTGTTGCCGTGGGCCACCACCATCACTTCGTCGTGCTGGTTGAAGGCAGGGAGGATGGTTCCCTCGTAGTAGGGCATCAGTCGGGCGATAGTGTCGCAGAGGGCTTCGGTAGCAGGGAGTTCGGCATCGCTGACAGCGGCGTAGCGGGGATCCTTGCGGGGATTGCGGTTGTCTTCGATGTCTAATGCGGGCGGTTGGACATCGTAACTGCGACGCCACTGCATCAGTTTCTCCTCTCCGTATTTCTTGAGGGTCTCGGCCTTGTTGGCTCCCTGTAGGGCACCGTAGCTTTTTTCGTTGAGACGCCAGGATTTCTCGACGGGCAGGTAGTCCATGTCCATGGCGTCGAGAATCTGGTTGAGGGTCTTGACGGCACGTTTGAGGTAGGAGGTGTAGCACATGGTGGGGTGGTAGCCCTCTTCTTTAAGCAGGCGACCGGCCATATAGGCTTCGCACATGCCGAAGGGGGTTAGGTCTACATCGGTCCATCCAGTAAAGAGGTTCATTTTATTCCACTCGCTTTCGCCGTGGCGCACTAAAATCAGTTTCTTCATGATTGAATAGTTTGTTAGTGGCATAGGAAATCCATGAATAGTGGGAGTCCCTTGTGCCTGATTATTTTTTCTTGTTTCTTTTGTCGGTAAAAATGCCTTCTTTCAGTTTTCCTTGGTGCGAAAGTATTACTATCGCAATGCCGGCTATTATCATAGGAATGCTGAGCCATTGCCCCATGTCGAGGGTCATGCCTTTTTCGAAGTCGACTTGTTCCTCTTTCACAAACTCCACTAAGAATCGTACACCCCAAAGGGCTATCATCCACCAACCGAAGAGACGGCCGTTGTGGAGCTTGCCCTCTTTGCGGAGGTAGACAATGTAGCATACGGCAAAGATGATGAAATAGGACAGTGATTCGTAGATTTGGGTGGGGTGTTTGGGTACGGTCTCGCCGTTTTGCTCAAAGATGAAGCCCCAAGGCAGGGAAGTTTCGACACCGTAGATTTCGCTGTTGAAGAGGTTGCCAAGACGGATGAAGGCACCGCCGAGGGCAACGACGATGACGAGACGGTCGAGAAGCCACCATGCATTAATCTTATTCTTGCGGCAATAGAGCCAGATGGTGAGCAATATGGCGATGGCTGCGCCGTGGCTTGCGAGGCCCTCGTAGCCTGTGTATTTGCCCGTTTGCAAGTCGAAGGGTAGGCTGATTTCCAGCCAGTGGGCCGATGTCAAGAAGTAGTCGGGCTGGTAGAACAGGCAGTGCCCTAAGCGTGCGCCTACCAGAGTTGCCACAAACATCCAGAGGAGAAGTTCTTCGAGATATTTTGAGTCGACCTTCTCGATTTTGAACATCTTGGTGAAAATGAGGTAGCCCAGTACAAAAGCAAACAGAAATCCCAGCGAATAGTACCGCAATCCGAACGAACCGATGTGAAACATCACAGGGTCGACATTCCAATGAATGAAATTGAGTAGCATCTTGATTAAATTGAAAAATGAAAGTTGAAAATTGAAAATCAGGCTGACACAGCTAATAATCTTCAATCTTCAACTTTCCATTCAGTAATGTATTATTTTGCGTAGTTGACGGCGCGGGTTTCGCGGATGACGGTAACCTTGATTTGGCCGGGGTAGGTCATCTCGTTCTGGATTTGGCGGGAGAGGTCGAAGCTGAGTTTGGTAGCATCGGCATCGCTCACCTTGTCGGCGCCCACGATGACGCGGAGTTCGCGTCCTGCCTGGATAGCATAGGTCTTCACTACGCCGGGGTAGGTCATGGCCATGTCCTCCAGTTTCTTGAGGCGGTTGATGTAGGCCTCTACCACTTCGCGGCGGGCGCCGGGACGGGCACCGCTGATGGCGTCGCACACCTGGATGATAGGTGAGATGAGGTTGGTCATTTCGGTTTCGTCGTGGTGAGCGCCGATGGCGTTGCAGACGTCGGGATGCTCTTTGTATTTTTCGGCCAGTTTCATACCGAAGATGGCATGCGGTAGTTCGGGGTCGGTTTCAGGCACTTTGCCGATGTCGTGAAGAAGACCTGCGCGTTTGGCCAGTTTGGGGTTCAGACCCAGTTCGGAGGCCATGGTGGCGGCGAGGTTGGCCACTTCGCGGCTATGTTGCAGAAGGTTCTGGCCGTAGGAAGAGCGGTATTTCATGCGGCCTACCATGCGCATGAGTTCGTGGTTCATGTTATTGATGCCAAGGTCGATGCAGGTACGTTTACCCACTTCGGCGATTTCCTGCTCGATTTGGCGGCGGGTCTTGGCAACCACTTCTTCGATGCGGGCGGGGTGGATGCGGCCGTCGGTGACCAGTTTATGCAGTGACAAGCGGGCAATTTCGCGGCGTACAGGGTCGAAGCCGCTGATGATGATGGCGTCGGGGGAGTCGTCGATGATGATTTCGACGCCAGTGAGGCTTTCGAGGGCGCGGATGTTGCGGCCTTCACGTCCGATGATGCGGCCTTTTACCTCCTCGTTTTCGAGGTTGAACACGCTAACAGTGTTCTCGATGGCGTTCTCGGTGGCGGTACGTTGGATGGATTGGATGACAATCTTCTTAGCTTGTTCGTTGGCGGTGATTTTGGCCTCTTCGACGATGTCCATGATGTTGCTTGCGGCCTCTGATTTGGCCTCGTCGGTCATCATTTCGATGAGGTGTTGTTTGGCTTCGTCGGCGGTCATTCCGGCGATGTGTTCCAGTTTCTCGATGCTTTCGTTGTAGACCTTCTCAACTTCGGCCTGTCTTTTGCGAAGTACCTCTATTTGTCCGTTCAGGTTCTCGCTCACCTGTTTCAGTTCGTTGCTCTTCTTTTGAAGGTCTTCCACTTTCTGGTTGAGGGACTGTTCGCGTTGTTTCAGTTTCTGTTCCTGTTCGCGTATGGCGCTGTTCTTCTCGTTTACCTGCTTGTCGTGTTCGCTTTTGAGTTGCAGAAACTTTTCTTTGGCTTGGAGGATCTTGTCTTTTTTAATCATTTCGCCTTTTTCTTCGGCGTCTTTCAGTACTTGCTGGCTTTTGGCCAGAAGTTTGTTGCGCAGGGTGTTGGTGGTGAGCCATACGCCCACGCCGCCACCTACGATGATTCCGATAATAATGCCTATTGCAATCATAGTTTGTTGTTGAGTGTTTTTAGGGGGAACGACGGAGCCCGCTGGGCCTTTCAGTTCAATTTAGTTTTTAAAGAAACCTGCACCGTATCCTCCGGGAGTTATGGTAAACTCTGAACTATTAGGATTTGAGTGCCGGGTGTCTCAGCCATACAACCTACCCACCCCTGAGCTTACTCGGTTTGTAAATGGTGTTGAGTTTACAAACTGTTTTGGATTCGATGCAGGTTAGTTCTTTCAGGAGAGCCGGTTGTTGGTTGTCGAGAGAAAGGAGAGGGGGAAGCCGCTCCTTGCCGACAATCACGAGCCGAGGCTCATACTTTCAGTTTTTTGCCCGTCAACACTGTCGAGCAGTCGGTTTATTTCGGTGAGCCTGTCTTCCAGCTGTGTATCTTCAAAGCGGTGAGTGGTTTGGAGTTTGAGGAGCTGGGTGATATGAGTGAGGGCCACCATAGCCAACAAATCTTGTCGGTCGGTGCAGGCATATTTCTTTGAGTAGTTCTTGGCTTGCGAGTCTATCAATGCAGCGGCTTGACGCAGATATTGCTCGTCGTCTGCGTTGATTCTCATTTTATATGGTCTTTCGAGTATCCGTATAGTTGCCGGTAGTTCGCTCATAGTGTTTTGCCTGTTGTTATGTTGAGGGTGTCCTGATGCAGTGGGACCGGGGTCTTCTTCTCGTCGTTGGCCGTGTTGGGGCTGGGTCTTCTATATTATTGCGTTGTCCGGTCTTTGTGGGCAGGTCACTCTTCAGGAGATTTGTTGATTAATGCCAGACTTTTGTCTATGCTACGTATCAGTTGGTTGATTTTAAGTCTAATCTCTACAGAATCGCCCTTTTGAGTCAGCGTGTTCCCTAATTTTAATTTATTGTTTTGTTCTTTTAAATTATTAATTACTATATTTTGATTATCCAATTGCTCTTGTAGTTGCTTGCAGTGGTCGTTTGCCTTTTCGACTTCCAGTCGCAGGCGTTGGTTTTCGCCTGCCAGTTTGCGGACTTTCCGCTCAATCTCTACCACAATGGCCTCAAAGTCAAACATTACGATACAGGTTTATACTACAAAATGCGATGCAAAATTACGTTTTTTTTCTGTTTTGTGCAAAAAAATGTTGATAGGATAGTTTTTTTTATGATTTTTTGGGTGGTTTGCGGGGTGTGGGGGAAGGAGGAAGGCGGGGGGATAAAGTGATTCCTCCTTCGCTTGGGGGTGGAGACCTTTGGGTGCGAAGGAGGAATTATGGAGGAGGTTTTTGGGAGCAAAAGAGGAACTAAAGTGGGGCGAAAGTGCAGGTTTTTTAGAACGAGGGTAGAGCGAAGGTAGAGCGAGGGTAGAACGAGGTTAGAACGAGGGCAGAGCGAAGGTAGAGCGAAGGTAGAACGAAGTTAGAGCGAAGTTAGAACGAGGGTAGAACGAGGGTAGAGCGAAGGTAGAGCGAAGTTATAGCGAAGGTAGAGCGGAGGTTGGGGTAGGGGGTGAAGGGGGCTGCTACCAGGCGTAGCCGATGCTGAGGGCGAGTTGGAGCATGCTGCGGGGGATGAGGTAGTTGGGGGTGACGGTGCCTTTTTTGAGGTCGTATTTTACGCTACCAGCTAATTTTTTGTCGAGTTTTGCGTTAGAACCGTTCTCGCTGAAGGAACTGAATGTTTCGAAGTTGAGGGTGTAGAAGCAGTATTGGATGCGGGCGCTGCAGAACCATTGGTCGGTGAACCAGTATTTTACGGAGGCGTTAGCGTCGATGTGGAAGTTGAAGATGGAAGTGAACCAGGAGACGCCATCGCCGAAGTCAGAGGATTTTTGTGGTTGGAAGGCGTTGCCGTCGATGGATACTTTGCTGTTGAGGAGGATGCCGAGTGCGAATCCGAGGCCGGCACTGACGGAGAATTGGTCGTTGATGCGGTAGGTGAGGAAGGGGTTTTCGTGGAGCATGACGCGTTGTGCGTTGTAGTTGACTTTGTGTTCGGCTGTTTTGCCGTCGGCGGTCCAGGACATTTTGCCGCTGAAGGGGAGGAAGTTGTAGTAGAGGGTTGAGTAGTTGCCCCATTCGAGGGTGCGGCCGTGAGTGGTTTCGTAGCCATAGAAGATTCCGCCGCCGAAGCCCATGGAGTTATTGAGTTGGCCTACGTTGGTGAAGTCGGAGCTGTTGGCCGGAGGTTGGTTGGTGACGTTGAAGGTGAGGTATTGGTTGCAGAAGGAGGGGATGAGAGTGAAGCCGAATTGGCGTTCGCCGTCGCCGGGGATATAGACTATGCGGGTTTGTGCGCTAACTGCTTGGCAGAAGGCGAGCAGGGTAAGGGCAATGAGTATTTTTTTCATGGTGGTGGTGTTTTTATTCTTTTTGTTGTTTTTATTTTGTTGATTGGGGGTGATTTGTATATAAAGTTATTATTTTTAATAACTTAGGTATGTATTCAAATCAGGCGACAACGGTGCAAATATACGTTTTTTTTTTAATATAGAGTTTTTATCCAAGAATTATTTTGCTTGCGTTGGTGTGGGGAGGGGCGTGGGTTGGGAGACTGTGTTGCCGTCCTGGGTTGAAGATTGGGAGGGGTGGTAGGGGAGGAAGTGTTGCCTTTCCTCCTGTGTGAAGGATTGTCGGCCTATGGCACCGCCGCTGTATTGCAGGACGACACGGTCGGTGTAGGGGATAAACATGGGGTCGGTGCGGAAGGTGGAGTCTTCCTGGGGGGTGGTGGGGCGGTCGAAGAGGATGTAGGAGTACATGCCCATGAGGTCGCGTCGCCAGTCGACTACGGTGGTGGAGTCGTCGTCGCAGTTGGAGGAGAGGGTGATTCCGATGCAGCCAGCCTGCCGCAGCAATCGGTGAATCTCTTTGTACTCGGAGGGGGTGAGGCCTACGACGGCCATGATGGAGTCTTTGTTGCGCTCGGCGTCGTCCCAGTGTTGCGAGACGAGCGGGTCGCTTGGGGCTTGCACATGAAAGATGGAGGCTTTGCCGTGTTCGAATTCGAGATGTATGTAGGCACCCGGGTCGATGGCCTGGCGAGTGTATTGAACCAGACGGGAGAGGTCGTCGCGATGGCTGTCGTAGTGTTTGGCCAAGCGCTCGGCGTTTGGGTTGTTGAGACAGAGCCACACATAGGTACCCACGAGGAGCAGAAGGTTGAGGATGCCCCAGGCTACGGTGACTTTCTCATAGGTGTTGCGGCAGCGGCGGGCTTTGACCAGGAAGTAGATGGCGGCAACGGCAATGGGGATGAAGAGCCAGAAGAGGAAGACAAGGAGGAGCAGGATGACGAAGTCGTCGTACCAAAGTGCGATAATGGCGGCGGTGACAAGCAGAGCGGGGATGAGTTTGAGATATTTCATCTTTATCGGGATAATGCGTAGCAGATGTGGGCTGTGAATAGGTGGTTGAGGCTGTCGGCTTTGGAGATTTCCATCCTGTCGAAGACGATGAGGACGGAGCCGTCGGGATTGGTGTAGGTGAGGAGTTGTTCTTTGTGTTTGTTGAGTTTGTCTTGGTCGAGGTTGCTGCGCAGGGTGTAGCCTATTTTGGCGAGTTGGGCAGCGAGGAGAGTGTCGGCGTCGATGGTGCCACCGGGATAGGGGATGCTTTCGCCTGCACGGTATTCCCATTGCCGGTTGAGGAACAAGCGGTTGTAGCCTGAAATATCGATGATATTCTTGTCGCTGTCGTTGAGGAGGTAGAAGTTTTGCGTGAAGTACTGCTCTTCGTAGAGGTCCCTATCGTTGTCGACACGGTAGGCTTGGGCGTGTCGGGCTGTGCGGTTGCTGAGGCGGTCGAGATAGTCGGCGCGGTCGATGCCGAGTTGGCGGGGCAGCGAGAGGGTGTCGTCGAGGTTGTGTTCGATATAGAGCATGGCTTGGTAGGCGGCGCGGTGTTGCGAGGCGTAGAGGGAGTCGGCGGGGTCGGGGTGGAAGGCGACGGTGTCGATGGTGCCTTGGGGAGTGAGGATGTGCGCTTGGGCAGCGTTGGTGCGGATGAGCTTAATCTGAGCGTTGAGGGAGAGTTGGCGAGCGGAGAAGGGTCCGCCGAGGGTGAGGACGACGATGCCTGCCACAGCGGAGGTGGTAAGCCAGAACCAAGGTTTGGAGCGCAGGAAGGGGGTAAAGAGGCAGTAAAGGGTCATCAGTACGCCGGCGAGGAGCAGAAAGCAGCGGTCGATGGTGAGGCCGTATTGCGAGAGGCGGTAGCCTGTTGCCACCCAGAAGAGCACCAACAGCGGCAGGGCGATAAGGCCAAACCAGCGGAAGTACCATTTGAGGGGTTGTCGGGAAAGGAGCGGCCGCACGATGTCGAGGAATAACTGAACAGAGATGAAGATTGTTACCATTGTGGCGACCGAGGCCTGCGGCAAATCCCAGCGGATGAGGATGGTGGCGGCATAGATGTAGAGGATGATGTTGTAGAGCAGCAGGGCAGGTGTGAGGATGTAGTTGAGGATGACGGTCTCCAGTTTGCTGATGGCGGGTGTCCGGTTGGAGGATTCGAGGCCGATGAAGATGAGTGGTGCCACGAAGGTGTAGCAGACGACCAAGACGATCTCGTAGAAATAGTAGAAAACGTCGGGTTGGGGTTTGAAGAGTGTTTCGACTGACCCGAGGATGACCTGGAGGAGGGCCATGAGGAGGGTGGCGATGCCGAGAGCCAGGGTCAGCGAGCGTGACATGCTGTAGAAGCGGAGGGAGTAGCGGCTGTTGTCCTTCACGCGGCGAGCCAGCAGGTAGAGGGCTGGGAGGGCTGCATAGAGATAGTGGACTTCGGCACTGTTGCGCCAAGCGTCGGGCAGGAGCACGGTGAGCAGGTAGAGTGGCAGCACTGCCCAGTAGGCAACGATGCAGCCTTTGCCTCCCGTCCGGTAGAACGAGAGGCAGAGGGCTGCCACGGTGGCAAAGGGTGCGTAGGCCACAGGGTACATCCAGGCGTGATGCAGGTTATAGACCAAGGCGCAGAGGGCTGCTGTGGCGTGAAGCAGGATGAGGAGTTCGACAGGGTGGCCGGTGAGGGCTGTTCGCAACAGGGCGGCGAAACGTGCGATGCGCCGACGGAGGGATGAGATTGTTTTCATGGTGATTCGTTGTTCGATTAATACACTAAGTGGGTTCTATTTATTTGTTTTCATTGTCGCGTCCCTATTCGGGACGCAGGTACCTTGTTGCTGATAATCACCCCACTGCGCCTTACGGCTTGTACGGTGTTATGTAGTGTCTCACCTCCACGAGGTGATTTATAGAAGTCCCTACTAACACATTCAATTCTTCTGGTACCAGTTGATTTTCTGCGAGGCGTACATGGCAACGGCCAGGATGATGAATACGCCGAGGCTGCCGACGAGGAGGGCATAGCTTTCGAGCTGCATGATGATGTAGATGAAGGTGTAGAGGATGAAGAGGAGCAACCCGATGAGGAGCGCGGCGCGGTGGTTTTTGAGCAGGGCGCGCATGAAGAGGGTGATGAGTCCGATGGTCATGGCCGAGGCGATGATGTAGGAGAGGAGGAAGGTGAGGTGCTCGGAGAAGGAGAGGAGCAGGACGTAGAAGAGCATGAGGGCGATACCCACAAGGGCGTACTGGACGGGGTGGACGGGGGTAAGGCGGCGGTTCTCGACAAAGAAGACCACGGCAAAGGTGAGCAGGATGATGAGGTAGGCGTACTTGATGCTGCGGGTGGTCTGCTGGTACTGCTCAACGGGAACCTTGAGGTCGACACCAAAGGGCTGGGCATTGCGCAGTTCGCTTTGTGAGCTGAGTACCTGGGCAAAGTCGCGGTTGAGGGCCAGCACCTTCCAGTCGGCGGTGAACCCTTGTTCATTCACCTCGCGGTCGGCGGGCAGGTAGCGGCCGGTGAAGCTGGGTGTGGGGCAGTCGGAGGAGAGGTGCAGCGAGGTGGTGCGTCCCACGGGGAGGAAGTAGAGGTAGTTGGAACCTTTGATGGGAACGGAGAGGCGATAGGTGACTTTGTCGCCGTTGAGGATAGGCTGGATGTCTACACTGCATGAGAGGGCGTTGTTGTTGCCCAGATGCAGGGCTTCGGAGGAGAACTCTGCGGGCTGGCCGTTGTAGACCAGCGAGGGATTGTCGGCAAAGCCTTTGAAGTCGGTGATGGCAAAAAGCAGCTTGGCGCGGTCGGTGCGGAGATGTTTCAACTGCTCAGGTTTAATCTCCTTAGAGAGGGAGAAATGTCCGCTGAGGTCGAGTGTGGACTCAAACACGGTAAAATCATAGATGCCGCGTTTCAGCGTACGGGAATTGATGTCGCCCTTAATGTCGAGGGACTCGGGCAGCAGGTAGATGTTGTTGGCTGCCGAATCGCCCGGAATAAAGAGCACGGGACCCGTGAGGGTTTGCCCGCTGCCCCATTTCTCGGTGACTTCGAAGTTGGCGGAATTCTCAGTGCTGCTGCGCTCGTCGACCATGCTCATGATGATGGCTTGCGGGATGAGCAGCAAAATGCTGATAATTAAGATAAGCAACAACTTGATACCGAGTTTGAGACTGCTGCGTGAATTGTTGTCTGAGAGGATGTTTTTGGTGTTGATGTTTTCCATTGTTTTGTATTTTATGTTGTTATAATATTATGTTTAAGAGTACTTTGTAGCGCAAAGTAAATAGTGCAAAAAAAAATTAGGCGGAAGTGTTTTTGATAAAGTCTTCGAGAGCCTTGAGGTGTTCCTTGAAGGCTTGACTGCCGGCCTTAGTGATGGAGAAAGAGGTGTTTGGCTTGCGTCCGATGAAGCGTTTCTCACACTGGATATAGCCCAGCTCTTCGAGGGCGCGGGTGTGGCTGGCGAGGTTGCCGTCGGTGAGCGAGAGGAGCGACTTGAGGGTGGAGAAATCGACGCTCTCGTTCACCATCAGCACCGACATGATGCCGAGGCGCGCTTTGCTTTCGAAGGCCTTGTTGATGCCGTTGAGGGTTGGAATCATGACTTATTGTTTGTTATCAGAGGAACCAGTTTGATTGACAGCGTTATTACCGCAGGCGGTTCGCCTGTTTTTGAGGGTGAAGAAGATGCCGAAAACGATGTGCCAAAGGCCGAAGCCGAGGAACCAGAGGAGGATGGCGTGGTTGACGAGGAAGCAGTCGATGATGCCGAGGATAAGCTCAACGTAGCCCAGCAGGGCGATGGTGGAGGTGGTGTAGTGGGAGCAGTTGATCAGTGCCAGGCCGTAGAATACCAGCATAAAGGAGGAGGTGAGACCATAGTGACCCTGCAGCAGCATAGCCAGGCAGAGCAGTCCGCCGGTGACAGCCGGGACGAAGAAATGGAACAGGGGTCGGCGTACGGTCTGGTCGAAGGAGAAGTGATGGTTCTGCCGCTTGGTTTTGGCGTAGGACATGACACAGACGGTGCCGAAGGATACAACAACGAGAGCGAGTGCACAGAGGATGGCAGTCCAGGTGCGTCCCGGGGTGTTGAGGGCGAAGTCGACGCTCCAAGTGGGTAGCCAGCTGTAGGTTTCGTGGTTGCCAAGCAGCATCCAGGCCCCAAGTGACACGATGGAGGCGTAAATGCCTATAATGATTATTGACAGGCCGCTGATGGTCTGAAAACGGGAGGACTTTTGCATTAGGTCCTTTATCTCGTTGAGGGTATTGATTGCTTCGTTGTTGTTCATATTGTCTTTAAGAGTACTTTGCGCTGCAAAGTTACAAACATTTTTTCAATCTGCAAGTTTTTTTTGAAATTCGAGGCTTGAAGTTGTCACGATAATGTGTATAAATAATTGGAAAACATTGCCTTGTTAGATGTGATATTTTTTTTCGAAAGAAATAGAGCAGGAGGCGTAAAGCATGGGGTGGACGGGTCGTTTTGTGCAAAAAAACTATGGATAGGAAACGCTGGAATTGGTTGAATGCTGTAATGCATTCGTTGCAAATAATCTATTTCAAAAATTACAATAATGATGTGAGTGTACCAAGAAATGGCACACTGCCGCTGTATTTTTGCAGTTGGAAATAAAAGGATTTTTGATATGGAAACAGTAAGTAAAACACAGGGAAGAAGTAAGTTAGACTTACTTTCGGCAGTCGAAAACATCGTGGAATTGGCGGAAGATTCGCAGTTGTCGCCGGAGTTTTATTGCAATGCAAAGCGTTTCATAAAGCATCTGTCAGACACGCTCAGCCTCACGAAAGAGCAGAGCGTGATGATGGCGTTGTTTATCGACCATAGTGATGAATCACAAATCGAGGCAAGCGACATTGCAAAATACACGGGCTGCCGTACCACGCGGATGATCCGTTATATGAATGATATTGACGAGTTGGTACGCCGAGGTTTGATTGTTCGTTGCCGTTCGTTTCGTTCAGTTTCCTACCGGGTGCCTATAGATGTGGTGGAGGCTTTCAAAGTGAATAAGCCTTACACACCCAAAGATTGTTCCGGCCTAACCTGCCATGAGTTGTTCAGTGAGTTAGAAGACATTGTTGACCAGGTGGAAGATGATGAGATGGATTTTACTGATGCTGTAGATCATTTCAAGATGCTGTTTCACTATAATCAGCAACTGTTGTTCGTACAAAAGGTGCAGAAACTTATCCCTGAAGATAATGACATTGATTTTGTTCTTCTTGTCCTGTTCTGTCATCTGTTTGTGAACGAAGACGATGATTGTATTGGCTTTCACAACATCGATTGCATGTTTAGCAAGAAAGATATGCGTATGATAAGGACGGAATTGGAGATGGGTGTCAACTTGCTGCAACAGTTGGGTTTGATAGAGTATTGCAACAACGATGGGTTGGGGGACAAGGAGAATTACAGGCTTACGATGAAGGCGAAGCGCGACTTGCTTGACGAGTTGCAACTCCCCTCGCTCGAAGTGAAGAGGGCGCTGCGCCATATGATTAGTGCTTCCGACATCAAGCCCCGCGCCATGTTCTATTCTGACGACATCACCCATCGCATTGACGACCTTGCCCATCTGCTTGAGGAGAAGAACTACAACGATATCCATGCCCGTCTGCAAAAGGAGGGCTTCCGTTGTGGATTCACCTGTCTCTTCTATGGGGCTCCAGGCACGGGTAAGACCGAGACGGTGATGCAGTTGGCACATCGCACAGGCCGCGACATCATGCAGGTGGACATCTCCGAGATGAAGAGCATGTGGGTTGGTGAGAGTGAGAAGAATATGAAGGCCCTTTTCGATACCTACCGCCAGCGGGTCAAAGAGAGTGCCCTTGTTCCTATCCTCCTCTTCAACGAAGCAGATGCCATTATCGGCAAACGTCGTGAGGGTGCGGAACGTGCTGTAGACAAGATGGAGAACACGCTTCAGAACATTATCCTACAGGAGTTGGAGACTCTCGACGGCATACTGATTGCCACCACCAATCTGGTACAGAATATGGATAATGCCTTTGAGCGGCGGTTCCTTTATAAGATACGCTTCGACAAACCCACAGTGGAAGCCCGCACAGCCATCTGGCACGAGCTGTTGCCCAACCTCAGCGATGCAGATGCCACCCTACTGGCCGAGCGGTACGACTTCAGCGGCGGACAGATAGAGAACATCGCCCGCCATTATGCCATCGATGCCATCCTGCATGGCAACGCCGCCCCCACCGCCAGCAATCTGATACCGCACTGCGATTCGGAAAGAATTAACAACACTTCATCTAAAAAGATTGGTTTCGCCAGATAGTAATATCGACTATTCGGTGATCCCTCTTCGGTGGTTCGACATACTATGCTCCTGTTTTGAAAAAAAATGAGTATCTTTGCACTTTGTTAAGCAATTCAATATTGTAAGGAATATTGGTTAAAATCAAAATATTATGCCACAATTAATCAACTATGGGAAAGAGATGCTGAGAGTCTCGCCCAAAGGAATAGAGTATTCAACCAATGGTGGGCGCTCTTGGATGACAAGATACAGTGGTTCATCATGTGGGACATTTATTGATCTTCTGCCTTATGGAAACGAACTGCTTGCTGTTACATCTAAAGGTATTTATTATTCTACCAGCGAAGGACGCATGTGGATGTCTCGTTATACAGGTTCATCTTGTGGCGAATTCCGCAGTCTGACCGATGGTGGCAGAGAACTCCTTGCCAACACTAGCAAAGGTCTGTATTTTTCCACCAGTGTCGGTAGAAGTTGGATGAAAAGAAGTTAATGTTAAACATTGAAAAAAAATATTATGAAGTCGGAAAATTGCCAAAAACAAAAATGGACAGAGACCTATCGGGCTTCCATCATCTCAGTTTTAATGATGTTGTTTCTTTTGGTTGCAGCTGTAATATGTCACCTTTTTGGATGGAAAGATGCACCATTTCAGTTTTTGGCAGCCTGTTTAGGTGCGGGTGTCACTGTAATTATTACAAATTTATTATTGGTCGAACAAACCAAACAACAACAAGAACTACAGAAAGAACAGAATGAGGCAGAAGACGAAAGAAGAAACAGAGAAAAGCAAAATAAGGAAAACATCCAAATTCGAGAAAGCAAGATTGACGCATACAACAAGTTCCTTGGTGAATTGTATTCCTCGCTTACCACGGGCGAACTAAATGAAGATAAAATACATGCACTACGCAAGAGGGTCTTTCAAGACCTTGTATTCTATGCTAATGCTAACACACTTGCATCAATATCACAAGAAATAAGTAAACTATTTGGTGAAAGTGACATAAAACAATCTGAAGGTTATGCTCGCATAGCCAATGCTTTGCGCAAAGAACTCTCAATTGATGATGCTTCTAATGAATCAGATGCAATTAAAACAATAAATGATTTATGGAAAGCAATCAATCCAGAAGATTACTCTTCAAATAATCATGCTGTTATTGATGCAGACATTTCAACAGATGAGAATATTCAAAACACAGAAATAGTATCAAATAAAAAGATTCCATATGAAACGGCCTGGCATTTTGCGATGTTGGGTGACGAACAAATTAAAGCTCTTGACGAAGGGATAAATGAACTATCATTGATTGAATATGAAGAAGAATGGCGGACTAACTTGTTGAAACAAGTTGATGAAAATGATATAGTGTTTTTATTCCGTCGTGGTGGATATGGCTACATTGGAGCATTCAGGCCATTAGGTTGGCGTATCTTTGATTACAACGAACAAAAAGAAATCATACACATTTTCGGTCAGCAAGAGCAGGTTAAACCCGTTAACAATGACGACGTAATGAAATACGACATATACAATGGTCGTGATGACGGCGCAGATCTTTGTTCAAATTTAATAGTAGAGCCCATTGCATACGTGCCAGATGGGGTGGGTAATCCTGGCGGTGTATATCGTCGCACAATTTCACGATATGACACCGGTTACGCGGCAACATTACTCGAATGGTTTAAGAAATATCAATAAAGAATAATGACGAACAATGAAACCAACGATTATAGATTGACAGTTGAAATCAAGCTGAAATTCAAAATGTGAAACCGATAATAAATGTAAAAATGTATGAATAATATTATTGACAGACGGAATGCGGAGTTTATTCCGTTGATTGAGGAATTCAAAAAGGAGCTGTCGAACTTGAACATCAAAGGAATAACAGGACCGCATCTCCCGGGAGTGGGTGAATGTTATGAAAACGCAAAGTACAGATTTGCCTTCTGTGGCATGGAGACTTATGGATGGAATGAGATGAAAGACTTCATGAGCAGAGAAGCAAATGACTATTTGAAAGATTCGGACGATTGCCTAAACCAATTCCTGCCGCTAGGATGGGCATCGAATTGGCATGCAACCTTCTGGGCATTTGTTTTCAGGTTTTTGGCGAGATTCTATCAAGTTGACTTTTGTAAATTGGTGGATAAGAATTCATCTGACAAAGAGATACAAGCCATCTTAAAAAGTTTCTTGTGGGCACAAGCCAACTCCATCGAGCGATATGAAGTGACTAGTCAATGGGCTGGTGCAGAACAGCATGCTTGGGATGAAGTCAAGACGGCCAGTAGAAAGTTTGATGACTTAAACCATATTATCAACTCATGCGCACCCAAAGTGGTTTTCATTGTCTATAGCGGAGTCAACGAGGACTATTTTATGAATGACGAAACCCTAAGTAGGATGTACAGCGTTGATGCAAATCATAAGAAAAATTGCTTGAGATTATCCAATGCAGAGATGAAATATGACTATTACTATCTGCGCAATTCCTCCACCCACGTATTCAAACTTCCTCATCCTACATGGATGGGTCTTTATAGCGGTATAGGTATTGATGCTTATGTGGACTCTTTGATTAAAGCTATTGAAACATACCAAATTTGGGATTCACTACCAGTAGACCAAAATATTTTCACATTTCCGATAAAGGAAGAAGATCATCTGTGTTTGATTGATGAAAAATACCGAATAATTTCGACAATTGCACACTCATTGGCTCAAAATAATATTGTCATGTATGGGGGCGACATCGCCAGCTTGTTTAAAATGAACAATATCCTCACTCAGTATGGCGCAGAATACTCTGAAGATAATAGTCGCGGAATATTCAAAGTCATATCCAGTGCGTGGAAATACTATTATGATAAGGGCGATTTTCAGGCAGCATACGAGATTGCGCGCAGTTTTGTAAATAAGTATGGGGAGTATGCGTATTAGCAAGTAAAATGATCTTTTTAAAAAGGTGTGTCACGATGTGAAGTGACCCCAAAAAGTTGGACGGAATAATAAAATCAGTTTATTTGTCTGCAGAAATGAGTTCGGTATTGTACCGGACTCATTTTTAGTTTCAGTTTGATGCGTTTGTTGTTGTAGTAGTCGATATAGTCGGCCAGCTGA
>ONIP01000031.1 GCA_900317955.1 uncultured Bacteroidales bacterium
CTCATTGGCAGGCTTGATTGAATTGAGTTTCTCAGCTGCACGGATGAAAGCGGTGCCGCCACCGGGGATAATACCCTCTTCAACGGCTGCGCGGGTTGCATGCAGAGCATCGTCAAAACGGTCTTTCTTCTCTTTCATCTCAACCTCGGAGGCTGCGCCGACGTAAATGACTGCCACACCGCCTGCCAGTTTGGCAAGACGCTCTTGCAGTTTCTCACGGTCATAGTCGCTGGTGGTCTTCTCAATCTGAGTCTTGATCTGATTAACACGAGCCTTAATCATATCGCTGTTGCCGGCACCGTTCACGATAGTGGTGTTGTCCTTGTCGATAGTGATTTTCTCGCAAGTACCAAGCATCTCGATGGTTGCATCTTCCAGCTTGTAGCCTTTCTCTTCGCTTACTACAGTACCACCTGTCAGAATGGCAATGTCTTCAAGCATTTCTTTGCGGCGGTCGCCGAAACCAGGAGCCTTCACGGCAACAACCTTCAAGCCGCCACGCAGACGGTTCACAACCAAGGTGGCCATGGCTTCGGTCTCAACATCCTCAGCAATAATCAGAAGGGCACGGCCGCTCTTTGCAACCTGCTCCAAGATGGGCAGAAGGGTCTGCAAGGTGCTGATCTTCTTGTCATAGATAAGAATCAACGGGCTGTCGTAGGTGCACTCCATCTTGTCAGTGTCGGTCACGAAATAAGGGCTGATGTAACCGCGGTCGAACTGCATACCTTCAACCACCTTCACACTAGTCTCAATACCCTTGGCTTCCTCAATGGTGATAACACCGTCTTTCGAAACCTTTTCCATTGCCTCGGCAATGATGTCGCCAATCTGGCTGTCATTGTTGGCGCTGACGGTTGCAACCTGACGAATCTTCTCAATGTCGCCGCCTACTTCCTGAGCCTGAGATTTAATGTCCTCGACAATGGCTGCAACAGCCTTGTCAATACCACGTTTCAAATCCATAGGATTGGCACCGGCGGTGACATTCTTCAAGCCGGTGTTCACAATTGCCTGTGCCAGCACGGTAGCGGTAGTGGTACCGTCACCGGCTTGGTCATTGGTCTTCGAGGCAACCTCTTTCACCATCTGGGCACCCATGTTCTCTATGCCGTTCTCCAGTTCAATTTCCTTGGCAACGGTAACACCGTCCTTGGTAATATGAGGAGCACCGAATTTCTTGTCAATAACCACATTGCGGCCTTTAGGTCCCAGGGTCACTTTTACTGCATTTGCCAATGCGTCTACACCTTTGCGCAATTGCTCGCGGGCGTCATTGTTGAAAACTATTTCTTTTGCCATGATTTTTTCCTTTCATTTTTTTAAGTCTTACTGTTCCGGACTTACCGAACAGTATGACATCTTTTTTTTAAATGATTGCGTAAACGTCGCTTTCTTTCATTATCATATACTTCACACCGTCAATCTCTACCTCGGTGCCGCTATATTTGCCATAAAGCACATAGTCGCCCACTTTCAAGGTCATCTCATGGTCTTTGGTACCTTTACCAACGGCCAGCACTTTTCCTCTTTGGGGTTTCTCTTTTGCGGTGTCAGGGATAATGATTCCCGATGCGGTCTTTTGCTCAGCCTCGGCGGGCTGAATCAGTACGCGGTCTGCTAATGGTTGAATGTTCATAGTTCTATAATTTTTTGTTATTTTATTTCTTACTTTTTTGCAATCATGCTTCTCCTTCTCTGCATAAACCGTGCCAACACATCTTCTGACAACCCACAAACTGACATTATGTCACACAATATTTCACCTCTTTTCCCGTTATAAAACTAAAAAACATCGCTCCACTTATGCAATTATCCGTAATCATCCATTTCCTCGACAACGAGTTCCACCCCGAATATCAAGAGAATTACGACAATTCCGGCTTTCTTCTCGGCAACCCCGACACCGAATACACCGGCGCTCTTGTCGCCATAGACCTTACCCCCGACGTCATCCACGAAGCCGTCTCCCTTCATGCCAATCTCATTGTCACCCACCACCCCTTCATCTTCAGCGGCATCAAGCGTATCACCCCGGCCAACACCACCGGAAGCATGATTTTCTCTCTCATCCAAAACAACATAGCCGTTTACGCCGCCCATACCAATCTCGACAACCTTTCCAACGGTGTCAATGGCATCCTCGCTTTCCAACTCGGACTGACAGATTGTCACATCCTCCGTCCCATGTCTGAAACTTCGTCACCCGACATCGGTGCCGGCATGATTGGCAATCTCCCCTACCCCATCCCCGTCTCCGCCTTCATCGATCACGTAAAAGCCTGTCTCGGCCTTCCTTTCCTCCGCGTAAGCGACCTCGCCTCCCCGGCTGTCAGCCGCGTCGCCATCTGCGGCGGGTCCGGCAGTTTCCTCATCGACGACGCCATCCGTCAACATGCCGACATTTACCTCACTGGCGACATTAAATACCACGACTTCCAACGCGCCGAAGGACGCATCACCATCGCCGACATCGGACATTACGAAAGCGAACAATTTGCAAAACAACTATTTTATTCTGTTATTTCAAAAAAATTTAGTAATTTTGCATGTTTTATCAGCCAGCAAGGCCGAAACTTTGTAAACTATATGTAATTGTAATTTAAAATATTAATTATATTATATCTTTATCACAATGACCAAGAAAGTCACACCATCCGAAGCCGCCGAACTCAATCCCGCACAACCCGTCAATCAAATGTCAGATGTCGACATCGCCACCGAACGCCGCCTTGTCGCCCTCTACACCCTTCAGCTTGTCGACTCCGAAATCGACAAAATCCAAATCATCCGTGGCGAACTCCCCCAGGCCATCCAGGACCTCGAGGACGAAATCGCCGGCCTCCAAACTCGTATCAACAACTTCAAAGAGAACATCACTGAACAAAACGCCGCCATCGCTAAGCGCAACAGCGAAATCTCCGACCACCAGGCCATGATCAAGAAGTACGAGAAACAGCAGGACAACGTGCGCAACAACCGCGAATTCGAAGCCATCAACAAGGAAATCGAATACCAAAACCTCGAAATCCAGCTCTGCGAACGTCGCAACCGCGACTCCAACAGCAAAATCAAGGAACTCGAACAGCACATCGACGCCGCCCATCTCCTTATCAAAAAATGCCAAGCCGAACTCGACTCCAAAAAAAGCGAACTCGACGGCATTATCGAGGAAACCAAAAAAGACGAAATCCGCTTCCGCAACAAATCCGCCGAACAGGAAAAATTCATCGACGAACATTACCTCTCCGCCTACAAACGCATCCGCAAGCAAGCCCGTAACGGCCTTGCCGTCGTCACCATCGACCGCGATGCCTGCGGCGGCTGCTTCAGCAAAATACCTCCCCAGCGTCAAAGCGAAATCAAAATGCACAAAAAAGTCATCGTTTGCGAACACTGCGGCCGCATGCTTGTCGACGACGACATCGCCATGAAAGCCCATGAACAACTAAACAACTAACAGTTCAAACGAATTATAGAACTCACGAATTAGCGAATTCAAAGACTAACGAATTAACACATTAACGAATTAACGAATTCCAAGACTAACGAATTAACACATTAACGAATTAACGAATTATTATCATGACCCATTATATCAATCCCGAAGAACGCCTCACCATCGCCAAAATACGCGAAATCATCGAAGGCCACCAAACCCTCGCTCTTAGCGACGAAGCCAAACGCCGCATCCAGAAATGCCGCGACTACCTCAACAAAAAAATGGAAACTCAGAAAGAGCCCATCTATGGTGTCACCACCGGCTTCGGCTCCCTCTGCAACATCTCCATCAGCAAGGAACAGCTCAGCCAACTGCAGAAAAACCTCGTCATGAGCCACGCCTGCGGCGTTGGCGACGAAGTCCCCGCTGAGGTTGTTCGTCTCATGCTCCTTCTCAAAGCACAGAACTTCTGCTTCGGCTATAGCGGAGCACAGCTCCAAACCGTACAGCGTCTTATCGACTGCTACAACAACGATGTCCTCCCCGTTGTCTATCAGCAAGGCAGCCTCGGTGCAAGCGGCGACCTCTGCCCCCTGGCCAACCTCATGCTCCCTGCTATCCTTGGCCTCGGCGACGTCTATTGGAAAGGCCGCCGCTGCAACGTCAAAGAAGTCTACGACCAACTCGGCTGGCAACCCATCGAACTCCAGAGCAAGGAAGGCCTCGCCCTTCTCAACGGCACCCAGTTCATGAGTAGCTACGCTGTTTGGTGCGTTCTCAAAGCCCAGCGTCTCAGCCGTCAGGCCGACATGCTTCTCTCTCTCAGCCTCGATGCCTTCGACGGCCGCATCGAACCCTTCTTCGAAAGCCTCCACATGGTTCGTCCCCACAAAGGCCAGCTCGAAACTGCCGCCGCTGTCCGTCGCTACACTGAAGGCAGCCAAATCATCGCCCGCCACAAAGAACACGTCCAAGACCCCTATAGCTTCCGCTGCGCTCCTCAAGTCCATGGCGCCGCCAAAGACACCATCGCATACGTCGCTTCTGTAGTCGAAACTGAAATCAACTCCACCACCGACAACCCCATCGTCCTCCCTGACGAGGACATGGTCATCTCCGGCGGACACTTCCACGGCGAACCCATGGCCATGGTGCTTGACTTCCTCGCCATCGCCGTCGCCGAACTCGGCAGCATCAGCGAACGCCGCACCTACCAACTCATCGATGCCAAACGCGGCCTCCCGAGCTTCCTCGTCGCCAAGCCAGGTCTCAACAGCGGCTTCATGATCCCCCAGTATGCAGCTGCTTCCATCGTCAGCCAGAGCAAACAACTCTGCACCCCCTGCAGCGTAGACAGCATCCCCTCCAGCCAGAACCAGGAAGACCTCGTCAGCATGGGTGGCAACGCTGCAACAAAATGCTATAAGGTTATGGAAAACACCGAACGCGTCATGGCCATCGAACTCTTCGATGCAGCTCAGGCCCTCGACTTCCGCCATCAGGAAGGCCTCAAGAGCAGCCCCTTCATCGAAAAACTCGTCGCCGACTACCGCAAATGCGTCAACTTTGTCGACATCGACCAAATCATGTACAAACACATCCACGCCAGCGTCCAGTTCCTCCAAGACATGAAACTCGACTAACCAATCCCTCTCATAAAATACACAACAAAGGCACCCGCGCACGGCGGGTGCCTTTGTTATTACAATAATAAAACGTTCAAACCCAACAGCACCGAACCATCAATTTTGTGATTTTTTTAAGTTCCCTTGCAACAACCCAGAATGCCCAAGTTGCACATTCACCCCAACAAACCAATCATTTCGCCCGACTCCTCCCAAAAACAAATTCCCTGCCCTCATGTAAAGAGAACAGGGAATATTTTTATGACATCAAACGCTTTGAATGCGTTAACAAATTAATTCGTTAGCTTTTTGAAGCAGCAAAGAATGACACATTCACACGTTAACGACTTTGCTAATTCATTAGTCTTTTGAAGTAGCAAGGACTAACACATTAACACATTAACACATTAACACGTTAACGCATTAACCAATTCACTTCTTGTCTTTTACCAAACGTACCGAGCATCCCGGCGTACGGCTGTCGTAGCAACCCATTTCAAGGAACTTTACTCCAAAGGCGAGTCCGAATGCCCCGTTCACAAAATTGGGAGTCGACGACCAGTAACGTCCTTTGTCCTGGTTTCCGTAGGTCTTACCGGTACGGTAGCCTGCCATGGGCAGGAATATGGCTCCTGCAGCCTCAAGCCTTTTCCAGTCTTGCTCGAGATAGTCGTTGCTGTCCATGCACAGTTTGCCGGCAAAAAATCTCACACTGTCGGGCATTGTCCACAAGTCGGGCAACAGAACCAATCCTTTCACATTCTGCACCTTGGCAAATCCATACAGTTCCTCGGCATTCTGACGGCTTTCTATCAGATACTTCCATTCCTCACGGGTCAAGGTACGCCAATCGCCGCCCATCTGCTTTCCCCAGTCTTCAAACGTGCCGTAGTCTTCGTCCTTATCCGACACTCTCAGCGGGTCGTTTCCGGTTCCCCAGCCAAACAAATCTATCGCACCCCAAAAAGTAGTGTCGATTATTCGCGTATTGTCGGCACCTGCATATTCATTTTGCTTCTCGGCAAACCTCCATGTCCTGGTGGCTTTGACATATTGTAGATTGCCTTTGGAAAATTCCACTTGGTGCCCCGGCGCAACGGTGAATCCCCCTGCCACGGGTGCTTTTTGACAACTGACGATACTCAATGATATCAGTACCGCAAACATGAGTTTTGTGAGACCTAATTGACGCTTCTTTGTCATGATTGTATGTCTTAATAATTTGTATTTTCTTTTATTTCAATTCTGTGCAACAACGGAACAACAATCCGCAATTCCTAATGTGGTCTATTTTATAGTCTGCAAAGATACGAAAAAAAATCAATATGCCATGTTTTTTTTCCGCATTCCTTTGCTCCTCTGCTTACCTCAACCTCTCTCCTACCCCTCGCTTCTAAGACTACATCTCTTGTATGCTATACTGTCCCCAGATATAGGAAGCCTTGTATTCCGGGAAATGCTGTTTTATCACATAGATTGGTATCTCTCGCCCAAAAGCAGGCTCACATTCGGGCTCGGGGGGTACCGGTCCAAAGAAAGTAACCGATTTCAACTGCTCGTATCCATCAAAGGCATGGCATCCGATAGTGGTGACCGAGGCGGGTATAAGATAATCGGTAACCGAACGGCAGTTGAGAAACGCACCTTCCGGTATCACCTCAAGCGCATGCGATATGACAAAATGACGGATATTCTCGCAGTCTTTAAAGGCGTAATCCCCCATCTCTGTCAACGAATTGGGCATCACCACATCCACCAGCGACACACATCCCTCAAATGCCCTTGCTCCGATATAGGTCAAGGTCTTCGGCATTAGGATTATCCGCAGGTCGCTGCAGCGGTAGAAAGCCCGCTCGCCAACGTAGAACATCGTGGTCGGCAACTCCACTCCCTGAATCCTGATACAATTGGCAAAGGCTTCGTCGCCTATACCGGTAACAAGATAGTTTTGGTCGTTGTATTTTACCTTCCGGGGCACCTTGATGTACCCTCCAAGCAACTCGGGATTCTGGTTGCTGTACCATACATTGACTTCGCCATAGTCAATAATTTTGTAATGAAGTACCTGCCCTGTTGGGCACACCGCCGAAAAGTCGGCCTTCTCGTCGGTTTGGGCTATGGCCGGCAACGCCAGCACTGAGAGCAATAGAATGATAATGACTTTTTTCATGGGTTATAAGCTTTTTATTTTTATTCCTGTTTGATATGTTGATAAGTTGGATGTTTATAAACTATTAAGCGACTAAACTATTAAGCGACTAAACTATTAAGCGACTAAGCGATTAAACTATTAAGCGATTAAACTATTAAGCGACTAAACTATTAAGCGATTAAGCGACTAAGCGATCAATGAGCTTCAAGCCAATTATCGCCGACATCTATGCCCACTTCTATCGGTATAGAGAGCGGCAATGCTTCGAGCATGGCCTTCTTCACTATGTCTCGGACCTGCTCTTCTTCGGGCTTATAGCAATCAAACACCAATTCGTCGTGCACCTGCAATATCATCTTTGACTTCAGCCCGCAACGGTTGAATTCGTTGTATATGCGTATCATCGCCAACTTTATCATGTCTGCCGATGTGCCTTGTATAGGCATGTTCACAGCATTGCGCTCTGCAAAACTCCGCGCCGAGCCATTGCGCGAATTGATATCGGGCAAATACCGCCTGCGTCCCAACAGGGTCTGGGCGTAGCCGTGCTCTCTGGCAAAGGTGATATTGGATTCTATATAGTGCTTTATGTCGGGATACTGAGCAAAGTATTCCTCTATCAGCGACGTCGCCTCCTTACGCGAAATACCAAGCTGCTCGCTGAGCCCGAATGCACTTATCCCGTATATGATACCAAAATTTACCGACTTCGCGTTTCTACGCAGGTCTTTGGTCACCTCTTCCATGGGTATTCCGTATATCTTGGCAGCGGTGGCGGCGTGTATGTCGTAATGGTTCGCAAAGGCCTCTATCATATGACGGTCGTTGGCAAGGGAGGCAATTATACGCAGTTCTATCTGCGAATAGTCGGCGGCAAGCAACTCATATTCGGCATTACGCGCCACAAAGGCTTTCCTTATCTCTCTCCCTCGTTCGGTTCGGATGGGGATATTCTGCAAATTCGGATTGCTCGACGACAGCCGCCCTGTTGCCGTCACAGTCTGATTGTAAACTGTATGCAACCGCCCCGTGGCTGGATTGATTAACTTCGGAAAACTGTCAAGGTAGGTGCCTATCAACTTATTCAGCGACCGGTATTCAAGTATCAACCCTATTACCGGGTGCTTGTCTTTGAGTTTCAGAAGCACATCCTCAGCCGTAGAGTACTGCCGCGTTGCCGTCCTCGGGGGCTTGTCTGTCACTTTCAACCGCTCATACAGCACCTCTCCCAACTGCTTGGGCGACGATATATTGAACGTCCCCCCTGCAAGGGTGTATATCTGCTGTTCCAACGCGTCGCGCTCCGACGTGAGTCGGCTCGAATATTCCTTGAGGGCATCCACATCTATCCGCACCCCTTCTTCTTCCATGCTGATTAGCACATCCACCAACGGCAGCTCCACCTCGGCATACAGCTTGTTAAGCCCTGCATCCGACAGCTGTCCCGCCATCAACGGATATATCTGCCACAGCACTGCGGCGCACTCTTTCATATCGGCTGGCTCGCTGCCCAGTATCCCAAGCGCTATGCTCTCAAGCGTGTGCCGCGCTTCCGGGTCTATCAAATAATGCGCCAACTGCACATCGAATATCTCGCCCGCTATCTCTATTCCAAGTTCCCTTAGTATGTATTTCAACCCCTTCAGGTCGTAGCACAGTTTCAGACTGTCCCCCCTCTGCAAAAGGCTGCGTAACCGCTCCCGGTCTATGTCTCCAACCAACGCGGTGTACACCTCGTCGGCATTGAAGGCCAACACTATGTTCGCACCCGATACATATACGGCCACATCGCCCTCGGTAGGTATCTGCTCCACAGTGCGAATGTCCCTTGCGCGGGTCTGGTCTACCGTTGGCGTGTCGAAAAGCGTCGGTTGGTCGAACAGGGTCGGCTGTTCCACTGTCTCTTCTTTCGCCTTCGCACCTTCGCCACTCGCTTTTGGCGTCACTATCCGCGTCGCCTTGCTCGCAAAGAGCTGAGCCTCCGCAGGGTCGCTGATAGAAAGGTCAGTATATATCCGCTTGGAAAGGTTCCTGAACTCAAGTTCGCCAAACAGTTCTTGCAAGATGACGTAATTCGGTTTCCGCAGCTCCAGCTCGTCCTCATTCAGCGTCAGCGGCACATCGAGCACTATCGTTGCCAACTGCTTGCTGAACAGTGCCTGGTCGGAGTATTGCTGCACCAACCCGCGAATCTTGTCGTTCTTTATCTCCTCGGCATGGGCCACCATGTTCTCTATCGACCCAAACTGGGCTATCAGCTTCTTGGCTGTCTTCTCCCCCACCCCGGGTATCCCCGGTATGTTGTCCGAGGCATCGCCCCACAGTCCAAGCAGGTCTATTACCTGCCGACAGTCTTCTACGTTGAATTTCTCTTTTATCTCGGCAATTCCCATCAACTGGTCTGGCTTACCCATACGCCCGAATCGGTACATGTATATGTGGTCGGTTACCAATTGCCCGAAATCTTTGTCAGGGGTCACCATCACCACTTGGTCAAAGCCTTGCCCTTCTGCCCAGTGCGACACTGTCCCTATCACGTCGTCAGCTTCATATCCCTCGCATGTTACAATGGGTATATTGAAAGCCGAAATGATGCTCTTGATATAGGGCAGTCCTTCTTGTATGGCCTCTGGCATCGCCTCGCGGTTGGCCTTGTATTCCGCATACATCTCATGCCTGAACGTGGGCTTTTGCACATCGAAGGCCACTGCCATGTGGGTAGGCCTCAGCTTCTTGATCAGGTCATACAGCGTTGTGGTGAAACCGAGCACAGCCGACGTGTTCACGCCTTTCGAATTCTTTCGGTTCGAACCGTTCAGCGCGTAGTAGGCGCGATATACCATCGCCATGCCGTCTAAGAGAACCAGTTTTTTCATCAACGAAGGGGGTCGGCGGTTAGTTCGTCATATTCTTTGCGGTTGCGCAGTATCTTGCAGGCAAGATACACAGCACTGCGGAACGATTGCTCGCTGGCACGGTCTTTGCCCGCTATATCGAAAGCTGTTCCATGGGCAGGCGATGTGCGCACATACGGCAACCCTGCCGTGAAATTGACGCCCTCGGTAAACGACATCAACTTAAACGGAATCAAGCCCTGGTCGTGATACAACGCCAGCACTCCGTCAAACTTGTTGAACTCGCTGCTGCCAAAAAAGCCGTCCGACGGGTACGGCCCGTAGGCCAATACGCCCTTTCCCTGCACTTCTTCTATCACGGGCTTTATCACCGTCTGGTCTTGGTTGCCGATTACTCCGTTGTCCCCGGCGTGAGGGTCTATTGCAAGCACGGCAATCTTCGGCATCGGCACCCCAAAATCGCGTTTCAGCGACTGGTTCATCAACATTATCTTGTCGTACAAGAGATTATGCGTTATGGCTCCCGGCACGTCTTTCAGCGCAAGGTGGTTCGTCACTATGCCTATTCTGATGCGGTCGCATACCATTATCATCAGGCTGCTGCATCCAAACTGGTGCGACAGATATTCCGTATGTCCCGGAAAATCAAACTCGGCCGACTGGATGTTCTTCTTGCTGATTGGCGCAGTCACAAGCACGTCTACCGAGCCTTTCTTCAAATCTTCACAGGCACGCGCCAACGACATGCGCGACTGTTCTCCAGCCACTTCTGTCAGTTTTCCTACTTCTATCTTCACTTCGTCGTTGATAAGATTCACCACGTTGAACTTCCGGTCAACGGCTTCCTCGGCACTGTGTATGCCGTTGAACATCACATCCTGATGCAGCGACAGCAGTTTCTTGTGGTACGAGGCCACTTTGGTCGAACCATACAGTATCGGTGTGCATATATCATACATCCGGCTGTCGCTGAATGTTTTCAATATTACTTCATATCCTACACCGTTGATGTCGCCTTGGGTTATGGCAAGGCGTATGCGCGAATTGTTGTTTTTCTCTTCCATGTTTTCGGTTTCTTTTCTATTGTTACTTTGTCAATATTTCTATCGGCATTTTTGCCATTTAACGATTGCTTGATTGTCTGATTGTCTGATTGTCTGATTGCTTGATTGTCTGATTTCTTGATTGTTTAATCGGTTAATCGCTTAATCGCTTAGTAGTTTAGTAGTTTAATCGGGAGATAAAGACTAACGAATTAACACATTAGAATTCGTAAATTCGTAAATTCGTAAATTCGTGAATCTTTTTGATGCGCCAAGGACTAACACATTCTGAATTCGTTAATTCGTTAATTCGTGAATCTTTTTGATGCGCCAAGGACTAACACATTAACACATTCACACATTAACACATTTCTTTAGTATGTCGCAGGTCTGCAGAAAGGCGTACAGCAGTCTTATGCCATAGCCCGACGCTCCCTGTGCATAGTATTCCTGTTTCTTCGAGAAGTAGGCCACTCCCGCTATGTCAAAATGTATATAGGGGCACTTCTTGGCAAAATGGGCAAGGAATTTGCCTGCCGTGATGGTTCCCGCCTGCGCTATGCCGCAGTTCTTTATGTCGGCCACTTCCGACTTGATAAGTTCATCGTACTCTTTCCAGAACGGAAACTCCACAATCCGCTCATATACCTGGTTGCCCACTATCCTCAACAGATTCAAGGCATTCTCGGCATCCTGCTGCATGGCGGCTATTCCGTATGTCCCTATCGCCCGCACGGCCGCCCCTGTCAGCGTCGCCGCATCTATTATCAACGACGGGTCGTATTTGTCCACTGCATAGGCTATCGCGTCTGCCAATATCAGCCGTCCCTCGGCGTCGGTATTGATCACTTCCACCGTCGTCCCGTCATACATCCGCAACACATCGTCGGCGGCGTAGGCATTGAACCCCGGTCGGCTGTCTGTCAAAGGCAGGAAGGCAACCAGATGCACCGGCAGCTTGTTGGCAGCGGCGGCAAACACCACCGACGCCATCGTCGCGGCACCTGCCATGTCCGACTTCATCTCCTGCATATAGTTGTCCGGCTTTATGTTCAGTCCGCCCGTGTCGTACATCACCCCTTTGCCTACCAACGCCAACGGCCTGTCGTCAACAGGCTGCTCCGGCTTGTATTCCAACACCACAAAACGTGGCTCGTCTACACTCCCTTGGTTCACGGCCAACAGTCCGCCCATACGCAAAGCCTGTATCTTCTTCTTGTCAAATACCGTGCAGCCTACCCCGCGCCCTTTGGCCGTCTCCCTCAGCTCGTCGGCAAATCGCTCGGCATTAAGGTCCATCACGGGAGTGTTCACCCAGTTGCGGCACTGTTCTATGCACTCCCACAGGTTCACACTCCGTGCCAATTCCTCTCCACTCAAAAACTTCTGCTCCACATACACATGCTCCAAATGGCCGGGCTTCTCATTCTTGTATCTGTCAAAACTGTAGTCGGCAAGAAACAGCCCCTCCATAAAGGCCGCCACCTCTTCCGGTATCACCCCCTCCCCTGTCAACGCCGTCTCCTTCTGCCTCTCGCCCCGCAGCATCCCTGCCACTTTGTCGGCACTGCGACGCAAAGTCTCCTGACTCTCCGACGACGGCTTCTCGCTGTCAAAATTCACCACATACAGTTTGTACGGCAGCCTGTCAAACACCACTATCGCATTGGCATCCCCCTCGCGGCGCATCTTCAGGTATTCCAGTTCTTTCTTCCCCAAGGGCAACACCCGGTCTGCCACCTCGTTGCCATACAGGAAAATCACATTGCCCTCATATTCGCGGGCCACTATTTCTTTTATATCAAACCTCATATCTGTTCTTTTTTTTCTTTTCTGTTCTTAAATTTTCTTTCGCCAGTCAAGCTCCGCCACGCTTTCATCCTTTTTCCCCTACACATGCTTGATTAGTATGATTACCTTGCCTTCTTGTTTCATCATCTCAAGGGTCTGGTAGAAGCGGTCCCTCGACGGCACATCCATCCAGGCTGTAGGCTCGTCGAATATCAGCACCGGGGCGTTGCTGTAGAGCTGTCGCGCCAAGGCTATCCGCTGCCACTGTCCCATACTCAACTCCTCCCCGCCGTCGAACATCCGTCCCAACGGGGTGTCAAAACCCTTCGGCAGACGTTCTATATACTTGTCAACACCAGCCAGCTCAGCCACATAGCGCACCCGCTCATGGTCGTAATGCTCCACATCGCCAAAGGCTATGTTCTCCTCTGCGGTACAATAAAAACGCACATAGTCCTGAAATATTGCCCCGATACCTCTGCGCAACCCCTTTAAATCATACTTTCTCACATCCACCCCGTCTATCAACACCGCTCCTTGGTCGGTGTCGTAAAGTCTCAGCAGCAATTTCAGCAGCGTGGTCTTTCCAAATCCGTTCTCCCCCTCTATCTGTGTCACCTCCCCAGCGCGCGCCGTCAGGTTGAAATGGCTCAGCACATCCCGCTGCATCTTCGGATAGCGGAACGTAATGTCTCTGAACTCCACCCTACTCACCTTTTTCGGGAAAGGCTTTGCATCCGGGGCATTGGTTATCGACGGCTGCAGGTCAAGAAACTCAAAGAGGTTCCCTACAAAGAGCCTGTTGTCGTACAAGCCGGTGATACTGCTCACCAATCCGGTCAACTGCGTCTGCCCACGGCGGAACGCCTCAAACAACATCACAAACGAACCCACCGTAATGTCGCCGTCCTTAGTACTCAGTATCAGGAACAGCGTCACAAAAAACAACGCCGCCGTCTCCACCGTGGCACAGATGGCATCATACCATCCCAACTTCCTTGAAATCCTCACCAAATCCTTCACCAACCGCTTTCTTATCTCCACAAACTGCGCCCTGAAATGCGGGGCCAACCCAAAGGTGCGCATCTCCTTGGCATAGTCCCTACCTCCAAGCAACGCAGTGTAATAACTCGTGCGTCTGTAATTCTGAGTGTTGTTTCTTCTGAAAGCATATATCTGCCTTGCCTTGATAACCCTCACTATAAACGACGGCACCACGGCCGCAACCATCACCACAATTATCCAACCCGACACCTGAGTCAACATCGCCACAATGATAGTTATCGATATCAACGACCCCAAAAGATTCATAAATCCATTAAGTATCTGTATGGGCCGGTACGACGCTTCTTGTTGGGCTCTATGATAAGTGTCATGATACTCCGGATTGTCAAAATACGCCATGTCCAACTTCGCCGACTGCCCCTGCATCCGCTCACTGATATAGTCTATCAGTTTCTGCTGCATGATGTCGTTGTTCACGCCGTTCATCACGTTCACCACTCTGTTCAACAAAAAGATGCCGCAGAATATCCCCAGCGTCGTAAACGTCGTCATCTCTATCCCCATGAACACCGGCGCCGTTCCTGTGGTGACTGAATCCACCAAAAACTTGAGTATATACAGATTCATCAGCGGCAGCACATTCATCACAAGCACGTAAAATATACGTAGCCAGAACGACTTGCTGTCACACAGCCGTATCATGTTCAGGGCTTTGAATAACTGTTTCATATTCTTTTACTTTCTTTTTCCGAGACCGTCTGTCTCATAAAATTCTATTTTCTTTACCACTGTCCTGCCCATCGTCTCATTTATCCGCGTCGTCAGCGACTCGCGCCTGTACAACAATTCCTGTCTCAACCCAGGCGACGCTATCGACAATGTCAGCACTCCGTTTTTGAACCTCACCCGCCACGTCAGCTTGCTTATCAACTCTCCAACCACGCGCTCATACACACCTTTCACCTCAAGCTCTGTCACCGTCTCGTCCATGTCCAATCGACGGTAAGCTTTTTTCAGCAAGTCTTGCAGCGTATGTTCATTGCTATACATTACTTTTTCTTTCTCCAGTCTCTATTTCCTCTGCAACTTACCTCTTTCTACTTCATATATCACATGCTCCGTCTGCGGTATCTCTCTCAGCACCTGCTCCACACGGCCAGGTTGTGTGTCCGTCAAAAACACCTGCCCAAATCGGTCGCTTCCAGCTAACTGCACCAACTGTTTCACCCGCATCATGTCTAACTTGTCAAACACATCGTCCAACAACAATATCGGCTTCACTCCGCTCCTTCTCAGCATGTATTCAAATTGTGCCAACTTCAATGCCAGCACAAACGTCTTCTGCTGTCCCTGCGAACCATAGCGTTTCGCCATCATCTCTCCAACCCTCAATTCTACATCGTCTCGGTGCGGCCCCACTGTCGTGTATAAGGCCACTCGGTCGCGCTGGCGCGCCCCTTGCAGCATCTCCGACAACGGCCGCTCCCTGTCTGCAACATACTCAAGCTCCCCACTCTCTCCACCTCCCGTTATCCACTCGTAATATTCTTTAAACAATGGCGTGAAATCTTCAAAAAACAACTCCCTCCCTTTCCGCAACGCCTCTCCGTGCTGCACCAACTGTTCTTCCCACACATTCATCGTCGCTTCGTCCCAACTACGCTCTTCCGCAAACAGTCTCAACAACTTGTTCCGCTGTTCAAGGGCTCGGCTATACTTCAGCAAATGGTCCAAAAACACTCCGTCGGTCTGCGATATCACACCGTCCACAAAACGGCGTCTTATCTCACTCCCTTCTGTGATTATTCCTTGGTCTTGCGGCGATACCATCACCAACGGAACACGTCCTATATGCTCTCGCAAAGTCTTGCACGTTCTTCCGTTCCACTTCATCTGCTTTGCCTCGCCTGTCTTGTACACACACGACACCGTCGCCATTCCCCCCTGCACTCCGTCTATCAAATGGTCTGTCACATATCGTCCATGCACAGCAAAGAAACTCTCACCCCGCCTCACATTCTGCACATCTGTCCCTCCGCTGCACCCTTTGCAAAACGACAGGTAATACACAGCCTCCAGCAAATTCGTCTTCCCTACCCCGTTGTTACCTACCAGGCAGTTCAGATTCCCGCAGAAGTCTGCATCCAAATCTTCGTACGATTTGAAATTAGTCGCCTTTAAATTACTCAGATACATAACCAAACCATATCTTTTCTATTCTTACTTCAATTCTGCTGCCACCGCCTCCATCAGCCAGCGCGGCGTACTCGTCGCACCGGTGATTCCAACTTTCTCTATCTCTCCCTCCAATGCAAGTTCGCTCATCTTCCCTTTCACATCCTCCGGACCATAAAGCAGCACCGTCCGTGGCTGCACCCGCTTGCACAACTCAAACAAATAATGTCCGTTCGAACTGCCTCGCCCACTCACAAACAATACTACGTCCACACTCCGCGCAAATTCTTCCAAACGCGCAGCACGGTTCGCCACTCGGCTGCACACCGTGTCATACGCCACCATGAAATCTTCCTCATCACCATGTCCGGCCTCTGTACAACGCTGTTTCACATTTTCTATCAGCCTTGCGTACTCTTCCCGGCTCTTGGTGGTCTGCGAATAAATCCGCATAGGACGGTTGAAGTCTATCCCATCCAAATCTTCCGCACTGCTCACCACCACGGCATCACCCTCCGTCTGTCCGCACAATCCCACCACTTCGGCATGGCCGGGTTTACCGAATATCACTACTTGCCCCTTCGGGCTCCTGCTACACATATCTTCATATCCATGCTTTATTCGCTGTTGCAGAGCCAGCACTATTGGGCAAGTCGCATCTATCAACTTCACGCCAAGCCGCTCAGCCTCCCTATAGGTCGACGGTGGCTCGCCATGTGCCCTTATCAACACACGCACTCCCTTCTCTGAGGCCACTCGCTCTATCCCGTCATGCTCTATCACCTTCAGCCCTCGCTCTCTCAGTCGCGCCACCTCGGCGGCATTGTGAACAATGTCCCCAAGGCAGTACAAACTCCCCGCACCCTGCAACTCGGCTTCCGCGGTCCCGATAGCACGTACCACTCCGAAACAAAATCCTGCATTATCGTCTATTACCAACTGCATAATCCATTCTTTTATTCTGTTCTATTTCTTGCACATCAACTCAAGCACTGGTTCTCCAAATACGATGCTTCAAGCACTTCGTCATACTCTGCCGGCGTCAAATCGTTGAAGAAATAATACACCGGATTCACCCGCTCTCCGTTCTGTATCACTTCGTAATGCAGATGATAACCCTGTGCCAGTCCTGTCCTGCCTACCTTTCCCACAACGGTTCCACGCTTCACACGCTGCCCCTCTCTCACCGTAACTTCCTGCAAATGGGCATACAATGTCTTGAACCCGTACCCATGGTCCACTACCACGCAAATGCCGTAGCCTCCCATGTCGCCGCTTCTTCCGGCCACCGTCACTCGTCCGTCTCCCGTGGCATGAACCGCTGTCCCAGGCTGTGCCGACAAGTCTACGCCCGTATGCATCCGGCGGTAATGCAGTATGGGATGGTAACGCATTCCATAACCCGACACCATCCGGCACTCCTTTTTCGATATCGGCATCACAGCAGGCATCGACGCCATGCGCTCTTTCTTGGACCCGGCCATCTTGTATATTTCGTCGAGCGACAACGACTGTGCATACAACCGCTGCTCCAACCCGGCCATCCGCTCCATCGACTCCACTATCAAACGGCTTGAGGCTCTGCCTTCCCAGCGCGAATAATCCCGCGCTCCCGGCTTGCGCCTCGCTTCCGGCACCGGCCTTGCTCCGAATATCGTCCTGTACACGGCACTGTCACGCCCTTCAACATCAGCAAGCACAGCCTCTGCCCGCTCCATATCCCCGTTCAACTCTTCCAACGCACGGCGGTATTCATATACATCGGCCTTCAACGCACGCTCTTCCGGCGTATCTATCCACATACCCGCCAACAACGCCACCACTATACCGGCAACCACGCCGGGCAACACTGTTCCGGCTATCCGCCGCAACCTGTCCCCCAACGTGGCCTCCACACGCTCATAACTCAGCGTGTGCGGATTAAATCGGTATACGAATCGCTTCTTCAACCCATCACCCCTTCATGACACTTACTTGGTAGTCGCTCATCGCTTTCGCAAAAGCCTTCAGTGCCTTGAAGTCACGCACATAATAGCGCAAATGCAACTCCGGAACATACAATTCTCCAACCACACGCTCGCGCAGCTTGTGCTCTTCTTCTATCTCATTCAGTGCCTTCGTATCTTTGTTCACCAGCAGTCCGTCGCCAAACTGCTCGTAGTTCCTTCTGTGTACATGGGTCGAAATTTCCTGCGTGTTCTCGTTGTCGTAATAACTGTCTATCACCATGTTCGATACCATGTCGTATGGCACCTCACGGAACAGGAAATTCAAATCCTTCAAATCATATACCTCAAAATCTACTGCGTCAACAGAACGAACCAAATAATCCGGGTAGAAATAATAACGGCGGCCTTCTGCATCGCGCATCAACGGGGTCATCAACGGTGCCTGGATAAAATTGAATATACCCAAATCAAAATACACCTGCGAAAACGACGACTCCAATCCACTCAAATTCTCTCTCACACACCAGATTCTATGACTGGCTGCCACTTGCGAGAATGCCACTACCACTGCTCCGAACAATTTGTAACGTTCTTCACCGCACAATTCCGGCACATGCATCTGGATTGTACGCACATCGTGCCCCAAACGCGCCACCTTCGATTTAAAACTCGACATGACATGCGTCTGGTATGACGACAAATGGTGTTTTCTGTGCGACAACTCTTTTATTCCGTCTATTACGCGCTCTGCATCCTCGGCCTCCTTGGCCAACGGCAGCACATTCACATACGACTCAAGTATCGCCGCCTTGGCGGGATGTAGTCCGCCCTGGTTCTGTGCTTCCTGCACTCGCGCTATCTCTCGGTCAAAGTCGAACTCAAGTCCGCGTACCATATCCAAATACTTGGGTGTCAATTTCTCACGCTCGCCTTTACAGAACGCTTTGTATGTACGACTCGAACTATTTCTTACAAAGAAACCGGTTCCGGGCGAACCACTTTCTACATATTGTCCTGACTTATACGACGATTCATACTTTCCCCTGATTCCAAACAGTGTGGGGCGGTAATGGTTCGAAACCCATACGCTCAGGCCTCGAGCCACTCTCTTTCTGCTTTTTGGCAATAAATGCATAGCAACAATTATTAAAGTTCAACTTTACATTATATTTTCGGGATTCTACCCGTGAATAGCACAACCGTATGCGGCTTCTATAGCTTCCATCACCGACTCACTCATTGTGGGGTGCGGATGTACAGCCCCTGCCACTTGTTTGGCGGTCAGTCCGTTCTCTCGTGCCGAAACTATTCCGGCTATCATCTCCGTCACATTGTCGCCGCACATGTGGCATCCCAATATCTCGTCAGTGTTCTTGTCTATCACCATCTTCACAAAACCGTCTGTATTGCCGGCAGCGGTGGCCTTGCCACTCGCCTTGAAGAAGAACTTGCCTACCAGCACCTCTTTCCCTGCTTCCAACGCCTTCTTCTCGGTCAATCCAACACTTGCTATCTCTGGTGTCGTGTAGGTGCATCCGGGAATATTTGAATAGTTCACCTTCTTGGCTTCATGCCCGGCTAAATGCTCCACACAGCACACGGCCTCTGCACTGGCCACATGCGCCAATGCCGGCCCATGCACCACGTCGCCGATTGCATAATATCCCGGCACATTGGTCTCATACCAGTCATTTACTATTATCTTGCCACGCTCCACAGCAATGCCGGTCTCTTCCAATCCCAGATTCTCAAGATTGGTCACCACGCCTACGGCACTCAACACCACGTCGCAGTCCACAACCGTCTCTGTGTTGCGTTTCATATCTTTGATGGTCACATGGCACACATCGCCTTCCACATCCACCTTCTCAACACTGGCACTGGCCATAACTTTCATTCCCATCTTGCGGAAACTACGGCTCATCTGCGATGCTGTGTCTTCATCCTCGTTGGGCAGTATCTGGGGCATAAATTCAACGAGTGTCACCTGTACACCGATACTCTGATAGAAGAAAGCAAACTCGCTGCCAATAGCACCGCTGCCGCACACAACCATACTCTTCGGCTTGAAGGGAAGGGTCATGGCCTCACGGTATCCAATAATGCGCTTGCCATCCTGCGGCATGCTCGGCATCACACGGCTACGCGCACCTGTGGCAACAATTATATGCTTGGCTTCATACTCTGTCACGGCACCGTCGGCAGCCGTCACGGCAACCTTGTGCCCAGGCTTCACACTGCCACAGCCCATTATCACTTCTACATTATTTTTCTTCAACAAAAACTGCACACCCTTGCTCATCGTCTCTGCCACGCCTCTCGAACGCTGCACCATGGCTGACAAATCAGCCTCCGCTCCCTGAGCGGCCACTCCATACGTCGAAGCATGGTTGATATAGTTATATACTTGCGCACTTTTCAACAACGCCTTTGTGGGTATGCACCCCCAGTTAAGGCAGATACCGCCAAGATTCTCGCGCTCTACCACTGCGGTTTTCAATCCCAACTGGGCAGCCTTCACTGCTGCTACATACCCTCCCGGGCCACTTCCTATAACAATAACATCATAATTCATATCATGCAATATTTTAGTATTATATAATAAATTAATAGTTTTTGCACTATTTCTATCAAATTGCAAAGATACAATTTTTTTTAAAAACAAACTCTTTTTTTTAATAAAATATACGATAAAATTCAACAACCACCTCATTCCTTCCAAATCCAACGATTTTTTTTTCAACAAACCGAATATTCTTCGTATCTTTGCAATTTGCAATTATGACTTTAATCCTTCCCCTCCGTTAGGGGAATCTGTTTATGTCGAAAAGGTTGTCAATAATGCTGCTGTTGATGTCGGGACTGACTCTCTCGGCTCAGAACATTAGGCTCACGCCCTACCGCGCGGCGTCGGCCCTCTACCTTAATCTCGACCATCTTTACAGCTACAACCAATACGAACATTCCCGCATCGAGGCCGGTTTCACTTGGGTCACCCCCAACGAAACAGCCGAAAAACCCCGCGTCTTCATCGGTCAATGGTCCCTCGGCGCTTATGCCGCCTTCGGTTTCAAAGACAAAGAACTCAAATACGGCGGCTCGGTCCAACTCCGCCTCCCCGGCCCCGGCGACGTGAAAATTAGGCTGCGTGGCTTCAACGACCTCCAAATGGCCGCCTCTCGTCGCATGAACGACTACAACTTCCTCCTCCCCCAACTCAACGCCACTTTCCTCGCATCCCGCTTCGTTTCCGTAAGGGGAGCACAGCTCGAAACGTCCGTCTCCCTCCGCCGCAACTGGACTTTCTCAGCTGCCGCACTCCTCGCCTGGGAGCAGTACCGTTTTAACAATGCAGGTTCGCTCTACCTTCGCTCTACCTTCGCTCCTTTCCCCACTTTCCTCCCTCACACGAACCTTACACTCCGCCTCGACCACGGCCGCGACTTCGCCATCGAGGCAACCGCTGGTATAACGAAAGGAGGCAGCGTCCCATCGGGCAACATCCCCTACCTCCGAATGCTTGCGCAGTACGATGGCGATCCCGGCGACTTCGGCCTCCACCTCTTCGCGCAAACCGGCTTCATCACCCCCGACGCACCCTACAGCCGCATGTTCGACTTGTCGGGCACCGGCAGAACCATCTACTTCTTCCGCAACACCTTCCTCACCGTCCGTCCAAACACCTTCACCTCCAACTTCTTCGCGCACTTCTGCCTCAACTACACCTCACCCCTCCCGCTCTGGCAGTCATCATGGTCCCGACCCCAACCTTTCCTCCAAGTGAATGCGATGTGGGGCAGACTTTTCGGACAGGACTACCAAGGGAAACTCTTTCACGACGGCCTCGAACTTCAATCGCCTTATATGGGACTGTTCGAACCCGCAACAGGCTTCGACGGTCTTCTCCGTTGGGGCTTGTTCGACCTCGGCTTTGCCGTCGCCTACCAACTCTGCCCCTTCAAAGCCCCCTACCTCAACGAAACTCCCACCGACAATTTCGCCTTCGCCATTGTCGCATCTCTCATCTTCGATAAAACTCCGCCACGCATTTCTCCCACCTCCGAACAACCCTATACAATCGTCCCAATCAAATAACTAATAAACAATGAATAAGATTATAGTATCTCTATTGCTACTTTCAATGATAGCCCCCGTCGCCCAGGGGCAGAAATACAGCATGAAATTCGTCATCCCAAACGCGAAACATTACGACAGCGTACTCTACCTCGGGCAGCACTACCGCGACGACTTCATCACTCTGGACAGCGCCATATTAAACAAGGACCATTCCTATACCTTCACCGGACGCCGCAAATGGGATACCGGCATCTACGCCCTCTACGCCAAGGATGCTAAAAAGAGTTGTCTGGATTTCACCATCGACGGCAGTCAGAAGTTCACTATCAACCTAACCCCCTCCTGGCAGATAGAGAACCCTCAAACCGACATCGTCGGCTCGCCCGCCAACCAAGCTATGTTTACCTTTACCAATCGCGAGTCACAAGCCCGCAAGCAAGCCCGCGACATTGAGAAAAGATTGAAAAGCCCCGACGTTAAAGTAAAGGAGGAAGCCGAACACGATATGGAGTTGTTGTCGAAAGAGATGGAGGCTTTTGAAAAGTCCAACTTCGAACAAAACATGAAATACCGTTACTTCCAACTGGCTAAGATGATGAGCGGCCCAAACGTGCCCGAGGAGATTGAAGACAAACCGCTGTATTATCGTACTCATTTTTGGGACGACGTCGACTTTTCGGACCACAGTTTGGTTTTTACCCCCGACTTGTTCAACAAGATGAATTACTATTTCTTCGGGGTGTTGTACCACTCCGACTTCGACACCATCTGCCGCTATGCCGACATGCTTTTCGAAAAAATTGAAGGCGACACTCTTATGATGCGTTACTTCATGGACTTCATTATGCCGAAATACTTCCGCTCGACAAAGAATATCGGCTGGGACGCCACCTGGTGCTATCTGGTGCGCAAATACTATCTTGCCGGCAAATGCCCCTGGGCAACGCCTTCGGAGCTAAGCAACAAACGCCAAACCGCCGAGTTCTTGGAAAAATCCCTCATCGGTGCCATTGGTCAGGAACTATACATGGCCGATACCAACCAGTCGCCCGACCCCAAAGACTGGATTTCATCCCACCGGTTCCCGCAGAAATATGTTATCCTTTGGTTCTGGGACCCCGATTGCCACCACTGCCAAGAACAGACGGCCACCCTTAAAACCTTATACGATTCCCTCTCAGCCGCAGGAAACAAGATTTTTGAGGTTTACGCTGTGGGCTACGAGGCCGATGTGGACAAATGGAAACGCTATGTACGTGAGCACAATCTGCCCTTTGTAAACGTGGGCGGTACAAATGTGAATATCGACTATCAGGAAGCCTACAATGTACACGGCGCCCCCACCATGATCATTCTGAACGAAGAAAGGCGCATTATCATGAACAAAGTGATTGCCACAAAAGAGATTCTGCCTTTTCTGGAAAGATACGAAAAACAACGGCGAACCCAATCGCCACAGTCTAATTAATTTAATATTAACCAGCAGAGACCGTTGCCTCCTTCCTTTCACAACAAAATATTGACGATGGCCTTTGCATTTAAAGTAATACAAATATGAGAAAACACATTGTTGCAGGAAACTGGAAAATGAACAAGACGTTTAACGAAGCCGACGACCTCGTGAACGAATTGATGGAGAAACTCGAGTCAACCGAACTTGACCCCAACACGCTGGTCGTCGTGTGCCCTCCCTTCCCCTATCTGGAAATGACCTCTGACTACAGCGACGATTCTTATTTCATGGTGGGAGCGCAGAACGTCAGCGACCAGGAGAGCGGCGCCTACACCGGCGAGGTTTCGGCCGCCATGCTCGAGTCGATGGAGATAGACTATTGCATTGTGGGTCACAGCGAACGCCGTGCCTATTATGGCGAGACCGACGAAATTGTTGCCCGCAAGGTGGACCAGTTGCTCAAACACAACCTGAGACCTATTGTGTGTTGCGGCGAAGTGCTCGAAGAGCGCGAAGGCAACCGCCAGTTCGATGTGGTGAAAAAACAAATCACCGACGGTCTCTTCCACCTGAGCGCCGATGAATTCAGCAATGTGGTGATAGCTTACGAACCTGTATGGGCTATCGGCACCGGCAAAACCGCCACTCCCGACCAGGCTCAGGAGATGCATGCTTTTATCAGAAACCTCATTGCAGAAAAGTACGGCGACGAGGTTGCCGAGAACACAAGCATCCTCTACGGCGGCAGCTGCAAGCCGGGCAACGCCAAAGAACTGTTTGCCAACAAGGATGTTGACGGCGGTCTGATTGGCGGAGCTTCGCTCAAGGCCGACGATTTCCTCGCCATTGCCACTGCATAAGGAATCGAGGCAGCCCACTCGTCGCCCGGCATCCGCCCGATGGTTGGGCTGCCTATCTCAAAACGGCTACGTTATTTTGCTGCCGACACCTTTTGTTGTTATAGCTTATGAATCTATATTTTGAGCGTTTCATGGCTCGCCATCTGCAGGGCGAAAAAGCCCGCGGCGGCGGAGGGTCCGACGAACTGGCCAATAAAGAGGGCCGGGGTGGATTCTCGTCGCCCTTGGTGAAGGTCGCTATTTGGAGCATCGCTTTAGGCGTGGCCGTCATGGTCGTTTCGGTATGCGTGCTTAGAGGCTTCCAGGGTGAAATACGCCGTAAGGCCGTGGGCTTTGGTTCGCATATTGTGGTGAAAAGCTACAACATGGGAAAGACCTATGACGAAACTCCTGTCGACATGCGGAGGCAGGAAGTGAAACGGATTGCCTCTACCCCTGGGGTTAAGAACGTCGGTTTCTTTGCCGTCAAGGGCGGGATGGTGAAGACCGACGACCAGATAGAAGGAATTGTGCTGAAAGGGGTTGGGGAAGGTTTTGATACCACTTTCTTTGGCGAATGCCTACAGGAAGGAAGGTTGTTCGAACAGGGCAACAACAATACCACATCAAATATTGAAGGCACTTCCAACACCCCCGAGGCGATTGTCTCGCGCCTGCTGGCCGACCGCCTTGAGATTGGCGTGGGGGACAAATTGAGAGTCTACTTCTGGCAGGGGGAAAGTTACAGGGCCAGAGTGCTGCAGGTGAGCGGTATTTACAGCACCGACCTCTCCGACTTCGACAAACATGTGGTGGTCTGCGACTTGGGGGTGGTGCAGCGGTTGAACAATTGGGAAGACTTCCAGGCTGGAGGTTATGAGATTACTGTGGAGGATTTCAACCATCTGGACGAGGTCGTGGCCGCTTTGATTGGCCAACTGGGTTACGACTTGACCTTGACCACCATCGTCGACGAATATCCGGCACTCTTTGCCTGGCTCGATTTGCTCGACAGCAACGTGGTGCTGATTATTGCCATAATGCTGCTGGTTTGTGCCGTCAGCGTTGTGTCGGCATTGTTGATTTTCATTTTTGAGAAAGGTTCTACGATTGGGGTGCTGAAGGCTCTGGGCACCGACAACGGGAGCATACGCCGCATGTTTGTTTTGAAGGGAGGGATTATATCACTGAAAGGCGTTCTTGCAGGGGTGGCCGTATCGGTGGCTCTGTGCGGAGCACAGAAATGGCTGGGGCTGGTGAAACTCGACCCCGCCTACTACGCCATGTCGACCGTACCCGTGGAGCTGAACGGCTGGACCGTGGTGGCTGTGGCCCTCGGGACCATGGCGGTGTGCATCATTGCCATGCTGCTGCCTGCCGCCTATGTTGCAAGAATCGAACCTGCGCGTTCCATACGTTTTGAATAATAGCACGATAACAAAAAGACACACATCATCATGAAACGGGTCAAATGGCTTATATTAGGCACAACGGTACTGCTGGCGGTGATTGCCCTCGTAGAGATAAACTACGTGTCGGGACAGATGCGCCGTGCCGAAGTGGAGAAGGTGAAGCTGTGGGCCAACGCCATTGCCCAGAAAGCACGGCTGGTGAACTACTCCGAACAGTTCTTTGCAAGTGTGGCCCGCGACGAACGCCGCAAAATGGAACTTTACACCAACATCCTGCGTTCTTTCGACCGCGTCGGCGAGGGCGCCGATGCCGATTTCTGCCTGGACTATGTACGCTATATCGTGGACAGCTGCGAGACAGCCCTGATTATCACCAACGACGACTCTGTCATCACCGTACCAAGCGAGTTGGCCGGTGAGCGGTTGGAGGGCGCACGTCTCAAGGAGTTTTCCCACAACAAACCTTTCCATTACCGTATCTGGGGCATGGGGATGACGCTCTACTACAAAGAGTCGCGTATGTATACCGACCTGCGTCGGGTGCTCGACGGTTTCAACCGCTCCTTTCTTGAGGAGATAACCAACAACGGGGTGCTGGTGCCCGTGTTGGTGGTAGACAGTCTGAAAACCAAAGTGCTGGCCAGCGGCAATATGAAGAAAGAGGAATTTGCCACACCCCAGGCCTTGGCCCAGCGGCTGGGCGAGATGGAGAAAGAGAACGACCCCATCCTGCTGCGCCTGCCCGACGGGCAACAGGCCTCTGTCTATTACGAGAACACCCCGATGCTCAAGGCATTGCGGTGGGTCCCCATTCTATATCTCTTTATTTTCGCCGTTTTGCTTACCGTGTCGTACCACCTCTACCGCACCGCCCGCAACATGGAGCAGAACCGTATCTGGGTGGGCATGGCCAAAGAGACGGCTCACCAGCTGGGAACGCCCATCTCATCGCTGATGGCATGGACGCAGTATCTGGAGGGTAAGCGGCTCGAACCCGGCTATGCATCCGAAATCAACAAAGACCTTCACCGTTTGGAGACCGTGGCACACCGATTCTCCAAAATCGGCTCCCTGCCCGAACTGGAATACGAAGGGGTCTGCGCCGCTGTCGGCAATGCCCTCGGCTACTTGCAGACCCGCAGCTCCAAAAAAGTGAAATTTGTCACCAATTTCCCCGACGAAGACATCCGCGTTCCCCTCAACAGCTATCTGTTCGAATGGGTTATTGAGAATGTATGCAAAAACGCCATCGACGCCATGAACGGCGTCGGGACGCTCACCACCGTGGTCTCGTCCGACAGCCGCTATGTCTACGTCGACATTGGGGATACCGGCCGCGGCATGTCCCCAAAAGTGCAGAAACGGGTCTTCGACTCCGGATTCTCCACCAAGCCCCGCGGCTGGGGTCTGGGACTCAGTCTGGCAAAGCGAATCGTGAACGACTACCACGGCGGCAGGATTTTCGTCAAATACTCGGTCGAAGGCCAGGGAACCGTCTTCCGCATCATGTTGAAACGATGAGGAAACAACCGCCAACACAAAACACAAGACAAAGACACTGTTACAAAAAGGAAAAACAAAACAGAATAAGGATATGTACACAATTTTGAAGAAGCAACTGCTGAACAGCAACGAGATTTATTTGATGGAGATCAGAGCGCCGTGGGTGGCGCAAAGAGGACTGCCCGGACAGTTTGTAATCGTCATACCCCACGACAAAGGCGAGCGCGTACCGCTTACCATCTGCGACATCCACCCCGAGCGCGAAAGCGTCGACATTGTGTTCCAGGTCGTGGGCGACAGCACCCGTTGGCTGAGCCGTCTGAATGAGGGTGAACGCATCTATGCCATGGTGGGACCCTTGGGGCGCGCCAGCGAACTGATTACCGCTCCCCGCGAGGAACAGAAATCCATGCGGCTGCTCTTCGTGGCAGGCGGCGTGGGCATCGCGCCCGTCTACCCTCAGGTGAAATGGGCCCACTCCATGGGCATCCCCACCGACGTAATCATCGGTGCCCGAAACAAAAGCCTGCTCTTCTTCGAGGACAAGATGCGCCACGTATGCGACAACCTCTTTGTCATGACCGACGACGGTTCCTACGGCGAGCATGGACTTGTCACCACCAAAATCCAATCCCTCTGCACCGCCGAAGACGGAGCCTTCCAGTCGCCCTATTCCCACTGCGTCGCCATTGGGCCGCTCCCCATGATGAAGTTTGTCTCCCTCCTCACCAAGGAGATAGGGCTGAAAACCATCGTCAGCATGAACTGCATGATGGTCGACGGAACGGGCATGTGCGGGGCCTGCCGTGTCACCGTGGGCGACACAGTAAAATTCACCTGCGTCGACGGGCCCGAGTTCGACGGCCACCTTGTCGACTTCGACGAGGCGGGGCGCCGTCTGCGCACCCCCGACCGCGAACGCTATCGCATCGCCACCGTCGGGGAACAACCCGACGGCCACAAGTGCAACCTCGGCGCCGCCGTGGCGGAAACCCTCACACGCCAAAAAGCCCAGGAGCAAGACCCCCTCGTGAGAGCCGGCAATTTCGACGAAGTGTCGTTCGGATTCACCCGCCAGCAAGCCGTGGCCGAAGCCCGTCGCTGCCTCCATTGCAAGAAACCCATGTGCGTCACCCAATGCCCTGTCAGCATCCAGATACCCGAATTCATCGCCGCCGTGGCCGCCGAAGACTTTGCCCTGGCCGCCTCCGTCATCGCCCGCGACTCGTCCCTCCCCGCCGTGTGCGGACGGGTCTGCCCGCAGGAGACCCAATGCGAGGGCAGCTGCATCCTCGGCCGTAAAGGCGAACCCATCGCCATCGGCGCCCTCGAACGCTTCGTCGCCGACTGGAGCCGCGACCACCCCTCCCAGGCATCCTGCCCCAAAGGCGACATTGCAACCCCGCAACCCCGCTCCCACATCAAAGTGGCCGTCATCGGCTCGGGGCCCTCGGGGCTCACCTGCGCGGGCGACCTCGCCAAGCAAGGCTATCAGGTCACCGTCTTCGAAGCCCTCCACCATGCTGGCGGTGTGCTCGTCTACGGCATCCCCGAATTCCGCCTGCCCAAACAAAAAGTTGTCGAACCCGAGATTGAGAACCTGCGCCGTCTCGGGGTGGAAATCAAGACCAACGTCATCGTGGGCAAGAGCCTCACCGTCGACGACCTCTTCGACCGACATGGCTACAAAGCCGTCTACATTGCCAGCGGTGCCGGACTGCCCAAATTTATGAACATCCCCGGCGAAACCCTTGGTGGCGTCCTCTCCGCCAACGAGCTCCTCACCCGCACCAACCTCATGCACGGCTACGACAGCCGCTACGACACCCCCGTCTACCTTGGCCGCCGTGTGGCCGTCATTGGTGGAGGCAATGTGGCCATGGATGCCGCCCGCACCGCCAAACGCCTCGGCAGCGACGTCACCGTCGTCTACCGCCGCGAGCAGGCCGACATGCCCGCCCGACGCGAGGAGGTGCACCACGCCCTCGAGGAAGGCATACACTTCTCCTTCCTCACCAACCCCGTCGCCTTCCTCGGCGACCAGCAGGGCAACGTCTGTGCCATGCGCTGCATACGCATGTCCATGGGCGAAAAAGACGAAAAAGGGCGTCGCAAGTTCAACCCCGTCCCCGGGAGCGAATTCCAGATTGATGTCGACAACGTTGTTGTCGCCCTTGGCACCAGTCCCAACCCCCTAATCAAGAGCACCACGCCGGGGCTCGACACCGAGACATGGGGAGGGCTCAAGGCCGACGCCGACGGCCGCACCAGCCGTCCGGGAGTCTTTGCCGGGGGCGACGCCGTCACCGGAGCCGCCACCGTAATCCTCGCCATGGGCGCAGGCCGCACCGCCGCCAAAGCCATCGACGAATACCTCACCTCCGGGAAATAGAAAAAGGCATTCTCTGGATGCCCTTCGATAGCAAAGCAAAAGGAATTTGTGGATTTAATACCACGAATGTAGCTACTTTTATGGATTTCAAAGTTGAATGCATAAGAGTCACCGGACTACCCCAACCCTGCGAATAATAAATAAACCGGTGTAATGGACAAAATTAATGGTTTTTTAGCGGACATGCTCTCTAATGGACAAAATTAATGGTCGAATTTCATCCGAAATTTTGCCATATGGAAAAT
>ONIP01000058.1 GCA_900317955.1 uncultured Bacteroidales bacterium
TGGTCAACGGTCAATGGACAATGGTCAATGTGAATACGTTTCCCCTGTGGACTACGAGATAGTGCTCGCCGGCAATTTCGGTGAGCCGCGTCCCTGGCACTTTCATGGAGGCATCGACATCAAAACGGGCAACCAGGAGGGCAAGAAAATCTATTCTGTGGCCGAAGGCTATGTCAGCCACATTACCGTCAACAAGCACGGCTTCGGCAATGCTATCTATGTGGCCCATCCCGACGGGCTCACCAGCGTGTATTGTCATCTGAAGCGCTTTGCCGATGTCTATGAGCAGCAACTTCAGCGCACCGGATGGCGCGACACCCTGGAGGTGCGTTTCGCCCCAGGGCAGTTTCCCGTCAAGGCGGGCGAACTGATAGCCATCAGCGGCAATACCGGCAATTCCACGGGACCTCATCTGCATTTGGAACTCCACGACACCCGCACCTGGGTGATGCGCGACCCGCTGTCCCGTCTAGCTCATCTCATTGCCGATACCGTAGCCCCCCAGGCCCATTCCTTCATGGCCGTTCCCATGGAAGGCGAAGGAGTCTTCAATGGAGGGTTTACCAAGCAGACCTTCGGCTTCGGACAGCCCGACACCAAGAAGCAGCACACCACCTGGACCGTCAGCCGCGAGTTTACCGCATGGGGTAGGGTAGGGTTTGCCCTTTGGGCCGACGACTATAGCGAAGCCACCTATAACCACTACGGCATCCGCAGTACCCAGCTGCTGGTCGATGGTCGTGAGGTGTTCCGCTCCGATGTTGACAGCATTCCCGTCAGCTGTCAGCCCGAAGTGAATGTCTGGGGCGACTATCTCCATTGGCGCCGTAATCATGTGTGGTATATGAAGTCCTACTGCGAGAAAGGTCTCCGCCTGCCCATCCTGCATACCGGTTTCGACCGTGGCATTGTGTGTTTCGACCAGGAGCGCCCCTATCGTCTCACCTATATTCTGACCGACTATAACGGCAACCAGTCAGAATACAATTTCACCGTCCACGGACGGCGCGATTCCCGCGTAACGCCTCGCAGACGGTGGACTATGTTGGATACTTACCAGATGTACGACCAATGTCTGTGGCCGCTACACACTCGTAAGACTATTTAAACAACGAATATTCGGGCACTTCCCAAGCCAGCGCGCTTGCACCCAGCACGTCGCGCTCATGGTCGTCCAGTTCCGTTACCAGCAACTTCACCTTTCCGCGCATATTATGGAACACGTGCTGTTCGAAAGACTCCTGGGTAGGCTCTATCAGCCAGTCGCCCGCATGGGCAATGCCACCCGTCAGGATGATGGCCTCCGGATTCACGATGGAGGCATAGGTGGCCAGTCCGATGCCGAAGAGATATCCCGTGCGGCGGTAAACCTCAATGGCCAGCTCGTCGCCCTTGTCGCAACACTCCTTGATGATACGCGGCGTCAGGTGCTCTATGTCACGCATCAGCGAAGGCTTGCCGCTCTCCGCCATCAACTCGTAGGCTGTCTGCACAATGCCGTTGGCACCTACATAAGCCTCCAGACAGCCTTCCATTCCGCAGCCGCACTTCCTGCCGTGGTCTATCACGCAGGTATGGCCAATCTCGCCAGCATAGCCGCTGGTACCCTCGTGCGATATGCCATTCGAGTAGAAGCAACTGCCCAGTCCCACACCCATGCAGATGACAATGAAATTCTTCAAGCCGTGTGCAGAACCGTAAATCTTCTCACCCATTGCTGCCACGTGGGCATCGTTGCTTATGGCCACCGCCAGACCCAACCTGTCGCGCAGCATAGCCTGCAAAGGTATCACTCCCTTCCACGGCAAGTTGGGTGGGTTCTCGATACATCCCGAAACGATGCTCGCACTCGGACAACTGATGCCCAGGCTGCGGATGTTCTCATAGCCACCGTTGGCCTCAGCCAGCGCTATCACTTCTTCTGTCAGCCTGGCCGTAAACTCGTTGATGTCAGGATAAGAAGAGGTGACAAAATAGCTCTGTGCTATAATGTTACCGCGTACATCCACCACAGCCAGCGTCGTCCTGTCGCTGCTGATGTCAATACCTATTACGCGCCGTTTCATTGATGTGCTTTGCATACAGTATAAATTAAGTTATTGTACAATCTGTCTGCAAAGATAACAATTACTCTGCAAACCCCCAAATTTTTTGGACAAAAAATCGTTACGTTGAATTAACTTCAACAAAATTTATATGACTTTTTTTGAATGGAGAATTGGAATCAGACTTTTAAGGTGGTTATTTCATTCAAAATGACACTTTTCCATTTAATGCTCATAATGAAGGTAATTCAGAACGGCTTAAGGGAATCATTAACCATTCTTAGGGACGACGGTAGCCTCAGACCGAACTTCAAACCGATGAGGGTCGGCAAGGACTTCAGCGTTGAGCGCTATGCCCTCGCAGTGTATAACGAACTTTGCATGGCACTCTATGGCCTGGTAGGGAATGAGTGAAGAATCAACCCAAAATCACAGTATCACAAATCACAGTTTTAAAAAAGGGTACCCCCTATATCGGCTTCCCCTTCTTTTATTACTTATAACTTATTGATTATTAGATTCAATGAATTACGATATTTTTAGTCGCACCGCTCCGGCGATGCCAAAGCCTGGAAAAGGCACAGAAATAGTGAAATTACTGCTCTCACAAGTCTCTAAAGGCATGCAGGAACCTATTCTTCCCATGACTTTACCTGCACTTGCTGCGCATGTGGCCAACGTGGAATTGATGTATTCTGACAACAAATACCACGAACTTTGTGGCCAAATGGGGCACTTGATAGGTCCTTCGGGTATAGGCAAAGACCAGTTGCACGATCTCGTGCGACTTGACAACTGCAAGGGCCGTTTCGTGGTGAAGCCGCTGAATAGAAATCATTAAGCCTTAAAAAGTTATTACTGCCCTTATTGCCCAATAACATGCCCTTATTGCCGGATAAGGATGGGTTATTGACGATGCAAAAAAGAGGGTGGTTTTTATTTGAAAATAATTGCGGAAGTGTTTGGCGGTTTCACGGAAATTTTGTATCTTTGCAATGTAATTCAAGAGTGAAATACAAAAGGCGGTAAGCGGCTGGCCGATGGATTCAGTTGCATAGTTTCTAATACTATGAAAATCATTTAAAAAGGTATGATTGAACTTTATTTGAGTAAGGTGACCGAGACCTCGGAAACCGAAACAGCGGGAAAGATGTATGCCCGCGTGAGTTACAAACAAACGATGGACCTGCACGACATGGCCCAGCACATGGCTGAACACAACACG
>ONIP01000056.1 GCA_900317955.1 uncultured Bacteroidales bacterium
CGAGATGTAGCAACGTCTCGGAGAAACGTTGCGGAAGTCGAGAGCAGAGCCGAACTTGTTCGAGCTTTGCCGAGATGTAGCAACGTCTCGGAGAAACACCGTACAAGCCGTTAGGCGCAGTGCGGTGATTATCAGCAACAAGATACCTGCGTCCCGAATAGGGACGCGACAATGAAAACAAATAAATAGAACCCTACTTAATACAAAAAGAGGGGGAGCGCAACGCGCCCCCCTCTCTCCTTTCTATCGGCTCCACGCCTCAAGGGTTCACCGTGTCTGCCATCGGGATGTCAATGTTCGGTGTCAGGAAGTCATCCTGCACCACATCCCCGTAACTCAGCACAGCGGCATTCACTGCTCCGGCAGTCTGGTACTGCGCCAACGTCGGGTTGTCCACAACAAAACGCTGACTCGACACCTTTGTCACTCCACGCTCTTTGCGACTGTGAACAACGGCAACGCCTCCTATCAGCGTACTGTTCAGCTTCAGCATGCCGTCCTGCACCCCCAACAAGTTCGCTCCGACAATATCCTCTATCAAGGTCTCACCGTCGTTCACATCAAGGGTCACCTCGTATGCTTTCAGCGACACTCGTGGCATACCCGACACACCGTCCACCTCTTGGACTGCCACATATACCGACAACTGGTCACCGTCTGCCCAGGCCTCGTTGTTCTCCAGCAAGGCCGTGCTGAAGGCCTGCAATGTCGTGCTGCTGCCTATCGTCAAACTGCCTAACGAAATGTCTGTTACAACCTGATGGCTCGAGTCTATCGATACCATCACTCCTGGCAGCGACCCGCGTGTCAGCTGGTACGGTGCCACCACACAGGCCCCTTGGCGCGCCTCCTCGGCTGTCAAGGCCACACCTTGACCTCCGATGTTCACACTCATAAACTCGTTGAAATCTGAACGGTTCGCTGCTCGGTCCTCAAAACTCGGATGAAGCGTCCCGCCAAAGGCTCGGTACAGATTCACCAGATTGGACCACAGCACTCTCCGGCGCATCTGTCTCCAAGTCCTTCGGCTCGTTCTCTTGCGCTCAATCTTCTCTCTTACCACAGTCACGTCGCCAAGGCGAGCAAATGTCAAACTTCCAACACTTCCGCTTAATTTCGAAATAACTCCAGTTATAATAGCCATAATATTTTAATTATAGGAACCCGCCCGGTCCTTACTCGGGTTTTTTAGTGGGCCCCCTGCGTCTCCTCGGGTGCGGACTCCTTGCTTCTTGGTCTCGCGCGCCGACCCTCGGCAGCGGCTTCCGTCCCCCTTGTTGACGATGCAAAGATACAAAAGCTCTTCCACGCTTTACACACTATCCTACACTACCGACCACTAACGTACAATAACGACCATTATCGTACACTACCCTACACTATCGTACACCCGCACCCCTCCCTTTCCTTGCAATTCCCCCCTCTTCAAGCCTGCTTTTTCCATTTTTCACCCCCTTTTCTCACCCCATCCTCCTGCCACTCCCCCTTCTTTTGATTCTTCGGCTAACAACCCCTCAAAAACATTTTTTCAACAAAGTTTCAAGTTTTATTAATTTATTCATCGAATTATCAAAAAAATGCGTATCTTTGCATTGGCTTTAAAGAAAAGCATTTTATACCTAAATCCGAAAACAAGGAACACATACACTAAAAAATGGTTAACAACAACGAGCTAAATATTACCAAATTTGCCGAGAACGACCCTCATTTTGCGTTCCTTTTTCCTCATTTTCCCCTTCCTTCCACTCTCTTCCTTACTCCCCGCTGCTCTATTCTTTCCCCATCCATTAAAGACAACTAACACTCCATTCACTTCTATGACCAGAAAACATATCATCGAAAAAATCCAAAAGCGCACAGGCTATGACAAAGCCGATGTCACGGTAATCGTCGACGAATTCCTCTCCACCATCAAAAACAACATGGGCGAAGGTCACAACATCTATCTTAGAGGTTTCGGCTCTTTCATCCTCAAACACCATCGCGACAAAAACGTCTATAACATCAACGACGGCTCTCACTACTTGGTTCCGGCCCACTATGTCCCCGCTTTCAGGGCAGGCAAAGACATCCTAAGCCGCATCTGACCGCCCCCGGCCAGCCCGAAAGTAAAAACCCGGCACAACTGCCAAGAACTACAGTTTTGTCCAATCAAGACGAAACTGTCTTGCCCAGTTCTACAGGGGGAATATTCCTATTCAACCCAAATCGGTCGATAGGATTTGTGACAGATTAGTATTTGTTTCGAACAGATTGGTTGCATCGCTGGCGAAGGCGTGAAGAAAGCATCCAGTGGATGGTTTCGATAGCGAAGCGGAGAAAGCTACGTCAAGACAGGGATGTGGCCAAGATGCCGAAAGAAATGCTGACATGTCATAAATAGACCTAAAAAAGACAAGAATAATTGAACGGTCGGCCTAATGACCGATTTGGGTTCAATAAACCAATGCCATCAAATAGCCAAAATCTTGACCCGAAACCAATCTGCCCCATCAAATCTAAAATCTATCCCCACTATCCGTTGGTCTGGATTTGCAATCCAGACCAAAGATAACACCCCACCCGCTCCCGCCCCTTAAATTATTAGGGGATTTCTATAATACATTTCAGCGTGTCGGAGACACGCGCTCTCGTAATCGGATGATTAGAACCCACCATTAATTTCAATTTTCACTTTTCAATCCCTCTCCCGCCCCGCAAAAAAAAAGTAGCAAACAACCTATCTAATCTATCCCCTATATCATATCTATCATATCTATCATATCTATCATACGCCGTTGGTCTGGATTTGCAATCCAGACCAACGAGAACATCAAGGGGATACCGAACATCCACCACGACGGATCATTGCCGGTGGAAACAAAGGGGTAAGACCACACGGCTTTAGTGCGGTTTACCCCTTCGGTTTTATGTGCTGCTGTGATCAATTAGCCGTCGTCTTCATTTGTTGTTTTCTTCAAGTTTTACATATGCGTCTTCTTTCGAAAATACATCTTTTACTATTGTATATTTGTGCAAATTGGGTGATAGGAAAACAAACCACGAAGCCTCATGAATTCTTAAGATTGGGCAATTGGTATTTATACCAAATTGTGTTATTTCTTGTTTGGACAGAATATCATCATTTGGCATGACATACGCAACAATATATCGTCCTAGCAACTCAAGTCTCGTCACATTGCTTGCATCCAAAACCCAAGGGTCAGCACGCACAATGCAATACACTTCGTAGTTATTAAATTTTTCTTCGTATGAAATCATTATGACAGGGGCTATTGTGTCGATGGAATAGTCTGATTCTAAAGAATAATGCCGTGCAATTTCCGATAATAACATTCTTTTCTTTATAGTATCATTGATAATTCCATATCTGTAGTTGATGATATCATCTGTCTCGTTATATTCGTTTTGGGAAACATAACAGCCCATACTTGCGTTTTTTTCTACATGCTGATATTTACATCCGATAAAGATAAATATCGCTATACCTGTTACTAGTTTATAACTGTGCTTCATTTTTTTTGATGTCTTTTCAACGCCGGAGGGATATGATATTCTTTCACGCTACTGAATATAACACCGAACTGATTATATTGAGTTACTCCTTGGTGGCGAGATATAATATAAAAGTTGTCTTCTCTTGTTACCCCGTTGGGCTGGACTACAAATCCAGCCCAACGAGAATAACAAAGAGATTCAGAACATCCGCCACGACGGAAGGAATGCCTGGATAGCGAGGAACTACTCGACGACGAGTTTCTGGGTGCTGGTGCCACGCGGAGTGGTGAGGGAGACGAAGTAGGCACCCTTAGGACAGTCTTTCAGTCGTAACTCGACAGAGCGTTGGCCTGGAAGGAGCTGGCAGCGGAACATTTCGCGACCTGCTGCATCGGACAAGCTCACGAGTCCGCCACAGAGGTCGTTGCCCAATATGACGCAGCGCACGGATTCTTTGGCTGGGTTGGGCAAGAGCCGGAAAGTTGCGGCGGAATCGATGATTTGTGGGATGGACTGAAGGGCGACGAAGAAGGCAGTGACGGTAGTGTCGCTGGTGAGGGCAATGGGCAACGGGTTGAGGGTATCGTCCACGCTCCAGTGGTCGAACCGATAAGCATCGCCGATAGGAGAGGCTTGCAAGAGAGCGGTGTCACCCTCAAAATAGGTGCCACTTCCAGAGACAGAGCCCATAGCCGGGTTGTTGCTCAACGCATTCACCTGGTACTGTGCCTTGGGGGTGAAATAAGCGGTGAGGGTGGTGTCGCACCTCACTACTACAGGCAGTGGGTTCTGGGTGAGGCCGTTGCTCCAATAACGGAAGAGATAGGACGAGTCGTCGAGGACAGCAGTGAGGAGGACGGTGTCGAGTTCATAATAGGAACCCGCTCCCATGACATGACCGACTGTAGAATCGTTGCTGAAAGCCTCCAGACGGCAGAGCTGTTTGGGGGAGAAGTAGGCAGTGAGAGCCGTGTCGCGATCGGGCACAAACATCAATGGGTTGTTGGTGCTGCTGTCGCTCCAATGCCGGAAGAGGTACATGTTGTCGTCGGACACAGCGAGCAGACGCACAGAGTCGCACTGTGAATACCTTCCAGCCCCCTCGACATGTCCGACGGTGGAATCGCTGCTATGGGCGGTAACGTTGTAGGAGGCGATGTAGGAGAAAATGGCGGTGATAATGGTGTCGGAAGTAATCTCTATGGTCATGGGGTTGTCGGTGCAGCCGTTGCTCCAGCGGCAGAAAACGTAGTTACCGTTGGTAACCATGGCTTTGAAAGTGGCAGGGGAGCCGGCACAATAGGTGCTGTCGAGGCCGGAGACGACAACCCAGTTGGGATCCTGGCCTGGGGGAATGAGGTCCATGGGGTGGAGGCGACGTTTTTCGAGAAGCATAACATTGCCCGCTTCGCTGTTGTTACTTCTAACACTCACAGAGTGAGTGGTGGAGGGGACGAAGTATGCGGTGAACATGGTGTCGCTAGTGACGAAGATGGTGCGGGGGTTGTCGGTAACACCGTCGTTCCAATGGTCAAAAAGGTAGCAGTTGGCGTGGAGAGCAGTAATGGTTTGGTAGGAGGAATCGGGGTAATAGGCTGAAGCAATAGTAATGCCTGTGGCGGTGTCGTCGGGGAGAACCAGCACTTGGTGCATGTCTTCGCTGACAACACCGAAGGGGCTATAGAACATTTCATGCTCATAGCCTTGCCACGGCCCACCGCCGTGAGCGTGTTCCCCTTCACATGTATGGGAGTATGGGTTATATATAAGGTAGTCACCAATATGATTGGACGAAACTAACGCATAACTGGTAGGGTAATGCTCGTGGTACCCGTCGTTGGGGTTGTGGCTGGGCTGGACATAGGAATTGCTGTTGGTGGTTCCACCAATCCAGAATTCCCCTTGCACGGTGATGGGGGTTTTAAAATAGGCCTCATAGATATGGCAGTACAGGTTTCGCAGCCTACCGTCGTAGGTTTGGGATAGGCACATCATTCTGGGGTGGGCAGTGTCCCAGCGCACGGAGTCGATAGGGGTAAAGATATAGCCCAGCTGGTAGGGGGTGGTAGGCTTAGTGGTGTCTCGGATGTAGAGGCTTAGATATTCTGGCAGCCTGGCTGTGTCAATGACAGGCCGTTTTGGAGAATACTGCTTTACCATTGCCCAGAGCCCCCGAATCTTGAGGGGGTAGTCTACATGCTGCTGATAGACATATTGATGAGATAACGCAGCATAAGTTTCCGAGGTGTAGCCGAATCCAGCAAAATTTGAGTTAGGGTTGCGACTAATGAGGTGGTCGTCTGGATAGAGATACCACGCAGAAGTGTCGTACCAATAGGTATAGTAATGGTTGGGCGGACGCATTCCACAAGGCAAAGTATCCCTGGATGGGCTTACCTGCTGCGCTTGCGCCACAGAAAGCAGCAGGAAGATGGCGAGAATGAAGAGACTTGTTTTTTTCATGATATATAGTATTTAAAAAATTATTTAAGGCAAAAAAATATAACAATATATTAAAGGGACTTCTATTAATCACCCCTTAGGGGTAGTTTGTAGTTGTTGGTTTAGATTATGTAAGCGTCCGTTTTTGGGGGTTATTCCACAATGAGTTTTTTAGTGGCGATGCTTTTGGCGGAGTGGATGGCAACTATGTAGGAGCCTTTGGGGAGGGCGGAGAGGTCGAGGAGTGAGG
>ONIP01000043.1 GCA_900317955.1 uncultured Bacteroidales bacterium
GCTGCTATAACCCTGTTGGCAGTGAGTTGCAAGAAAGACTATGAGACCCTCCACGCTGAATTGGTTGACGGTGAGACTTTCAATAGTATCATTCCAGCGAATGCCACATCTGTGGTGTTTGAATGCAACAATTCCAGCGTCAGAAGCGGGGTAAGTCTTTCTTCTCCATCATCGCCTGTTCCCGTCTTTGGAATTTTAGAAGGCAGGGTGTGGAGAGTCACCACCCGGGCAGGTTTCATTGATGCCAATCCCAACAGTAGAAAGATGTTCTATAACTGTTCTAAGTTGACTTCCATAGATTTCGGTAAAGGATTCAACACCTCCAATGTGACCGACATGACTACTATGTTTCGAGGGTGTAGCAAACTGACGGCTCTTGATGTCTCCAGCTTCAACACTTCCAATGTAAATCGCATGGACGGCATGTTTTTTGGCTGTAGTGGCTTGACGAGCCTTAATGTCTCCAGCTTCAACACCTCCAATGTGACCGATATGCACGATATGTTTCGAGGGTGTAATAAACTGACGGGTATCAATGTTTCGAGCTTCAACACCTCAAATGTAGAACGCATGGACGGCATGTTTTATGGCTGTAGTGGTCTGACGAGCCTTGATGTCTCCAGCTTCAACACCTCAAATGTCGTCTCTATGTCCAGAACGATAGATACGACTTATAAAGAAGATGGCATCTCACGGAAAAATGGTATTATTCGATACGGCATGTTTACGGGTTGTAGCAATCTTACCAGTCTCGACCTTTCCAACTTCAACACTTCGAGAGTGACCGACATGCGTGGACTCTTCGAGGGGTGTAAGAAACTGACAAGCCTGAATGTCTCCAGTTTCAACACCTCCAACGTAAGACACTTGGATGCAATGTTTATGGGTTGCAGTAGCTTGACGAGCCTTGACCTTTCTAATTTCAACACCTCCAATGTCGTTTCCATGGGCTATGTCTGGTATTCTTTTTATCACGGTGGCAGCGGTGGACAATACCAATATCATGGTTACAAAACAGGAGGTGGCATGTTTGAGAATTGCACCAGCCTGTCAAGCCTTGACCTGTCCAGTTTCAACACCTCAAACGTGGCTCGTATGTATGAAATGTTTTCTAATTGCTCTTACTTGACCTACCTCAACCTCTCCAACTTCGATATGAGCCATCTGGAGGATACCCTTTATGATGGGGAGCCCTTCGTTGGGAATCACATGATGTGCTGGAAGATGTCTGTTTCTTCGGGCAATTGTACCATTGTTTGCCCAATGTCTGTAAAAAACAGTTTGTTGAATAGCACCTCAGCTATTCCCGTGGGCCAAGTGACTTTCACATGGGTGACACCTTAGGCTCTCCGCGAGTGGGTTAATGTATTAGATGCACCAGCGACCGACGAATTGACACTATATCAGCACAAGGAAAAACAACCAAATGCGCTATATCTGAATATTATTTGTATATTTGCACACATAAACATACACCATTATGAAAAACAGTATTACTATTAACACCCTGATATTGGCTGCTATAACCCTGTTGGCAGTGAGTTGCAAGAAAGACTATGAGACCCTCCACGCTGAATTGGTTGACGGTGAGTCCATCATCGCCCGTTCCCGTCTTTGGAATTTTAGAAGGCCGGGTGTGGCGAGTCATCACCCAGGCAGGTTTCATTGATGCCAATCCCAACAGTAGAAAGATGTTCTATAACCGTTCTGAGTTGACCTCAATAGATTTCGGTAAAGGATTCAACACCTCCAATGTGACCGACATGAGTGAAATGTTTCAAGGATGTAGCAAACTGACCGCCCTTGATGTCTCCAGCTTCAACACTTCTAATGTAAATAGTATGGCTGCCATGTTCAAATCATGCAGTGGTTTGACCGGCCTAGATGTCTCCAGTTTCTGCACCTCGAATGTGACCGATATGCATGATATGTTTCGAGGGTGTAATAAACTGACAAGTCTTAATGTTTCGAGCTTCAACACCTCCAATGTCAAACGCATGGATGCCATGTTTTATGGCTGTGGTGGCTTGACGAGCCTTGATGTCTCCAATTTCAACACCTCCAATGTCGTCAGGATGACCAGAACTGTAGATACGGTATTAAATTACTATACTGGTTATAGCAGTGGAGAAGAGGTTGAAATCCCGGAATCTAATAAATTAATACGATTTGGTATGTTTGCTCAATGCAGCAGTCTTACAAGCCTCGACCTTTCCAGCTTCAACACCTCCAAAGTGACCGACATGCGTGGACTGTTTGAAGGATGTAATAAACTGACAAGTCTTAATGTTTCGAGCTTCAACACCTCCAATGTAAAATACATGGATGGCATGTTTAAGGATTGCAGTAGTTTGACGAGCCTTGACCTTACCAATTTCAACACTTCTAATGTTGTTTCCATGGGCACTGTGCATCGTTTTTTTTATAATTGGGGCTCTGCGGGTCAATATGGAAATTACCGTTATGAGGCAAATGGCGGTATGTTTGAGAATTGCACTGGTTTGACAAGCCTCGACCTCTCCAATTTCAACTCATCTAATGTGACCCGTATGTATAAAATGTTCTATAATTGCACCCACTTGACATATCTCAACCTTTCCATTTTTGATATGAGTCATCTGGAGGTTACCGATTATGATATTACTTATACAGGGAAGGAGGGAATGTGTTGGAAACTGGCTTCTGCTTCGGGCAGTTGTACCATCGTTTGTACACAGTCGGTACAAAACAGTCTGTTGAATGGCACAAGTATTCCCGCGGGTCAGGTGTCGTTCACATGGGTGAGACCTTAGAGAATTCGTAAATTCGTGAGTCTTTGATGCACCAATGATTAACACATTCAAGCGTTCAAACAATCAAGCAATATTTGACGTTGTTTACCGTTATAGGGGCATGAATGAATTGATGAATGCCATCATGGCACAGGCCGACGAGGCGCAGGCGGTAAACCTGACGCGGTTTTTCAAGACGGGACCGGGAGAGTACGGCGAGGGCGACCGTTTCCTTGGCATCAAGGTGCCGGTCACCCGCTCGGTGGTGAAGGAACACTGGAAAGGGTGCAGCTGGGATGACCTTGCGGAGTGTCTGGCTTCGGAGTGGCACGAAGTGCGGCTGGCTGGCCTGCTGGCCTTGGTACAACGTTTTCACCACGCCAAGAAAGACCCCGCCGAACAGCAAAAGTGTGTGGATTTTTACCTCAACCACCTTTCGGCGGTAAACAACTGGGACCTCGTCGACCTCTCCTGCTACGAAATCCTCGGCACCTGGTATCTCACCCACGACGCCGCGCCTCTCTACACCCTCGCCCGCGAGGGCCGCACCATCTGGGAGCAGCGTATCGGCATCGTCAGCACCATGCAATTCCTCCGCCATGGCCGCTTAGACGACACCTACGCCATTGCCGACATTCTCCTCCACCATCCCCACGACCTCATCCACAAAGCCGTAGGCTGGCTTCTGCGCGAGGCTGGCAAACGCGACCCCCAGCGACTCCAACAATACCTCGACACCCGCCATGCCAGCATGCCACGCACCATGTTGCGTTACGCCATCGAGAAATTCCCTCCCCACATCCGCTCCGCCTACCTCCTCTCCAAAGGCATCCACTAACCCTCATCAGCAACTCCATCCAGATAGCATCACTCACAAGGCCTGCAACTCCACGGGCATATCCACGTAACTCCCTCTAAAAAAACATTCTTACTAATTGGATTTTTTTTTGTATTTTTGCAAGTTAAAACTAACGAGCAGAAATGTCCAACCAATACTCCCATCGCAGTGGCATTGTGAAGATTATCATCCTGGTAGTCGGTGTCATCTTCGTACTCCGGCTGTCGGTGCTGCAACTTTTCGACCGGGAGTACAAGGAAAAAGCCAAAACCCAATCACTCCGCAACGTCACCCAATATCCCGCAAGGGGACTCATGTACGACCGCAACGGCAAGATGCTGGTCTACAACGAAGCCGTCTACGACCTCATGGTTATCCCCCGCATGGTCAAAGACCTCGACACGAACTTCTTCTGCCGCTCCGTCGGCATCTCCCGCCAAGAGTTCCTCGACCGCATGGAAAAAGCCTACACCTACTCCCCCTACTCGGCCTCCATTTTCATGAAACAGATTTCAAAAGAGGACTTCGGCCGTTGGGAGAACGTTCTCTACCGTTTCAAAGGATTCTATATTTCCAAGCGCACCCTGCGCATCTACGACAAACCCATTGCCGCCCACGTCTTGGGCTATGTCGGCGAAGTCAACGAAAAAGACCTCGAGGAAAACCCCTACTACAAACGCGGCGACTACATCGGCAAAAGCGGTCTTGAAGCCTCCTACGAAGAGCAACTCCGCGGCATCAAGGGAAAGAAAATCATGCAAGTCGATGTCCACAACCGCGAAATCGGATCCTACATGCACGGCGAACAAGACACCATGCCCTCCGAAGGCATGAACCTCTACACCACCCTCGACGCCGACCTTCAGGAATACGCCGAAAAGGTCATGGCCAACAAACGCGGTTGCATCGTTGCCATCGAGCCCTCCACCGGCGAAGTGCTCACCCTCCTCTCCGCCCCCACCTACGACCCCAACCTCCTCGTTGGACGCATCCGTGGCGAGAATTTCATGAAACTCAACAACGACATCTCCAAACCCCTCTTCAACCGTGCCCTCCAGGCACAGTATCCCCCGGGATCCATCTTCAAGGTAGCCCAGGCCATGATAGCCCTCCAACTCGGCGTAATCACTCCCTCCACAGGCTTTGTCTGCGACAAAGTCATTGGCTGCCACAACCACCCCAGTGCCCGCAGTGTACAGGAAGCCATCAAAATGTCCTGCAACCCCTATTTCTACTACACCTACCGTCGCGTCATACAACAAGGCAAATACAAAAACGCTGCCAAAGACAGCCAGTATGGCCTCACAGTATGGCACGACTACATGGACCGTTTCGGCTTTGGCCGCCGCCTCCCCATCGACCTCCCCAACGTCAAAAAAGGCAACATCCCCGACACCTCCTTCTACAACAAATGGTACGGCCGTGGCCGCTGGGTCTTCTCCACCATCTACTCCAACAGTATCGGACAGGGCGAAGTCGAAGTCGTCCCGCTCCAGATGGCCAACCTCGCCTGCATCGTCGCCAACCGGGGTTTCTTCTACACCCCCCACCTCGTTCGCTACTACGGCCCCGACTCCACCAAAAACCCCGAATTCTACGTCAAGCACGACACCGGCATAGAACGCCGCTACTTCGATATTGCCGTGCGCGGCATGTATGATGTCGTCCATGGCGCAGGCGGCACCGCCCATAAGGCCGACATCCCCGGCATCGACGTATGCGGCAAGACCGGCACTGCCGAAAACTACGGCAACGACCACTCCGTCTTCATCGCCTTCGCCCCCAAGGACGACCCCAAAATTGCCGTGGCCGTATATGTTGAAAACGCCCAAGGCGGCGGTGGCACATGGGCCGCTCCTATCGCCAGCCTCATTATCGAAAAATACATCCGTGGCGAAGTTCAGCGCAAAGACTTCGAAAAATACTACATCGACGTCAACCCCTGCCAGAAACTGCCTCTCACCCGCCGCATTAAGAAACCCAAAAAGAGATGATGTCTGCTAACCATATCCCCGCTCCGGAGAAGAAACTCTACGACTGGGCATCCATACTGCTCTATCTGGGCATAGTCCTTTTCGGCTGGCTCAACATCTACGCCGCCTGCTACGACGAAGCCCACGCCTCCGTCTTCGACTTCTCCCTCCAACACGGCAAACAAATCCTCTGGATGGCTTCCGCCTTCCTCATTGCCGTCTGCATCCTCCTCATCCATCCACGCGTCTTTTCCAACGGCTCTTACATCATCTACGGCATCGTCCTGCTCCTTCTCGTCGCCACCCTCTTTATAGGTACCGTTACCAACGGCGGCCAATCATGGATTGACTTCGGTGCCTTCAAATTCCAACCCTCCGAATTCGCCAAATTCGCCACCGCCCTCGCCCTCTCCAAGTACATCAGTGCCATCGACATAGACCTCACCCTCCTGCGCACCCGCGCCACCCTTGCGCTCATGGTTCTCGTCCCCGCAGGACTCATCCTCCTACAGCACGACACCGGCTCCGCCCTCGTCTTCCTTGCTTTCCTCCTCCCCTTCTTCCGCGAAGGCCTCTCCCACTACATCCTCCTTATCGGCCTGCTCGCCATCATCCTCTTCGTCTCCGCCCTCCTCATCAACAAATACCTCCTCATGGGCATCCTCCTGGCCATCTGCCTCTTCTACCTCTTCGTGTGGCTCTCCAAGCGCACCTCACGCAACTACTGGCACACCGCCGCCTTCTTCATCGTCTGCTGCCTTTTCACCCTCTCCGTCGAATTCACCTTCGAGCACGTCCTCGAAACCCACCAGCGCAACCGCATCTACGTACTTTTAGGCAAAGTCGAAGACCCCCGTGGCGTAGGCTACAACGTCGACCAAGCCAAAATTGCCATCGGCTCTGGCGGCCTCGTCGGCAAAGGATTCCTCAACGGCACCATCACCAAAGCCAACTTCGTCCCCGAACAAGAAACCGACTTCATCTTCTGCACCGTCGGCGAAGAATGGGGCTTCATCGGCTGTCTCATCCTCATTGCCGCCTACGTCCTGCTGCTCATACGGCTCATCACCATGGCCGAGCGACAACGCTCCACCTTCTCACGCTTCTACGGCTACTGCGTTGCCTCCATACTTTTCTTCCACTTCGCCATCAACATCGGCATGGTCCTCGGACTTGTGCCCGTCATCGGCATACCGTTGCCATTCTTCAGCTACGGCGGCTCCTCCCTCATAGCCTTCACCATACTCCTCTTCATCTTCATCCGCCAAGACGCCGACCGCAACGCCCTAATATAAAAAATCACTATTTACCAATCACCGAATCACACAAATAACCGATGCCCAAGAAACCCACCAACGAACGCCACTGCTCCTTCTGTGGCCGTCCCGAGTCCCAAGCCATCATGATGTTCTCCGGACTCAACGGCAACTGCATCTGCGACTCATGCGTAGAACAAGCCCACAGCATCATCGAAGAAAAACTCCACACCGCTGTGTCCAGTGCCAAAGGTGCTGAAAACCTCCTGCGAGTCCCCTCCCCCTCCGAAATCAAAGCCCACCTCGACCAATACATCATAGGTCAGGAAGATGCCAAGCGCGTCCTCTCCGTAGCCGTCTACAACCACTACAAACGCATCAACTACTCCCAGCAGCACCACGATGCCGACGAAGTAGAAATCGAAAAATCCAATATCGTCATCGTGGGTGAAACCGGCACCGGCAAAACCCTCATGGCCCGCACTATAGCCAAAATCCTCGACGTCCCCTTCTGCATTGCCGACGCCACCACCCTCACCGAGGCCGGCTATGTGGGCGACGATGTCGAAAACGTACTCGTCCGCCTGCTGCAAGCCGCCGACTACAACGTCGCCGCCGCCGAACGCGGCATAGTCTTCATCGACGAAATCGACAAGATAGCCCGCAAGAGCGACAACCCCTCCATCACCCGCGACGTCTCCGGCGAAGGCGTTCAGCAAGCCATGCTCAAACTACTCGAAGGTGCTGTCGTCAACGTGCCTCCCCAAGGCGGCCGCAAACACCCCGAACAGCCCATGATACAGGTCAACACACGCAACATCCTCTTCATCGCCGGCGGTGCCTTCGACGGCATTGAACGCACCATCGCCTCTCGTCTCAAATCCAGTGTCATCGGCTACAACGGCACCAAAACCCGTCAGGAAATTGACCGCCACAACCTCCTTCGCTACATCCTCCCCATGGACCTCAAGCACTTCGGCCTCATCCCCGAACTCGTTGGCCGCTTCCCCATGCTCACCCACCTCACCCCCCTCGATGCCGATGCCCTGCTGCGCATCCTCACCGAACCCCGCAACGCCCTTGTCAAACAGTACCAGGCACTCTTCCACATGGATGACATAACCCTCCAGTTCGACCCCGATGCCCTGCAAGCCATCGTCGACACCGCCGTCCAGTACAAACTCGGCGCCCGCGGCCTGCGCTCCATCATGGAAGCCATCATGACCCCCTATATGTTCGACCTCCCCGAGATGAAAAAAGGCTCCACCCTCACCATCACCCGCCAAATGGCCCTCGACCAGATAGACCAGTCGCAAATCAACAACACCCTTGCCTGACCCCCTCCCGGCAACTCCCGCCGCCTAATAAGTTTAAAAAATAACCCTTAAAAAACATACATCATGAAAAAAATCCTTCTCTTCAGCCTGATTGCCATCCTCGCCCTCGGCAGTGTCCAGGCCCAGAAAAAAACAAAACGCCTCTCCCCTGCTGCTGCAAAAGGACAAAAAGAGATCCCCGCAGCCGTTGAACTCAAATCCGAACCCATCCTCCTTCCCGATGCCATCGAAGGACTTGAGCTCCCCCTGTTCGACGCCCTCAAATTGCGCTGCACCTATCGCGATTTCACTGAAGAAGAACTGTCCCTGGAACTCATCTCCTCGCTGCTCTGGAGTGCCTATGGCTTTAACCGCCCCGAAGAAGGCAAGCGTGTGGCCCCCTCTGCGGTCAACGTACAAGAATTCGACATTTACCTCTTCACCCGCGAAGGCATCTACATCTACGATGCAGCCAAAAACACCATCCAGATGGTAGTACAAGGCGACCACCGCGCCGAAATCAGCAACCAGAAACACTTCGCCGTCGCTCCCGTCTCATTACTCATTGTGGCCAACTACCAGCGCATGTCAATTTTCAAAGACAAGGAAGTCCGCGATTTCTATGCCGCAGTTGACTGTGGCTACGTCAGCCAGAACATCTACCTCTTCTGCGCCTCGGCCAAACTCGGTACCGTGGCTTGCGGCGGTATCGAACGCGACCATCTCCACAAACTCCTCGGCATCACCAACGGCAAAGCCCTTCTGGCCCACCCTGTAGGATTCCATAAATAAACCTCACGCCCCTGCCTCCTGCACCGCCCGCCCCACAGCGGGAACTCCGGAAGCAGGGGCTTGTCATATCCCAAGCCATGAAACTACGCCTCACCAAACAATTCACCTTCGAAATGGCCCATGCCCTGCCACTCTATCCGGGCAAATGCCACAACATCCACGGCCATTCCTACAAACTGCAAGTCACCATTGAGGGCACCGAAGAGCCGTCGCTCGGCGCAGGCTCCGGCATGGTAATGGACTTCAGTGCCCTGAAAAAATTAGTCGAAGAACATATTATCACCCCCTTCGACCACGCCCTCGCCCTGCCGTTACCCGAGGGCAACACCGCTCCCCCAGCCGACAGCCTTGGCAACTTCTCCGCCAAGATAATATGGCTTCCTTTCCAACCCACTTCCGAAAACCTGCTGCTTCATTTTGCACAGCAACTAAGCGGCAAACTGCCCGCAGGCACTCGCCTCCATTCCATTAAATTGTACGAAACCGAAAACTCCTGCGCCGAGCTGATACTCTGACCTCCCGCCAAATAACCCTACTCCAAGGTTCTGTCATTCAGCACTAAAACAACCGTTCTTCCACATTTTTGTTGCACCTTTAGAGCGCAAAACAGGAAGAATTCAAGTGTGGTATAACCGTCTAATTATACAGGCTTAAAAAGCTTCATAGTTGCTAATATACAGTATTCTGCCGTCGAAGTAAGTGGCATATTGATACAAAGAGCAAGACGTCACACTACCCTCTACTGGAGTCCCTTCGGCGAAGGTGCTGAACCGCGACCCGCAGTCGGGGCATTCCAACACCATATTTCCGTAGTCGGGAGCCATGCGCAGCACCCCTTTGTCGTGGGGACAGGTGCGTTCGTAGGCTACAAAATCGCGCCATCCGGTTCGGATTACCACAATACCTTGGTAGCCGCCATACAGATATTCATAGCCGCTGGTAGAGTTCAGACCCGGATAGAGGGGGGAATCGGGTTCTATCTGGCACGTGGCGTCGCCTACCGGCACACGGCACATCCGCTCTTTGCTGCAACCGCACAGCAACGCCGTAACGGACAGCAGCACTAACGCAACCGCTACCCTATTTCTTCTCGCCATAGTCGCCATAAAGCATCTTCAGCAACACCATACCGGTGGCTTTGAGGCTGTTCTTGTCCACGTGGTCCATGTTGTCGCCCATGGTGTGCCAATACTTAAAGAAACTACAGCCCTGTGTGTTCTGCACAATATCAATCATCGGTATGCGGGCCATGCGGTTCACATAATAGTGGTCGTCGAGAATAGCACTCGTCTCTGTGTTCTCGAACATCTTGCCGTAACCGATGGCATCAGCCACGGCCCACATCTTGTTGAGGATATTGTAGGCATAGGTGCGGCTCACCTCCTCCTTGGTATAGCGAGGCCTTTCGGTGCCTACCATGTCGAGGAGTACACCAAAGTTGGCAGTGTAGTAAGGCGTATGGGGATTGTTGCTCCAATACTGGGACCCCTTGCACCAACTATCGTCAGCGTAGGCATCGGCCCATTCGGGCACACCCTGGTCTTCAACATCGAAGAAGATGATGTCAACGGGAACCGAGAGCCGTTGCGACGACATGGCACGAGCCAGTTCCATCAGCACCCCCACACCGCTGGCACCGTCATTGGCGCCATCGAAGGGTTTGCGATGGTTTTTCTCGTCAGGGTCGTGGTCGGCCCAAAGGCGGCTGTCCCAGTGGGCACCCAAAAGCACACGCGAGCCTTCGGGGCTTCCTTCGCGGGCGTTCACCGTAGCTATGATGTTCTTGCCCTTGACCTCGGTACCGTCCCACAGTACGGTGGGGAATTCCTGCACAATAACGGTGTCGCACCAACGGCGCATCTGGCGCACAAGATAGTCGGCACATTTGCGCTGTCCCTCGCTACCTGGGGTGCGGTAGCCGCAGGCCACCTGTGCCGCTACAAAGCCGTAGGCACTGTCGGCACTGAACTCAGGCACCTGCACCTGGCTGTAATCAATTGACAATTTGGGGGCGGCACCACCCTTTTTCGCGCCGTTGCGGCATCCCGTAAGCAAAAGAGCCGCTACAAGGCATATAAACCACAATCGTTTCATAGACAAAACAACTCCTTAATAATACAATAACGCTCCCGACAAACACGAGAGCTATTCACGGGGAAATCAAAACGGCGTGGCGATACTACAGACATGATGCCTGCTGTATTGCCACGCCGTAGTGACTTTATTTAATTCTTTCAGCGTATTCGCAGGTACGGGTGTCGACCTTGATACGTTCGCCCTCTTTAATGAACAGGGGGACGCGAACCTGAACGCCGGGTTCAACAGTGGCGTCTTTCATGGCGTTGGTGGCAGTGTTGCCAGCGAAGCCGGGTTCGGTGTAGGTAACAACAGTCTCGATGAAGGGAGGAAGTTCGCAAAGCAGCGGGGTTTCGGAATCGGCGGCGACGGTGATTTCTACATACTGGCCGTCTTTAAGGAATTGGGGAGCGTTGATGATGTTCTCGGGGATATAAATCTGCTCGTAGGTCTCGGTGTGCATGAACACGTGCATGTCGCCCTCTTTGTAGAGGTAGGTGTAGGGGCGGCGTTCTACGCGCACGATGTCGATTTTGGCACCGCTGGGGAAGGTGTTCTCAAGTACGCGGCCGGTTTTAACGCTGCGCATCTTGGTGCGAACGAAGGCGGCACCCTTGCCGGGTTTAACATGCAAAAACTCTACGATGGTGTAAATGTCGTTGTTGAAATTAATACAAAGTCCGTTTTTAATATCAGTGGTTGTTGCCATTGGTTAAAAAGTTTTATAATTATTAATGATTTAAATACTATTCTTTGCTATTTGCGAGGGTGTCCGAGGGGTTGCCTCGGAGGGGTGCTACGCACCCTGGTCTTGGTTCTTTTTGCGTTCCTCGGCATAGAGTTGGGTGAGACGGCGAAGATCGTTTTTCAACTCATCGTTTTCGGCATCGGCAGCCTGCCTGCGGGTGCGCTCCATCATAAGGCGGCAGAAGACTGCAAGCACCAGAATGCAGAGGGTGAGGTTGAGTGCCCCGGCTCCACGGCTGCGCAGAATGAAATACACTACCGTGGCGGCGATGATAAGAATGTACGAAATCCATTCGTAAATGCGTAGGGTTCTTTGATAGTTCATAACGTCAAGACTGCCTGCGAAGGCAGTTGGATAAATTGTTTAATATTGTTACTGTACATTGATTCACTGCATGGTAAGCCTATTTTGAAGGTCTTGCCGTACACAAATAATGCAATGCAAAGATACAAAAAAAACTTGATTAATAAGGAAATGGGTCGCGTTTTTTTTGTTTGGGCAGCGTGGCGGCACCCTTTCTGCAGGGAGACGGGCAGGGAGGACGGCATCGGACGGCGGGTGCCGGGTGGGAGCATGTGCCTTTGCAGCAGGGAGGAGAAGGCAGGGTTGAGGGGGAAAGGAAAGTGGGTTATAATTATTAAAAATACTGAAAAGTTTGTCTATCTGAAGATTTTTTTGTTACTTTGTAATGCCGAAAAGGTATGCCGAAGTGTGCCTTTTGGCAACATAAAGTATTGAATATTGGTTTAATATATAAAAAAGATTAAACAATGAAAAAAGGACTAAAGGCATTATTGTCGCTGATGTTGGTGGCAGGATTGATAGGTGTGTGCGGAGGTTTTACTTCGTGCGGTGGCTCCAAGTCGGCCACGATGTACCCCAACAAGAAGTACAAGTCAAGCAAGGTGGTAAAATCGAATATCTCGGTGAGAGGCACGAATAAGCAGAATGGCTCGACATATCGTTCGTATTAAGGCGTTACTGCTTGCCGCGGTGCTGATGCTGCCGATGGCAGTTGGAGCCCAGGGCTATGAGGTGAGCGGAGAGAGCAGCCTGACAGGGACGTTTACACTGACGATATTTGACGGCGACTCTACAAGCCACAGCTATAGCGAGAAGTCGAACAAAGGGCGTTTTTATTTTGCCGGGCAAGTCGAGAAACCGACATTGGCGATGATAGAGCACGCCGCGATGTCGGAGCCGTTGTATTTTTATATTGAGAACGCGCCGATAGCTATCAAAGTGAACGCCACTCATCCCGAGGCGTCGGGAATAAAAGGTTCGCGCAGCAACAGCGAATACCGCTATGTGCTGGAGCGGATGCACAGTGCCGAGGAGGCGGATAATTTCCTTAGACAGTATGTGCGTGAAAACAACGCGTCGCAGTTCACGCCCTTTATACTTTACCGGAATTTGGGAAGCCTGGATGCCGTGGTGGTGCGCCAGTTGGTGCGCCAGCTTACGGGTGAGGCTTGCCATACCTACCACTACACCATGCTACGACGGTGGATGCGCCAGTCGCCGGCAGTGAGCGAGGGTGGCGAGATGCCCGATTTTGCCTATCTCGACAGCCGGAAAAACCGCTGCACTTTTGCGCAGACTCGCAATGAGGAGGGCTATACGCTGGTGTTCTTTACAGCTCCGTGGTGCGATATTTGCCAGCGGCAACGGGAGCAGGCTGCCCGACTATTAGAGCCTCAGCAGGCCAAGTTGTTGGTGATAGACATTGACGACAACCCCAACGGATGGGACGCTCAGAACCTGAAACAGCTTTCGGTTGACCATCTGCCGTATATGATACTGGTAGACAAGGATGGCATTGTGGTGTCGAGCGACATGCGGATATGGGAACTAGAACGGAAATTTCCAGCCAAGAGATAAGGAGCAGGTGCCGCCAAACACGCGGACTGAACAAATGCACCTGACGGCGACGGAACGAACGTTGCCGAAGCCATTGCAAGAGAGAAAAAATAGATTTACGCAAAATATTATGTCGACTGCATTATACCCAATGAAGTTTATGCCCCTGTTCAAAAACAAAGTGTGGGGTGGAAACAAGATAAAGAGTTTCGGATTTGACTATTCGCCGCTGCCCAACTGTGGCGAGCTGTGGGTGCTTTCGGGCGTGGAGGACAACGAGTCGGTAGTGGAGAACGGGTTTCTGAAGGGGAACCATATCAACGAGGTGCTGGAGGTATACATGGGCGAGGTGCTCGGTGAGGAAAATTACGACCGTTTTGGGAGCGAATTTCCGCTGCTGTTGAAGTTGATCGACGCCAACGACAAGTTGTCGATACAGGTACATCCCGACGACGCCCTGGCACAAAAGCGAGGGATGGAGAACGGAAAGACAGAGATGTGGTACATTCTCGAGGCCGGAGAGGGAGCCGAGATTGTGGACGGTTTTGAGCAACAGGTTACGCCCGAGGAGTACCGCCAATATCTGGAGGCGGGGCTTATAGAGCGGCTACTGCATGTAGAGCACCCGCAGCGGGGGGATTTGTTCTTTATACCCGCAGGGCGGATTCACGCGATAGGGAAAGACATACTGTTGGCCGAGATACAGCAACGCAGCGACTGCACATACCGCATCTACGACTACAACCGGAAAGATGCCGACGGGAAATTGCGCCCGCTGCACACCGAAGAGGCTTTGGATGCAATAGATTTCCGACCCACTGCCGATGGAAAGACCCACTATAACTACCGCGACAACGCAACGGTGTCGTTGGCCGAATGCCCCTATTTTACTACCAACCTGATTTCGCTCACACAGCCGATGGGCAAGGACTTTACGGCACTCGACTCGTTTGTGCTTTATTTCTGCGTGGAGGGGATTGCCGCGGTGAAGAGTATGGAGCATGTGGTGCCGATGCATGCCGGGGAGTGTGTGTTGGTGCCTGCTGCCGCGGACAGGGTGGAATTGTTTGCCAAAGAGCGGGCCAAGTTGCTCGAGGTATATATAGACCCTGCCCAATGGAAAGGCGAAAGCGGCCACCACACTCATGCAGGGGACTGGTTGGTAGAGTTTGACAGAGGCTCTGGCCTATAACGGCAGATATCGAAGGATTTGTTAATGATTTCCATGCTGGAGAGCCAATGCTGGTAAACATTGCATGGTTAGAACAATTATATTCTGGGGACTACAGAGTAATACGGTTAAAAGGTATGTCGGACATAAACGGTCACTTTAATGTCCCTCTTCCCGATAAGGTTCATGATGAAAAGCTGCTTATTGGTTTTGTTTCGCCAGGTTATATGTCAAAAATGTGTTCTCAAGAGAAGACGCATATGTGGAACTTGAACAAAACAAACGAAATTAAAACTGGGAATTGGCATTTCCTCCACTAAAAAGGACCTATTGCGACGGAGATGTGCTTCAAAGCAAAGTATTACTCCAATATCAAGACAGAGATGTGGCTCCGATGGTAATAAACAACAAGTTTCTCCGTCATTGCAAATGTTCATTTGCTTGCACTGCTTCCAACGTGGCGGATGTTCGGTGTTATGCCGTTGGGCTGGATTGGCAATCCTGCTCAACAAGATACTGGAGCAACATATATGGAACTTGTTGATTATCAACAATGGTCATATTGACAACTTGAAAAAATTAGTGGTATTTTTCTGAAAAAGTACCCTCATTCAGTCGCAAAGATTGCATCAAAATGTTGCAACATTGCGACTTTGATACTCTCTACACTTATTTTGTTGAAAATATCCCCTATTTTTGACAAAAATCGCGAAAAGTGACTTAAAGTTTGCTAAAAAATGCCATAAATCGAATAATCTTTGTATTTTTGCATCGTCGAAAGTCGATAAACATGCTCGTTGTAGCCTCGTTGTACCGTCGTTGAAGAGTCGTTGTAGGCTCGTTCCCGGGAACGATGCGACGACAGCTGCAGTGTAGAGAAACACCCTCGGCACTACAACCTAAGGATTAACACAAAATCCGATATGAATAGATGAAAGAGGGCAGAAGACGGGGAATAAAAAAAGGGCGTGGCACAGGGTGCTCATGTTTTAAACACAAATAACCACCCAGAGCCAAACGAGGAGTGGTTCAAAAGAATGATGCGAAAAAAAATTTTCCAATCCAATTATTTATCGTACTTTTGCACTTGTAAATAACAACAAATATGGAAACCGTTTCATCCATAAACAACACAAGGACAAAGCCTTTGCGGAAAGTTGAGGCACATCAAAGCACCCCACAGGTGGAGGCCACGCCCAAAGAGCGGCTGCACACCGTTGAGGAGTTTATTGACAAGTTGGAACAGGCTGTGCTGGAGAGGCTATGAAAGTCTACACGGTCAGAATCCTCGACACCGTTTTTGCCGACATTGGTGACATCGCTGACTATATTGTTGCTGTCAGCACACCAGAACACGCGTCCAAATATGCGCGGGAGCTGCAGGCTGAGATTATGTCGCTGAGCTATCTAGCCGGTATCATTCCCGAAAGTCGCTACCTCTCCGTTCGCCACTACCACCCTCACGCCAAACAATTGCGTACCCACAATAAGCAGTTGAACATCATCTTCAATATCGAAGGCAACGTAGCAATAGTGGATAAGATATTGGCCTCGAAAATGATAATAAACTAACAAGGATGGCAAGCAATGCTCATAACTCGCTGATAGTCACCATTCCCACGAATTGCACAAGTAATCGTCGGGAGGCTTTCCTCTTTGTTTTTATTCATTACCTGCACCTGCCGCAATGTTGCGGCGGGGTGTTTTTTTCAACAACCTGTAAGATTTGACCCCCTTTGTGCGACTATAATAGTAGAACAACCCGAAATGTATAACAACAAAAACTAACATAAGCAATGAAGAGAATAACTCTGATGATGCTGTCAATGCTGCTGACACTTACTGTCAGCTGCCAGAATGCATCAATCTCAAATACCGCCGACGGGACATTCACTGTCAACGGCTCCGCAAGTTTCCGCAACAACGGCGACACCGTGTGGCTGGTGAATTCCAATGGGTGGATTTACCTTGATTCCACGCTCGTCAAGTGGGGGAAGTTCTCGTTGACAGGCAGCAGCGATACCTCTTTCATGGCGACGGTGATGTATGGCGAAGATTGGGACAAACTGCCGCTTGTGGTTGAGCCGGGTATGATTGTGACGCTCGACTTGGCCAAGTGCACTGCCACAGGGTCGCCAATCAACGAACAGCTTTACCTTTTCGTCACTCCTCAAGAAAACATTGACCGCGAATTGGAACGGCTGTACGAGTCAATCCATTTCGGGCATCCGTCCAATAAGAAACGTGCCGAACTGGAGCAACAGCAGAAAAAGGTGCTTGCCGCCCGTCTTAAACTCATGGATACCACCGCGTGGGATATTTACACCAGCAATTCCGACAACGCTGTCGGAGCATACATATTTGCGCGACTGGCACAATGGGCGTTGGAATTCGACAAGTTGTATTCCGACACGGTGCATAGCCGGTGGCCACGGATTGATTCGGCCTATTCCGTAGCATCGCCAATCGTGAAGAACAACGAAAGTGTGCAATACTATATGCGTTTCGGCCATGCGCAGCAAAACGTGTCGCAGGGCAAGCAATACACCGACATTCCGGCGCTGAACTACCCCACAATGCAGCCAGTCAAGCTGAGCCAACTGATTGGCGGCAAAGTGGCTGTTGTCGACTTTTGGGCATCGTGGTGCGGTCCGTGCAGGAAAGAAATCACGGATGTGCTGATACCGCTGTACCAAAAGCACGGCGGCAAAGACTTTGTTGTCGTGGGTGTTGATGTGAGCGACCGAATTCCCGAACATGAGAAAGCCTCCAAGCAGCTCGGCATACCATACCCGCAAATCATCGACACAACATCGTTCTCGTCCGACCACTACGGACTGCAATCCATTCCGCAGGTGTTCCTCATCGACCGCGACGGAACCTTGCTCGGCAACTACCGCGGCGAAGAACTTGT
>ONIP01000020.1 GCA_900317955.1 uncultured Bacteroidales bacterium
CAAAAGGAATTCTTCGTTGTGTTGTTGTAGGCGGAACTGGCGACAATGAAGTCGGGGCCAACTGCCACAGGGTTGTCGAACATCACTTCGTAGAGTGGCGCGATGCGGCCATTCCATTCAATGGTATCCGGACCAAACCATCCACCGCGTCTGGGGGGAACGTGAATATAGCGGTGCGGGTTTTCCATCCGCCAGGGTGCTGCAGCCAGTTTCAAAGGGACGAAGTGGGTGTCGGTACGAATGGGTTTTTGGTAGGTGTATAAGAAGACGGAGTCTGTTATCCGGTGGGCGACGACGGTGTCGAGGGTGTTGGGTGTGTGCCTCATAAAGGCACACATGGCGACACCTGCAACCATTACCATGTGGTCGGTGTGGAAGTCCTTTCCTAAAATGTGGTTTGCATCTCGGAGTTGATAGTATTCGATAGGTATGATAAAGTGAGGTGTAGGGGCAAAGCACCAATCGGAAGAGTCATCTGAGAACCAGTCCAGCGACGGTGGGCAAAGGTAGTCGTCAGGCAGTGAGGTCAACGTGTCGCCCGTGGGACGCTGGGCTTGGAGGGTGCCGCTGATGGCTGCAAGGAAGATCGTTATCAGTGTTAGGATGTTTCGTTTCATGGTGGTTGTTTGGTAATTAGATATTTATTAAAATTGTTTAATTGGTTGTAAATATATGTATTATGCGATGGCTAAAAATGGTTTTATAATGCAAAAGTACGATATGTTTTTGATAATTGCAAATTGTTTTGTATTTTTTTTTGAATGTTTTCTTGCCATGTGGGAAAATAGTTGTATCTTTGCAGCCGAATTATTAACCACAGGGGTCCTTGACAACCCCCTTTAACAAAACAAGAAAGATGAAGAATAAAACGCATGAAGTGAGCGTGTTGTTCTATGTAATGGCAACATTGTTCACGACCTGCCTGATGGCAGCAAATCTTTTTGCATTAAAGCAATTTTCGTTAGGGCCGGCACATTTCACGGGTGCTTTGCTGGTGTTTCCGCTCAGTTATATCATCAATGATGTGGTGGCTGAGGTGTGGGGATTCCGCAGGGCGCGGATGTTGATATGGGTGGCTTTTGCCATGAACTTTTTGTTTGTGCTGCTCGGAGCACTGGTAGATGTGCTACCCGGCGAGGGCATGAATGTGGAGGCGTTCCATTCTATTTTTGGATTGGCTCCGAGGGTGGCGATAGCCTCGTTTCTGGCGTTTTTGGTGGGTTCGTTTATGAATGCCATGGTGATGTCGAAGATGAAGGTGCGCTCGGAGGGCAAGCGGTTTGCACTGCGCGCGGTGTTGAGCACTCTTGCCGGCGAGGCTTGTGATTCGGTGATTTTCTTTCCCATAGCCCTGGCAGGAGTGGTGGAGTGGAGTATGATGCCTACCTTTGTGCTGTGGCAGGTGGGATTGAAGACCCTGTATGAGTTGCTGGTGTTGCCAGTTACGGTGAGAGTGGTACGCATGGTGAAGAGGCACGAGGGTGTGGATGTGTATGACAAGGGTCTTCGTTACAGTATTTTTAAATAAGAAATAGATGCCGGCAGCGCCGACAATGATGCCATGGACAGAGAAAAAGACAATTTGCAGCAGTTGGGGCACAAGGTGCCTTACAGGACGAATTATGCCCCCGAGGTATTGGAGGCTTTTGAGAACCGCCACCCGGAGCATGACTACTGGGTGGAGTTCTTATGCCCCGAGTTTACGACGCTGTGCCCGATAACGGGACAGCCGGATTTTGCCGAGATTCGCATCATGTATATCCCCGACGAGCGGATGGTGGAGAGCAAGAGCTTGAAGCTGTATTTGTTTTCGTTCCGCAACCACGGGGATTTCCATGAGGACTGCGTGAACATTATACTGAAGGATTTGGTGCGTCTGATGGCACCCCGTTATATTGAGGTGACGGGGATTTTCACTCCCCGAGGAGGGATAGCCATACACCCGTATGTGAATTACGGCAAGCCCGGTACAAAATACGAGGCGATGGCTGAGCACAGGCGAATGAATTACCGCCTGCCATAGAAGGGGACATGAGTTTTTTTTGATTAAAGTGACAAAAAAAGTTTGCCATATCAAAAAAAGTTAGTATCTTTGCAAACTCAAAAACAGGGCAAAAAGGCCTTGGAAAAGTAGAATAAAGTAAGATAAAATAAATATTAACAATCGTTTACGAGCCACTGCTTAAAACGGCAAAAAGAATCCAAGAAGATGAAAAAAGGTATCCATCCCGAGAATTACAGACTGGTTGTGTTTAAAGACATGTCCAACGACAACATGATTTTGACTAAAAGTTGCGCAGCAACAAAAGAGACCGTGACTTTTACCGATGGCAATGAGTATCCTGTTGTGAAGTTGGAAATCTCGAACACTTCCCATCCTTTCTTTACCGGCAAACTGAAACTGGTTGACACGGCCGGCCGCGTCGACAAGTTCATGAGCAAGTACAAGAAATATGCTAAGAAGTAATTTGTTTTAGGTTTTTAGATTAAAGCTCCTGTCGCAAGGCAGGGGCTTTTTTTATATGGGGTATGGATGGTTGGGAATGGCGGTAAACGATGGCTTGCCGCCGGGATGTGTTGAGCGGCGGTGGACAGGGAGCGGGGCGACGGGAGGGACTCAGTCGGCGAGCCAGCGGTACATGATTTCGATGGGGTGGAAGGCGTGGATGCCGGTGCCGTCGAGGATTTGCTGGCGGCAGGAGGTGCCTGGAGCGGCGACGAGGGTGGGGGTGGTGTCGCCGGGGTTGTCGTGCGGGGTGGCGACGGCACGGCGCAGCGTGGGGAAGAGGAGCATCTCGCCGATGGCGATGGAGGTTTGGTAGTGTTCTTTCTCGTAGCCGAAGGAGCCGGCCATGCCACAGCAGCTGGAGGGGACGATGTGGAGTCGGCAGCCTTTGAGCAGGCGGAGCATGGCAGCGGTTTTTTCGATGCCGACGAGGGATTTTTGGTGGCAGTGGCCGTGGAGCCAGATGTTGAGGGGCTGGGCACTGAATTGTTCGGGACGGATGTTGCCCCGGGCGACTTCGCGCATGATGAATTCGTCGAAGAGGAGACAGTTGGAGGCGAGACGGGTGGCGTCGTCACGCAGTTGGGGCGGGACGAGGTCGGGGTATTCGTCGCGGAAGGAGAGGATGCAGCTGGGTTCGATGCCGACGAGGGGGGCGTCGTCGGTGACGAGGTTGCGGAGTTTGAGGACGTTTTTGCGGGCGAATTTGGCAGCGAGGTGGAGGCATCCTTTGGAGATGGAGGCACGGCCGCTTTCGACATGGTCGGGGATGATGACTTGATAGCCGAGGGCGGTGAGGAGACGGGCGAAGGTGAGGCCGAGTTCGGCTTCCTGGAGGTTGGTGAATTCGTCGGCGAAGAGGTATACTTTGCGCGTGGGCTGGGCGGAGGGTTTGATTTTCTTGACGAGTTGGCGCATGGTGCGCGGAGAGAGGGAGGGGATGGCACGTTCGGGGGCGAAGGAGACGATGCGTTTGATGATGGCTGAGGTCCAGGGGGTGGAGGCAAAGAAGTTGTAGATGGGGTAGACGAAGTGGCCGAGGTTTTCGATCATGGCCATGCGGGCCACCATCCAGCTGCGGAAGGGGGTGCCGTGGCGGTCGTAAAGCATTTGCAAGACTTGGGCACGGATGCGTGTCATGTCGACGTTGGAGGGGCATTCGCCTTTGCAGCCTTTGCAGGCGAGGCAGCTGTAGAGTACTTCTTTGAGCAGAGGGGAGGGGTCGGAATGGTCGGGGAGGCCACGGGTGAGGATTTCGCGCAGGATGTTGGCGCGGGCGCGGGTGGAGAGGAGTTCGTCGTGGGATTGTTTGAAGGAGGGGCACATGGTGCCGCCGATGGCATTGCTTTTGCGGCAGTCGCCGGCGCCGTTGCATTGCTCGATGCTGCACATGAGGTCCCGGTCGTGGCAGAGGTAGGTTTGGTTGAGGTCGTAGCGGAGTGAGGTGTCCATGGGCGGGGCGTCGACAATTTTGTGGAGGTTGAAGACGCCGTCGGGATCCCAGCATTGTTTGACCTGGCGCATGAGCTGGTAGACGGGGTCGCCGTAGATTAGGGGTATAAATTCGCCGCGGAGACGGCCGTCGCCGTGTTCGCCGCTGAGGCTGCCGTGGTGTTTACGGACAAGGAGTGCGGTTTCGTGGGCGACTTGGCGGAAGAGTTGGCGGTCGCGGGGCTCTTTGATGTTGAGGATGGGGCGGAGATGGAGTTCGCCGGTGCTGATATGGCCGTAGTAGACGCATTCGAGTCCAAGGCGTTGCATCATCTGCTGGAAGTCGTCGAGATATTGTGGCAGGCGTTCGGGGGCGACGGCGGTGTCTTCGATGACGCCGATGGGTTTGTTGTCGCCTTTGACACCGGTGAGGACGCCGAGACCGGCTTTGCGGAGCGCCCAGACACGGCTGATGTCGGAGCCGAAGACACGGCTGCAGTGGTAGGCGAGGCCTTGGTCGAGGAGTTCCCGCTCGAGGGCGTCGGCATTGCGTTCCATGTCGTCGCCGTTGAATTCGGCTATAAGGAGTGCGGCGGGTTCGCCTTGGATGAAGAAACGGTTGCGGTCCTGGGTGCGGTTGTTGCGGCAGAGTTCGAGGATTTTGCCGTCCATGAGTTCGACGGCCACGGGGTTGTGGCGCAGGGCGACGAGGTTGGCGTGGTAGCTTTGGGGGAGGGAGTGGCAGTGGGCGCAGAGTACCATTTGCTGTTGGGAGGGGAGGGGGTCGAGGGATAGTTTGACGGCGGTGATGAAGCAGAGGGTGCCTTCACTGCCACAGATGAGTTTGCAGAGGTCGACGGAGTCGGTCGGGGCGGGGGTGCCGGGTAGTGCGCTGAGGGCGGGGTTGAGGGCTTCGTCGATGGCGTAGCCGCAACTACGGCGACGGAGGGAGGGGTCGGGGAAGTTGTCGGCGATGAGTTGACGTATGGCGGGGTCGGCGGCCCAGCCTTCAAGTTGGGCGTAAATCTTGTCGAGGAGGGGGCTGCCGTTGCGGTCGGCGGTGGAGAAGGGGGTGCCGTCGCTGAGGAGACCTTTGATTTCGAGGACGTGATGACGGGTGCTGCCGTAGACAAGGGAGTGGGTGCCGCAGGAGTTGTTGCCGACCATGCCGCCGATGCAGCAACGGTTGCTGGTGGAGGTTTCGGGACTGAAGAAGAGGCCGTGGGGTTTGAGGAAGAGGTTGAGTTCGTCGCGGACGACACCGGGTTCAACCCAGACCCAGCGTTCCTGGGTGTTGACCTCGAGGATGTGGTTGAAATGGCGGCTGATGTCGACGACGATGCCGTTGCCGACTACCTGGCCGGCGATGCTGGTGCCACCGGCACGGGGAATGAGGTGGGTGCCTTGGCGACGCGCTTCGGCTATGAGCTCTTGAAGGTCGGATTCGTTGGCAGGATAGGCTACGGCCTTGGGAATTTCGCGGTAGGCGGAGGCGTCGGTAGCATAGGCAAGGAGATGGAGGAGGTCGGTGTGGAGGGTCATGGCTGGCAGGGATTAATAGTCTAATATGGTTTGGAGGATTTTTTCGGCTGCATGGGCGTCGCCAAAGAGGTGGGGGAAGTGGACGGGGTGGTCGATGAGCTGGCGGTAGGCGGATACGATGCGGTTGTAGTCGGCATCGGCGATAATGCCTGCGCCGTGGTTGACGATTTCGACCCATTCGGTTTCGGGACGCAGGATGACGCAGGGCTTTTCGAAGAAGAAGGCTTCTTTCTGCACACCGCCACTGTCGGTCATGACAAGTTTTGCGTTTTGTTCAAGGACGCTGATGTCGAAGAACCCGGCAGGAGGTATGATGGAGACGGGTGAGTTGTCGGTGGTGAGAGAGGGGAGGAGGGAAGGGGTGTTTTCGAGGATTTTTCGGGTGCGTGGATGGAGGGGGAGGACAATGCGGATGTTGTCTTGTTTTGCTATGTCGGTCAAGGCCTTGAGGATGGCTTGGAGGCGTTGCGGATTGTCGGTGTTGTTGTCGCGGTGGATGGTGGCGAGGATGTAGGCACCGGGCTGGAGGTTGAGGTCTTGCATGATGGTGCTGCGCTGGCTGGCGAGGGTGGCGAAGTACATGCTGTTGTCGTACATGACGTCACCACAGTTGCAAACACGGCGGTGTTTGCCGTTGCGGAAGGTGGCGGGGCTGTCGTTGAAGCCTTCGTGGCGGAGGTTGTCGACAGCAGTCTGGGTGGGGGCGAAGCAGATGCTGGAGAGTTGGTCGCAGACGATGCGGTTGATTTCTTCGGGCATGGCCATATTGAAGGAACGGAGACCGGCCTCGATATGGAACACAGGGACGTGGATTTTGGAGGCGGCCACGGCACCGGCGAGGGTGGAGTTGGTGTCGCCATAGAGGATGATGCCGTCGAAGGAGTGTTTTAGCAGCACTTCTTCTATGCCGCTGATCATGCGGGCGGTTTGTGAACCGTGGGAGCCAGAACCGACACCGAGGTTGAAGTCGGGCTGGGGAATGCCGAGTTCGTCGAAGAAGACTTGCGACATGTTGGCATCGTAATGCTGCCCGGTGTGGAGGATTTTTTCTTCAATCTGGGAGGGGAAAATATTTTTCACCGCACGGCTGATGGCTGCGGCCTTGATGATTTGGGGACGTGCCCCGATGATGGTAAGTATTTTCATGATATGGGTTTGCAGACTGCGTAGATGATTTGTTGGGAGAGAAAGGTGTAGTCAAGATGGAGAAGGGCTTGTTGCCTGCCTGAGAGGCCTGTGGTGCGGCGATGCTCGGTCTTGGGCAGGGCGATGGTAGAGAGGGCTCGGACCCCTTACGGGCTGTTTTCGGAAAAACGGTTAGATGTTGCTGATAAGTTGCTCGGCTACAGTGCGAATCTCTTCACGAGTGAGGTAGGGGTGCATAGGCAGCGACAGAACACTCTTGGACAATTGCAAGGCGTTGGGAGTGAGGGCAAAACTATGCAGTTCCTTGAAGGCGGTCTGGCAGCTCATGGGTGTAGGATAGTAAACCATGGTGGGGATGCCTTTGGCTTTCAGCTTGGCCATCAGAACGTCGCGGTTGAAAGTTCCATTGCCAGAAGGAACGCTCAGCTGAATAGTATATTGCGCCCAACTGCTGGTATATCCTTCAGGAATATAGGGCGGGGTGATGCATATTTCTTTCTTTATGAACCGAGTCATGCCGCTGATGAGTTGGGTATAGTACTCTGCATAGCGGTTTACGTCGGACAGTTCGTGCTCTTTGAAAGCTTTGAATTTCACCCGCAGGATGGCGGCTTGCAGGGTGTCAAGACGCGAATTCAATCCGATGCGCACGTTGTCGTATTTATAACTGCCTTTGCCATGGACACGATAGGACTCTATCAGAGCAGCCCATTCGTCGTTGTCGGTAAAAACGGCGCCGCCGTCGCCATAGCATCCCAAGGGTTTTGCCGGGAAGAAGGATGTGGTAGCGATGTCACCAAAACTACAGGAGCGGCGCACGATGAACCCTTCGCCGTCGGGTTTTGGAAGTTTCACACTACCGCCAAAGCCCTGGGCACCATCCTCAATCAGGTACATTCCCTCGCGCTTGGTGATGGCCCGCAGCGCGGCAAAATCGGCAGGCAAGCCAAAGAGGTCGACTGCAATCACCGCCTTGGGACGGAGTGTCATATTGTCATGAACAGAGCGCACGGCGTCCTCCAGGCTCTTGGCGTCCATGTTGAAGGTTCGCGGGTCAACATCGACAAATACCGGGGTGGCACCTTCGAGCGATACCACTTCGGCACTGGCAAAAAAGGTAAAGTCTGGTACAAAAACAGCGTCGCCTTTACCAATCCCGAGTGCTTTTAAGGCAAGGGTAAGGGCGTCCGTTCCGTTGGCGCATGCCAAACAATGCTTCACGCCTACATATTCAGCCAACTCCCGTTCCAGCTCCTTCACCGGATTTCCCATAATAAAGGCTCCCGAGGCTGCTACCTCGGTCATGGCCTGGTCAATATCCTGCTTAAGCGCAGCGTATTGTTTCTTTAAATCTCTGAATTCCATATCGAAAATATAAAAAAACTATGTTTCTCTTTTATGTTCACTTCGGCAGCGAATTGTACAAACCGAACTGCTCTTGCCTCAGTGTTGCCCAGTTGTTGTGTTTCTTCACGGCTGTTCTTCCGTTTTCGCCTATCCAGTGAATCCACTCGGGATTGTCCAACAAGTAATTCACTGCTTTGGCAATGGCAAGAATATCATGCGGGTTCACACAAATTTCGTACCCCTTCCCCTCCACAATCCAAGTGCCCTGTCCAAATACAGTTGCCTTTTCAGCCATTCCTGAGGCAGTTCTACGCCCCGCTCATACACTCCTTTACGTTCTCCGTCTGTCATGTTTGGTGGTATCACCTACACCTCGTAACAGGGCTTGCATGCCTTTTTGCGGTGACCTACCAGCGATACTCATTCTCTGTGGAATATGCACATAACATTAGCTGGGTGTGCACTCGCAACATGACATGCGCGAACACCCATGCGGTCAATATCTCATATCATTCCAGCCAAAAGGATGAGGCTCCAATGGCAACCGTGCCAACGGATGGTAGTCGCCCACCAGTCCCACGGGGGTAGAATGGCGTATGTCGCTTACCATCTGGATGCAGGGACGTGCCTCGCTGATACGGAAACCTCTTCCTGCCAAAATTTCCTCGTAGCTGCGAGTATGCAACTCTGTAAATCCTTGGCTGAATTCGAATTCGTCGCCGTCAATCATTATGGTTCGGTAGGTGCGTTTCTCGCCTTGAACAGCGTTTGGAGGTAGGCAGGCGGCGTTGATACTCAAGAAATAGCGCACTCTTGCCTGTTTCAGTTCAAGGTATCCGGCCACCCTGTCGTGCGACATCACGTGTACCACGCTCTTCTGCACCGGGCCGAAAATCCATTGCAGCATGTCGTAGAAATGCACACCGATATTGGTGGCGACACCACCGCTTTTGTGCACATCGCCTTTCCACGACGAGTAATACCACTTTCCGCGCGATGTAATGTAGGTCAGGTCAACATCATAAATCTTGTCTTTGGGGCCTTCGTCCACCTTCTTTTTCAGAGCCACGATGCTCTCGTGCAATCTCAGTTGCAGAATGGTGTATGCCTTGTGCCCGGTCTCCTGCTCCATGTTAACCAGATTGTCGATGTTATAAGGGTTCAGCACAAGGGGCTTCTCACAAATCACGTCGCAGCCCAGTCGCAAACCATAACGTATAAAGGCGTCGTGTGTGTAGTTCGGCGTACATATTGATACCCATTGTAGAGGGTTGTCAGTATGCTGCATCTTGGAACAGAAGCGGTCAAACTGTTCCTGCTCAGTAAAGAACGAACAGTCGGGGAAAAAGCTGTCTAACCTTCCCACACTGTCGAACTTGTCGTATGCCGCCACCAGTTTGTTGCCAGTGTCGGCTATGGCCTTCAAATGGCGCGGGGCAATGTACCCGGCCGCACCTATTAAAGCAAAATTACTCATAACAATATCTTTTCAACTTTTTTCTTTTCAACGCGCTGGCTGCATCGACTACAGTCTTCCGTCCACCAATTCGCGCGGCATGATTGCCTTCACGTCGTAAATCACGTGGTTCGGCTCAAGCAGTTTGTCAAAGTCTATTTCCATCTCGCGGAATTGGCGGTGTGCCACAGCGATGATGGCTGCAGAGAACTTCTCCTTCGGCAGCTCGTTGACGATATCGATGCCGTACTCGTGTTTCACGCGTTCGGGCGAAGCCCACGGGTCGAACACCGTGATGTCGGCGTTGTATTCCTGAAGGGCGTGGTAGATGTCAATTACGCGGGTGTTGCGCACATCCGGGCAGTTCTCCTTGAAGGTGAAGCCCATAATGATAATCTTCGAACGCAGCACCTGGATGCCTTTCTTCAGCATCAGTTTCACGGTTTGGTCGGCTACGTAGGCTCCCATGCCGTCGTTCATGCGGCGGCCGGCAAGGATGATTTCAGGGTTGTAGCCGAGACGTTGGGCACACTGGGCCAGGTAGTAGGGGTCTACAGAGATGCAGTGTCCGCCCACCAAGCCGGGATTCATCTTGATGAAATTCCACTTGGTGCCGGCAGCCTCCAGCACATCCTGAGTGTCGATGCCCATGAGGTTGAAAATCTTCGAAAGCTCGTTGACAAAAGCGATGTTGATGTCGCGCTGGCTGTTCTCAATCACCTTGGCGGCCTCGGCCACCTTGATGCTCGAAGCCCTGTGGGTGCCGTTCTCAAGCACTGAGGCATATACGCTGTCCACAAGGTCGGCTATTTCGGGGGTAGAACCCGATGTAATTTTCTTAATTTTCTCTACGGTGTGCACCTTGTCACCGGGATTGATGCGCTCGGGGCTGTATCCTGCAAAGAAATCAACGTTATACTTCAGTCCCGAAACCTTCTCCACTACGGGCAGGCACTCGTCCTCGGTCACTCCAGGGTAAACCGTCGACTCATACACCACCGTGTCGCCCTTGCTGATTACTTTGCCAACCACTTCGCTGGCTCCGTAAAGAGGCGTCAAATCGGGGTTGTTGTTAAGGTCTACGGGAGTTGGTACGGCCACCACGTAAAAATTGCAGTCTCTTATTTCCTCAATGTTGCTCGTGCACACAAAACCATGGTTTTTAATGGCATCTTGCAACAGCTCGTCGCTCACTTCCAGGGTGGCATCGTGGCCTGCCATCAAAGCATCCACGCGAGCCTTACTCAAATCGTAACCTACTGTTTTGTACTTGGTAGAAAAAAGTCTTGCTAAAGGCAGACCGACGTATCCTAACCCGATTACGGCAATTTTTATCTCTTGCATAACGTGTGTAATAGTTAGTGTAAATAAATTATTTATATATATTTATCTCGTTGCATCGGCAACAATTTGCTTATGTAACAAATTGCAAAGATACGTTTTTTTTTCTTTTTAACAACTTTTTTTTCAAACAGTATCTTCATCGTTGCCGTGTGGGTTCAGCAGCAGCCGTACCTCCAGTTGAAGGCAGCCCGCGACACTATCAAGGTGCGCGCAAGGCAATTTGTTAATTGCTCCACTAACACATCAAAGGTTTATGTCAGCAATACAAGGATAATTTACTGGATGGGGTGTATCTTGCCATTGCGGTTGGCAAAGAAGAAGAACAGGCCGTAAGCGAGAATTAAGATAAGGGCAACGGCTATGGTGTAGAAGTTCTTGTCGGAGACAAGGATGTAGCCTATATTGATGATGAGTTGCAAAAGGGCATAACCCGCCGAAACATAGAGATATGGCACATGCAGGTCGTTGACCATGGTTTCGTAGGCATGCTCGCGGTGGGCGGAAAAGATATTGCGTCCGGAAAGGAAACGTTTGGCGAGGGTGAGGAATCCATCGGCTAAGAAAACGATAATAAAGCAGATACGGCTGACGTTCAAACCGGAGCCAGGGAAAGAGTTGACGTAGCGGACAAGCAGAAACAGAACAATAAGCCCCATACTGATACTGCCCACATCGCCGGAGAAACAGCGTGCATTGATACGGAAGTTGAAGAATCCGAAGACGAGGATGGCTATCATGACGGTGGCGATGAATTCAATGTCGATAAACTGGTTTTCAAAGATGTCGAGATAGCCGAAAGTGCCAACCACCACAAAAGAATAGGCGGCAAGCATGCCGTTGATGCCATCCATGAAGTTGTAGATATTGAGGACTCCCGTAAAGAATACGATGAGCACGACAAGCTGCCACGGGGCTATGTCCGAGATGTCGATCCAGAACGTGAGGAGCACTGCGGCAAGCTGAGCGAAAAGGCGCAACCAAGAAGGCAACGGATGCAGGTCGTCAACAAAACTCACCAACGCCAAGACGGTGATGGCGATGAGGAAATTGTGGAAAGCCAAGCCGTGGGTGAGCGAGTAAAACAGCACGGCGAGGTAGAAGATGATGCCTGCTCCGAGTAGAGCCACGCGGTGGTGTGAGCTGCGTTCGTTGGGTCGGTCGACGATATGGAATCGCTTGGCTGCGAAAAAATAGAGCAGCTCGAGGGCAATGATTGCTATGGTGGCGATGATAAAATACATATCCCCTTTGTGTTTGTTTGTAAGATGCAAAAATACAACTTTTTTTTGTATAAGGGGATTTTTTTGTATTTTTGCAATGTATAGAATTGTGAAAAATAAAACAGCAGTTTGTACAAACAACTGATGCACCGAAATATAATACTACTTAGAACATATTATTCACGGTGTCAAAAAGATGATATGCCAACAATAAACAACAGCAATTAAATTCCCCAATATGTACATGAAATCAGAAGATAAACGTATGGCTGTTTGTGTTGGATTGCCTTTGGCAAGATTGTTTTATGAAGTCCCGACAGTGGGAATGCTGATTTCACCATTCTATAGTTAACCTATAAGCATTATGAAGATTACAGCAAATGATATAGCCAACCATCTTGGGGCAACTTTATACGGAGAAAACACAACCATAGAGCGGTATGCCCAGTTGTCCGCGCCCCTTCCTCACAGTATTGTTTTCGCAAAGAAATATAGTGATGAGACGGTTCATGCACTGAACAAATGCAATAATATTCTGGCCATAGTCACACACGACTACGTTGACAAACTGACTTGCAGCCATATCATTTCCGACAATCCACGCTTGGATTATATCAAGGTATTGTCCAATTTCTTTGTGCAGGAGAAGCCCAAAGGGTTCATTCATCCTACAGCAAATATCGAGTCCGGAGCCACAATCGGGAAGGATGTCTTTATTGGCGCCGGATGTTATGTGTCAGCACAATGCGTGGTGGGCGACGGCTGCATTCTTCATCCCAATGTGGTGCTTGACAACCGCGTGGTGCTCGGACACAACTGTGAGATAAAGTCAGGTGCTGTTTTGGGGCAGGAAGGATTCGGATTTGAGCGTAACGAACAGGGAGAACCTGTACATTTTCCGCATTTTGGCGATGTCATTGTAGGCAATAATGTTTTTATTGGCAGCAACACCACGGTAGAGCGCGCCACCCTTGGCAGCACTGTTATCGAGGACAATGTGAAAATTGACGATCTGGTGCAGGTAGGCCACAACAGCCATATCGGTGAAGGGAGTATGATTACCGTTGGCGCCATCGTTTGCGGCGGGGCAGAACTGAAACCCCAAAGCTATCTGGCTCCCAACGTTACTGTAAAAGAAAAGGTGACAATGGGATATAGGGGATTTGCAGGCATTGGTGCCGTGGTGCTGAAAGATGTGGCAGACAACACCGTTGTGGCCGGTGTGCCAGCCAAAGAGATTATCAGAAACAAATAACAAAACCATGAATATAGAGAACATACTCGTATTGGCACCGCATACCGACGACGGTGAATTGGGATTAGGCGGCACTATCAGTAAGTTTATCGAGGAAGGGAAAAATGTTTTCTACGCAGCCTTTTCCACTGCCGACCAGTCGGTTCCCGAAGGATTTCCCAAGGACATCCTTGCCACCGAGGTCCGCAATGCAACCTTCAAGTTGGGCATACCTCCCGAGAACCTGTACATCTACCATTATGAGGTTCGCAAACTGAACTATGTGCGGCAGGAACTTCTGGAGGACATGGTAAAGTTGCGCAACGAGCGGCATTACGACCTGGTATTCATGCCATCTTCCCACGACATACACCAAGATCATACCACCGTGGCCCAAGAGGCAATACGGGCATTTAAGAAGACTACTTTGCTCGGATATGAACTTATTTGGAACAATCTGACCTTCGACACAGACTGTTTCGTTCAGCTCGAAGAGCGTCATATAGAAGCGAAATGTCAGGCTTTACGGGAATACAAAAGCCAAGAGTTCCGTGACTATACCTCCCCCGAGTTTGTACGCTCACTTGCCCGTACCCGCGGAGTTCAGGTGGGCTGCCAGTATGCCGAGTCGTTTGAAGTAATAAGACTGTTCCTATGAATATCTTGATGATAAGCCACTATGCCGGGGCACCGCAATACGGCATGGAGTTTCGCTCCTATTATATGGCTCGCGAATGGGTGCGCATGGGTCATCAGGTAACCGTAGTGGGAGCCTCCTTTTCGCATCTTCGCAAAGTGCAGCCGAAGGTTGGACGTGAAAGTCTTGAAGGCATCAACTATCTATGGCTGCCTACTGTCGAATATGAGGGCAACGGCTTGAAACGTGTGCTCTCCATGTTTCAGTTCTGCTATCAGGTCTATAAACATAGCAAAGAACTGATAGCCTTTAAACCAGACATGGTCATCGCCTCGTCCGTATACACCTTTGACATTTACCCATGCCATTATATCGCCCGCCGCACCCATGCCAAGTTGGTCTACGAAGTCCACGACTTGTGGCCTCTCTCGGTGATGGTTATTGGAGGATACAAGAAATGGCACCCCTTCATTGTCATGCTTCAGCACTGCGAGAACTACGCTTACAAACATTGCGACATGGTGGTCTCGATGCTCGATAAGGCTTTCCTTCACATGAAGAGACATGGACTCACCGAAGACCGTTTTTGCTGTGTGCCCAATGGATACCTAAAAGTGGAGTGGGCTAATGCGGAGAATAACTCTTTGCCGCAGGAGCATGCAGCCCTATTTGCCAGGCTTCATGAGGAAGGCAAAACCATCATCGGATTTGCCGGAGGGCATACCCAGTCTACAGCCATGGACGTTCTCATAAAGGCGGCCAACGCCCTCAAAGACCGCAATGATTTGGCTTATGTCATGGTCGGCAGTGGCCCACAAAAAGAAGAGCTGATACAATTGGCGGAAAGCTATGGTCTCAACAACTTCTTTTTTCTCCCACCCGTTGAGAAAACCTGCATTCCCAAAGTGGTACAACAGTTTGATATCTGCTACGAAGGCGGCGTGCATAGTTTCCTTCACAAATACGGCACTTCCGCCAACAAGATGATTGACTATATGCTGGCAGGAAAACCCATTGTCAAGTCTGTTGACGAACCGGGCAGTGAGACAGAGCGTGTTGGCTGCGGCATACAGGTTGAAGCCGAGAATGTCAATCAAGTGCGCGATGCCATCCTTACGATAGCCAACATGTCCTCCGATGAACGTGCCGCCATGGGTGCCAAGGGTCGAAAATATGCCCTCGAGAACCTCGAATACCACACTCTGTCACAAAAATTCATCGATTACGTTTGCAATCCCTCACAATCGTAGTGGTATCTTCCATCGCCTTCTGCATCCAATAGTTATTATTAAACTTCATACTTAATCTTATATGAAAGTACTACTCTTATCCGACGCCGACAGCATCCACACCCTTCGATGGGTACGCTCTCTCAGCCAGCGAGGATGCGAGATATTGCTTTTCAATTTACTTCGCTGCGACTTGTCGCCCTACGACGGTATGCCTAATGTGAAAGCATACAGTTGCGACTTCGTGTTGCGCGACAGTGCCGCCATTTCCCAACGTATACTCGACAAGATAGTATATCTCAAGGCTGTCCGCCAACTTCGCAAACAATTAAAAGCCTTCCGCCCCGACTTCCTGCATGCCCACTATGCATGCAGTTTCGGCCTCATCGGTGCTCTGTCAGATTTCCACCCCTATGTGCTGTCGGTGTGGGGTAGCGATGTCTACAACTATCCGCGTCAAGGCAGCCTTTACCGACACCTGCTCACTTTCACACTCAAGAAGGCTGACTATATTCTTTCTACCAGTCATTGTATGGCTCGCGAAACCAATCTATATACGCCCAAACATATTTCTGTTACTCCCTTCGGTGTCGACATGCAGCGCTTCTGCCCCGTTCCCGCTACCGATAAACCGGCAGCTTTTGTTGTCGGCAACGTCAAGACCCTTAAATATTGCTATGGCATAGACACCCTCATCCGCGCCTTTGCCCTGGTTCATAAGCATCACCCGCAGACCGACATGCGCCTGCTCATTGCCGGCACCGGTCCTGACCGTGACCAACTCATAAACCTCTGTGAAGAGCTCGGCATTCGCCAACTTGTCGACTTCCTTGGCTACATTCCTAACCAGGAACTCCCCAAGCTCTACGCCAATTTCGACGTGTCTGTGTCGCTGAGCCGTGAAGAAAGTTTCGGCGTTGTTGCCGTCGAGGCAATGTCCTGTGCTTGTCCTGTTGTTACCTCCGATGCTGAAGGTTTCTGTGAGGTGGTTGACAACAACGTTACAGGCTTCATTGTTCCCAAAGACAACCCCGAGGCTGCCGCCCAAGCCATTGAACGATTCATCGACAATCCGCAGCTACGCGCCCAAATGGGTGCCGCAGCACGCCAGCGTGTGGCCGACCTCTACGACTGGGAGCGCAACGTGGACACCATGATGGAAATCTACAAGCGCGTCATTTCTTCTTGATTGAGCAAACTGCGTACCGATGCCACAGGAACCCACTTCCTGAATGGGAACAACACCTTCACCATCACTTCCAGCCAGGGTTTATACACTACGTTTATCCTGCAATAGGATTTGCGGAAATTAAACTTCTGCATGAGAAAGGGTTGTATGTTTGAATGCTCAGTGATGCTCCGCCCGCCATCGTTGACATACTTCAACCCGCACTCCCTCAGATAGTATTCATTCATAGTATATATCAATCCGTAGTACGGGTAGCGTGATAATTCGTCGGGTCGGGCTTTCATTACAGAGTAGTCGCACATCTGTTCATACACGATGTTCTTGGCGAAAGCAGCCAGATGCCCGTCGCCTTTGTCAAACGAACCCCAGTATTCATTCTCGGGTCCATTGATTATTTCGTTGCTGAAATCCTCTTCTGAGGGAACATCGGCCTTCACCTTATAACCCTCGGCGGCAGCCCGGTGCACTTCGTAACCCATGGCCAGCAGTTCGTCGCGCGTCATACGCCTAAACTCATAATTGGCCATGCTGCGCCTCATCTGGTTACGCATCTTGCTGCTCAACTCCTCCATGCCCCCAAATGAGTCTTTCACTACATACCAGAATCCGGTCTCCTCGCCACAGTCGAAGTCATAGGTGTTGCGCACCATCCAGCCGCCTTTCTTCAGCAATGCCTTGCATTCGGCACGGCTCAACTGCGGCTCCTCATACTCGGGACCTATCCATATCCACGCATGTTTATATAGTGTGAATGCCATCTTTTCCTTAAATCTTTTTCTTCAACAGAGCGGATGCAATCTGTCGGCATCGTGCTGTCCATGTATTCTGTTCCGCCACAGCAGGCAGTGCTTCACGCATCTGGGATAACCTCTCTGGGTTGTCGCGCAGCGATTCTATCGTCTGTTTGAGCGACTCGGCATCGTTCATGCAGGCACAGCCAATGCCATTCCGTTCCACAAAATCGCCGCTCCATGTGTCTTTGGCAGCCACTATGGGCAATCCGTGACCGATGGCCTCAAACAACTTGTATGGCGCAGCAAAGCGCACATATTCCGTACTCATAGGCATCACAAACAGGTCGGCTTTGCTGTACGTTGTTTCAAGTTCGTCCCCACCAAGGTGCACTACCGACACATTGGGGTTAAGAAATGGGGCATAGTCTTCTCTTACAGTCTCCCAGTCATACGTGCGGCAGCAGAAAGTAAGCCTTACGCCCTCCATCATCGACACTGCACACATCAACGGCTTCAGGTTGTAGTTTCCACCAACGCCACCCACATATAGCAGTTCCATCGCTTTTTGTCCACAGTTTTCCTCAATCCGTTTGCTCGAAAGATTCAACCCCGACGGCAGCTCCACTACACTGCAACTGAACTTGTGCGGTACATGCTCAAGCATTGGCAGTGTGGGCAGAAACAAGACGTCAAGTAGTCTCCCGTATTGCCAAAGGTCATAGAAATAGAAATACCGGGCCACCCTTTGCTTAAGTCCTTCTCCCTTATTGGCATACTGCCAGTGTATATCGCGGTAGAACAGCCCCACGGGAATACCGTGACGTTTGCAGAATGACAGGAATCCAAAATCCAGACAAGGGTATATGGGCAGATGATGTGGTTCGGTGAGCAACGTGGGCATGGTCGACGATTCGCTGTATACAAAATCGTAGTGCTCGCCCTGTTTTATTTTTCTCTTTATTTTGGCAATCTGGTGCTTGCGGTCGTGCCCGCTGCCCTCCACTACGTCCATCTCCCAGCCCAGGTCGGCAAAGGCCTTCATCAACTTCTGTGGACGAATCTGGCTGGCCGACGGGTCGTTGCGGTCTATTTTCATCGGTATATGAAAAATCAGTCTCATGACTCTTCCCTCGTTTTAAAAATCGGCAACTGTAGCAGCATCTCGCGCCGTGTGAACCAGTAGAAGGCTAAGTATGCGAGGCCGAAAACAGCCATGTCGGCATACAGCATAATGGTGTGCAACGGCTCTTCCTGCCCAGCGGCGAATATTAACAACGGCAATGCTGGCAGTGCTGCCACTACAATGCCCAGCAACGGCCATGACACCGCGCCAAGGTAGCTCTTTAGTGGCATCTGTATGCATTTGTACACCATCATGCGCCAGTAGGCAAAGAGGAAGATGAAGGCCAGCAGCACCTGTGTCCAGGCCATAGCCTGTATGCTTATCTGGCTGGCCACCAGTGTGCCTGCCAAGACAAAAACTATGCGAACCAGCGTCCACTTGAAGCCTAAATCAGTGCGACCAAGCGACACCATGAGTATTCCCGCCGGGTTACCTATCGACTGCAACATACCCCACACCGAAAGCACTCTCACAAACCACACCATCTCCACCATGCCGCTTCCGTAAAGCAGTACTGTGAGCGGCTCTGCAAAGAGGAAGAACGCCATGAATATCGGGAAGTTGATGAATGAGAGCAGGTGCAGCACCTCGCCATAGGAACGACGCATCTTTGGCATATCGTCTTGGAAACGAGCAAATGCCGGGGCCGCAACATTGGTTACTATGGGATTGATGAGTTGCACGGCTTTGTACAACAACTCTTTGGCTAAGTTGTACACACCCAGCACTTCGGCACTGAAAAAACGTCCTATAAGGAAGATGTCAAGTTTGTTTGCTGCGTAGTCAATGACCTGCATGCCAAGCTGATAAAGCCCTATCGAGACCAACTCGCGTATTTCACTCAACCGGAAATGCAGCCTGATGCGATAGGCCTTGAGCCCCGACATGGCATAGACGCTTTGGGTGATGGCAGCCTGTAGCAGGGCACCCCATGCCAGGCTGAACACACCAAAGCCTTGCAAGGCCAGCACCACTGTCAGCACAACCCCGAGGGTGACACCGACAATCTGCACGATGGAGATGAATTTAAAATCCAGCTCTTTAGTCTTCAGAGTGTAGAACATTTTGCCAAAAGAGTCTATCACAAGTGTGAATGACAGCAACGGAATCAGCTGTCTCAAGGCGGGTTGATGGTAGTAGTTTGCAATCAAGGGCGTAAAGGCACAGAGCAGCAGCCACAATGCCACGCTGAGCATCAGGTTTAGCCAAAAGACCGACGAGTATTGGTCGCGGGTGATGTCTTGCTTGTGGATAATGCCTGTGGCGAGTCCCATATTGGCAAATATCTCAGTAAAACCGAGAAACATGGTGGCAATGGCCAGCAGACCAAAGTCTTGCTTGGTGAGTATGCGCGCCAAGATAAACAGCTTGAGCATCTGCAACGCGGTGGTGGTAAGCGTCCCCACTGCGTTCCATTTTACTCCGGTTACCGATTGGCTGCGTAATGACATGGCGGTGCTCAGTTTTTCGTTTCAACTGGTTCGTGTTCAGTGTATGGCTCAACTCGGTCCACCACCATTATCAAGACCATCAAGGCATATATCAGCGAAACGAATTGCATGCCCATTTGGCGTTCCAGCATCGATTCAAAGAGCAAGCAAAACATCACAATGAATGTCAGAACTAAGACCGGCCAGAACCCTGTCTTGCGCCGCCATGCTACACACAGCGGCATCAGCAGCCACCAAAGCATGGCCGCCAATCCTACTATACCGATGGCAAGAGCCGTCTCTGTGTATTGGTTGTGAGCGTTAAGCTGTTGCTCCTCCAGGCTTGGATACCCTTCAATGCCCAATCGCTTTGAGAGGACAGTGTCGTAGTCGCCCACTCCGTAGCCGAACACCGGACTGTCAGCAATTGTCTTGACGGCGGTGACGTTGATGGCCATGCGGGCATCGTTATACTTTCCGTAGGCGGGTGCTGTTGCTACAACTGTGTCGGCAACGGTTCCGTCTTCGGTTTCTACTGTCTGCGAACTCGCCAATGAGGCTATCGGCAGACGGCTGTTGTGGTTGGGTAGCGTCTTCTCGGCAGTGAAGGTAAGCCCCACTGTAAGGAGAGCGAGCAGCACTCCTTTCCACCATCCGCGTTTTTGAGCCAAATGCAGGGCACACAGCACTTCGACACCGTAGAGGCACAAAATGCCAGCGCGCGAGTCAATGTAGATGATGAATACAATTATCATCAGTGCGGCGGCATACAGCATCAGTTTCAGCCACAAAGGCATGACTTTGCGGTGTTGTGACAATTCGCTGTAGATAAACCCCGCAGTGGGCAGTATGTACAAGGCCACGTATGTATGGTTTCTCTCCTCGAACGTGTTGGTGAACAGGTTATAGAAAAACATTCCCCAAATGACTACAAGCAGCCCATAAAACATTACCCGAAGATGGTCACGCCTTAGGTAGGAAGTATCTGACAGCAGGATGCACAAAGGGAAAATGAACAGTACGGCCTTGCGCGACACCACGGTCAGTGCTCTGTCCACATTCTGGCTGTATAGCATACTGACTACATAGCACAGCCAAAAGACAGCAACCGTGCAAAGCGTAATGCGCAGTGCTGTGTCAAGCGACGGATTTCCAACCTTTTTTTCGGCAATAATCTTGACTACTGTGGCAACTCCAAAAGCCATGGTCGACCACAACCCAAGCTGCCAATCGAGTGCCACAATTGGGAGTGTAATACATAGCATAATGAACTGCAATGTATTATACCACTTTAGATTCTTTATATTCATATTGCAAATTTACGTAAAATTCCCCAATTTTGTCAATATAAAATGAAAAAATAATTAATAACAGAGGTGATAATTCTTCATGTTAGTCACCTAAGCACGTCTGCCACTCCATTGGCGAGGTTACCAAGAAACTTACGGTAAAATGCCGTTCCTCTTGCCGGTGATTGTACCATTTGTAGATATACAGGTGTCGCTGTTTCCGAAAAAATATGTATATTTGCAAATTGGTTGTGATGCAGTATTGAATCGCATGTATCTTGTTATCACATGTATAGTCATGTAGCATACAAGCAGGTATACTTCGCGTTTGCCAAGCAGCCACCGTCAATTCCGAATCGCTAAAATAAACCAATATGTACCCCAAGAAAGAAAAACCCATACTTGCCATCCTCCTCACGGCACTTCTCACCAGCCTCTTTTGGCTTTTTCTCTACTTCGTAATCATGCCCAGCGTCAAGGGTACAAACCGTCAAGCTGATACCTCCGTCCAACAGGTCGAGACCCAGTCCGCTCCCGAAGATGCCTCTAAGCCCCGTTACGAAGTCAATGCAAAAAAGGATGTGGACTATTCCCAACTCATCGTTGGCCATTGGGAGCCAATCGAAGTCTCAGCGTTCAAACTTGATTTCAGCGAGTTCGGCACTCTCAAAACCCATACCCACAAGCACGGCTACCCCATTACCACCGATTATAAGTACAAACTTCTCGGCGACCGTATGGGCTACACTGCCATGGCCGATTTCTACGAAGGCGACTGGCACCGCATCGAAATCTCCGTCGGTGACGACGGCAAGACCTATCTCTCCATCTTCGACGACCCCGAGTTGGGCGGCCGTTACTGCAAAACCCTGTCAACAAAGAAATAAGACTTCTATCACCGTTGTTCCGCACTTGTATTGCATTTTTTAAGTGCAATACAAGTGCGGAACAAGTGTAATATTGCTGCCGTTTTTTCAAATCTTCAGCTGAATAGAGGAAAATGTTTATTGAAGCTCTAACTGAAGTTGTTCTATGCCATATGAATATATTAAATATTGAACTCTTAAAGCGAAAAATTGACGAACAAGAAAAATTAGCAATAATAGGGCAGCGATGGTTAATATTATACGTACTAACCACAAAGAATATTTATCGTTAATATACTTTTGTAACATTTTGTTATATAATTTGATTACAAATATAAGACTATTTTTCAAATAAACAGCTAAAAAAAAAGCTGTGCTTAGTTATATAGAAATAAATAACATGCAATCAATTTTTTATAGATTGTTAAAATACTTCTTTATCTTGTATGACAGCGTTTTTTTGTTTGATTTTTGATACTTTTTGTGGCGAAATATCGAATGTTGGTGGGTATGAAGAATGATTTGTGGAGGTAAAAGTTTGATATATAGGTAGTATCATATTTGAAAATTTCAGAAAGAGTGTCAAGTAGAGAATAGATGGTAAATAAAAAAACATCCGGCGGAGGTGTTCCGCCGGATGAGGGTATTTGCCGCTGCGTGGTGCAGGGGGTTAGTCTATTTTGTCAAAGCCGAGGTAGGGACGCAGGCATTCGGGCATGATGATGCCGTCTGGGGTCTGGTTGTTTTCCAAAAGGGCGGCCACGATGCGGGGCAGGGCGAGGGCACTGCCATTGAGGGTGTGCGCAAGTTTGGTCTTGCCATCGGTGTCTTTGAAACGTAGTTTCATGCGGTTGGCCTGGAAGGTCTCGAAATTGGATACGGAGCTTACTTCGAGCCATTTCTGTTGGGCTGCGCTCCACACTTCAAAGTCGAAGGTCATGGCGGAGGTGAAGCTGATGTCGCCACCACAAAGTTTGAGGATGTGGTAGGGGAGTCCCAGTTTGTCGAGCAGTCCGCCTACGTGTTTCTTCATGTCTTCGAGGGTGTCGTAGCTACGGTCGGGGTGCTCGATGACGACAATCTCCACTTTGCTGAACTCGTGCAGACGGTTCAAACCGCGCACGTCTTTGCCGTAGCTGCCGGCTTCGCGGCGGAAGCATTCGGAGTAGCCGACGTGGCGGATGGGGAATTGGTCGGGAGTGACGATGACGTTGCGGTAGAGGTTGGTGATGGGTACTTCGGCGGTGGGAATCATGTAGAAGCCGTCGAGGGGGATGGCGTACATTTGTCCCTCCTTGTCGGGAAGTTGCCCGGTGCCAAGGCCGGAGGCTTCGTTGACCATGAGCGGGGGCATGATTTCCACGTATCCAGCAGCGGTGGCCTGGTCGAGGAAGAAGTCGATGAGGGCGCGTTGCAGACGGGCTCCCTTGCCTTTGTAGACGGGGAAGCCGGCTCCGGTTATTTTGTTGCCGAGTTCGAAGTCGACGATGTTGTATTTAGCGCAGAGATCCCAGTGGGGCAGGGCACCCTCGGGCAGGACGGGTTTGGTGCCGAATTCGGCCACGACGACGTTGTCGGCTTCGTTCTTTCCGCGCGGCACAGTGATGTGGGGTGCGTTGGGCAGGGAGATGAGTTTGGCATTGAGGTCGGCCTCGACGGCGGCTTGCTGGTCGGTGAGTTCTTTTTCCTGGCTCTTGAGGTCGGCGGTGCGGGCTTTCTTGGCATCGGCTTCTTCGCGTTTGCCTTGTTTGAAGAGCATGCCTATCTCTTTGGCGATGGCGTTCTGCTCGGCTTTTACGGCGTCGGACTTTTGTTGAAGGGCGCGGCGTTGTTCGTCGAGCGAAAGAATTTCGGCTATGCGTTCTTCTACGTTTTGTACGTTCTTAATCTTGAGGCGTTCGATGATTTCCTCGGTATGTTCCTTGATATATTGCAGTTGCAGCATAAGTGTGTGTTTTTATTCGACCTGCAAAGGTACAAAAAAAGTTTGACCTGCAAGAATTATTTATTAGCGCGGAAGGGGGTTATTCGGTATAGGTGCAGTGGAAGCGGCGTTCGTATTCCTCGGCCAGGGCGGGACGGAAGTCGGGGTGGGCTATGCGGATGAGGTCTTCGGCACGGTGCTGGAGGGTGCGTCCTTTGAGACGGGCTATGCCGTATTCGGTCACGATGTAGTCGACGTCGTTGCGTGAGGTGCTGACGGCTGCGCCTTCGGTGAGGAAGGGTTTGATTCGTGAAATGGTGCCGCCTGCTGCGGTGCTGGGCATGGCGATGATGGCTTTGCCTTCGCGGGCAAGGGAGGCACCGCGGATGAAGTCTACCTGACCGCCGATGCCGCTATATTGGCGCATGCCGATGGTTTCGCTTGCTACCTGCCCTTGGAGGTCGACTTCGAGGCAGGAGTTGATGGAAATCATTCGTTCATTTTTGGCGATGACGAGGGGGCTGTTGACGTAGTCGACGGGATAGAATTCCACGTTGGGATTTTCGTTGACGAAGTCGTAGAGTTCGTTGGTGCCCATGATGAATGTTACTACGGCTTTGCCGGGGTGGAGGGTTTTGCGGCGGCCGTTGATGACCCCTTTGCGCATAAGTTCCATGACACCGTTGGAGAACATTTCGCTGTGAATGCCGAGGTCGTTTTTGTCGGCAAGGGCTTGGAGGACAGCGTCAGGGATGGCGCCGATGCCGAGTTGGAGGGTGGATCCGTCGGCCACGAGCGAGGCACAGTGACGGCCTATGGCAAGTTCCACTTCGCCTGGAGCGGGGAGAATGAGTTCCTGGAGGGGGTAGGAGCAGGGGATGATATGGTCGATTTGGGAGACGTGTATCATGTCGTCGCCGTAGGTGAAGGGCATTTTGTCGTTGGTTTCGACGATGACGGTTTTGGCGGCGCGGATGGCGGCCTTGGCATAGTCGCAGCTGACGCCGAGCGAGCAGTAGCCTTCATCGTTGGGGGGAGTGGTTTGGAACACGGCTACGTCGCAGGGAATGTCGTTGCCAATCATGGAAGGGACATCTTTGAAGTAGGCGGGGAAGAAGTCGCCTTCGCGGCGTTCCACCACTTCGCGCGAGTTGGCGGAGAGGAAGTTGCTCACGTGGCGGAAATGGCCGTAGCAGCGGGGTTGGTAGCAGGGGTTGTCGCCGAGAGTGGTCATGTGGAAGATGAGCACGTCGTTGTAGTCTTCGCAATGGTCGGCGAGAGTTTGGGGGATAAGACGGGGTGCGGCGGCGGCATGTCCCATTACAACGCATTGGCTGTCGCGAATGTCGCGGATGGCTTCTTCGGGTTTTGATACTTTCCTTTTGTAGTCTTCTTTCCAGTTCATTGTTATCTGATGTTTTTGTTTTTTTCTCTGGTGGGCTATGCAGACGGCGTCAGGGATGAAGTCAGGGGAGCAGCATAATGGGCTGGTGCCGACAAAGACCTTATTACGCGAAAGCATTGCCGAAACGTCAGGGCAGGTCTCCTGGCTCAACGCCTGATGGCAGAAGTCTTCTCGGGGAGAAGGTGTCCCCAATGACATGGTTTCAGTCCGTCAACGGCGTGTTTACAGTTGCGCGACAGCTCACGGTTTTCACGTGATTCCCTCTTGGCAGCCTTGGCATAAGGCTGACCCTGATGGTGTGTTGTGTTTTCAAAGTGCTGATGTGTTGTGCTTTTCTGTCAGTCAGATGATATGTAACACATTTGCAAAGGTACACATTTTTTACGATATATAGGGAAAATCTTTGATGGTCAGTAGTTGGATATTTGGTTTGAGGATGTTTGCTGTGGTGTGATGAGGGTGTGTTTCAGATAAAAATAGGGAGTGCATAGATTTGTAGAAGTTCCATACGGGAAGAATGTTTTTTTGTAGTGTTGAGCCTTTTTTGTATATTTGTAAAATGTATGATTATTAAAATATTGTCGTATGAAATTGAAATTTAGTATTTTAGTTATGTTGTTCGTGGTTGTGCCGTTGGTTGAAATGAATGCTCAGAGTTACAATGTGTATGTTGAATGTGTCGGGAATGGTGGCGGCAGCGTGTACACTTCGGCCACGGGCGACAGGGACTTGTGCGGGGTGCAGACCCGGTATAATCGCAACCAACAGGTACAATATTCGATTCAGCCCCGTTGGGATAGCGATTTGGAGCATCTTTATGTGAATAGTGTGGACCGGATGGCTGATGTTACAAGGGGTGGCAGCGGTTCCTCCGTGTCGCAGTATTATTTTTCTTTTTCTCCGAACACTGCCATATCGATACAACCGGTGTTTATGTTGACCGACATGGAAGACATCCCTGTTGTTATCACCTGCACGGGTACAGGGTCGGGTTCTGTGTATAGAACGGAATATCCGGAGGATGACCTTTGCGGTTCGACCGACTATTTGATTCCGGGATTTGTGGCTTCGTATGACTTTCTGCCGGGTCAGGAGAGTAAGCTTACGCATTTGTATGTGAATAATGTAGACCGTATGGATGAGTTGCAGGTTTTTTCCAGCAATACATCGACTTCCTACCGATTCTTTGGATATGCATTTAACACAGCCACTTCGATGGTGCCTATTTTTGAACGGAAAGAAGTCGGCTTCGGTCAGGTGTCCTCTTTGTTAGATTGCCGTTTATACCCCAATCCTGCAAGCGACGGCAGAACGGTGTTGTCGGTGGCAGGAATACAGGGCAGTGTTGAGGTTTCGGTGTACGGGATTGACGGGACGGTTTATGCACGGCATCAGACAAATGTGGCTTTTTCCGCAGGGCAACGGTTTGAGCTGAGAGGATTGCCCCGGGGCATTTATCTTGTCCGCGTGGAGGCTGCGGAAGGTTCCCGCACAATGAAGTTAATTGTGCAGTAGTGTGCGTTTTTTAGGGATATTTGTGGCAGTGGCCTTGGTGGCATCGACGCTTGTCTTTGACCACAGCATTGCCGATATTTCCAATACTCCCCGGATGATGTGTTGGGCAGTGTTGTTGGCTGGGGTAGGGTGTTGTGCAATGGCGATGCCGACACGACACCGCAAGGGAACAATCAAGTTGCAGGGATTGACCAAGGGCGAGATTTTGACCTTTGTTTCGATGCTGTGTTTTGTGGTATGGCAGTTTCTTTCTGTGCTGTGGGCGGTGAATAGAGCCGAGGCATTGTGTGCAGCAGCGCGGTGGCTGTTGGCTGCCATGACGGGATGTGTGACGTTTGTGTTGGTGGGCAGATGTCCGGCGCGTGGGGTTGTTCTGTTGGCACGGTGTTCGGCAATAGTTACTTTGCTGGCGTTGTCGGCTGCGGTATGGCAGCTGTTTTCTATTCCGGATTTTTCTTGGTCGAACCGATATGCGGTTGTCTCGTTGTTTACGCATAAGGGAACTTTTGCCATGTTGCTTGTGCTGTTGGCGGTGTTTCCTGCCATGAGGTTGGGTTTAAAGATAAGGAGAGGAAGATGGTTCTATGTAGTGCTATTGTTGGTGTTGTTGGTGGTGGAATGTTTTCTTCAGTCCCGTGCGGTGTTGGTTGCACTTGTGGTCGGTGCCGGTTGCTGGATTCTTTTGGCTTGGTTGTCGAAAAGAGCTTTCATGAGGAGAATTGCAGAGTGTGGCAGTAGGTGTAAGTTGGTTGTAACGGTGGCTGTAGCATTGTTGATAGCCGGTATTCCTGTGGCAGGAGCCGCTGTTATTTCCAACGGTTCTGTTGAGGTTGAACAGGATGCGGGCGGCATCCGCTCATCGGTGTCGATATGCGAACGCCGTGCTTTATGGCAGATGACATTGCGGATGGTTGAACGGAAGCCGATAGCAGGGTGCGGGGCAGGGAATTGGAAAGTGTGTCATCCGGAAGTGTCGGTGAGGGATGTTTTTTCAATTGACGCGCTTGATTTCCGTTTTGTGCGACCCCACAATGAGTATCTTGCTATTTTGTCGGAGACAGGCGGCGTAGGTCTGCTGCTGTTGTCGTTGGCATTGGCGGGGGTGGCGGTGTCGGCTCTCGGAGGTGTATGCCGGGGCGGACGGAGGAGAAGACTGTTGCTGCCGGGATTGGCAGGATTGTGCGGGGTGGCAGCTTTTGCTTTTTTTGATTTCCCTTTCGAGCGTATGGAATTGCTGTTGTGGATTTCGGTTTTTGTGGGTGGCGTTTGTGCCCTGAGTGCGAAAGGTCATGCCCCTATATCGTATAAGGGAAAGAAATACTTTGGCGTTGTGGTGATAGGTTTGTCGCTTTTGGTGGCAGTGTTGGCCTGGGGACATTGGCGCAGTGAACGTTGTTTGGGTGATATTGTGAACGGAATACATACGATGAAATGGAGATTGGTGGAGAAACGGGCGCGTGAGGCACAGACACCTTTCGCAACGCTTGCTTCCGACGGGGTGCCTTTTGCTTATTATGAGGCGATGGCGTGTGAATATCAGAGGAAGCCTGCGCTTGCGGTTTTCCGTAAGGCGATGCATGACAGCCCATACGACAAGCAGGTGTTGAACGATGTGGCGAGGGTGTTGTATACAGAAAGGCACGAGGTCGACTCGGCTGCCGTGCTATTGGAACAGGCTATCTATATAAGCCCAGATTACAGTCGTTCCTATTTCAATCTGGCGCAGATGTATTTGTTTGAAAACCGCCCGGAAGAGGCAGCGAAGGTACTGCATTCTTTAGACCTTGATAAGAAGCGCAGTCGTATGGAGAAGAATATATGGTATTTTCTTCCGGTGAAGGATGCTGAGTATTATTTTAAGAGTCTCCTGCCAGCGGAGCAGAATATGCGCGACCGTTTGCTACAGATTGCCGAGGTCAGTCGGTAGTGGGGGCTGTTATTTTCCGATGCAGAAACGTGAGAAGATGGAACCGAGGACTTCGTCTGAGGTGACTTGGCCTGTGATGGTGCCGAGGTGGTGGAGGGCGTCGCGGAGGTCGATGATTACGAGGTCGGCGGGAAGACCGTCGGCAATACCTTTGCCTACATGCAACAGGGCTTGGCTGACATGACCGAGGGCGTTGTAGTGTCGCACGTTGGTAAGCATTACATCAGGAGCCTGAGCCAAATCGGTTCGTGCGGTCTTTGCCAATGCAGCCTTGAGGGCTTCGAGACCGGTGCCTTCCTTTGCCGAGAGAGGAAATGTGCGGTAGGGGGCAGTGAGGTTCTCTTTTAGCAGGTCTATTTTGTTGTGGACTATGAAAAGGTGCTTGTCTTTGAAGGAACGGATGTCTTGCAACTCTTGAAGGTCGTTGAGGGCTTGGTCGAAGGGCTGTGTTGTATCGTGTACATAGAGGATGATGTCGGCTTGTACTACGGTTTCGATGGTGCGCTTAATGCCGAGGGATTCAATGGGGTCGTCGCTGTGGCGCAGTCCTGCGGTGTCGATGATGCGGAAGGGTGTCCCTTCAACGACAAAGGTCTCTTCGATGGTGTCGCGTGTGGTGCCGGGGATGTCGCTGACGATGGCACGATTGTCATGCAAGAGTGCGTTGAGGAGGGAGGATTTTCCTGCATTCGGACGACCGATAATGGCTACAGGTATGCCCCGCTTGAGGGCGTTGCCCATGTGGAAAGATTCCCGCAGTTTTTCGACGCGGAGGTAGGTCTGCGAAATGAGAGAATGCAGGCGGCTGCGGTCGGCAAACTCTACATCCTCGTCGCTGAAGTCGAGTTCGAGTTCAAGGAGTGCTGCGAGGTCAACGAGTTGTTGGCGGAGTTGTTCGAGCTCTTTGGCATATCCACCTCTGAGTTGGCTTATGGCGAGTTTGTGTGAAGTGGCGTTGGTAGCGTCGATGAGGTCGGCTACGGCTTCGGCTTGGGAGAGATTGAGGCGGCCGTTGAGGAAGGCGCGACGGGTGAATTCGCCGGGTTCGGCAAGCCGGGCACCGCTATCGAGAAGTGTCTGGAGGATTGTTTGCTGGATGTAGAGGGAGCCGTGGCAGGAGATTTCGACGGTGTCTTCCCCTGTGTAGGAGTGAGGGGAACGGAAGAGGGTGACAACGACTTCGTCGATGAGGGTGTCGCCGTTGCGAAAGGGGGAGAAGCGCGTGGTTTTATCGGGAACGGGGAGGTTGACGTGGCGGGCGGCAATGGTAAAGGCCTCTGGACCGGAGAGCCTGAGAACGGCGATCCCGCCAATGCCTGAGGGGGTGGATATAGCGGCTATGGTGGATGTGGTGGACATAGACTGGAGCTATTGAGGATAAGGTGAAGATGAGGGTTATTGAAGTTGTTTGGGGTCGCGGATGTAATCGGAGCCGTAGAGGTCGGTCATTTCATCGTCGGTGAGGGAGAGGTCGTTTTTTATCTTGTACATGTTGGGGAAAGTGATGACCATCAGGAGGACAAGGAGTATGGTAATCATGAGAAGGTTGGTGTTGCTCATAAGGAGCATGAGAATGCACTCGATGACAACGATGGCGAGGGAGCCTTTATAGAGGGAGGAGATATAGGAGGAGTAGCCTTGCATTTTTTGCTCCACTGTGGGGAGCTCGCGCAGGCGGCGGGGGGTGTTGCGGATGGAGAACAACGCCATGACGACGGCCAAAACAGCCAGGATGGTGCCAGAGATGAGCATCCAGCTGAACACTTCTTGCGACTGGTAGGTGATGTGCCAGGGGCTGAAATGAAATATTAGGACGACGAGGATAACAGCGATGGAGCCGAAGAGTCCAAAATTAGCTGAGCGACGGATTTTGCGGGTGAGTTGTTGCATGGTGGATGATGTATTTGGTTTATTTTGTTTTTTTGGATGTTTGTTTTTTGGCGGGAAGGAGTTTGTCTTTGAGGAAACGTGCAGTGTAGGATTCGGGGCAGTTGATGAGTTGTTCGGGGGTGCCGGAGAAGACAACGCTGCCGCCGTCACGGCCGCCTTCGGGACCCATGTCGATGACCCAGTCGGCGACTTTGATGATGTCGGGGTGGTGTTCGATGACAATGATGCTGTGGCCACGCTCAATAAGACTGTTGAAGGCTGAGAGCAGTTTCTGGATGTCGTGGAAATGGAGGCCTGTGGAGGGCTCGTCGAAGATGAAAAGCTTGGGGGAAGAAGATTCGCCACGGATAAGGTAGGCGGCGAGTTTTACGCGCTGAGCCTCGCCGCCGCTAAGAGAACTGGAGGATTGGCCGAGTTTGAGGTAGCCGAGACCGACATCTTGCAGGGGTTGGAGGCGGACGAGAATGGAGGGACATTCGTCGAAGAACTCGATGGCTTGGTTGACGGTCATGTCGAGCACGTCGGAGATGTTTTTGCCTTTGTATTGAACTTCGAGAGTTTCTTCTTTGAACCGTGTGCCGTGGCATTCGTCGCAAAGGAGGTGGAGATCGGCCATGAACTGCATGCCTACGGTGACGTAGCCTTCGCCTTGGCAGGCTTCGCAGCGGCCGCCTTCGGTGTTGAAGGAGAAGTATCCGGGTTTGTAGCCACGGGTTTTGGCGAGCGGCTGGTCAGCGAAGAGTTGGCGTATCTCGTCGTAGGCTTTGATGTATGTGGCAGGGTTGCTGCGGGTGGAGCGTCCGATGGGGTTTTGGTCGACGAGTTCTATTGCTGAGATGCGGGCGATATCGCCAGTGATGCCTGCACATTTGCCCACGTAATCTGTGGCACCTTCAAGGCGTTTTTGCAGTACGTCGAAGAGTACTTGCTTGATGAGCGAAGTTTTGCCGGAACCGCTGACACCGGTGACGACGGTGAGGACACCGAGGGGGATGTCGATGTCGATGTGGCGTAGGTTGTTGCAGTAGGCATCGTGGATGGTGATGCGGTCGCGCCAAGGTCGGCGAGAAGCGGGGACGGGGATGGTGGAGAGCCCGAGGAGATATTGGGCGGTGAGGGATTTTTCGGGATGGGAGGCAACAAGTTGTTCGGGGGGGCCGGCGAAGACAACTTCACCACCAAGGCGTCCGGCTCCGGGACCGATATCGATGATATAGTCGGCGGCGCGCATGATGTCTTCGTCGTGCTCGACGACAATAACGGTGTTGCCAAGGTCGCGGAGTTGCTTGAGGACGCGGATGAGACGATGGGTGTCGCGGGAGTGGAGTCCGATAGAGGGTTCGTCGAGGATGTACATGCTGCCGACAAGGGAGCTGCCAAGGGAGGTGGCGAGGTTGATGCGCTGGGATTCGCCCCCGCTAAGGGTGTTGGAAGGGCGGTTGAGGGTGAGGTATCCCAGTCCGACATCGAGGAGATAGCCTACGCGGGAGGTGAGTTCGGCGAGGAGTCGGCGAACAATTTGTCGTTCGTGGGGGGAGAGGGTGGATGGCATTGAAGAGGGGGCGTCGTCGGCGGATTGTTCAGAAGGTTGTTCGGCTTGTATGGTGTTGAGCCATTGGGCGAAGTCGCTTACGGGCATGGAGAGGAGCTGCGAAATGGAACGGCCGCAGATTTTTACGTATTTGGTGTCGGGACGAAGACGGGAGCCATGGCAGGTGGGGCATGTGGTTTTGCCACGGTAGCGGGAGAGCATGACGCGGTATTGTATCTTGTAGCTTTGGCTTTCTATCCAGTTGAAAAAGCCGTCGATGCCTTCCCATGCGCCAGTTCCGTGCCAGAGGATGTCGAGTTGTTCGGGGGTGAGACGGCTGTAGGGGGTGTGGATGGGGAAGTTGATTTTGGTGGAGAGACGGATGAGGTGGGTTTTCCATTCGGACATCTTGTCGCCACGCCAGCAGACAACGGCGTCGTCGTAGATGGAGAGGCTGCGGTTGGGGACGACGAGGTCTTCGCTTATGCCCGTGGTGCTGCCGTAGCCGCCGCAGGTGGGGCAGGCACCGTAGGGGTTGTTGAAGCTGAAGAAGTTGGGGTTTGGCTTTTCGAAAGTGATGCCGTCGGCCTCGAAGCGGTTGCTGAAGAGTTGCGAGGTGGGACCTTGTTCGGTTTCGTAGTGGACGATGCAAGAACCGCGACCTTCGAAGAAGGCTGTCTGGACGGATTCGGCGACACGGGCGTGCTGGTCGTCGTCGCCTGGGGCGACGCGGATGCGGTCAACAAGGAGAGTGATGTCGTTGCTGTCGGCGGAGGGAGAGGCGAGGTAGTCGTCGATGAGGACGACGGTGCCTTTGACACCGACGCGCATGAATCCTTCTTGACGCAGCATTTGGAGTTGAGGAATGACGGGATGCTCAGCGTCGTGGAGTAGGGGCGCGAAGAGTATGACCGGGGTGCCGGAGGGAAGGCTGTAGATGTAGTCGACGACATCGCTGACGGAATGCCGTTTGACTTCGACACCAGAGACGGGGGAGTAGGTGCGGCCGATGCGGGCGAACATGAGTTTGAGGTATTCGTAGATTTCGGTAGAGGTGCCTACGGTGGAACGGGGGTTGCTGCTGTTAACTTTTTGTTCGATGGCAACGGCAGGGGCGATATTTTCGATGAGGTCTACGTCGGGCTTTGCCATGCGGCCGAGGAATTGGCGGGCATAGGAGGAGAGACTTTCAACATAGCGGCGTTGGCCTTCGGCATAGAGGGTGTCGAAGGCGAGACTTGACTTGCCCGAACCGCTGAGTCCGGTGATGACGATGAGTTTGCCTTGCGGCAGGTCGACGGAGATGTTTTTGAGGTTGTTGACACGAGCTCCGTGTATTCGGATGGCGTTGTTGCTGTTTTTTGACACTGGTATGTAGGGGGTCTTGGGTTGACGGGTTGATTAATTATAAGTGTAGTTGGGTGGTCAGGGCAGGAAACCTATGCCTATTTCGAGTTTGACAAGGTGGGAGAGGAGGGCGTATTTTTCGGGTGGAGTTAAGTTGCCGTCGATGATGTCGGAGGGGCTGGTGAAGGTGAGGGCGTAGTTGGCTCCGATGTTGAGGAGCATGCGGTCGAAGAAGATGTAGTTGCGTCCGAGTTCGATGCGGATGCCTCCGAAGTTTTGTTTGTATGGAGTCTGGGGGGTGTTGATGGTGGTGGGGATTTGCTGGATACCGTCGCTGAAATGGGTGAAGATGAAGCCGAAGCCTGCGTAAGGACCCGAGGGGGCATAGGTTTGATAGCCGTAACGACGATAGGAAAGCGAGAAGGTGTGCATGGAGAAGGGGTGGGGGAAGGAGGATGAGGAGTAGGCGGTGAGGTTATAGCCAAGGGCGACGGAGGCACTGGGTGCTACAGCGTATTCAAGACCGAAGGAGGGAGAGAATTTGAAGAAAGATGTCTGAATGGGGTTGAGGGCGTTGAAGGTCGGGGAGACGGTGGCGAGGGCGGTGAGGGCGAGTCGGTGGCCCATGTAGCCTTTGACGGCAGGGCGGGTGGTGGTGTCGGCAGAGGGAAGCGTGTCGGAGGAGCGGTAGGCAGCGTAGAGGTTGCTGCGAAGGAGTTCGCCGTGGTCGGCGAGGTTGAATTGTCGGGAGGTGGTGGAGAGAGAGGTGCCGCTATGGGCGTCGATAAGTTGAGAATAGAGAAGGGTTTGTTCGGTGTTGGCGAAGAGCCGGTAAGCAAAGACCGGAGCGAAGGGCACGATGAGCATGCCCGTGACGGTGTAAGGTCTTATGCCGCGTTGGTAGTTTACCACTGCGGAGAGGTTGACGACAGAGGCTTGGTGACGCTGCATAAGACGGTTCATGGAGGGTTGGGTGAGGAAGTGCATGGTGAATTTGTCTTCCGTCTGGAGGTATTCGGTTACCCATTCGTTGAGGGTGACGAAGTCGTTGTATTGTTCGGCATCGGACATGCGGGTGAGGCACTGGTCGGAGAAGTCGCGGGTTTGTATGCCCAGTTTATTGTTGACAGCGGTGATGTCGTCGAGGAGTTTAGCCTCGTTGTTGTAGGATTGCTTGTAATTGATGTTGTAGTTGATGGAGCCGATGTTGAAGTAGCCTGGGCTGTAGAGTAGTTGGTTACGGTATGGGCCAGGGGTTTTGGTGTAGCGCGCATTGCGGGCAGAGAGTAGGTCGGGGAGTTGTTGGCGTAAAGGTGAGTTGGGTTGCAGGAGGTCGGTGAAGATGAATGCTTTGAGATTCAGCTCCTGACGTTGCTGTTGACGGGCTTTGACACGCTCGTATTTGGTAAGGGCGACAGTGTCGGGAGCGGGTTTCTTGGGGGTAGAAGTGGTGTCGGGGAGCGGCTGAAGGAAGAAGGCGGTGTCGAGATGGTGGAGGTTGTGGAGTTCGGCAAAGAGGTCTTCGGACATGGCTGCAATATGGGTGTCGGCAGGGTTGGAGAGGTGTGCCTGCCAAAGGTGGCGGGCGGCGATGAGGGTCATTTCGTCGGCAGGGATGCGACGGAAGAGGTGGTAGACCTGCTGCACCTCGCCTTCCATGCGGGTATAGTCGCCAAGGGCGTTGTTGGTGCCGGTATGGTTTTTGTTTTTAGCGATGCCGTAGAGGGACTGGCACATGCTGCGGATGAGGAAGGGGTTTTGCGGATATTGCTGGAGAAGGAGGTAGCAATCGTAGAAGGCACGTACGAATTCTCCGTGGATGAGATTGAGTCGTATACACTCGAAACGGGCGAGAGAACGTATTTGTTCGAATTGCTGGCGGGAGAGCGTGACAAAGTCGTTGCCGCCTGAGAAATCGGCCAATTGGGCGGCGGTTTTAGCACGGCGTTTTTTGAGGTTGGGGTGGGTGCTGAGGGAGTCGTTGTAGTCGTCGCGCGCGGAGACGGGGGAGAGCTCTTTGAGGAAATAGTCGTCGGGGATGCGGTAGTGAGGGGTGTTGAAGTATTCGTGAGGGAAAGGCAGCTGGGCGAAGGGGAGGTAGCCGTATTGAAGGACATCGAAGACGCCTTGGGTGACGTTTTTGGCGTAGGGGCTTTTGCTATAGAAAAGGGCGATGCCGAGGCTGTCGGCTTCGTTTTCCATTTGTCGGGAACGGTTGTGGCGCTTGATAAAGATGCTGAGTTCCTCCTCTTCGTTGTTTCGCCGCCGAGGGTTGTCCTTGCGGGTGAGCATTTCGGTGGCGTGTTGGCGGTAATAGTGAATGATTTCATGACCGATGATGAAGGCAAGTTGAGCTTCGTTGTCGGCATGAGCCACGAGACCTGTGTTGACGAATATCATGCCTTGACCAGTGGCGAAGGCGTTGACTTCGGGACTTTTCACCGTATAGAAACGAAGGTTGCGGCGTAGTTCGGGATAGTCGTGGAGAAGGGTGTCGGCGATGTTTTCGACCATGCGGGTTATGGGGTCGCCGAAAATGATGCGTCCGGAGGAGATGAGTTTGTTGATGCGATAAGAGACGGCCAGGACTTTGTCGTTGCCGGGGAGACGGCCGTCATTGTAGTCGCGGACGCGTTGTTTGTCGAGTGTGTAGAGTTCGTTGAGGCGCAGGGTGAGGTCGGTAGGGAGGTGTCCTTGTGCATGGAGGCCGTCGAAGTTGTCGAGGTCGGGTTGTTGCTGTGCTGCAGCGGAGCCAAGACAGAGCGCGGCGGCGAGAAGAAGCAGAATCCTTTTCATAATGGGAGTGGACAAAGGGTGGAGTTAGGACTATTGTTTAATTGAGAAGGTGGCCAAGCATGTTTTTGAGGAGCCGGAAAGGAGGTAGACGAAGCGGGGGTTGTGGATGTCGGTGCAAGAGTAGTCGCGGTGGGGATGGCTAAGAGGAGAGAGGTTTTTGGGAAGTTCGATGTATTGGTTTTGGATGTCACCAGAAGGGTCGATGGCTACAATGCGCAGAGCGTTTTTGCCATTGGGCGGGGTGTATTTTTTGAAGGGCTTGGACTCAGGACGGTCGATATTGGAGGCGTTTTCGGGGATGAGGATAAAGGTCTTGTTGCCTAATTGGCGCATGTCGGCGTGGTCGTAGTCGCGTAGAAAGAAATTCATTTCGGACCAGTGGCGCAGGGTTTGCGACCAAACGAAGTCGCCGGAGTTGTTGATGCGGAGAAGCAGAATGCCACCGAAGGTGTAGGTTGAAGGGATGCCGTTGATGGCATTGTAGAAGGTGGGGCGATAGCCGACTATGGCACCTTCGGGGTCGTTGGTTGATGCGAAAAAGTTGACGAATTCGATGGGTTTGTAGCGGGAGAAGTAGCTGTCCTTGAGGTTTTGCATGCGAGCGGACTCGACGAACGAGAAGGAATGGTATTTTGTGCTCTCGATGCGTTCGAGGTCGGTGTTGTATACCAAGGCGAAGATGCTGCTGGCCTGAACTTTATTTTCATCTTTTTTGTCGGGGTCTTGCACTACGCCGGAGAGAATGATGCGATGGCCATCGTATTTGACCAATTGTGAGGAGCAAATTGTCCCGAGATCAACGTTGAAACAGTAGCGTTTGATTTTTTCGCCGTCCATCATGACTACTTCAAAATAGGTCTTTTTGTCCATCTTTTTGGTGTAATATCCACTCAGAAGGACTTCTCCGCTGTCGGTGACGGAGGCTTGGTCGAGCACTGCGATGCCGCAGTCCATGTTCCAATAGGTTTCGAGATCGCGACTGTAAAGCTCCACCTGAACTTCGGGGTCGCGGTTGCGGGCGGTGATAACATAGATGCCAGCCGAGACCTGACCATTGGGAGAGGAGGAGATGTGATAGCGGCAGTCCATGTCGTCGTTGAGATTGAAACTTTTCATCACCTTGGATTCCCCTATCTGTTCAAGAGTCACGGGGTTGTATTGCATGTGAAGTGTACGGAAGGAGGTTTTGGTTTTTTCGAGCATCATGATGTCGACGGTGGTCGGATTGAGGAAACCACCCATGCAGACAGTACCATCCTCAGTGGGTAACTCTTTGCTGGCAACTTCGTTAAGACCGAGGTTGTAGTGATAAAGGGTGAGTTTTTTTGACTTGTTGGAAGCTTGCTGGACGATGTATACGGCGGAGTCGTTGTTTCCTATCCATCTGAGATTGTAGGACAAGTTCTTTTTAGCAAAAAATTCGCGACTCACGTCGTGTATGGTCAGATTGTAAGTTTGTGCGCCCAGGCCACAGCACAACAAGCAAAATGTCAATATGAAACAAAACCTCTTCATAGTGGTGGAAAAAAATGCTGTAATAAAATTGTTGAAAGAAAAGGATGTAAGAGTTTAACAGATTAAAAAGGAAAAGGGATTTACACTTTATTTTGTAGTCCCTTTTCCTTTATTGTGGTATGAATTATTAAAGTTTGTCGTTGCTGCCGAGGACGTTGACAATCTTGTGGATGTACATCTTCTTCATGCTTTCGCGGGCAGGTTTCAGATACTGGCGCGGGTCGAAGTGGTCGGGATGCTCAGCCATGTGTTTGCGGATGGCGGCGGTCATGGCCAGACGGCTGTCGCTGTCGATGTTAATCTTGCAGACGGCACTCTTGGCGGCTTTGCGCAGCTGTTCTTCGGGGATACCTACGGCAGCCTTGAGGGCACCACCGTTGGCGTTGATGATGTCAACCTCTTCCTGAGGCACGGAGCTGGAGCCGTGGAGCACGATGGGGAAGCCGGGGAGTTTTTTCTCAACAGCTTCGAGCACGTCGAAGGCAAGGGGAGGAGGCACGAGACGACCGGTCTGTGGGTCGACGGTGCACTGCTCGGGTTTGAACTTGTAGGCGCCGTGGCTGGTGCCGATGCTGATGGCCAGGGAGTCGCATCCGGTGCGTGTGGCGAAGTCTATGACCTCTTCGGGTTTGGTGTAGTGGCTCACTTCGGAAGAAACCTCGTCCTCTACACCGGCCAGTACGCCGAGTTCGCACTCTACGGTGACGTCATACTTGTGGGCATATTCTACTACTTGGCGGGAGATTTTGATATTCTCCTCGTAGGGGAGGGCACTGCCGTCGTACATGACGCTGGAGAAGCCCATGTCGATGCAGCTCTTGCAGGTCTCGAAGCTGTCGCCGTGGTCGAGGTGAAGCACAATCTGGGGGTTGGGGCAGCCAAGCTCTTTGGCATACTCCACGGCGCCCTCGGCCATGTAGCGCAGGAGGGTCGGGTTGGCATAGTCGCGGGCACCCTTGGAAACCTGAAGGATGACGGGGCTTTTGGTCTCGACAGCGGCCTGGATGATGGCCTGCATCTGCTCCATGTTGTTGAAATTGAAGGCGGGGATGGCATAGCCGCCGTTGACTGCTTTCTTGAACATCTCACGGGTGTTCACGAGTCCGATTTTCTTGTAATCTACCATATTATTTGTTTTTATTGTTTGATATTATTTGATACTCTTGCTGAAAGGATTCGGTCAACAATGGCAAAGTCGCCTTCGATGTGGAAAATATAAACCCAGCGTTTGTTGTGCGAAACCATCCTGCGGGCTTGTGGGTGAATGGAGAGTATTTGCTTGGAAGTGCTGCGTTGAAAACAGTCAGCGAAAATGCTAATGCTTTTTATTTCTGCTCGCATGGCGTTGACGTACTTTTCTGCACTCTGAAAGGACAGAACACCCCATAGGAACGTTCTGATTTCAAGAAAATCCACGCGCGCTGTACGGTTAATGATGACCCTGTATTCTCGCATAGTCTTGACGGAGTAGTTCAATTAATTCATCAAAATACTCATCCACAGTCATGCAGTTGGCGGGGATTTCCTGCTGAGGAATGTGCCCGGGTGTGTTGGCTTGGCCATATAGAACGGCGGTTTCGGATGCTGTAGGTGTAGTGTCGTTATTGTCCATGATTTGCCAATGTTTGAATTTGCAAAGATACTAACTTTTTTTCGTATGGACAAATATATTTTTGGGGATAAAGGCAAAGCCCCTGCCGGAGGTGGCTCTGGCAGGTGCTTTTGGGGGTGGATGAGGTCTATTGTACGACGACCTTCCGGGCTGGGCGGTCGGCTATCTGCACCATGTATATGCCAGCTGAAGGCAGATGGAGGGTGCAGGTGCCGTGGCAGGTGGTTTCGGCTATGAGCCTTCCGCCAGTGTCGAAGACGCGGATGCGCTCGCCGGTACAACCCTCGACGGTGATGCCTCCTTCAATTGTGCGGATTGTCGCTTGCGGGGCTTCGGCTGTCGGAACGCCGGTGCAGTCCTCTTCGATGTTGTTGAAATAGCTCCAGTAGGGATCGGCGTTGTAGGCTTCACCGCTGTGGCACGGCACGATAAGCGAGAGCTCAGGATTCATCCTTTCGAAAGTGCCGGAGAATGCCTGTGGTGGCGTGGCGGCAAGGCTGCGTATTTTTCGGACGCGTGAGCATTCCCCAAAGGCGTACTGCCCGATGTAGTTGAGTCCTTCAGGCAGGGTGAGTTCGGTCAGCTTGCTGCATTCGAGGAAAGCCATGCTGTCTATATAGACCACAGAGGAGGGTATGTTTACTTCTTTCAGTCCGAGACAGCCGTGGAGGAGTTCGGCGCGGATGGTGTCGAGGCCTTCGGGTAGGTGGACTTTTTTCAGGCTGCCGTTGTAGTTGTAGCAGAAGACGCGCTCGGCAAGATAAGTGCAGCTGTTGGGCACGATGACGGAGTCAAGACGGTCGCAGGTGGAGAAGGCATCGCTACCGATGGAGGTGATACGGTTGCCGAGGCTGACGGCCCCTACATGGCTGTAGGCGAAGGCACCTTTGCCAATACTGCACCCGGAATCGGGGCTGACATGTTCAGCATCTGCGATGGTTGCTGTAGCACTGCCGTCTTGCCGAAAAGCGTTGTAGAATGCGTAGTTGCCTATTACTCGGACAGTGGAAGGGATGACCACTGTGCCCAGCTGGCTGCAACTCTGAAAGGCGTAATTGCCTATGGTGTCGAGGCCTTCGGGAAGGGTGACTGTGGTGAGTGTATTGGAGCCGGCAAAGGCAAGACGTCCGATGGTTCGCACTGATGGGGGCACAATGGCTTGGGCCAACTGCGGATGGCAAGCGGTGAGGCGTGTGCGTGTGCTGTCGGTGTAATAAAGGCTGTCTTCCACATAGGCGTTCACGGTCAGCGCACCCCACGGGCTGCCGGTGGCAGTTCCATGATATACAACATTCTTGATTGAACCGAATGCTTTTTCCCCTATGGTTTCCACGCCGTCGTGAACAAAGAGGTCGTTTATCAATGTGTAGGAAAGAGCTAACCGCCCGATAGTGGTTATGGTGGCGGGAATGCTTACGCTTTTCACCTCGCCATGGCTGTAGAATGCGCTGTCGGCCAATGCTGTGACGGTGTAGGCGATGCCGTCGTGCTCAATAGAGGAGGGGATGACCAGCGTGTCGCTGTAGTGGATGTAATGTGCTCCCCATACCGATTCGTCGCCACGCACACTGATGTGGTGCTGTGCAGAGTCGGTGATGGTGCAGAAGAGGGTGTCGCCCTGAGGGGTGACGGTTTGGAAATCGTGTGCCACCTGGGCTTGTGTGGCTGTGGCCAAAGCCACTAATGCTGCGGCAAGGGCAGCCTGTTTCATTGATGCATTACCGCCGTCACGGTGCGCCCATTGAGGGTACGGTAGTAGGTGATGGTGCTGTCGAGGTGGTTGAAGGCGAATCCTGAGCCCCCAGTGCTTGTGTGGGTGTACCAGGGGTCGTTGCCGTGATAGTCCCAGTTGACCACGATTGCCGGTGTGGCGGCACTGTCGGTGGTGGTCTGGTGGTGGTCTGATGTGCCAGTCGGGGAGGGACTTGGTGGAGGAGTGCTGCGGTGGAACACAGCTTTTCGCCATTGAGGCACCACGGCAACGGCAATGGCTGAGGCCGCCAGTATGAACAACAGAGCAATGAGCATCTTGCGCATCCGTGCCATGACGCGGTGTATGCGTTGATACACTGCATCGCGTTTCAGGCCGGTGGCTTGGGCTATCTCGTCGGCGGAGTAGCCTTCAAGCCGCATCTGCATCAACTGCCTGTCTTCGTCCTGTAGCTGTGCCATCAAGTCGGCGACAAGAGTGCGTCGCTCTGCCTCGGAGGCTGTGTCGTCGTCGGGAATCTCTGGCAAGTTGTTCTCCATTTCACGGGGCTTGCGGCTGTGGCTCAACACATGGCGTGTCTGCCACTCAACCCATGCCTTTTCTTCGTGAGGCTTGGCATCCGGCCGCAAGTCGCCGATGTGCAGCCACAGGCGTACCGACACGTCCTGAAACAGGTCGCGGCATCGCTCGTAGTCGTCGTGCGATGCATTCTTGCACATGCTCCAGACGATGGCACCATAGGTGCGAAACAGGCGGTTGAATGTGTCGTAGTCGTTCATTTCTTCGCAACAGACGTTTTCTCGCCTCAGCACACAAGCAGGCTTGTATGAATTCGGCTTATCGAAAACGTTCATACCTACCCATACATTACCCTATAGGGGGTGAAATCTGACAGAACCCGGAGTCCGGGATGATTTTTTTTCTTAAAGGGGGAACAGCCCGAACACGGCGGCGCCGCTGCCGGTCATGGCTGCGTAGAGTGCGCCACGGCGGTACATGTCGTCTTTCAGCGCAGCAATAGCGGGGTGGGCTGGGAAAACGGAGGTCTCGAAGTCGTTGACGATAGTTTTCCGCCACTGCACTATGGGTTGGCGCACCGCCTTCCGCAGGTCGGGACGGCTGCCGCCCTGCAGATGCAGACCCGCATAGGCCTCGCGGGTGCTGACATGCTCGTCGGGTGGTATCTCTATGGCTATGCGGTAGGCGGACAGGTCGAGGTCGATAGGCTCCAGCTGGTCGCCAATGCCGGTGGCGTAGGCGGGGCGGTTCTGGATGAAGAAGGCGCAGTCGGCACCTATCCGTGCAGCCCGTTGCTCAAGGTCGGCGGTTGCAAGCCCCAGCGAGAACATGTCGTTGAGCATTTTGAGAGTAAAGGCGGCATCGCTGCTGCCGCCGCCCAGGCCGGCACCGAAGGGGATGTGCTTGCGCAGGAGTATCTCCACGGGCGGAATATGGAACTCGTCGTGCAGCAGGCGGTAGGCTTTCATGCAGAGGTTGTCCTCGGGGGCGTTGTCAAGCACTATGCCTTCCTGCCACACAACGGTGTCGGAGCCCTTGACAGGTGTTATTTCCAGCTCGTCGCACAGGTCGTGGACAGGCAGGAAAATAGTCTCTAAGTTGTGGTAGCCGTCAGGGCGTTTGCCCACAACGTGCAGGCCGAGGTTAATCTTGCAGTTGGGGTGGCTCTTCATGGGGTGTATCGGTGTTGCGTTCGTATGCTCGGATAATCTTGGTGACCAGTTTGTGGCGTATCACGTCGCTGTTGTCGAGGTTGATGAAACTGATGCCGTTGATGCCGTCGAGGATGTGCATGGCTTGTACCAGGCCGCTCTGCTGGTGGCGGGGCAGGTCAATCTGGGTGATGTCGCCCGTGATGACAAATTTGGCGTTCCTGCCCATACGGGTGAGGAACATCTTCAGCTGTGAGGAGGTGGCGTTCTGAGCCTCGTCCAGGATGACGAAGGCGTTGTCGAGGGTGCGTCCGCGCATAAAGGCGAGGGGGGCTATCTCTATGGTGTTGTCCTCCCAGTAGGAGAGGAGCTTCTGCTGCGGTATCATGTCGCGCAGGGCGTCGTAGAGTGGCTGAAGGTATGGGTCGAGTTTATCGCGCAGGTCGCCGGGCAGGAAACCGAGGTTTTCGCCAGCCTCAACAGCCGGGCGGGTTAGGATGATGCGGCGTATTTCCTTGTTCTTCAAAGCACGGACGGCAAGGGCAACGGCGGTATAAGTCTTTCCCGTACCAGCAGGGCCGATGGCAAAGACCATGTCGTTCTCCTTTACGGCCTCCACCAGACGCCGCTGGTTGGGGGTGCGGGCTTTGATGAGCAGCCCGTTGCGGCCGTGTACGAGAATCTCTTCGTTGGTCTCGGCCTCGGGAGTAGAACCGCCGTTCTCGAAAATTTGCATTATGACATTCTCGTTCAGCCGTCCTACTTTGTCGTAATAGGTTTTCATGGCCTGTAGTTTGCCGTCGAAGTGGTCGATGTCTTCGGCACTTCCCACCGCTTTAAGCATGTCGCCTCGGGCAATAAGCTTTACCTTGGGGAACAGAATTCTGACGAAGTCGAGAATCTTGTCGTTTTCTCCCCAAAAACGTGTATAGTCAATCTCTTCGAGAGAGAATAGCTTATCGGTAATAGGTTCTTCCATGGTGCAAAAATACGAAAAAAATTGAAAATTGAAAATTGAAAATTGAAAATTGGGAAAAAAAACGTAATTTTGCATTTTCTTATAAAATACTATCTTTATGCAGAACACGTATGCAATTGGAATTGATGTAGGCGGCACCAACACTGATATTGGAATGGTGCGCGACGACTCGAAGATTGTGGCACGCCGCAGTCTTCCCACTGGCAATTACTCCATGCTGGAGCCTTATGTCTTCGACATTATGGAGCAGATTAAAGACATGGTTGCTCAAGGCGACCCGGAGAAGGGCGTTGCCTCTATGGCTGTTAGCGACCTTACCGGTATCGGCATGGGTGCCCCCAACGGCAACTTCTACACCGGCTGTGTAGAGTGGGCGCCTAACCTGACCATCAAAGGTCTTCTGGATTTTAAACAAGAGTTTGCCAAATATACCGACCGCCCGTTTGTGCTGAGCAACGACGCCAATGCCGCTGCCTATGGCGAATTTGTCTATGGCGGTGCGCGTGGCATGAACCATTTTATCATGATTACCCTTGGTACCGGTGTGGGTAGTGGCATCGTGGTCGACGGACGGCTGGTGCACGGCTCTACAGGCACTGCCGGCGAGTTGGGTCACAACATCCTTATTCCCGATGGCCGACGTTGCAGCTGTGGCCGCAAGGGCTGTCTGGAGGCATACACCTCTGCCCGTGGCATTGTGCAGACTTATGTCGAACTGCGCAAAGAGAAAGGCGCTCCTCAGGAGGCTCCCCACATGCCGGGATGGATTACGTCCGACACCGAGGACAGTGACATTACCAGCAAGATGATAGGCGACGCCGCCAACGCGGGCGACCCCTTGGCCAAAGAGACCTACCGCATGGTGGCCGAATGGCTGGGACTGGCCTGCGCCAATGCTTGCACATTCTCCGCTCCCGAAGCCATCTTCCTGATGGGCGGCCCCACCAAAGTGGGCGACCCGCTGCTGCTGCCTTTGCGCGAGGCTTTCGAGGCCAACCTGCTCAACATCTACAAAGGACGCTGTGAAATCAAGATGTCGCAACTCAGTACCAACGAAGTGGCAATACTGGGTGCCGCCGCCTTGATCAAAATGAAATAATTGCAATTTTTTTCCCCCTCCCATGAAAAAACAACACTATTTCTTTTTGTGCGGACTGTTGCTTCTCTTTGTGGCCACAGGCTGCCAAAACGGCTACAGCCGATATGTCAACCCCCTTGTAGGAACTGACTTCCACGGGCACACCTACCCCGGAGCCATTGTCCCCTTTGGGCAGATACAGCCCAGTCCCGACACCCGTCTCGAGGGGTGGGACGGATGCAGTGCCTATCACTACAGCGACGACACCATATACGGTTTCAGTCACACCCATCTCAACGGCACAGGCTGCGAGGACTATGGCGACATACTCCTCATGCCCGTTACCGCTGCGGGTAGCAACTGGTCGTTTTCGTCCGACATGCCACAGACCGAGTTCTGTTCGCAGTTCAGCCACCGTGGCGAGAAAGCCACTCCTGGCTACTACCGCGTAGTGCTTGACCGCAATCGTGTCATGGCAGAGCTCACCACCACCGAGCGCGTGGCCTCCCACCGCTATACTTTCCCCGGACGCGGTCTCAAAGGCTTTGTCATCGACTTGCGCCACCGCGACAAGGTGCTCTCTGCCGGTTTCGACAAGGCCAAAGGCGACATCATCAGTGGCTGGCGCGAAAGCGACGCCTGGAATCCCGACCAAAAATGTTTCTTTGCCCTCGAGTGCAACCAGCCCGTGAAGGAAGTGATATATTTCGACCACGGGATGAAAGCCTTGGTAGCGCTGCCCGACGACTGCAAACAGGTTGAGGTCTACGTCTCCATTTCGGGCGTTGACAGCGAGGGTGCCCGTAAGAACCTTGCCACCCGCAAGGATCTTGCTTTCGACGACATCCGTTCTGCTGCGCACCAACGCTGGGAGGAGGCACTTGGCAAGATTGAGGTAGAAGGAGGCTCCCGTACCGAAAAGCGCAACTTCTATACAGCCCTTTATCACTGCTACACATCGCCCTATCTGTGGAGCGACGTTGACGGCCGCTACCGTGCCATGAACGACAGCATCTGCACCTCCGACAAACCTGTCTATACCGTCTTTTCTCTCTGGGACACCTACCGTGCCCTGCACCCGCTCATGACCATCATCGAGCCCCAGATTACAGAAGACTGGATCAATACCATGCTTCTCCAGTACGAGACGGGCGGCGAACTGACCATGTGGGAACTCGCTGCTCACGAAACCCACTGTATGATTGGCTACCACAGTGTTCCGGTAATACTCAATGCACAGGTCGCCGGTCTCCTTGACAAGTGGACCCCCGCACGCCGCATGAAACTGCTCGAGGCCATGATTGCCACCTCCAACCGCACCGAGGCACACCAGGCTTATGCTGCCCAGGGCTACCTCGACAGCCGTCTCGACAACGAGACAGTCTCCAAGACGCTTGAGTATGCATACGATGACTGGTGCATAGCCCGCTATGCCGCGATAGAGATGTATCGCAATGCAGTGCCCGACACCACGTCATCCTACCGCTACCTGAATGAGGTGTACAACACCTATATGCGCCGTGCGCAGTCGTGGCAGAACATCATGGATCCCGACGGCTTTATGCATGCACGCCGCAATGGCGGTTTCGTCACCCCCTTTAACCCCACCGAAGTCAACAATCACTTCACCGAAGCCAATAGCTGGCAGTACAGCACTTACGTACCGCACGACGTCTCTGGATGGATTGCTCAAATGGGCGGCAAGGAGAAGGCCGAGGCTTTTCTCGATTCTCTTTTCAACACCAGCAGTGAGACTTCCGGTCGCGACCAAGTCGATATTACTGGCATGATAGGGCAGTATGCCCACGGCAACGAGCCTTCTCACCATGCAGCCTATCTCTATGCCTACCTTGGCGCCACCGACAAACTGGACAATATCGTGCACCGCATCCTCTCCGAGCTCTACACTCCTAACCCAGACGGTCTCTGCGGAAACGAGGACTGCGGACAGATGAGTGCCTGGTATGTCATGAGCGCCATGGGTTTCTATCCTGTCTGCCCGGGCAGTGGAGAATATGTTACGGTTACCCCGCTTTTTAACCGTATCACCCTGCACACAGGCAAGGATGACATTGTGATAAACAAGACTGATTGGCAGCCGGGTCGTTTCTGGGACGGAAAAGACTTCTCGCTTCGTTCCAAAAACCTCTTCCCTGAAGAGGCACGCACCCCTCCTGCACCCTTCTTCAGCGACTGGCAACAATGCTTCAAGGACTCCATCCTTGTCTCGCTCTCTGCCCGTAGCATTGTCAATGGTAACCCCGAGATGTATGAGTCTGTGGACGGTAGTCCTGTTATTTACTACACCACCGATGGACGCACCCCCGACACCCACTCTTTCCGCTATGTGAATCCGATATTGGTCAACCGTGACGTCACGCTCAAGGCAGTGGCCTACAACCCCGCCACCGACCAATACAGCCCCGTGGTGAGCCAGACGCTGACCCGTTTCATCGCCGACAAGCAGCTGCGCTACGTCACCAAGCCCGCACCGCAATACAGCGAGAACGGCCCCGACGGCCTCATCGACCGCCTATACGGCACCTCCAACTACCGCATTGGCGGCTGGCAGGGCTGGCAAACCGACATGGAAGTTGTGATAGACCTCCTCTCCTCCAAGACCCTCACCTCCGTCTCTGTCGACTGCTTGGACAACATGCGCGCCTGGATTTTCTTCCCCAAACGCATCGAAGTGAGTGTTTCCTCCGACGGCAAGACCTACAGACCTTGGGCGCACCTTGACAACGACGAGTTTCCCGCTGTGCGCGACCGGCAGGAAGAGAGCGTGCAGCATGCCTTTGTCTGTCGCGGCCCTCTGACCTCTGCGCGCTACGTCAAGGTCAAAGCCGTCAACTACGGTCCCATGCCCGACTGGCACATCAGTGCCGGCGAACAGGCATGGCTCTTTGTCGACGAAATCGAAGTGGGTAGCCATTTGGCCACCTTCGTCTCCTCATTTTCAACTGATGGCATAACAAACGAATAAGATACTTTGAATATGAAAAAACTCCTTTTATCATTAGCTGCCTTGAGCCTCCTCGGCTTGGTATCGTGCGGCACTAAGAACTGCCGCTGCTACGACTATGTAGGCGGGCGTTGGACAGGACCCCACACTGTTGTCACCGCTCCCGGCACCCCCTGCAATTCGCTGAACAACCGTACCGAAGCCTGCAACGAGATGGATGACCCCATCATCGACCCCAACGACATCGGCCAGGATACCAAGAAGTAGTAAGGGAACCTGTAGTAGGGCAGACTCCTAATATAGGCAATTCTTATTATCTTAAAAAAGAGGGTGCCCCCAAATGTAATGAACCCCGAAAGTTGGACAAAAAACTTTCGGGGTTTTATTATGAGAAAAAGACACAGTGTAAAAGAGCGTGAGAAGACAGTGAGAAGATGCC
>ONIP01000015.1 GCA_900317955.1 uncultured Bacteroidales bacterium
AAGGACACCTTGTTCTCGGAGCTTCTTGATGTTTCTGTGGATATTGCGCCTGTCTATTCCAATGATAGCAGCCATTTCGTGAGTTGTAATTTGAGGATTTCCTTCAATTAGTTCCAGTATTTTCTGTGATGTTTTCTGTGGCGTTTTCTGTGACGTTTTCTGTGGCGTCTCTGTGGCGTCAGTCTGGGATATTGTTTGTGGATTGCCTTGATTGTTTCTTTGGAAACTGACGCGAATTCCTCCGTCGGCCTCCTCAATGGTGGGCATCGGGAGTCCAGCTGCCTTAAAGCCTTCAAAGATTTTCTCGTATCCTCGCCCCCAGCTCTCAATGAAACCAGCCTTGAAGAAAGCGTTTGCAATGTTTCTGTTCCTTGGACGAGATGAATGTTTCTTCAACAGGGTATCTGGAGTATATCCAATTGGCAATCCCCCCTCGTTCCATATCTCAACATAGTCATCCCATACACGCATTTGGATTGGTGCGCCGGTATAATCTTTATGCGCTATGGCATTGTACAATATTTCACGCAGTGCCTCCTCCGGAACCTCCAAAGGCTCACGACGTTTCATGCCTTCATAGTGTATGGGAGATGTCAGGTATTTGGCTTTCAACACTTGCACTACACTGTCGGTCATCTGGATTATGTTTCCTTCAATCACATCCTGGATGATTAGGTCAGCCACATTACGTCTGAAACGTCCAATCTTGAATTCCACACAGGTAAAGTACCGACGAGGATTCTTGGCAAACAGCAAAAGGGCGGCATTTTTCAGTTTGCCATCCTCTGTTATTAAGCCAAGATTCTCCAGTACTCTCTGCGTCGATGAGTTAGACTCACTTTTGTCAATGCGATCTGCAGCAATGCCGTTGTCGAGAAAATACTTTATGGCTTTGCGGTCCAAATCTTTAATTGTGGCATGCTCGTTAGGTATATCGTCCCAAGAACGCCCCATCCTCTTCAAAACAAATTGTTGCAAAGCCGAGCCATTCAATTCCTGCATCGTGCTGCCACTACGACAATAATATTTACCCCTAAAACTGATAGGAACGTTGCTGGGCTCAATGCCTATGCTGATATAATCGAGGTCATCCTTGTGGTGCAGGTTCACATCGGCCACGATGCCCATATAGTTGACCACCTTATTGGGAATGTCTTCGAGAAGTTTCTTGGCATCTTTTATGCCGACAACATTTCCGTTGTCGTCGATGCCAATATAGATGGTGCCGCCTTGGGCGTTGGCGAAGCCGCATATCCATTTCAGGTACTCGTCCTTCCAGGACTGCTTGTATTCCACATTTTGAGATTCCATATTTCAATAACGTCTGTCGCCACAATTTATTGCGTCACCAACAAAAAGCCCATAGCTTATAGATTACAAATCTGGATAATCAGTTAGGCCGGATTTGCAGTCCAGTCCAACGAGAACAACAAAGGGATACCGAACATCCGCTACGACTGGGAAACTTGAAGTGTCATATAAAATACTAACGTTGCTACATTGTGAAAAAGAGCATCCACTGGATGCTCTTTTTCACTAATATAATCATTGCTGTCCGACAAACAGGAATTTAATTATTAGTAAGTTATATAATATCAACATTATATGTCATGCATTGATTTGCGAAGGCTTGCGTGTGCCAAAGGCACACAATCCTATTAACCCCGCACTAAACACCGTAGGTGTGCAGTGTGGGGAAAACTGTGCTCACCAAATGGTGCGGGCGTTATTGTATCAAAAAGAGACAGGCATATCTCCGCCACTCGTTGTGTCGGATTTGCAATCCGACACTTATTATTATCAGGATTTGTAATCCGATTTGATTTCATTATGATGTTCCGTCACGACGGATGTTTCCCAACGGCACGATACAGAACATCCCCAAAGTCAGCCCATCGTCGCGGTATCGAACAACCGCCACGACGGAGTGTTTCTATTTTCTCAAAAGGGTACAAACCACAAGCGCAATCATCGGTATTACCGCCAAACTACAGTAACTTATAAAAGCGGCTATCTTTTGGAACTTATTAAAGCGTGGCCTGCCAGTAACATATTCGTGATTGGCTATCAACTCATCATAATGTTTCCGCCTCCATATATAATACGGCGAGACGGTGACAAGAGAGACTACCGCACCAATGATCATGGCTAGGTCGATACCGCAGCATCGTTCGAGCAAACAAGCAGCTATGGTAAACGGAGTCAGTAGAATAACAAACCAGAAACCACCACCCTAAAAATACAATTGAGAAGGGACATTCCGAATCAAGGTTTTTTTGAGCCTCGCTTCCCACTCATTGCCATACAATCGTTTGTAGATGCCTTTTCTAATCATTTCTGATACATCAACACATAATTCCATTATGCAATATAGCATGTACAAAAAAAAATTCATGTTTTTCCTTTCTACTAATGCGTCCAGTCAAATATCTTTTCCCCTAGGCGTTCGCCGCAATAAGAGGCTCCTATGCCCGCTCCAAAGCCGATTACAGCACCAGGCAGTCCTCCTACCTGGCGTTCTCGAGTTTTCTTAAAGGATTGAGGGGAAACCTGTATTTCAAAAGCATATTTTTTTTTCTCCAACAAATACCATTACATCCGGTCTATATCCACTGCAATGATATTCAAGTTGAGCAGTATAATTCAAGGCATTACATGCATCTGAAATGGCGTTTTGTGCCATCGTGTAACTGAGATTTCATTATTATATAGAATTATAAATCTTCTCCATTTGCTTTATTATATTCATTATCATAAAACATGATAATATAATATCTACCATATTCTTGTTCAATCATAAACCATACTGATTTCTCAGTCATGATATCTGCCACATATTCCATAGATAATCTTATTATCATATTTTGCTTTTCTTCTTCACTCAGATTATCAAACTCTTCGAAAGATAGTTTTGAAAGTAAGTAATCTTGTAAAACTGTTGTATCAAGTTCTGATTTAATAAATTGATAATAAGCTGCTTCATATCGTTTGCTATTCACACTCATTTCGTATGAAATGTCTTCGTCTTCACCTATTTCATATTTTCCTACGATGTTTGCAGGAACATACCTCTCGTTATGCTCAAATTGATGACACAAAGTATTGAATCTAATCTTTATAGAAGCCTCGTTTATCCCCATGGCATCCATAACCATTATTCTATAAACCTTGTTGTTGTTTGTAATAACGTGTATCTCTACATCAGAACCATTGAACTCACCTTCGAGACAGTCTTTACGTTGGTTGTATGTGAAGCCTTTTGCTTTCAGTTTTTGAATCATGTCACTCTTTGTCCCATCAACAGGAATGCCAAGAAATTTTGTCACATCTTTTTGAGCAAAACAAATGGAGGCAAGCATAAGTGCTATTACCAAAGATAGTGTTTTTTTCATGTCATATAATTTTAAACGTTCAAAAGAAAAGCATAACGCTACGTATTTCAAAATAATGTCGGTATCACCACTCAGGACGACACCTTTGCAAATATACACATTTTTTTAGAATTGCACTCTTTTTTGTGAGAATATCAAGGACAGGATGAGACTTCCACTGGAATCTCTTGACATGACTCTGAGTCACCGTATCAACGTCACTGTCCCTTTGACGGTTTTCCATGCGGCATCGTGATTATCCATATAACGAATATAGTATACGTATGTCCCCTGGGGGCAGGGTACGCCTTCGTGTGTGCCGTCCCAACTGCCTGCAAGCCCGTCGAACTGGGCTATATGTACGCCATACCGATTGAATACTTTCACTTCAGCTTTCTGGATATGACGGCTGCACCGGAGTGAGAATATGTTGTTGGTTTCAAGCGTCGGGGTAATGACATTGGGCGCAATGATCCAGGTGCTGTCAATGGGTTTCTCGCCCCAATAGGGGATGACAATGAGTGTGAAGTATACAATGCTGTCGCAGGTGTCGGCAATATGCAAATAGATGGGTTGGTCGTGTGTCTCGGCGCCGAATGAAATGCCGTTGAAGAGTACCGGCATATCCTCCGGTGCGACGGTGTCATAAACCCAGTGGCAGTGCGGGCAGGTCACCAGGTCTATTTTCCACAGCGTGTCGCATCCCGAGGGTGTCCAGTAGGTTGTGACGTAGTGGGTGTCGGTATATTCCAATTCATGCCCGCGGAATGTGAAACTGCCCTCGCACAGGCGAACCGAAAAGGTCGAGTCGTAGTGGTTGTGGAACCACAACGGCGTCCACAGGGTGTCGGATTTGCGGGTGTTGCATCCCTCGTCGGCGTATTTGAAGATGGCCATTGCAGTATATCTCCCGGTGTCGTGATAGGTGTGCTGTTGTGTGAGAACGGCGTCCCCCTCCCGATGGCCATACCGCAGTATGGTGCTGTCGCCAAAGTCCCATATCACACTGTCGTAAGGGCGTTGGTGAGTGGCCGTGAAGTAGACCGGGTCGTAAAGGCACCATATTGAGTCGCTGGACAACGAATCGGCCGCCAATCCATTTACCGTCAAGGATGTCCCTCCCGGCTGGATATGGGGGAGATTGAGCATGTAGGCACCTGACAGGTATGCCATAAACGGGGCATTGGTCCTGCTTATTATGCGGTGTGTCCCCTCTGAACAGAATGAGCTGCCCTGATTGAAATGTGCGTGGCTGTAGGGGGTGTTGGCCAATGGCTGGAAGTATGAAGCAAGCCTGTAGTCGTCCATCCACATGGATTGCACATCGGCAGTGTAGGTGAAAATATCGAGGCCAGACACAGAAGGGCCATAATGGTTTCCATTGGCATCGACATTGTTCGGAGTGCCGTAAACAATCTCCCCCCAATGCCACCATCTTGTGGGAATCACCGAGTTCATGCCACATCTTGTTCCTATCCACTTCACCTCTATAGGCTTGTCTGCTACAATATAGTAAGGACCTCTGCCTCCTTCAAATTCCCACCAGTTGGTGGTGTTTGCGTTGACGGCCAGCACCCTTTCGCCGTCAGCCAAATGGGCCATGTCTTTTATGGTGATGGTTGTGTTGTCTTCCAACCCCAAAAAACGGAGATACCCACCTGCGTTCGGCACCAGGAATTCCTTGCCGCAATACCATATCGGCAGCGACTGGTCAACTTTCATCCCGAATTGTCCGTTCCCCCAATCTCTTATTCCGATTCCAAGAGCCCCCGAACTCTCGTATACCGCTATCCGTTTGCAGTCTCTTGCCTTGATATGTGTACCTGCCAGGTCGACACAAAAGGTATCCCTCAGAGCCGTGTCGCCTGCAAATGTGTGTCGTACCACGGGCGCAAAGCCTGCTTCGGGCGAGTCGATATTTTCTCCAAGTATATAATATGGAGCCAACAATGGGTAATATTTCTCCTGGCTTTCTCCTGCCCCGACATGGAACAGTTCACTTCTCCTGAGCATCACTGTCAGTGTGTCGCCCGGTCTTCTGTTCATCCAGTCCCAATCGCTCAGTACTATGTCTACCGTCACACTGTCGTCCACCGCTATAATATCTATCGACGACTTTCCGGTTATATAGTATGGAACTAAAGCTATGGTACTGACATGATGGGTGGCTATCGGGGGCAGCGCAACATATTCGTCGCGTAACATCTCGGTAGGAATCACTGTGGTCGACGACCAATATCCATCCCCGACTACAAGAAAGAGGGATATGGTGTCGGTGCTCGTAACATGGAACCCGTGAGATTGTGGCCTGTCACCCAGCACCCCGCTGTAGTCATATTGGGGTATATGGGGTCTTAGCGTGTAATCAAGATAATCGAATCCAGGCATATATAGATAGGGAACAGTGTCTATAATCCGCGCTATTTGGGATGTGTATGGCACATGGATATAATTGGTGTCGGTTCCGCACATCCGCCGCCTCATGATATGTACTGTTTGCGAATACCCTAACCTCTCATTTTCGATTGTCAGGTCACAGTCCCGCTCACAAACAGCATACAATCGCGAAAAGTTAGGTGATTCCCCTCTCATCGAACGGGGGAAGCATACCCAAAAATCCTTCCCCGTGGCAGCAAACTGCACACCATGGTGGTCTTTCGGGTTGTCGTCCTGACTCCTTCCCGCCATCGGTACCAGCATGACCAGCCATACAACTGCCATGCTCATCACCCTGAGCAAACCTCTTCGTCCCCCTATCCTTGTTAACAGGGTAGGGGACAGCATGCGTTTACTATGGGCAGATCTTGTCATTTTGTAGCTTTCACTTTCTTCTCTTACTGGCTTCTTCCCGACTTGTTTTGAATGTGGCGTGCAATCTTTGCTTCTGTGAATAACGACTCGATTCTGTGGCATTGATTTTCCGCACCGTTAACGTGCATCCATTACAAAAACACGCTTTCAATCCTTTGTTATAAAATATTTGTTTACAACTTGTTGCAGGTTACATTCCAACAGATTATTCAATCAATTCACAATGCAAATATACTTTTTTATTTTGATTTAGAGGATTTCTATTAATTACCTCGAAGTAGTGAGACCTTTAATGACACGGTACAAGCCGTTAGGCGCAGTGATGTGATAGTCAGTGAAGAAGTGCCAGCGGAGAAGAGAAACGACAGTGAAAACGAATTCAACGTTAGTTTTTTTGTTTCACACTTCAAAAGTGGGGGACATTTGAAGAAGGCTTGCGCCTATCAATGGCAAGCATTGAAGCGAAATATCCACTGGATATTTCTTTTGCTTCGCTATCAAAGGACATTCACTGAATGCTCTTTTTCACAATGTATCAATGTATCAATGTAGCAAAGTAGCAACGTTAGTTTTTTATATGACACTTCAAAAGTGAGGGACTTTTGAAGAAGGCTTTGCTGCCTGTCAACGGCAAGCATTGAAGCGAAATATCCACTGGATATTTCTTTTGCTTCGCTATCAAAGAGCATCCACTGGATGCTCTTTTTCACAATGTATCAATGTAGTAACGTTAGTTTTTTATATGACACTTCAAAAGTGAGGGACTTTTGAAGAAAAGCTTACGCTTTATCGATGGCAAGCATCGATTTCTCCGCTTCGCTATCAAAGAGCATCCACTGGATGCTCTTTTTCACTTATCTAAAAACCATAGGTGCATGTGTAAGGTGGCGTGTCCCAACTATTAAAAACTAAAGTATATATTCCGTGGGGCAGATTGGCTATTTCGAACACATTGTCCGTATGGCAGATGCAGTCGGCTATCGGCCCGTCGTGCTCATACTCATTTATTGTAATAGTGTCGCCGTCCACTTGTATGTCCACGTCTATCCCCCCCACCTTAAAGGCACAGTTTACCGTCAAGTTATGGTGGCAAACCCTTAGCACCCCACTGTCGTAACTTAACTCGACCCACTCTCTGGCATCATTCTCCCCGCCCTTATCGTCGGTCATTTCCGGCTTGCAGCCATTGTTGCTGATGTTTTGCACCCGGGCTTTAGATGGGTCTTTTTGGCACGACCCCATTGCTGCCAATCCTGCGGCTATCAATATCACCGCCATTGTCATAATGATTTTTTTCTTCATGATAGATTCGAGCGTTTTATTGTTTAACAACTATTTCTTTTATTTAACCTTATGACGTGGCAGCTGTCAATATCTTACATTTCTTAACAAACTTTAACGATAAAAAATAAAGGGCGGCAATCGAACGATAGCTGCCCTCTACTTTTTTTTGACTTCTTTAATTTATTGCTTAGGCACCGATTTTGGCGGTGTAGGCAATATTGTCGAGCAGAGCGTCGATGTCGGCCATGTTGGCGGGTTTGATCTTGATAATCCAGCCGTCGCCATAGGGGTCGCTGTTGATAGCAGAAGCGTCGTCAAGATTGGTGTTGAACTCAACAACCTCAGCCTCAACGGGCATCAGAAGGTCTGCCACGGTCTTCACAGCCTCAATGCTGCCAAAAGCTTCACCGGCTCCAATTGTGTCGCCTACGCAGTCTACATCGACAAAAACTATGTCGCCCAATTCATGCTGGGCATAGTCAGTGATTCCTACATAAGCAAATTCGCCTTCTACTCTTACCCATTCATCGTCTTGGGTGTACTTTAAATTCTGGGGAATGTTCATTGTACTATTGTTTTAAGTGTTTTGTTTTATTATTTAAATTTTCTGCAAAATTACGCATTTTCGTTTGTTTGACAAAATTTTTTTGTCTGATTCAAAAAAAAATTCTATTTTTGTCACGTCAAAAATCGTTCTATTTTATAACATTTCTCCGTTTTAAATGTTTAATATCAGAACGTTCCGTTTTACATACCGAAAAAGAATTTTTTCTAAAATCAACAAAGCACATACGCTACTTTTATGTATAGCAAAGCAGAATTAGAAGCCAAGGCCCACATCGAACTCATCAATATTGCCAAAGAATTAGGCATCCCCAGGGCCACCCGCTTGGATGCGCAGGAACTCATGTATAAAATCATCGCACTGCAATCTGAAAACCCCAAAGCAATCACTAAAGAACAGGAACAGCAAAAAGCCAAGGAATCAGAGGCCCGCCCCAAACGCGCTCGTATCAAACCCACGCTCTTGGCCGAGTCTTCACTCAACAACCCCGAGTTGCACAAACGCAAAATACGCCCCGACCAGAACTCCAAACCTCAAGCCTCCGGCACGGCCCAGCCTAAGCGCGATCTCCCTTCACGTCCCGCTGTCGAGTCTTCCGGCATCAACATTGCCGACCTCGAAGTGCCCTCCATCCCCTCCATCCCCGATGTGGTCACTCCCTCCGGTCGCCTGCTACGCCGCTATGCGCCTACTCCCAGCTCTGCACCCGAGCCTCAGCCTCAGCCCCAGAACTCCATCCCCGAAGCCGCCGCTCCCGCTCCTGCACCCGAACCTCGTCCCGCTGCCGAACCCGTCAAGCGCAAACGCGGTCGCCCCAAGAAAGTGAAAGAACCCGTCGAAACCGCCGCTCCCCAGCCTGCCCCGGCTCCCTCCGCGCAGCCTCTGCCCGAGACTCCCGCTGTCCCCGAATCCAAAGCCGAGTCGCCCGCTCCCGCTCCTGCTCCCGCCAACGTTGAGAAACAGCCTTCCTTCAATCGTCCGCAGCCAGCCTCTCCCACCCAGGAGCCGCTCCCTTCCGCCGACCTCACCAACAGCGAAACCCCTTCCATCCCCTTACCGCAACAGCCCACCAACCAGCGCGAAGCCCACTATCTCCGTTTCGGTAATAAAAACAAACGTCATCGTAACAATAACGAACCCTACAGCGACGAATTTCTCGCCCAGATAGGCATTCCCACACAACCCGCTCCCAAGCCTGCCAAGGTCTATCCTTTCGACACCGAAGGCGTCATCGATGCCGAAGGTGTTCTCGAACTCGCTCCCGACGGATTCGGTTTTCTCCGTTCTTCCGACTACAATTATCTCGCCTCTCCCGACGATGTTTTCGTCTCCGCTCCCATGGTCCACAATTTCGGCCTCAAATCGGGCGACACCGTCCGTGGCCGTGTCCGTCCTCCCAAAGAGAACGACAAATATTTCGTCATGGTGAAAATCACCGAAATCAACGGCCTCTCTCCCGAACGTATCCGCGATCGCGTCCCCTTCGAGTCCCTCACTCCGCTCTTCCCCGAAGAGAAATTCAAACTTACCGGCCATCCCCAGCAAACCCTCTCCACCCGTATCATCGATATGTTCACACCCATTGGAAAGGGTCAGCGCGGACTTATTGTGGCTCAGCCCAAAACTGGTAAAACAACCCTCCTCAAAGAGGTCGCCAACGCCATTGCCTACAACCACCCCGAAGTCTACCTCATGGTGCTTCTCATCGACGAACGCCCCGAGGAGGTTACCGACATGCAGCGCAGTGTCAATGCCGAAGTCATAGCCTCCACTTTCGACGAACCCGCCGACCGCCATGTACGCATTGCCAACATCGTCCTCGAAAAGGCCAAGCGTCTCACCGAGTGCGGCCACGATGTGGTCATTGTCCTCGACTCCATCACCCGTCTCGCACGTGCCTACAACACCGTCCAACCTGCCTCCGGCAAGGTTCTCTCCGGCGGTGTCGAAGCCAACGCCCTACAAAAGCCCAAACGCTTCTTCGGCGCTGCACGCAATATCGAAAACGGTGGCTCACTGACCATCATCGCCACCGCCCTTACCGAAACAGGCAGCAAAATGGACGACGTCATCTTTGAGGAATTCAAAGGCACCGGCAACATGGAGCTGCAACTCGACCGCAAAATGGCCAACAAACGGCTCTATCCCGCCATCGACCTTGTTGCCTCTTCCACCCGCCGCGACGACCTGCTTGTTCCCAAGAACCTCCTCGGCCGCACGCTCGTTCTTCGCAACCAACTCACCGACATGACCCCTGTCGAAGCCATGGAATTCCTCCAAAAGAACATGGCCCACACCGTCAGCAACGAGGAGTTCCTCCTTACTATGGACAAATAAGAATAATTCGTTAATTCGTGAATCTTTTAGACGCGCCAAGGACTAATACATTCTGAATTCGTTAATTCGTTAATTCGTAAACGTGTTAATTCGTGAATCGCTTAGTAGCTTAATAGGTTAATCGCTTATTCGAGAATCAAGGACTAACACATTCTGAATTCGTTAATTCGTGAATCTTTTAGACGCGCCAAGGACTAACACATTAACACATTCACACGTTAACACATTCAATAACACATTCATGAAACGCGGATTTGGCAGCGACAACCACTCGGGCATCAGCCCTGAAATCATGGAGGCAATCGCCTCCGCCAATGTAGAACATGCGTTAGCCTATGGCGACGACGAATATTGCCGCCGCACCGAACAACTTTTCCAAGACACTTTCGGTCCTCAGGCACGTGTCTATTTCGTCTTCAACGGCACAGGTGCCAACGTTCTCAACATCGACGCCATGTGCCGCTCTCATCATGCCGTGGTCTGTGCCGAAACTGCACACATCAACGTCGACGAATGTGGAGCACCTCAACGCATCGTTGGCTGCCGCCTCCTCACTGTGCCTACTCCCGATGGCAAACTCACCCCTCAACTGGTCAAAACCCAGCTCCATGGCTTCGGTTTTGAGCACCACTCCCAGCCCCGTGCCATCAGCATCACGCAACCCACCGAACTCGGCACCCTTTATTCTCTTGACGAAATCCGTGCCCTCGCCAATCTCGCTCACTCCCACAACATGTATCTCCACCTCGACGGTGCCCGCCTCGCCAATGCCGCTGTCGCTCTCGGTTGCACCTTCCGCCAGATGACCACCGACTGCGGTGTCGACTGTCTCTCTTTCGGCGGTACCAAAAACGGCCTTCTCATGGGCGAAAGTGCCGTGATTCTCAATCCCCAGCTCGATGTCGACCTCAAATACCGCCGCAAGCAGATGGCTCAACTGTGCAGCAAGATGCGTTTCATGGCCGTCCAGTTCGATGCTTATCTCACCACCGGTGTCTGGCAACGCAACGCAGCACACAGCAACCACATGGCTCAACTCCTCCACAACGCGCTCCTCTCCATCCCGCAAGCCAAAATCATGTACCCCGTCCAGGCCAACAGCGTTTTCGTAAAACTCCCCAACAAAGTCTGGAACGCTCTCCTCAACGACTACTTCTTCTACTTCTGGGACGAAGAGCAGGATGTGGTACGGTGGATGTGCTCTTTCGACACTACCGAGGATGACATCATCAACCTCATCCAAGCCCTTAAACAACGTCTGCAAGAATATCAGGCTTAGCCTTTTATCATTACACTAAAATGCTTGTTCCCGTCACCGACCTCTCTCATCCGGGGCTGCAACCCTACGCCCGTCTTACCGAGGCACAGCTTCGTAACAGGCTCGAACCTCAGCAAGGCATCTTCATCGCCGAGAGTCCTAAAGTGATTCGTATTGCCCTCAACGCCGGCTACCAACCGCTTTCTCTCCTCAGCGAAGAAAAGCATATCACTGGGCAGGCAGCCGATATTGTTGCCCGCATGGATGGGCTTCCGGTCTTTGTCGGCAGCCGTCAACTTTTGGCATCCCTCACCGGTTACGAACTCACACGCGGGGTACTTTGTGCCATGCGGCGCCCCGTCCTTCCTTCCGTCCAGGAGGTATGCTCCGGCCAACGTCGCATCGTCCTTGTCGACAGCGTGGTCAACAGTACCAACACGGGTGCCATCTTCCGCGCTGCAGCCGCCTTGGGCATGGGGGGAATTCTTTTCACCCCCACTTGCTGCGACCCTCTTAACCGTCGTAGTGTCCGTGTAAGTATGGGCACAGTATTCCAGATTCCTTGGACTTACATCTCCTCTTGGTACGATCCAGCTTTGCTCCAGCTTCGCTCCGAAGGCTTCAAAACCGTTGCCCTCGCCCTCTCTCCCCAAGCCATTCCCATCAACCACCCAGCCCTCCTGGCTGAAGAACGCCTCATCATAGTCCTCGGCACTGAAGGCGACGGCCTACAGCAAAGCACCATCGACGCATGCGACTATCAAGCCATCATCCCCATGCAGCGCGGGGTTGACTCCCTCAATGTCGCCGCAGCAGCTGCCGTCGCCTTCTGGCAACTGCGCACTGACCAATAACTATATTCATGTAATCTTACTGCGGATCCACATCAAAGTGTATCTGCAACGAGGACAGCATTTTGTCTCCTTTAAGCCTCTCGGCCATATCCATTATTATCTTCTTGGCCTGGGCTATCGCCTCGTTCTTTTCAAACCGCATCATGATGTTTTTCAGATACAATCCTCTCACCCGGGGCACATTAGGATACTCCGGCCCCACAACACGCATGTCAAACACTTCGCGCAGCATGCTGGCGTATTTCGCTGCCGCCTCATTCAGCATCTCGCTGTCCCTGTGTTTCATCGTGATGTATATCAACCGGTAGAAGGGCGGATACCGAAACACTCTACGGTCGGTCACCTGACTTTCATACATCCGCTCATAGTTATTGTCTATCACATCCCGTATTGCTTGGTGATATGGGTTGAATGTCTGTATGATAACTTTTCCCCGTTGCCCGTGCCGCCCTGCGCGCCCGCTCACTTGTGTCATCTGCTGGAACGCCCGTTCGTATGCTCTGAAATCGGGAAAATATATCAAGTTGTCAGCACTTACAATTCCTACCACTCGCACATGGTCAAAATCCAATCCCTTTGTCACCATCTGCGTCCCAACAAGTATGTCTATCCGTCTGTCCTGAAAGTCATTGATGATTTCAAGGTGTCGGTTTTTCTGCATCGTGCTGTCCAAGTCCATACGCGCCACCCGCGCATTCGGAAACAAGATACTGAGGTCATCCTCTATCCGTTCCGTACCGAAACCTTTCATGGTCAAATGTTTGCTGTGGCATGCCGGGCACTCGGTAGGCAGTGGTATGGAATAGCCGCAATAGTGGCACCTCATACTGTTGGTAGCCTTGTGGTACACCAGCGACACATCGCAGTGCTGGCATTGCGGTGTCCAGTGGCAGTCGTCGCATTCCACCCGTAGCGAAAACCCTCTTCTATTCTGGAACAGTATCACTTGCTCATGGTCATCAAGGGCCTCCTGTATTTTTTCTATCAAAAATTGCGAGAAATGGCTGCTCCCCGCCACGGCCTGTTCTCCCTGCTCCCTCCGCAAGCGGCGAGCTTCTTCCTTCATGTCGGCGCACAGAACCTCCGGCATCAGCAACCCGCCATATCGGTGTTTCATCTCGCAAAGACCGTATTTCCCTTGTTTTGCGTTGTAATAACTTTCCAACGATGGTGTTGCCGAGCCTAACACCGTTTTGGCTCCCCACAAATGTGCCAGATATATCGCCACATCACGACCGTTGTATCGGGGTGATGGGTCATATTGCTTATAACTGCTGTCATGTTCTTCGTCCACAATCACCAGCCCCAACCGACGGTAGGGTAGGAACAAGGCACTCCGCGCCCCCAACAGCACATCAAACCTCTTGTTCGGGTCTTCCTCCATGGTACGTTCCCAGACTTCAGCCCGCTGCGACACACTGAACCTCGAATGGTACACACCAACCTTGTCGCCAAAATATCGTCTCAGTCGGTTGATGATCTGTGCAGTCAAGGCGATTTCCGGCAACAGGAAAAGCACTTGTTCGCCGCGGGCTAAAGTATCGTTGATTAATTTTATATACACCTCCGTCTTGCCCGACGAGGTTACTCCATGCAGCAGCGTAACCGGCTTCTCGCAAGTTCTGATATAGTCGTACGCATCCTTCTGCTCGCCGCTCAGCTCTATCGTGTCAGCCGAGGTCACCTGCTCATACTGGTCCAGTCTCGACTCTACATGCTCTTCTGCTACCAACACCCCATGGCGTATCAATGTCTTCAGTGCCGAGTCCGACACCGGCTTCCCGTCCTCAGTATCCAGCAATCTCCTTTTCACCACGGGAATATTGTCATACTGGCTCATCTGCAAATATTTCAACAGCACGTCTACCTGTTTCTGCGTACTCTTTTTCTCCTCAAGGGTGTTGAATAGTTCCTTCAACTTGTCCGAATCTTTGTACTCTGGTGCAAGCGAGATATACATCGACGTCCGTGGCACAAATCTTTGCCGCAATTCCTCGTCCATGACAATGATACTGCGCTCAATCATTGTGTTCAACAGAGGCATCATCTTCTGCAGTCCGATGGCTTTACCTATATCGTCAACCGTCATAACAGGATGCTCCGTAAGCAACTGAACCACCTTCAACTCATTGGCGCTAAGATTCGACAACTCTCCTGTATATTCGGGATGTATTGATACCGATGACTCGCTGGCCAACCTGAATGCCGTCGGCAGTGCCACAGCCATTACATCCCCTACATAACACATATAATAATCGGCCATCCACTCCCATAGTTTCAACTGTTTCTCGTCAACTATAGGTTTCAAGTCCAGCACCGACAGCACATATTTTACCATATAGTGCGGCACCTCTTGGTGTACCCTCCTCACGATGGCCGAATACAACCGTTTGGCTCCAAACTGCACTACCACCCGCTGACCAACCCCCACAATTCCATTATACTCCTGCGGCACACGGTAAGTATAGGTGTCGTGGATGTGCAATGGCAATATTACATCTACAAAATATGTATCCATCAGTTAATTATGCCGTCGTCGGCCTTTCTATTATTGTGCAAAAGTACAAAAAAAATCTTTCTTCTTTCACTTTGTCATCAAAAAAAACTCCTTCTCTGCAACCAACCTTTTCATACATAACCGTTTGCCCCGTGATGCAGAAAAAATCCCCTTCCCGCAATAATTACCCCCCGCCTGCGTTATCAAGCAACAAAAGGAAACCCGAAAACAAAAACCCTTCATGCGCCGCATCATCATAGCCGTTACCAACGATTTGGCCACCGACCAGCGCGTAGACCGCACTTGCCGTGCCCTTACTGACATCGGTTGGCAGGTCACACTGGTCGGGCGTCGGCTGCCCGACAGCCCAAGGCTCGCCCCGCGTCCCTATGCCACCCGGCGCATGCGTCTTCTCTTCCACCGCTCCGCATTCTTTTATGCTGAATACAACCTGCGGCTTTTCCTCTATCTCCTTTTCCGTCCTGCCGACCATTTCTTCGCCAACGATACCGACACCCTCCCCGCATGCACCCTCGCCGCCGTCCTCCGCCGAAAACCTCTCGCTTTCGACGCCCACGAACTCTTCCCCGATGTGCCTGAGCTCGCCGCCCGTCCCCGCATCCAAGCCGTTTGGAAATGGATTGAACGCACCTGCCTGCCACATGTGAAGCAGGCCTTCACCGTCTCCCAAAGTGTGGCTGACGAATACCGGCACCGCTACGGAATAGAGATGTCCGTGGTCCGTAATACCTCCAGTCTACCTTCGCTCCAGTTCCACTCCCGCACCACCCCACATCAACCCCGAATTCTCCTTTACCAGGGAGCTGTAAATATCGGCCGAGGCATCCACGAAATGATAGACGCCATGGAGTTCCTTCCCGAGTGCAAACTCCTAATCATCGGCACTGGCGACATCTTCGAACAGGAACGCCGTTACGCCGCTGCCCAGCCATGGTGCACCCGAGTCGAATTCCTTGGACGTATGGACCCCGAATCCCTCCATGCCATAACCCCGCAAGCCGACCTTGGACTCTGCCTTCTCCAAGACTTGGGGCTAAACTATCGCTACTCCCTCCCAAACCGTATCTCCGATTTTGCCAACGCCGGAGTCCCCGTCCTCGCCACTGACTTCCCTGAAATCCGCCGCACCCTCCTCCATTATGGTACAGGAACCCTGACAGAGCCCTTGCCCGGCTCAGTCGACGATGAATCATACCGCCAATACATTTCCCGCCTCGTCGCCGACATAAAGTCCGCCCTTCGCTACTGGGATGCGCTTCCCCTCGACGAATGCCGCCAACGTTTCCAACGTGCGTCGGAAGAATTAAGCTGGTCTCACGACAAAAACATCCTCCTAAGTTCCTTCACCCAACCCAATCCACAGCCCAACAACCAACCCCAATAACTAATCCCAAAAAGAAAAAAATAACCCAAGGAACGCAATAATTGTCACAAACGTCCGTTAAAGCAAGCATAAAAATAACATTAGAATATGATATTCGAAATTCTCTTATTGCTCTATTTTATTGGTAGCCTATTAGGTCTTTGGCTGTTGTTCAAGAAAGTCGGCGAAAAGCCCTGGAAATCTCTAATCCCGTTTTACAACTTAATGGTGTGGATTAAGATATGTGGCAAAGATAGAACCCAAAGCCAGAAAATCAAATGGTATATTGGCTTCCTTATTCCTGCGTGGAATATATTCCTGTTCCTCTTGCTCGTGGTAGAAGTGGCCAATGTCCATCACCGCTACGGATATGTTGAACAAACCTTGGCTGTTATTTTCCCTTGGATTTACATGCCATATATCAGCCTAAGCAAGCATCCATACTATGACCCCCATACCGAAGACCCCCATCAAGTGTCATCTGCAAGAGATTGGTTGGACGCCATTACCTTCGCATTGGTGGCTGCCATGATCATACGTTCCATGTTGTTTGAGTTCTTCAATATTCCATCAAGTTCAATGGAGAAATCCCTCATGACAGGTGACTATCTCATGGTTTCTAAAATAGCATACGGCCCACGTGTCGCCATGACCCCCTTGTCAGTTCCATTAACTCACAACGTGCTTCCTTTCAGCGACGGCCAGGTGGAGTCTTATCTTAAATGGATAAAGTTTCCTTATCACCGCCACCTTGGTCTCGGACATGTAGAACGTTTCGACCCCGTAGTGTTCAATTACCCCGATGGTGATACAATGTGCACGGCATGGAAGAGCAACAAGAGTTATTACCAATTGGTTCGTGAAATGGGACGTGAAGAGGTTAAAAACGCCCAAATGCTCCCAGTCGGCAACCAAATGGTTAAAAACAAGATAAGAGTACGCCCAGTAGACAAACGCGAAAACTTCATTAAAAGGTGTATTGGTCTTCCTGGCGAAGACCTCCAGATTATAGACCAGAAAGTCTTTATCAATGGTAAAGAGTTACCAAATCCCCCGAACAGTCAGCAGTCATATCGCATTCTCTTCAATGGAGGCTTGAATGTGAGGAAAATTATGGACGATATGGGTATTAGTTACGAGGATTATAACAATGCACTAACCCTTATGATGTATGAAGGTGGTTCGCACTATGAAGTACCCTTGACTCAGACACAAGTTAATGAGATGAAGGCTCGTCCCGATGTGATAGAGGTCTTGCCCAATATTCACAATCCAATAGAGGGTGATTTGAGTATTTTCCCCAATTCGCCACAAATTGCATGGAGTATAGACAATTTCGGACCAGTGCATATTCCCTCAAAAGGTGAGACAATCACAATTACCATGGATAATCTTCCCATCTATCGCCGAGTGATTGAGGTTTACGAAGGGAACTCGTTGGAAGTAAAGGACGGCAAGTTCTATATCAATGGACATGCTACAAACCAATATACATTTAAGATGAACTATTATTGGATGATGGGCGATAACAGACACAACTCAGTTGACAGCCGTTACTGGGGTTTTGTACCTGAAGACCATGTCCTCGGCAAAGCCACATTCATCTGTTTTTCGTGGGACAAAGACCATCGCAAGCCCCGTTGGGACAGGGTTTTCAAAAGAGCAAACGACATGTTCTAAAAAAAAGATGAAAAAAAACTGTTATGATACAATATTTTTCAGCTTTTTAAGTTAATTAAGGCAGAAGATACAAAAAACGGGTGAATTGTGGAGTCGAATTAAAGTATTGTTAGATAATAAAAAAGGAAAGAATATGTACGCTGTTTTTGATACGGCAAAAGGAATCATGAAAGCCGAACTGTATGCAAAAGAGGTACCAAACACGGTGGCCAACTTTGTAAAACTTGCCAAGTCTGGTTTCTATGATGGACTTAGGTTCCACAGAGTGATACCCGATTTTGTTGTGCAGGGAGGTTGCCCCTATAGCAAGGACTTGAATGACTATAGGGTTGGTACTGGTGGTCCAGGATGGACAATTAAGTGCGAGACCAATGCCGAGAAGCAATATCACGACCGAGGAGTGCTGTCAATGGCTCATGCTGGCAAGGACACAGGCGGCAGCCAGTTTTTTATTTGTCACAACCGCATGAATACTGCCCATCTTGACGGTGTACACACTTGTTTTGGAAAAGTGGTGGAAGGCTTGGATGTACTGGACAAGATAACTGTAGGAGACCTTATCAATAGTATCCGCATCGAAGAGGATTGATACAAGAAGGCGTGCATAGTACGATTTAGTTTACCCCGAGAACCTTAGAAATAAATAGATAATATTAATAGATATGAATTTAGGTATAAAACTGCTTGTTGCAGAAGATGACCCCAACTTGGGAACTATTTTGAAAGCCTATCTTTCGCAGAAAGGGTATACGGTTTTCTTGGCAGTGGACGGACAGGCGGCTCTTGATTCCTACCAGAACGATGATGTCGATGCCTGTATACTGGACATTATGATGCCAATTAAAGACGGTTTTACCGTTGCCAAGGAGATACGCAGAGTCGATAAGCGTATCCCAATTATTTTCCTTACCGCAAAGAACCTCGAAGCTGACAAGTTGAAAGGTTTTGAAATTGGTGCCGACGACTATGTGACCAAACCGTTCAGTATGGAAGAGTTGTTGGCACGTCTGAATGCCACGATACGCCGTTCGTTCGACGACGGAAAACCTGACAAAAACATGTTCCATATCGGCAAATGTACGTTTGACTATGCCCACCAGACGCTGACTTGTGGCGAGAATGTGCAAAAGCTAACTATGAAGGAAAGTGAATTGCTTCGTATGTTCGCCATGAATTTTAATCAGTTGGTTGATCGGACAAGTACACTTCAAAAGATTTGGAAGGACGACAGCTACTTTGCCGCCCGCAGTATGGATGTGTATATTACAAAACTGCGCAAATACTTAAAGGTTGACCCCAGTGTGCAGATTGTGAATGTGCATGGAGTTGGATTCAGACTGACGGTAAAGAACGAACAATGAAATTGACTTTTTTAGGGACGGGTACTTCGATGGGAGTACCCGTTATTGCATGCAATTGTAGCGTGTGCAAATCCACGGACAGCCACGATAAACGGTTGCGTACTTCAGCATTGGTGGAAACAGATGCGGGGGAGAATATTCTGATAGACATAGGTCCTGATTTCCGGGAGCAGATGCTTCGGGAGGGAGTCGTGCATTTGGAAGGGATATTGATTACACATGCCCACAGAGACCATGTGGCCGGGTTGGACGACATAAGGTCGTTCAATTATGTGCAGAACCGGAAGATGGATTTGTATTGCAATAAGGAGGCTCGCGTTACTATTGAGCGGGACTATCATTATATTTTTGATTATCATCAGTTCCCTGGGTTGCCGGAGGCGAACATACACGAGTTGACTGGTGATGAAAGGTTTGGATTGGGGAGCGTGGAGGTAGTTGCAATTAAGGCTATGCATAAGGATTTGCCAGTGTTGGGGTATCGGATAGGGAAGTTGGGATATGTGACGGACGCCAACCGAATAGAGAGCGAAGAAAGAGCGAAGTTAGAGGGGGTAGAGGTGTTGGTGATTAACGCGCTGAGAAAAACAAAACACTTTTCACATTTTTGCCTGCCGGAGGCATTGGAGGTGATTGAGAAGGTTGCACCTCGTCGTGCCTTCTTGACGCATTTGAGTCATGAGATGGGGCTTCATGCCGATGTGTCGAAGGAGCTGCCGCCGTATGTGCAGATAGCCTACGATGGTTTGAAAGTTGAGATTTGAATGATTGCCTGAATGTTTGATTGTTTTAATGCTTGAGTGCTGGCGCAGTCGAATCCCTAAATTCATTTAACCCTAAATCCATTTAACCCCAAAACCCTCAAACAATCAAGCAATAATAGAGACGTGATTTCCATCTGCATTCCCATATACAACCGCGAAATGTGCGACACCGTGCGTCTGCTTGCCAACCAGGCGGCGCAGGCCGGCATGCAGTGCGAGATTGTCTGCATCGACGACTGTTCGGACTCCTGCTACCGCGAGGCCAACAGGCTGTTGCACGGCATGTGCCGATACGTTGAGTTGGAGCGGAATATCGGCCGTGCAAGAATCAGGAATCTGTTCCTGCAGTATGCGAGGTTTGACTATCTGCTTTTTCTTGACTGCGATTCGCTGCCGCCCGAGGGCTTTCTTTCGCGCTATGCGGAGGTTCTCAGGCAGAGGCCCCGCGTGGTGTGCGGTGGGAGAGTGTATGCGGCTGAGAGCGACGACAGGGAACACCATCTGCGGTATGCCTACGGCACCCGTTGCGAGAGCCATACGGCTGCGGAGCGTAGCCAGCACCCCTACAAGTCGTTTATGACCAACAATTTCATCGTGCACAGAGAAGTGCTGGAAACCATTCCTTTCGACGAGCGCATTGCCCTCTACGGGCACGAGGACACCCTGTTCGGCTATTGCCTGATGCAGCAGGGAATCCCCATTGTGCATATCGACAACCCCGTGGTGAACGGCGATGTGGAGTCGAACAGCGAGTTTTTGCGCAAGACGAGAGAGGGGGTGAGGAGCCTGGCCGCCATCTATGAGTGGAAGAAGGACGACCCGCAATTCCTGCAGCAGGTGTCGCTGCTGGATTTCTACGGTAAGGTGAGGCGGCTTGGACTGGACGCCTTTGCCGGCTGGATGTACCGCTTGTGGCGCCCTGTTTTGGAGAAAGAATTCCTGAAAGGAAAGCATGTGAGCATGAATGCTTTTGCCTTTTATAAGCTGGGGCTTTTCATCCAATTAAACAGAAACAAGGCAAAAGTGGACGATATATAAATTTTTTTTCGTATCTTTGCACTTTACACATCGATATGGCAAGGTTTTTTAGACGATATAAATCAACCATATATGGCAACTACCGCAAGGCGTACGTGATTGACGGACTGCTTACGGGAGCGGCCATGTCGGTTATTGCCGCCGTCCGCGACTGGCTTGCCGCCAAGCCCATGGCCACGCCGGAGAACTATGTCACCGAGCTGGTGCTGCTGGTGGGCATCCTGTGGGCTTCCTACCATTACCGCAAGCAGCTACCGGGCGAGAAGGTGACGCTCAAGGAGCTGATGCTTCTCGGCCTGGGCATCGGGGTGGTGAGTGCCGTGGTCTATGGCCTGTGGACGTGGCTGCACTGCGGTGTGATGAATACGGGTCTGGTGGATTATTACAACCAGAGCCGCATTGACGTGATGGAGCCTGCCGAGACCAGCGAGGCCGCCAAGGTGGCCATAGAGAGTGTGAAGAGATACACGGCCGGGGACTGGGCGTTTATCGCCGGTTTCCGCTCGGCGGTGATGAGTGTTATCATCGTATTCTTTACCTCGCTGATTCTCCGCACGGAGAAGGGCGAGGTGGTTGTTAAAAACAAAAAGTAGAAACTGAAAACAGAAAGAGATATGGATATTTCAATTATTGTACCCCTCTATAACGAAGACGAGTCTCTGCCGCATCTGGCAGAATGGATAGACCGTGTGATGAATGAACACCATTTCGACTATGAGGTCATCATGGTGGACGACGGGAGCAAAGACAAATCGTGGCAGGTGATAGAAAAACTCCATGCCGACAATCCCCGCTACAAGGGTGTCAAGTTCCGCCGCAATTATGGCAAGTCCGCCGCCCTGAACGTGGGTTTCGGGCGTGCACAGGGCGATGTGGTCATCACCATGGATGCCGACCTGCAGGACAGTCCAGACGAGGTTCCCGAGCTCTACCGCATGATAAAGGAAGACCACTACGACCTGGTCAGCGGCTGGAAGAAGAAACGCTATGACTCCAAGCTGGCCAAGAACATCCCCTCCAAGTTCTTCAACTGGACCACGCGCAAGATGAGCGGCATCAAGCTGCACGACTTCAACTGCGGCTTGAAGGCCTATCGTCGCGACGTGGTGAAGAGCATCGAGGTGTACGGCGAGATGCACCGCTACATCCCCGTCATCGCCAAATGGGCTGGATTCAGCAATATAGGCGAGAAGGTGGTGCAGCACCGCAAGCGCGAGTTCGGTGTCACCAAGTTCGGTCTTAACCGCTTTGTGAACGGCTACCTCGACCTGATGAGCATCATGTTCATGTCCAAGTTCGGCAAACAGCCCATGCACTTCTTCGGTCTTATCGGAAGCCTGTCGTTCATTTTGGGATTCATCGCATTTGTGATCGTGTGCGTCATGCGCATCTGCGGCCGCATAGCCCTCACCAACAGCGTGTGGTTCTATGTGTCCATGCTCTTCATCATGATGGGTACAGTGCTTTTCCTTGCCGGATTCCTTGGCGAACTGATATGTCGGAACTCCTCCACGCGCAACCAATACCTCATCGAGGCCGACATGACCGATATTATAGCATAAACATCTATATAAGCATACTATGTCACTACAATGCGGAATAGTGGGACTGCCCAATGTGGGCAAATCAACCCTCTTCAACTGTTTGAGCAATGCCAAGGCCCAGGCGGCAAATTTCCCCTTTTGTACCATCGAGCCCAATGTGGGTGTTATCACAGTACCCGATGAACGGTTGGCCAAACTGGTCGAGATGGAACATCCCGCCAGTGTGGTTCCTGCTACTGTCGAGATAGTGGATATTGCCGGTCTTGTAAAAGGCGCCTCCAAAGGCGAGGGACTCGGCAACAAGTTCCTGGGCGACATTCGCACCACCGATGCCATCATCCATGTGCTGCGCTGTTTCGACGACGACAACGTCACCCATGTGGACGGCAGCGTGGACCCCGTCAGGGACAAGCAGACCATTGACCTGGAACTCCAGTTCAAGGACTTGGAGACCATTGAGAACCGCTATGAAAAGGAGGTCAAGAAGGCCAAGGCCGGCGGCGATGCCAGGGCAAAGAAGTTGGTGGAGGTGATGGACCTTTACCGGCAGGCACTGCTCTCCGGGCACAGCGCACGCACTGTGCAGCTGGACGAAAACCAGGCCGAGGTGGCGAAAGACCTCATGCTGCTTACCGCCAAGCCGATACTCTATGTATGCAATGTCGACGAGGCTTCGGTGGTGACGGGCAACAAGTATGTCGATGCTGTGCGCGAGGCTGTCAAGGACGAGAACGCCGAGGTGCTGGTGATTGGTGCCGGCATCGAAGCCGACATCGCCGAGCTGGAGACCTACGAGGAGAAGCAGATGTTCCTTGAAGACCTTGGTCTGAAAGAGTCGGGCGTGAACCGACTTATCAAAGCCGCCTACAAGCTGCTCAACCTGCAGACATTCCTCACCGCCGGTCCCAAGGAGTGCCGCGCCTGGACATTCAAGAAAGGAATGAAGGCTCCGCAGACCGCCGGCATCATACACAGCGACTTTGAGCGCGGCTTCATCCGTGCCGAAGTGATAAAGTACGAAGACTATGTGGCTCTCGGCAGCGAGGCCAAATGCCGCGAGGCAGGCAAGATTGCGGTGGAAGGCAAGGACTATGTCGTTCAGGACGGCGACATCATGCATTTCCGCTTCAACGTGTAGCCTTTCAGGCACTACAGTATATATCGATGAACAAGAAACTGAATATAATAGGATTCCTTTCCGCCGCCGCACTTTTGGTGGGGGTGGCTGCCTGTTCCACACAGAAAGCCACTTGGTCGAATATTCAGTATCATAATTTGACGACGCACTACAATATATGGTGGAACGGCAATGAAAGCATGAAAAAGGGTGTGGCAATGATGAACGCTAAATGCAAGGACGACTACACCAAGTTGCTGCCGGTCTACAAGATGGGGACCAAAGAGGAGTGCATGTCGCTATATCCGGAGTTTGACAGGGCTGTGGAGAAGAGTGTGAAGGGAATAAAAAAACACAGCATATTTGTGAACGGACAGGAGCATGTGCCCTATATTCCTAAGTGCTATCTGATGACGGCGTATGCCACATTCTACAAACATGACTTTGTGACGGCTGCGAGTACATGCCAGATGCTTGTCTCTCAATATGGCGGAACAGCAATAGGCGATGAGGCTGCAGTGTTGCTGGCTCGTTGCTCCACGATGGACCAAAGATACCAAGATGCAGAAAGCAGTTTGGATGAATTGGTTGTAGCTGCGAGCAAAGACAACTTCGACCCAAAGCAGAAGTTGAAGCTGTACCTTGCCATGGCGGAGTGCACCCTTCCACAGGAAAAATACAAAAAGGGGGTGAGTTTTCTAAAACTTGCCCTTGAAGAGCGTCCGACCCAACAGGAGAAGGCTCGTATTTGTTACATACTGGGGCAGATATACCAGGAGCTGGATAAACGGCCCACCGCCTCGAAGTATTATGAAAAAGTGCTGAAATGCAGTCCTACTTACGAAATGGAGTTTAACGCAAGGTTAAACATAGCGTCTTGCGCGGATTTGCAACACACCAACCGGGAGAAATGGGAACGTCTTCTTGACCGGATGTTAAAAGACAAGAAGAACGAAGAATTTCGCGACCAGATTTATTATGCCAAGGGCGAGATGTATATGGGCATGAGAGATGTGAAGAAGGCTTGCGAGGCATTCAAAAAATCATCGGCGGTGTCGAAGAGCAACCCTGCACAAAAGGCGAAATCAGCCATCCGCTTGGCAGACATACTGTTTGACCGTTTTCAAGACTATGACCAGGCACAAATCTATTACGATACTGCCATGGCCATAATAAAGCCTGACTATCCACATTATTCCGATGTTAAATCGCGGTACGACCTGCTTACGTCGTTGGTGTCGTATACCCGCGTAATAGAGCGCAACGACAGTTTGATAGCGTTGTCGAAAATGCCCAAAGACAAACTTTCAGCCTTTATAGACAAAAAGATAGAAGAAGTAAAGAAGGCCGAGGAAGAGGCCAAGGAGCGGGAAATGCTTGCACAGTTGGCAGGCGAGACCAAGGCTCAGATGAATTCGTTGCAAGGCGACTGGTATTTTTACAACAGCAACACAGTACAGAAGGGGAAAGAGACATTCCGTCAACGTTGGGGCATGCGCACCTTGGAAGACTATTGGTTTCTTTCGTCAAAAGGGCTGATGGGCATGAATATGCTCGCCCAGCAAAATGCTGAGACCGCAAATGACACAGAGGACGGGGATGACAGTGAGAATTCTGAAGGCGACGGCGGCAAAGCGGCTGACTCAACTGACTTGACGGCACAGGGAAATCCCAACGACCCGCACAGTCCGGCTTACTATTTAAAAGACATTCCCAAGAGCAGCGAAGAGATAGACTCCATGCAGAGCGAAACGTCGGTGAACCTATTGAATGCGGGCTATATTTTTTATGACGGCATACATAATTTGCCCAAAGCTTTGGAGTGCTATTTGCGTATGGCGTCGGACTATACTACCAACCCTGAAATTGTGCAGGCGTTTTACATGCTGTACAAGATATATGACAAACAAGGCAATACACCCAGTTCCAACTATTACAGGGATATGGTGCTGATGGGGTTCCCCGATAGTGATTTCTCAAACTTGATACTCGACGAAGATTATTATAAAGAAATCATCCGCAGGGGACAGCTAATAAGAGAGGACTATGAAAACGTGTATGCCCTCTACAGGAAGCGGAAGTACAGTGACGTTATAGCACAAGTGTCGACAGCCAAGACCCTTTATGAAGGCAACCCCATGCTGGGAAAATTCTGCTACTGGGAAGGTCTTTCATACGCCAAAATGGACAACAAGGCAACTGCTATTTCCACTTTCCAGAACATAATAGACACGTATGCCAGTGACGATACACTGGTGGCATTGGCCCAAGCCCAACTCGACTATATGCAAGGAGAAGGTGGCAGATATATAGCCAATAGCGGTGGTGAGGAGGAAGTAGCCGACACCGAATTGAAAGCCGAAGCCTCTGTTACAGACAAGCCGCGAAGCATGGACAGAAATGCTGTGGCTGTGGGAGGAAACGACGAACTTCCGCCGGAAGCCCAATTGTTCCGTTACCGCGAAAACATGCCACACATGGTGATAATACTTGTGAAAGAGAAGAAGATAAAGGCGACGCAGCTTCAGGCCAAGATGGGAACGTTTATCATGATATACTATGCCAACTCGGGATACAAGCCATCACCACTGATGTTCAACGACAGTACCCAAATGGTTACAATCAGCAGTTTCAATGATGCGCGCGAAGCTTTGAACTTCACCATTCATTTAAAGACCGAGAGTAGTCCTCTTGCAGAATATAACTCCGAGGACTATCAGGTGTATGCAATATCTAAACAGAACTATACGACGTTGTATAACAGAAAAAAAGTGGATGCGTATAAGTTGTTCTACGAAAAATATTATGAAAAATGAGCGAAAATATTAACAGCCTAATCAATACTATTACGGTAGGCACAAGTATCAAGGGCGACATCCAGGCCAACGGTGACTTCCGCATGGACGGAACACTTGAGGGCAATATCACGTTGACCGGCAAGCTGGTTATTGGCGAACATGGCCACATTTTGGGCAATGTCGTATGCCAAAATGCCAACGTTCTCGGCAATATAGACGGCAACCTATCGGTAAAAGAATTTCTTACCCTATACGCCACTTCGCGCGTGAAGGGAGACATTGTGGCCAACAAACTGGCCATTGAGCCGGGAGCATACTTCACTGGTAGTTGCCACATGCTTGATGAACTATCGGAATAGCCTTGTCCACAATGTAACAGACAATGACAAAAGAGGATGAGATAAGAGAACTGTTTAAATCCCACACGGGAGCAATCGCGGACGAAATTCTTTCGTTGGGGGCACATGGTAGCTCACGGAGATATTGGCGAATGCGGGGTGGGAACCATCAGTTAATAGCCGCCTGGAACGATGATGTGCGCGAGAATGAAGCCTTCTTCTACTACAGCAACCAATTGTTGCGTAGGGGAGTACATGTACCAAAGGTGTATGCAATAAGCGATGACAGGAAGTGCTATTTGCAACAGGATCTTGGCGACACTACTTTGTATCTTTATTTGCTTGACAAACAGAAATCAGGAGGTGGATTTGATGCCGACATGTTGCAACTATATAAAAGAGTGCTTAGTGACCTTGCCACAATGCAAATGGCGGGGAGGGATTTGGATTTCAGTTATGCTTATCCTCGAAGTGATTTCGACAGCCAGTCTGTTCAATGGGACCTAAACTATTTCAAATATTGTTTTTTAAAATTAAGCTACGTCCCCTTCGACGAGGAACTGTTGGAACGTGATTTCCACACCCTTATAGCATATTTGATGGACACCGATTGCGGTTATTTTATGTACCGTGATTTCCAGTCCCGCAACATAATGCTGGTTGACAGGACACCGTATTACATAGATTTTCAAGGGGGTAGGAGAGGGGCTGCACAATATGACGTGGCATCACTACTTTACAGTTCCAAAAGTAATTTGCCTGATGTGGTGCGACAAGAGTTGCTGACACATTATATTGATGAACTGTCTCAGCTAAATTCTATTGATAAAGAAGATTTTCGGCATCGTTTTTATGGTTATGTACTGATACGAATTTTGCAGGCTATGGGTGCATACGGCTACCGGGGTTACTTTGAACATAAAGATTATTTCCTCAGTAGCATTCCGTTGGCAGTTAATAATTTAAAAAGTATTATTGAGAGCCATCCATTACCTTTAGAACTGCCCCACTTAACACAAGTATTGAAGTATATAATAGACCAAGAAACCATTGCTCATAAGCCTGCTCCTTCTTCTGGACTGGTTGTTACAGTGAATAGCTTCTCCTATAAAAAAGGAGCCCCGAGAGACACTTCTGGCAACGGGGGCGGATATGTGTTTGACTGTCGGGCTTTGCCCAACCCTGGACGCTATCCGGAATATCGTTGCTACACAGGGAAAGACCTTCCAGTAATCCAATTCCTGCAAGGAGACAAGGCTGTTGAATCTTTTTTGCAAGCCGTAGAGCAGCTTGTAGGAGCATCCGTAACCAAATATTTAGAACGCAACTTCACGAGTTTAAGCGTTAGTTTTGGCTGTACAGGAGGGCAGCACAGGTCTGTTTACTGCGCAGAAAGACTTGCTAAATGGCTTTTGGAAAATTTTAAATGTCAAGTAGTTGTACGACACGTCGAACAACAATTGTAAAAATACTTCATTCTTTTTTTTTACACATCGTACTTTTTTCGTATCTTTGCAAACTGATTAAATAAACTGAATAATAAAAATATTACTATACTATGAAAAGAAAAACTTTGATTCAAATCCTTTTGGGTGTTGCCATTATTGGCCTTGCCATAACATTGTACATGAGTATAATGAAACCCGTCAAGTTTGACAACGAGTACAATAAGCGTCGCGACGCCTGCGCCGAAAAGCTGAAAGCCATCCGTACCCTCGAAGAGGCTTACAAGAATACTTACGGTTGCTATACTGGAAGTTTCGATACGCTCTTCAACCGCTTAATGAATGAGGATAGTCTTAAAGTTGTAAACAAGAACATCAACTATGACAAGATCCCCGAGGATGTGGAAATAGATGAAATGACAGAAGCCGACCAGATAAAAGCCGGATACGTAACCCGCATCACTGAGTACGTGAACCCGATTGAGAACCTTCGCAAATCCGGTAAATTCAACCTTACCGATGAAGAAATCCTCAACCTTCGTTATGTGCCTTATCCCCGCGACCAGAAAAACGAATTTGAGTTGAAATCTGGCTTCATTGAAAAGAGCGGTTACCAGCTCCCCGTGTTCCAGTGCCTTGTCAACATGGATGTTCTTCTCTCCGACCTTGATGAGCAGTTGGTAATTAACAAGCTTGCCGAGTTGGTTCAGAACAACCGTTTCCCCGGCTGGAAAGTTGGTGACTTGACCGAGGCCATCACAGACGGTAATTTCGAATAAAATGTCACATCCAGTCACAACACTTATCGCTACAGATAAAGCAGTGGCTAATAACCAATCAAGATTATCCATTTGTCTACGGCCAAATGGATTTTCTTTTTCGGTGTCCACGCTCAATGGCGAACTCCTAACGGTTGGCGACTGCCAGACGGAGCTGCCAGCCGTTGCAACGGACTTGGTTCGAATGGTCGTGACAGCCATCGGCTCCGGAGACGAGACGGCACTTGACTACAATCAGATGCAACTTGTTGTGCCATCGCCCCATTTTGTATGGGTTCCAGAACACCTCTTCGAGCCTGTACGCGACAGACAGTATCTTGAGTTGGTATGTGGGAGTGAACCGAGTGCAAATGTGTGTAGAATCTATTCCCCTCTATTGAAATCCTTCATGGTTTTTGAAGCTGATGCCGATTTGGTTACTGCATTCAAGATCTTAATGCCTGGAATTGACATTCATTGCCAGCACTCTGTACTTGTAAACGACATCCTACTTGGTCGTAGCGAGTCCCATCCGCTCATGCTGCTTCATGTACGTGAAGGGGTAGGGGACTTTGAGGCCTTTTACAATGGCAATCTTCTCCTTTCTGCAAGTCATCCTGGCACCTCTGACGAAGACCATTTGTACCAGGCCATCAACATTATGAAAAGGTTACATCTTGAAACCCCCGACATGGAGTTGGCTATCTGTGGGCAAGTAGACCGCACTTTCTATTCACGATTGCAGCATTTCTTCCCGAATGTCACACTCTATACTGGCCGACCCTTTACCTTCACCAACCCGGAGTTTCAAACACTACACACCTATCGACACACGCTAATTCTTTCATGACAAATCCAACCTTCATCAATTTATCATGCGCATAATTGCAGGTTCACTCAAAGGCCGTCGCCTCAATCCTCCCACCACGTTGCCAGTCCGTCCCACTACCGACATGGCTCGGGAAAGCCTTTTCAACATACTTAACAACTATGTTGACTACGAGGAATCCACAGTGATGGATCTCTTTGCCGGGACGGGAGCCGTATCATTCGAGTTTGTTTCGCGTGGTGCCAAAGATGTGACCTCTGTTGACAGCAATTCCCAGTGCATAGATTTCATTAAATCTTCCGCTGCCCACTTTGGTGTTAACAACCTGCGGGCTGTACGCTCAGATGTCTTCGACCTTTTGAAACGTGCATACAAGCAATTCGACATCATCTTTGCCGACCCACCTTACGCACTTGAAACATTGCCTCAACTTCCAGACCTCATCTTCAATAGCAATGTGCTTACCGAAGACGGTATTTTTATTCTTGAGCATCCGCGCGAATTTGAGTTTGAAGAACATCCGCACTTTTGGCAGCACCGCCACTATGGCAAGGTGAACTTCACCTTCTTTGCGCAGAAACTTGATGAAGAGTAACAACGACACACTATCGTTTCGACATTTTTTTTAAATACAATCAATCAATACATAAAACAATGAAAGCAGTTGTTAAAACCCAATTCTCTTTTCCTAACCAAAAAAGCCTGTATGTAGGCAAAGTACGTGACGTTTATAATATTGACGACAAATATATGGCCATGGTGGTCAGCGACCGCATCAGTGCCTTCGATGTTGTTCTTCCTAAGGGAATACCTTACAAAGGGCAAGTTCTCAATCAGATAGCCGCAAAATTCCTTGATGCCACCGCCGATATTGTTCCCAACTGGAAACTTGCAACCCCCGATCCTATGGTGACCGTTGGCCTCAAGTGCGAAGGTTTCCGTGTTGAAATGATTGTTAGAGGCTATCTTGCAGGAAGTGCCTGGCGCGAATATAAAGCCGGTGCACGTACCTTATGCGGTGTTCCCCTGCCCGAAGGTATGGTCGAGAACCAAAAATTTCCCACACCCATTCTGACTCCCACCACCAAAGCTGATGAGGGCCACGACGAGAACATCTCTCGCGAGGAAATAATCAGTTCCGGACTTGTCGCAAAGGAAGATTACGAACAGCTGGAAAAATATGCACTCGCCCTTTTCCAAAGAGGCACCGAAATTGCTGCCGAGAAAGGTCTTATCCTTGTCGATACCAAATATGAGTTTGGCAAACGCGACGGCAAAATCTATTTGATTGATGAGATCCATACTCCTGACAGCAGCCGTTATTTCTATGCCGACGGCTACGAAGAGCGTCTTGCGAAAGGCGAACACCAGCGCCAGCTTTCGAAAGAGTTTGTTCGCGAATGGCTCATGGCCAATGGATTCCAAGGGAAAGAGGGGCAGAAAGTGCCCGAAATGACTGACGACATTGTCAACAGCATCACCGACCGTTATATAGAGCTCTATGAGCACATCACGGGTGAGAAATTCCAGAAAGCCGAAGACTGCGCCGATATTCTTGGCCGTATTGAAAAGAATGTCACCGACTGTCTAAAGAGCTTATAATCCATTCACATTAATATGGAGATAGAGCGCAAATATCTTGTTGCCAAGTTGCCCGACAATCTTGAGCAGTACGAACATCTTGAGATAGAGCAAGCCTATCTGTGTACATCCCCCACGCTGCGAATCCGCCGCATGGGGGATTCGTATATCCTTACCGTGAAAGAGCGGATCATGCTCGACTCCACCGCCATCCACAACAGAGAAGAGGAATTTCAACTTTCTGAAGAGAGCTACAATCGCTTGTTGGCTAAATGCGACAGCGGCCATGTCGCCAAAACACGCTATCGTATAGACCTTGCGAAACAAACCGGAAATGCTTCATATACTGGCCTAACTGCCGAACTTGATGTATTTCATGGCCGCCATGAGGGTCTACTACTTGTTGAGGTAGAATTCCCTAATACTGAGTCTGCCAACAGTTTCACTCCTCCCGACTGGTTTGGAGAAGATGTCTCATCCGATCCCTGCTTTCGAAACAGTTTTCTGGCATCCATGCCTTAATTGACACCAACCAATCCCCTCCGATACATTGAAGAAGATTCCGCATACCTTTACAATCGTTTTCGCGTTGATACTCCTTGCCGCTGTGTGCACATGGATAGTGCCGGCAGGTGAGTTTGTGCGCGAATCTGTGACTATACAGAATGCCGATGGCACAACATCAGTCAAAGAGGTTGTTCAAAACAACTCCTTCCGTTATGTGGAGCGCAACCCTCAAACGTGGCAAGTTTTTTCGGCTCTTTTTGACGGTTTTGTCGACAAAGCCGACATCATAATCTTCATTTTGATGGTTGGCGGGGCGTTCAATATCCTCAACAACAGCCGTGCTATCGAGGTTGGGGTTATGGCTTTCCTACGGCGTGTGCTGAAACTCAATCGATTCAAACTGTTTAAAAAACTGGGCGTTGAGAACATCATCATTACCCTGATTATGATTATGTTCAGCCTGTTTGGCGCAGTTTTCGGCATGAGCGAAGAAACTATTGCCTTTGTCATTATTTTCATACCTCTTGCCATTTCAATGGGTTATGATTCCATCGTTGGTGTTTGTATGTGCTATGTGGCAGCGCATGTAGGCTTTGCCGGAGCCATGCTCAACCCCTTCACCATTGGCATCGCCCAAGGCATAGCGGACCTTCCCATTTTCTCCGGACTCGAATATCGCTTCCTGTGTTGGATTATTCTTACAATTATTGGTATTGCGTTTGTACTTTGGTACGCCAACCGGGTAAAGAGCCATCCTGAGAAGTCGCCTACATTCAAGTTAGACAACTATTGGAGGCAACGTTCAGAAGAACAGCAACAAAGTCCTGTAGTCTATTCCACGCCGAGAGTCGCCTGGATTCTCTTCGTTCTACTGTCTATCGTTATGGCATTCTGTGCCTTCACTATGCCATCGACCATTATTTCAGTGGGTGGGGGAGAGGCGGCTCTTCCTCTGATGCCCATTCTTGCAGCACTCTTCCTTGTTACGGGGATTGTCACTCTTAGAAAATCTGTACACTTCTTCATCCTCGACATACTGCTGTTCACCATCTGTTTCCTCATTGTTGGAGTTTTAGGCTATGGATGGTATGTCAAAGAAATCTCAGCCTTGTTCCTTGCCATGGGAATATGTAGTGGTATTGCCGACAAACAATCCGCCGACTCCATTGCGAAGTTGTTCCTTGCTGGGTGTAAAGACATTCTCTCGGCAGCGTTGGTTGTCGGTCTCGCCAGCGGAATCATCTTCATTCTCCGCGACGGCAAGATTATCGATACCCTTCTTTATGCACTCACCCGTTCATTGGCAGAAAGCGGCGATGTTGCCTCAGTAGGGGTGATGTATGTCTTCCAGACATTGCTCAATCTTATAATGCCCTCCGGCTCTGCCAAGGCTGCGCTAACTATGCCTATCATGGCGCAATTCTCTGATTTAATAGGAGTCAGCCGACAGACGGCGGTGCTTGCATTCCAGTTTGGTGACGGTTTCACCAATATGCTTACACCCACGAGCGGTGTTCTGATTGCGGTGCTTGGCGTTGCCAAAATTCCTTATGCCACATGGGTCAAATGGGTATGGAAGTTTATCTTGGCTCTCATCGTCATTGGTTTCTTCCTGCTGCTGCCCACCATTTTTATACATTTCCCCGGTTTTTAACCCTTTGCCACTATGAAAAAACACCTTGTATTATTCTCATTGGTTGTGCTTCTCTGTTTTCAGATTCAAGCACAGGACTCTGCATACGCCCGTCATATTATAAAGGAACTTGCTTCAAGTGCAATGTATGGGCGGGGAGCGAGCTACCACGGTGACTCGATTGCTGCTGCATTCCTTGCATCCGAAATGCAACGTCTTGGTCTATTGCCTTTGCAAGTCAACTACATGCAGCATTATACGTATGACTGTTACAGTCTTGAAGGTCCAGTAGAACTCACAATTAACGGGATTGAATTGCAGCCATATACTCAGTTTCGGTTTGTTCCAACAACCAGTCAGTCATTTTCCAAGCGATTGAATGAGGCTACTTGGTCCAAGCAGTTGAAGGACGGCACTTGGGTGATAGGGGTGAAGCAACTCGACACTTATAGTCCAATAACTGGTCCCCAACGAACTAATCCTGTGTGCATTGAAGTAATCGACACATTAATAACCAAGCGTGTGAGAAAAGTACATGCCAATGTTCCCATTCATTTTCAGCCTCAATATAAAACTCAGAATGTGGTTGGATATGTTCGTGGGGTAATTGATTCAATGATTGTTTTTACCGCACACTACGACCATTGTGGCACGATGGGAGACGGAGTGATATTTCCTGGGGCACACGACAATGCCAGCGGTGTTGCTGCTGTGATGGACCTTGCCCGTATGGCTGCCTCTCAGAAGCCTTATTATACTATGGTTTTCATGCTTTTCAGTGGAGAAGAATCTGGTCTTAAAGGTTCACGCTATGCTGCTGAAAATCCGCTTATCGACTATTCTAAGGTTAAACTGCTTTGCAATATAGATATGTTTTGTGGTGGCGACGAAGGAATTATGTTCTTTAATGCCAAGAGCGACAATACAAAGCCATTCTTTGAAAAGTTGAAATCGCTTAATGACCAGACGCATGCTGCACCAGAAATCCGTCCGCGTGAAAACCGTCCGAATAGCGACCATTATTGGTTTTCTAACTATTGTCCATCAATATTTTTACTTACTATGGGGCAGCCATACGGTGGCTACCATGATCCCTACGACATTTGCGAAGAATGTGGCCTTGGTCACTACAATGCATATCTTCAAATGATAAAACAATTGTCAGGTTTAGAATAATGTCTCAAACTTCGACCATTTATAGTAGGAGGTATTACTTTACTCACTACTTAACATAACATGGATACTCATAAATTTCGCACTATTAAAAAACCAAGTATTCACTTCAAAAAGCATTGGAATTTAATTACTTCGATAGTAAGACGGTGAAATTACATTTATTCTACAACTGAATTGAACTTTAAATTTGGAAAACAATAATAGAACAAGCGTAGGAAAAATGCTGATGGTTTGAAACTAAAGTTTGTGTATTATGAATAATAAACAAAGGTCGCAGACATCTGCGACCTTTGTGTTATTTTAGAATTGCTATGATTTATCAACCAGCATATTTTTTAAGTTCTTCGATGCGGGCTTTGATGGGTTTGAGTTCTTCGTACATCTCGAGGCGAGCGTAGACGATGTTGAGAGCTGTGAGGCAGTGATAGAGATTGCTGCGATTTGCACCCTGGCCTTCGGCGTCAAGATTGTCGATGAACTGGATGGCGTTGATGAAGTAAGGAATAGACTGGCGCATGAGGTCTTTCGATTCATTGTCGAGTTTTTCATACTCACCGTTTTCATAATCCTCGGGAGGAATAAGGTCGGCTTGTTTGATTTTGTCAACAGCGCGGTTGTAGAGCATTTTGCCAAGGCCGAAGTTGGCGAGGAACTGGTTGGGCAGAACACTGAGTGATTCTTTGTAGCGTTTTTCTGCATTTGCGAAGTCCTCTACGCTTTCATATACAGCACCGGCAGCAGCGAGCAGGCTGGGATGCACTTCGGGGTTGTTGGCTGAATTGGCGATAGCCTTTTCGATTTCAGCGTTGCCGTTTTCCATGTCGCCTTTCAGGAGGTAAGCCTCGGCAAGGAGCATGTTGGCGTTATAGTCGTTTTTGGAGGCTTTGGTGTAGTTCTGAGCAACCTTGATGGCTTCGTTGGTGTCGCCCTGAGCTTTGTAGATGCTGAAGAGAGTCTTGTAGACGAGTTGTTCTTTGGAACGGGTGCGCACCAGAGGTTTGAAGTATTTGAGAATAGCCGTGGTGTCGTGTGCGTTCATGGCAGCCTTGCCGGCGAGGGTGTACGACTCGGAAGCGTACTCTTTCTTACCACATTCGTTGAAGGCTTTGACGGATTCTTCAGAGAGAGCCATGGCTTGGTTCCAGTCCTGTTTGTTGAAAGCGTCGATTGCTTTTTTGAAGTACTCGTTGCCTACGAAGCTGAGGATGGTGTTGTTGCCTTCAGCATATTCGTGTTCGGTGTCGAGTTCCTTGCAGCGCAAAGCAGCGTTTTTGCATTTCTCCAGCCAGTTGGGATCGAGGTCTTTGTATTTCGATTTGGGCTTTTCGGCTTCGCCGCCGATCTGGCTGTAGATGATGCCGGCATAGTACCATGTTTTGGCATCGTTACGTGTCTGCTCGTGTTCGCAGGCGGGGTCGATAAGTTTTTTGGCTTTGTCCAAGTAGCCTCTGTTCTGGGCTTCGCGGGCACTGGTGACGTTAAGGGACTGTGCTCCGGCGGCATAACCGATGGCTATGAAAGCCAACATTAATGCGATTTTCTTCATGATATTAGTTTTTGGGTTTTGTTTTGCTATTATGTATTATTTGATTTTGATTTATTGCAGAGTACCTCTCCCCTACTCGTTGTCGGGAGTTTCGGGAGTGGTGTTATCGTCTTGGTTTTCTGTTGTTTCACCTTCCTGAATATCGGGATTTTCCTCTTCATTTTCGGTGGGCACCTTGGTAATGGAGGCGATGAAGTCCTTACCCCTGAGGTTGATGAGTTTCACGCCCTGGGTGTTGCGGCCAAGGATGCGGAGGTCGCTCACTTTCATGCGGATGGTGATGCCCGAACGGTTGATGATCATGAGGTCTTCTTCGTCGTTGACATTGGTAAGGGCAACAATGCCACCGGTTTTGTCGGTTACTTTCATGGTGGTGACTCCCTTGCCGCCACGGTGGGTGGGACGGTAGCCTTGGTTCTTGTCGGGGTCGTATTTGAGTTGGGATTTTTTACCGTAGCCGTTTTCACTGACCACGAGGATGTCCTCGTTCTCGTTGTTGGTGCAGATCATGCTGATGACAGCATCGTCGTCGCCGGAGAGCGTTATGCCCTTGACACCGGAGGCACCGCGACCCATTTCGCGGAACTCTTTTTCTGTGCAACGAACCACCTTGCCGTTCTTGGAGGCGATGAGGAGTTCGCTGTTGCCGTCGGTAAGGCAAGCGGTGACAAGTTCGTCGCCTTCGCGAATGCCTACAGCAATAATGCCATTGGCACGCGGACGTGAGTATGCCTCGAGCGGGGTTTTCTTCACAACGCCGTTCTTGGTGCACATGACGATGAAGTGGGATTTCAAGTATTCCTCTTCACTGAGGTTGTTGACATTGACGAATGCCTTGACTTTGTCGTCGGGTTCAATATTAATCATATTGAGGATGGGGCGGCCTTTGGCGTTCTTCTCACCTTCGGGGACTTCGAAAGCGCGCATCCAGTAGCAACGGCCTTTCTCGGTAAAGAAAAGGAGGTAGTTGTGGTTGGTGCACATGAAGATGTGTTCGACGAAGTCTTCGCTGCGGACTGCGCTGCCTTTGGAACCAACACCGCCGCGGGTCTGTGCACGATATTCGCTGAGGAGGGTGCGCTTGATGTATCCCATGTGCGAGATGGTGATGACCACCTGGTCGTCGGGGATAGTGTCTTCGATGCGGAAGTTGTGGGCTTCGTAACGGATGGCAGTGCGGCGGTCGTCGCCGTATTTTTCACGTATTTCCTTAAGTTCGCCTTTAATGACGCTCATAAGGACGTTTCTGTCGCCGAGGATTTCTTTGCAGCGAGCAATGAAACGGAGTTTTTCGTCGTATTCGTCTTGGAGTTTCTGGCGTTCCATGCCGGTGAGCTGGCGGAGACGCATCTCGACGATGGCTTGGGCTTGGAGCTCGCTGAATTGCCAAGTGTCCATAAGACCCTGGCGGGCTTCATCAACGGACTTGGAGCGTTTGATGAGTTGGATGATTTCGTCGATGATATCGATGGCGCGCAGGAAACCTTCAAGCAGGTGGGCACGACGCTCGGCCTCGGCCATGTCGAACTTGGTGCGACGGGTTACCACCTCTTCGCGGTGTTGGACAAAGTTCTGGATAAGGTCTTTGAGGTTAAGAAGCATGGGGCGGCCATGAACCAAGGCGATGTTGTTGACGGCGAAGGAACTTTGGAGTTCGCTGAGTTGGAAGAGTTTGTTGAGAATGACATTGGGGACAACATCGTGGCGAAGCATGTAGACGACGCGGGTGCCTTCTTTGTCGGATTCATCGCGGATGTCGGTAATGCCGACAATCTTACCGTCTTTAACCAGTTGGGCTTGGCGTTTGATCATCTCGCTTTTGTTGACACCGTAAGGAATGGTGTGTGCTACGATGATGTTGCGTCCTTTGTTGTCGACATCGATAGAGGTGTCGGCACGGAGCACCACGCTGCCGCGGCCGGTGGTGTAGGCATCGCGGACGCCGTTGTAGCCGTAGATGGTGCCGCCGCCGGGGAAGTCGGGAGCCTTTACATATTGCATGAGCTCTTCGACAGTGATGTCGTTATTGTCGATATAGGCTATACAGCCGTCGAGAACTTCGCGGAGATTGTGGGTGGGCATGTTGGTTGCCATACCCACTGCAATGCCGTTAGAGCCGTTGACAAGCAAGTTGGGGATGCGGGCGGGGAGAACGGTAGGCTCTTCACGCTCGTTGGTGTAGGTGGGCATCATGTCGACTGTGTCCTTCTTGATGTCGGCCATCATCTCGTTGGCTATTTGCTCCATGCGGCACTCAGTGTAACGCATGGCGGCAGGGCTGTCGCCGTCGATGGAGCCGAAGTTACCTTGACCGTCGACCATGGGGTAGCGCATATTCCAGGGCTGAGCCATGCGTACCATGGCGAAGTATACGGAAGAGTCGCCGTGGGGGTGGTACTGACCAAGCACTTCACCGACCACGGTGGCAGACTTGCGGTAGGCGGTATTGTAGAACATGCCCATGTCGTTCATGGCAAAAAGGATGCGGCGTTGAACGGGCTTGAGACCGTCCCTGACATCGGGCAATGCACGCGACACGATAACTGACATTGCATAGTCAATATAGGCAGTTTTCATGGTAGTTTCGATGTCTACGCGCGTGATTTTTTCGTTTTCAGAAATCATCTTTTATATATTTTGTTGTGTCTCAGATGTAAAATAGCAATGTTTTTTTGCAATTAAAATACAAAGATACGATTTTTTTTTCAATTAGCATCCTTTTTTCTCTTGGCATTTTTCCACTTTTTCTTCACTATTTTTTGTCAGTTCTAAAAATGCCCCTGTTTAGTTTCATTTTCCGCCTTTTTCACGCCTATATTCTTGCCTCGGACGCACAGTTGTTGTTACAGAATGCGGAGGGTGTGTTTTTTTTACCGGATGAGGTAACAAGGATGAGGAAGTGAGGTCTTTAATCCTTTTTAGATGTTACAATAAAGAAGTGTTCGATTAATTTGTTTTTTGTGTCGCGTCCCGTCGGGACGCATATTGTTACCACTGATAATCACCGCACTGCGTACGGTGTTATTCATATCACACCCCGTTGGGGTGATTAATAGAAGTTCCTTAAAATATATGTTGAATCTAAACTTTGTTGAAAAAGTCAATATGATACAATAACAAACAATAGGGTGTTGAAAATAATTGTGGCACGGAACTTGCTATATCCTGTTTTTGTAGTAATTTTGCACTTGTAAATTTATATTATGGAACCTACATTAACAGAAGGCACTAAGCAAGCGATATCGTATAGCCGTGACGAGGCTATCAGATTGAAAAACGGAGCAATAGGGGCAGAACATCTGCTGCTTGGAATACTCCGTGTACGCGAATGTTCGGCAGTGAAAATGATGAAGGAAAGCGGTATGGATTTGTCAGAAGTAAAGAGTCGTATAGAGAATATGGTGGGACATCTTGACAGTGATATACGCTATTCGATGGACAGCGAGATACCGATGCTGCGTCAGACAGAGAAGATACTCAGGCTCAGCTTCCTTGAAAGTACAAGGATGAAGTCGAAGGCTATCCACACGATTCATTTGCTGCTGGCCATATTGAAAGAAAATGAGAATACAGCGGCGCAGGTGCTGCAGCAGTATGGAGTGGATTATGCCAGTTGCACTAACTACCTGAAAAATGAGGGCGACTTGCCTATGGCAGAGTCTGATGGGAGCCAGGTGCCTCCCCTACCCGATTTTCGTTCACAAACGAGCGAGGACGACAACGACGACCCATTCCTCAACCCCGACGAAGAACAGTTGCGAGGATATGCAAGGGGCTCCAATGCGGGCAACACGCCCAAGTCGGAAAACAAAACCCCCGCGTTGGAGAACTTTGGCCGCGACTTGACACGGATGGCCCGTGAAGGGAAACTTGACCCTATTGTAGGACGCGACAAAGAGTTGGAACGCATAGCACAGATTCTGTCCCGAAGAAAGAAAAACAACCCCATTTTGATAGGCGAACCCGGCGTTGGCAAGAGTGCCATAGCCGAAGGGTTGGCACTGCGCATTGTGGAAGGCAGAGTGCCCCGTACGTTGTATGACAAACGAATCATCTCGCTCGACCTTGCCTCGTTGGTGGCTGGAACAAAGTACCGTGGCCAGTTCGAGGAGCGTATGAAAGCCGTTCTTAACGAGTTGGAGAAGAATCCTGACATCATTATCTTTATCGACGAGATACATACCATTGTAGGCGCCGGCAGCGCGAGCGGTTCGCTCGATGCCTCGAATATGTTCAAGCCCGCATTGGCAAGAGGTGAAATACAGTGCATTGGCACCACCACCCTTGACGAGTACCGGCAATATATCGAAAAAGACGGAGCCTTGGAACGCAGATTCCAAAAGATATTGGTCGAAGCCACCACTCCGCAGGAGACACTCGTTATACTAAAGAATATAAAACAAAAATATGAAGACCACCATCTGGTGCAGTATACCGATGAGGCTTTGAGTGCCTGCATAGCTTTGACGGAGCGATATGTGAGCGACCGCCTGCTGCCTGACAAGGCTATTGACGCATTGGACGAGGCGGGTGCCCGTGTGAGGATTGCCCATGTGGAGGTGCCTGAGGACATTATTGCCCTTGAGAACGAGATTACCCGTGTGGAGGGTCTGAAAAAAGAGGTCCTTGCACAGAAGAGCTATAACGAGGCCGCCGAATATCGTGACCAAGAAAGACAGCTGCGCGAAAAACTGGCCGACAGAAAACGGCAATGGGAGACCAACGACAGGGACAAACGCGTCCAGGTGACCGACCAGGATGTGGCCGAGGTGGTGGCGATGATGACTGGTGTGCCAGTGCAGCGGATAGCCTCGAGCGAGAGCACCCGGTTGCTCCACATGGAAAGCGAATTGCAAGGGACTGTTGTTGGACAGGACGAGGCAGTACGACAGATCTGCAAGGCCATACGCCGTAACCGCGCAGGACTGAAAGACCCCAACCGTCCCATCGGTTCGTTTATCTTTGTGGGTCCTACAGGTGTCGGAAAGACTTATCTGACCAAGGTACTGGCCAAATATCTATTTGAAAGTGAAGCGAACATGATACGCATAGATATGAGCGAGTATATGGAAAAATTCGCCGTGTCGCGACTGATTGGAGCGCCTCCGGGATATGTGGGATATGAAGAAGGCGGACAGCTTACGGAAAAAGTGCGGCGCAAGCCCTACTCTATCGTCCTGCTTGACGAGATTGAGAAAGCACACCCCGATGTCTTCAATGTCTTGCTACAGGTGCTTGACGACGGTCAGTTGACAGATGGCCTTGGCCGTAAGGTAGACTTCAAAAATACAATTATCATCATGACCTCCAACATCGGTTCGCGCCAGTTGAAAGACTTCGGCACCGGAGTGGGATTCAATACGGCCGCCCGCGAAGCCGAACGTGCATCGTTGGAACGGTCGGTGATTGACAAGGAAATGAAGAAGAAATTTGCCCCCGAGTTCCTTAACCGTGTTGACGACATAGTGTTTTTCAATAGTCTGCAACGGAGTGATATACATAAGATTATTGAAATCGAATTAAAGGGACTGTTTAAACGTGTCCGTGCGATGGGATACGGCATAGATATTGACGACAAAGCCAAAGATTTCATTCTTCGTAAAGGCTGGGACGAGCAGTATGGAGCCCGCCCGTTGAAACGTGCCATCCAGCACTATATTGAAGACGACCTTGCCGACGAGATTATCAAGGCAGACATTCTTCTGGGCGACACCATCCATATTACAGCACTTGAAGCCACAGACGACAAAACGGAGAGCCTGACTTTCACAGTTGAAAAAGGCGACACCAGCCACCAGTTTGATGCCGCCCTCAGCGAGGCTGCGCCCGCCGAGGTGAGCGTGGAATAATGAGACGGGCATAGGAATAATCACGTACAAAAGGCTTGCCTCCGAGGCAAGCTTTTTGTATGTGCCGCAACAAAGGGTGTGGTTTTCTCAGTTGCGGCAGTTTTGTAATCTGTCGCAAAATAATATAAGGATTTACAATCCGGAAAACAACAATCCTTATTATATTAAGATAATAAAGCATGTATAACACATTAACCAAAGTAATCTATTTTATCATTTAGACAGTTGTCTATTGGTTTGTTGTCTTTCCCCGACCATATATAATTGCAAATCTGACACAACGAACACCGATTAGAACATCTGCCGTTACGGGATAATTATAATGTGCCGTAATAAGACTGTTCCTCCTTTCTTTTACTCAAAGAAGAAAATATTTTTCGTCATGTAAAAAAAAATGTGTATTTTTGCATCCGATTTCTAAAGAGAAATCACGAAGCGTTATGCCTCAACTTGCAGTTGAAAACCTGAGAAACTTTCAAATGTTACGCAAGGGAGAGTATAATGGTTTCGCGCGTTTAGCGTGGACTGTTTGCTATTTCTCGTAACAAGGTATTTTCTCAGGACCCTCAACTGAAGGAGTGGTATATCAGTGCCACGCTTCTTTTTGTTGTTGGCTTCTTTAGGTACTGGAGAAGCACAAAAGATAGTTTTTATGTCAAAGAACGAGTTGATTCAGACAGCAAAAGAAATTATTTCTCGAGTATACCCACAGAATATGGGCTATAGTACATTCGTGGATGTAGTAAGTGAATCTGATGAGAAACTATTATCAGAATGGACTCATCAACTTTATTTATATTTGCTAAATATAAAAAATCAAAAAGTCACATCCGCCATAGAGTCATTTTTTCCTATTCAGAATGGCAACAGGATACGAAAAGCCCATCTACAGGCAATTATTGATATTTTACTTGCAAGTAATGAAGATTAAATAACTAATTCAATGGCTCATACTTATATAAAAAATATTCTATCTCAACTAATAAAAAATAAAATGAACAAATATAAACTTTTTATTCTTCTTTTATTTATACCAATAATCTCTACTGCTCAGATTACCCGATCGACATACAGATCTGGAAACGAAATATATCATGTCCCAATTTATTCAGAACAACAAGCTCGATTTTATTTAGATAATGCAAAAGAATTGGATCCTGTTGAAGGGATATGGAGTAGTGGGGAAGATAAATATTCTATTGAAAAAGATTTTGATGGATTTACAAGGAACTCAGAATATTATAGAGCAGTTCTCTTATATACAAGCAAATCTAATGTTTCAAAGATTGGTGATATTCGTTTTTTTCTTAAGAAAGGAACAAGCCCAAACATCTATGAAACAACATATTATAGTTATTCTAATTTGAACTTTACTTCATATGGTATAACTTATGATATTAAACCCATAATGACGATTTCATTACTCAACGAACATACACTAACAATAAAATGGTCTGACCACGATAATACATTTTACAGAGTATACTCTCCTCAAAATGTCCAACCAAAAGAGGATAAAAAGAGTATGTGGACAGGTACGTGTTTTGCAATTGACAAAAAACATATTGTTACAAATTATCATGTTATTCAAGATGCCAAACTCATTAATGTTAAAGGTATGTATGACATTTTTAATAGTGGCCATTCAGCTGAAGTTGTGGCATCTGACAAGGTGAATGATATAGCGATATTAAAAATAACCGATAACCAATTTCCTGGTTTTGGAAACATTCCATACTGCGTTAGTAACAAAATGGCAGATGTTGGTGAAGACATATTTGTATTAGGGTATCCATTGACACAAACGATGGGAAACGAAATAAAACTGACTAATGGAATAATAAGTTCTAGAACTGGATTCCAAGGTGACATAGCAAACTATCAGATGTCAGCACCCATTCAACCTGGTAATAGTGGAGGCCCGATGTTTGATAGCAAAGGAGATGTAATTGGTATCGTTTGTGCACATCATGCTGGAGCTGAGAATGCTGGTTACGCCATAAAAATCTCATATTTGAAATTACTTATAGAAAGTACTGGACTAAACATTGCCCTTCCCAGTAACAATACCATTTCTTCGCTCTCTCTTCCTGAAAAGGTAAAACGTCTGAGGGACTTTGTCTTATATATCGAGTGTAGGTAAAACAATTAACAATACGTTAGTTCAGGATAACATCAACGTGGCAGATGTTCTCAGTTGCGTCAGATTTGTAATCTGACGCAAAATATTATAAGGATTTGCAATCCGGAATACAATAAACCTTCTCTAATTAAGCTTAAAATATATATATTTTTTATTACTTTGACGGTTGATGATTGGGTTGATGTCTTTTCCCTACCATTGTCATAGATACACTACAATATTGCATAGAAAACGAGCACCTGCGAATATGTGCTTGGGTAATGATGAGTGACTACCCGTCCCTGCTGGACGTTGTCGTCATAAATGCATGAATGATGAAATTTTGACGGATTACAAATCCTGATAATAATAAGGTAGGCTCTAATAATTGATTATTTTAAGTTTCTGGTTTAAGCGGAGAGCCTACTTTAGCCGCTTCGCCAGAATTTGTTATTATTTGCAAAGTTAATT